>NZ_JBITEN010000020.1:0-168735 GCF_044455165.1 Streptomyces sp. NPDC051315
CGTGCACACCCCCGACCTCGACGACGTCTTCTTCGCCCTGACCGGCCCCGCCAACGTCCCCCACCAGCCCAAGGAGAACGTCCGATGAGCACCCCCCTGGCTCCCGCCCGCCCGGCCCGGCTCTCCCTCGCCGTACGCGACTCGTCCACGATGCTGCGCCGCAACCTGCTGCACGCCCGGCGCTACCCGTCCCTCACCCTGAACCTGCTGCTCACGCCGATCATGCTGCTACTGCTCTTCGTCTACATCTTCGGCGACGTGATGAGCGCCGGCATCGGGGACGGAGGCACCGGCCGGTCCGCGTACCTCGCGTATCTCGTCCCGGGCATCCTGATGCTGACCATCGGCGGCACCACGATCGGCAGCGCGGTGTCCGTCGCCATGGATATGACCGAGGGCATCATCGCCCGCTTCCGTACGATGGCGATCCACCGCGGGTCGGTACTCATCGGGCACGTCGTCGGCAGTGTGCTGCAGTGCGTGATGAGCGTGGTCCTCGTCGGGGCCGTCGCGGTGGCGATCGGGTTCCGGACCACGGATGCCACCCTCCCGGAGTGCATGCTGGCGGTCGGGCTGCTGGCGCTCGTCTCCCTGGCGCTCACCTGGATCGCGGTCGGCATGGGCCTGTCCAGCCCGAACGCCGAGGCCGCCAGTAACAACGCCCTGCCACTGATGGTCCTGCCACTCCTGTCCAGCGCCTTCGTCCCCGTCGACGCGATGCCGGGCTGGTTCCGGCCGATCGCCGAGTACCAGCCGTTCACCCCGGCCATCGAAACCCTGCGCGGACTGCTGCTCGGCACCGAGATCGGCCACAACGGATGGCTCGCCGTCGCCTGGAGCCTCGGCCTCGCGGTGCTCGGCTACCGCTGGTCCACCTCGCTGTTCAACCGCGACCCGAAGTAGGGCCGGCACCTCGTCCTCCTCCAGGGCGGCGTACTCCGACATCGTGTCGGCGTACGCCGCCCCGTCGGCGTTCCAGTACCTCGCGCACCCGCCCACCCCACTGCGTCCGCCTGCCGCACCACGCCACGTTCCTGCCGGCCCAGAGCCACCCTTCGGGCGGTCATTCGGCCGACGGGAATGTCAGTGGGCCTCCCTATGCTCCCCGCCATGAACGTCGATGATCTTCAGTGGCAGGCGCGGACGTACGGGGGCATCACACCCCGGACGGCGGACCTCCTCCTCGGCCTCGGGCACCTGGATCTCGTGGAGCAGGCCGCGGGCGAGCGGGGTGAGTGGTTCTGCGCGCTGGCGGCGGTGCGCGAACTGTGTGCGGCGGGGAACCACGAGAGGGCGTGGGCCGTGATCCAGCCGTTCGCCGCAACCGGCTGGAAGCCCGCGGTCACAGAGGCCGCCGAAGTCCGCTTCCGGACGGGGCGGGTCGACGAGGCACTGGCCCTGGTCCGCCCGGACGAGCCGGTGAAGGAGGGCCGCCAGTGGCGGGACTACGCCCTGCTGCTCGCCCGAGCCGGGCGGTTGGACGACGCGATCGAGGTCCTCGCTCCCCACCTCGAGGACTGGTGGCTGCAGTCGACCCTGGTGGAGATGACCGAGGGGCGGGATCGGGACGAACGTGTCCTGGAGCTGTTGGCCCCCTGGGCGGAGGGAGCCCGACGGGCCAGGGCGGAAGGCGAGTGGTGCCATCCCGGCGAGCAGGCCCTGACTCTCCAGGCCCGGGTCCTCGAGCGTGCCGGGCGCGTCGACGAGGCGGTCCGCAGGCTCGGGGCGGACGTGACCTCGTGCCGGTACCTGGTGCAGAACACCGTCGAGTTCTACGCGGAGTTGCTGGCGCGTCACGGTCGCATCGATGAGCTGCGCGAGCTGGCCACCGGCGACCACGCGACCGCCGCCCTGAAGCCGTATGTGAAGGCGCTGGAGGACCGGGGCCGGGCGCAGGAGGCCGAGATCATTCTGCGGGAGATCATCCACGCCACCGACCATCCCCACCACCGCAGTACCCTCGTGGACCTGCTGGCCCGACAGGGCCGGATCGACGACGCCGTCGAGGTCGGACGGCCCACCTTCGAGTACTACGACTGCGGCAATCACCTGGAATGGGTGCTGCACCTGCTGGTCGAGGACGGGCGACCGGAGCAGGCTCTGAGACTCCTGGACGAGCGCAGCGCACAGTACGTCAAGGAGCACGCGTACTCGGTCAACTCCAAGCGGCTGTGGCTGCTGGCGGCGGCCGGACGCCACGAGGAGGCCATCGCGGAGGCCATGGCGCTGTCGCCGGAGGAGTGCTGGGACAGGGACGGGACGATCGCGCGGCTGCTGGAGAAGGTCGGCCGCGTGGACGAGGCCCTCGCCCTGCTCCGATCGTCCGCCGGGTCACAAGCGCCACAAGAGCTGGCGAACCTCCTCATCAGACAAGGCCGGCCCGCTGAGGCCATCGCAGGCCTCCCCTCCCTGTCGGCCCAGCGGAAGCGGCAGGAGATCCGCGACCGGCTCCACGCCGACTCCGACCCGTTCGCCTGACCACCGACCCCGTCAGGCGATGACTGCGAAGGGCACACGTGACTGAGCATCTCAGGTGAACGCGGGGCTCCAGCGCGCTGCACCGGGTAATTCACGGGCAGTGCTCCCAGCGCCCGGCCTATCCTGTCCGCTGCCGTCCATGCCGGGATGGCCCGGCAGGAGGGGCGGCGAAGTGCCGGACGTGTACAAGATCATGCTGGATGCCGAGCTGAGCAAGGCGTTCGACGTGTGGTCCGGCTACTTGAACGCCCACACCGGCGAGGATCCTCAGGTCCGGGCCCGCCTGCGCTCCATGCTGGAGTCGGCCCGCGCGGCAGACGCCGGGGGCGATCCCGCGTCCGCACGCGCCCTGGTGGCGGACATGTACGCCGACGCCCGAGAAGCCGGCCTTCCCTGCGCTCCCTTGGAACCCGGCCCCCACGAGGCGGACCGGCAGGCGCGCGACTACGCCAAGGACGAACTGCGGCAGGTTCTTCCTGTGTCCCTGCGCGAGGATCTCGACAGCATCGCGATCTACCTGAGCGTCACGGGCCGCCGTCTCCGGACCGCCCCGGGCCTCGACGCCGCCACCCGCCAGGACATCCTCTACATCACCGCCCGGGCCGGGATGGCCCTCGATCTCGCCCACCCGACAGCAGCGCGACACGAACTCGAACGCCTCGAGGCAATCGCGCGACGCTGGGGCGTGGAGCCCTGAGACCGGGTGACAGACCATGAGCCGGCCGGGCGGGGCGCCAGGTACACATCCCGCTGGTGCAGGGCATGGCGCCCATCCGCTCGCGGGGGGGCGTCCGGCGCCGACGCGGGCGGGCTGGATCCACGGCGACAGGGGCTGCGACCACGCCGTCTGCCGCCGCTGGTCACGCACGCGCAGGCTGGTCAGTCCTTGCTCGTCCGTGCCTTCTCCCGAGGCTTCGCGGCCTTGCTGGATTTCCCGGGCTGTTCGCTGGGGGTCTGTGCCCCGGTCTCGGCACGCGTTGCCTTGTCGGACACCTCCGTGACCCGACTGTCCGGTGTGCCGGCCGCGGTGGAAGGCGACGGTGCGGCGGTGGTGCCCTGTGTGCCGGTGCCGGCGACCGGCTCCCGGCTCGGGGCGGCGGAGGCCGAACCGGATCCTTGACCGAGACCGGGGTCATCCGGATCGGGGGCTCGGAGCTGTTCGGCGGAGGCATCGCGGGGCGAGGGCGTCGGAGCCGCAGGTCCTGCCCCGTTCCTGGGAGCGGACGTGCCTGGGGAGACGGCTTCCGCGGAGGGGCCGCTGGCGGCCCGTGTCGCTTTGTCACCGCTTCCTTGGTACGAGGAGCCGTCGGAGACGGCGAGAGCGGCGGCCATGACAGCGGCGAGCGCGGCGGCTCCACCGGCTACCAGGACGCGTCCCCGCGCGGGCGCGTCCTTCGTCGTGCTCACGCCCGCGGGGTGCGACGGACGCGGATGCGTGACGTCGGCCCGCGCCGGCGCCTGCCTGGGAACCATGCTCGTGACGTCAGCCGGGGACGGAACGGACTCGGGATCGGTCGTGCCGCTCAGGGCGGTCAGTGTCCGGGCGCAGTCGTGTGCCGGTGGGCGGTCCCGCGCCTCCAAAGCCGTCATGTCCCGCAGCAGGGCCGCGAGGTCTTCCGGCAGGAAGCCGGGCAGTTCGGGCCGACGGTGAAGTCGCGCGATCGCGGCCTCCAGGGGACCACCGTCGTATTCGAGTCTGCCCGTGACGCATTCGAGGAGCACCAGCCCAAGGGCGTAGACATCGGCCGGCGGGCCGACGGACTGGCCGAGCACCTGCTCGGGGGACAGGTAGGCGGCTGTGCCGATGAGTTCGCCGGTAGCGGTGCGGGTGGTGGCGTCGAGCAGCAGGGAGATACCGAAATCGGTCAGGTGGGGGTGGCCGGACGCGTCCAGGATGATGTTCGAGGGCTTCACGTCACGGTGAACGATCCCTTCCTCGTGCGCGTGGGACAGAGCCCGGGCGAGGTCGGCACCGAGCGCGGCGGTTTCGCCGGGGGCCAGGGGGCCTGCGGCGATGCGCTCCTTCAGCGTGAGGCCTTCGATCAGCTGCATGACCATGTAGGCGTGGCCGCGGTGCCGTCCGGCGTCGTAGACCGTGACCAGGCCGGGATGTTGCAACCGGGCCAGGATCACCGCCTCGTTGTGGAAGCGTTCCTCCATGTCGAGGTCGGCCCCGGCGCGGAAGATCTTGACTGCCACCGGTCGTTTCAGGCGTAGGTCGAATCCGCGGTGGACGTCACCGGCGCCACCCGAGCCGATGACCGCGTCCAGGCGATACCGCCCCGCCAGCACTTCCGCGGACCACCGGGACAGTGCCGAAGCCGACTGGCGGAGCCTCATGTCATCTCCCACTACTTCAACGATTGCTGCGTGCAGGCGCCTTTCCGAGGGGGCGCTGGACACGCGTACCCCTGAGAGCCCGGAGTACCCCTGTCACGGTTCTTGTCGGTCGCCGAGGCGCGGAGAGCGGCCGAACCGCGCGGGCCGAGGCCTGATCGCCGAGCAGCGCCGCTGGTCCGCCCGGCGTACGCGCCTCACCGCCGCCGACCGCGCCGCAGTCGACGCTGCCACCGCCGAGTGCGTCCAACTCCTGGCCCAGGTGCGAGGTGACGGGCGACCGAGGCGGAGCCGATCCCGCGCAGCAAACACCATCACATCGCCGTCAGGCAGGGCATCCCGCTCGCAGCGTCGCTGACCGGCGGCAGCGCAACGACGTCACCCAGTTCCTGCCCCCGCTCGACGATCCCGTCCGTGGCCGGCGTCGTCGGCCGACCACGCCGGCTCATTCACCCACTCCTCCGTCCCACCGCACCAGCCGGCCGGCAGTCACCCTGGACCCACCGGACGGCCGACCCCGCGGTCGTCCGGCTGTACGGTTCTCCCGGCGGCAAGGGCGCGTTCCTCATCCGGCCGCGCGAACTACAGGAGGAGACGTCTCCATGGGGACCGTTGTGCACGTCCCGCAGACGCGGGACATGATCGGGGACGAGCTGTCCGGGGACGAGGCGCTCACCGCGCTGAGGCACTACGGAGGCCGCCGACTGTTCCTCGACGCGTTCGCCCGGTTCCGCTACGCCGACGGTTTCACCAACTCCCGTTCGCTCGCATTCCAAGTGGTCCTCGGGCTGGTGCCGTTCACCATCGCGCTGGTCGGTGTGGCCACCACCGTGCACACGGAGAGCGTGGGGCGGATCATCGAACTCACCCTGGGCCAGATCGTGCCGGGCGCCAGTGCGAGTCTGATCGAGGACGCTCTGGACGCCACGGCGCGCAGCGCCGGTTCCGGAGTCTGGAACGCCGTCGCCATGTGGCTGGGTCTCGCCTTCGCCATACTCAACCTTGCCTCGGCGATGGGACAGGTCGAGCGAGGCGCCAACCGCATCTACGGCATCGAGCGCGACCGGCCGTTCCTGGCCAAGTACGGGCGGTCCCTGCTCCTCGCCCTCGCAGCGGGCATGCCGATGGTCCTGGGGTTCCTCGTGCTCGTCGCGGGGGATGCCGTCGGAAACGCGGTCGTGCAGGCCCTCGGCTGGCCCCGAGAGCGGCTCGACTGGTGGAGGCCCCTGGAAGTGCCACTGGGCGTGGTACTCGCTTGGGTCGCGTCGGCGGTGATCTTCCGCTGGGCTCCGCGCAGGGACCAGCCGGGCTACACCTGGCTCGCGTTCGGCTCGGCGGTCCACCTGGTCCTGTGGGTCACGGCCACGTGGCTGCTGGCGCTCTACGTGGCCAAGAGCGGATCGTTCGGCGCGGTGTACGGACCGCTGACGGCGTTCGTCGCCCTGCTGCTGTGGGCCAACCTGACCGGTGTGGCGCTGTTCCTGGGCATCGCGTTCGCCGCTCAGCTCGAAGCGGCCCGAGCCGGCATCACCGAGGCCGTGCAGCCGGATCCAGGACCGGGGCCGTGACAACGGCCCGTGACAACGTGTTGTGGGCCGAAGTGGGCTGACGTGGGCCTGTGGGCCGACCTGCGCGGCGTGGGCTGACGTGGGCGGCGCGGGCCCACCTGCGCGGCGTGGGCTGCCGCGCGTATCCCATGTCATCGCTCCGCGAAAGGGGCGCGTCTCGGAGGCCGACGCCGGCAAAACCCGCGCCGCCTCCGGCCGGTGGCGCCACCCCGCACCCCTGCGCCGTGCCCGCCCCGGCCTCTCCCCCGCCGACATCCCCCGGCCTGTCGTCGCCCCCGCCTGTCGCGGCCGCGCTGACGGCGGCGCGGCCGACGCGAACCCAGCTGATCACGCCCCGATTCGCCGCAGCGTCCGCCCTGCCCCGCCCCTCCGGCCACAACACCTCAGGCGCTCGGCCGACGTGCCGTGCACGAAGCCGTTCCTCTTCGTCTCCGGTGTGGACGAAGCCCCTCCCCTTCCGATCCGCTCGGTTCGGGCAGACCGCCTGGTGTGACGCGGTACAGGCCGGGCATGTGGTTGTTCGGACGCGTCCAGCAGCCCGTGACGTTCTGTCTTCATGGTTCAGTGGGGGATTCGGCGTGATACTCGACGGCATACCGGTACCCCCTGCCCGCGGCACCGCGCCCGACGCAGAAGCGCGCAAGCAGCGGCTACGCCGTCGGCTGGAGCGCCTGCTCGGCGTGGCCGCCACCGAAGGAAACGATCTCGTGCCCCTGCGCAACGGTGATGAGATCTTCCCCGCGATGCTCGGGGCGATCCGTTCGGCTCGGCACACCATCGACATGATGACGTTCGTGTACTGGCGGGGCCGGATCGCTCACGACTTCGCCGTCACTCTGGCCGACCGCGCCCGCGCGGGGGTGCGCGTGCGCCTGCTGCTCGACGGCTTCGGCGCCAAGCAGATCGAGGGGCGACTGCTGGACCTCATGAGCACCGCGGGCGTCCAGGTGGCCTGGTTCCGCAAACCCGTGTGGCTGTCGCCGTTCAAACAGAATCACCGCTGTCACCGCAAGGCCCTCATCGTCGACGAGCACACCGCCTTCACCGGCGGCGTGGGGATCGCGGAGGAGTGGTGCGGGGATGCCCGCAACCCAGCCGAGTGGCGAGACACCCACGTCCAGGTGCGCGGTCCGGCCGTGGACGGCATCGCGGCCGCGTTCGCGCAGAACTGGGCGGAGTGCCACGACGAACTCTTCGACGACCGTGACCGCTTCACGGAACACCCGCGCGCCGGCTCGTCGGTGGTGCAGGTCGTTCGCGGTTCCGCGAGCATCGGCTGGCAGGACATGCAAACCCTCATCCGGGTCATGCTCAGCTCCGCCGAGGAACGCTTCCGGCTGGCAACCGCCTACTTCGCCCCAGACCGCTACTTCATCGACCTGCTCTGCGCGACCGCTCGTCGCGGCGTGCTCGTCGAGATTCTGTTGCCCGGCCCTCACACTGACCAGCGTGCCTGTCAGCTCGCCGGTCAACACCACTACACGCGTCTGTTGCAGGCCGGGGTGCGCATCCGTCAGTACCAGCCGACCATGATGCACGCCAAGATCATCACCGTGGACTCGGTTGCCTCTCTCATCGGATCCACCAATTTCAACCGCCGGTCCATGCACCACGACGAAGAGGTCATGCTCGCCGTCCTGGACGAGGAGTTCACGGCCTCGCTCGACCGCGACTACGAGGCCGACCTCGAGCGCAGCCTGGACATCGACCCCGCTCGATGGACACGACGGGCCACGCTGCGACGCGCCAAGGAAGCCGCGGTCATCCCGATCCGGCGCTTCCTGTGAGCCGACCGGCAACCCGGGCACACAGGCGAACGCAGGCGCCGCGAGGGCTCATACGCCCGGGTGGTAACGACGTCACCCAGGATGGAGCGTGTTGCCCGGGGTGCGAGTGGGGTTGGGCGGTCACAGGGCCGTCGTGACGTTCGCCCCCGGAAGGCCCGGCGTGCCGTGGTCGGCAGCAGGGCCTTGTTGCAGCGGCGGGGTCAAACGGGGCGGATGTTCTCCGCCTGGGGGCCTTTCTGGCCCTGGGTGACGTCGAACTCGACCTTCTGGCCCTCCTGCAGCTCGCGGTACCCCTGTGCGGCGATGTTGGAGTAGTGGGCGAAGACGTCGGGGCCGCCGCCCTCCTGTTCGATGAAGCCGAATCCCTTCTCGCTGTTGAACCACTTGACAGTGCCCTTGGCCATGGCTGTCTCCTTCGTGGGGGGGGAACGGGCCCGCGCGCTGCGCACCCGGAGGTGATCGCTCTGGTCCGGAGAGGCGCTGGAAAAGCAAGAACGCCCGTGATGGCGATCACGGGCGAACGGCACTTCGGAACCACGACTGCTTGATCACGACGCTACACCCGTGCGGTGGCAGTCGCTACCGCGACAGTGCGCCGTCAGTCGACCGATCCCTCCCAGATCCGGGTACACGCCCTGTCGTCGGCGCACGGTTGCCGGCCCTGCACAGGGCCGAACGGATGAAAGGCACGTCGTGGCGGCGACACTCGCTTCCCCCGGGACCACGCCGACGAGCAGACAGCCCGACAGTCACACGATCAACGACTTCCGTTGGATCCTTTTGCAGCCTCCGCGCTGGGGGCGGCCACCGCGCGAGAAAACCGGCGCACGCCTCTTGACCACTGATACCTACCGGTCAGTACGCTCACATCACCCCTCAACGACTCCGGTGTCCCTTGCGGCTGCGGCGAACCGGCTCCTCGGCCGTGCCCCCACACACCCGCGGCCACGGCCTCCCGCAACCCGGGAGACGCCCCACGCACTCCCCCGCCCAGGCGCGCCGTCGAGCGCGTTTCCGAACCGCACCCCGTGAGGCCCCCTCGTGAAGAGATCTCTGGTGGCCGCGGCCACCGCCACGGCCGGCGCCCTTCTCGCCGTACAGGCATCAGGTCCCGCCGAAGCCTCGAGCAGCTCCACGTACCGCTCCACCAGCAATCCCGTCCTTTTCGTGCACGGCTACAGCGGTGACGGCAGCAACTGGAACACCATGGCCGACCGCTTCAGGACCGACGGCTGGCCGTCCTCCCACATGGACCAGTGGACCTATGACTGGCGTCAGTCGAACGCCACGACCGCCCAGCAGCTTTCCGCCGAGGTCGACCGTCTGCTCGCGGCGACCGGCGCCACCAAGGTCGACATCGTCAGCCATTCCATGGGCGGGCTGTCCTCGCGCTCCTACCTCAAGAACCTGGCAGGGGCCACGAAGGTCGACGCCTGGGTGTCGCTGGGAGGGCCGAACCACGGGACCGACACGGCCAACAGCTGCTTCGACACGTCCTGCACCGAGATGCGCATCGGCTCGAGTTTCCTCGCCGCGCTCAACTCCGGCGACGAGACACCGGGCTCGTCCCGCTACGCGACCTGGTGGTCGCCCTGCGACACGGTGATCAACCCCGACAGCTCCGTCCCCCTGTCCGGCGCGACCAACACCCAGACCGCCTGTCTCAGCCACACGGGCCTGCTCGCCGACGCGACGGTCTACGCCCAGACCCGGGACTTGATCAACCGATAAGGGCGGGCGCGGCCTGTTGTTCCTGTCGGCTCGGAGGGTGGAACGCCGGGGCAGAGGAGGCTACTCCTGGCCGGGGACCGCCATTTCGCCCAGCAGCGACCAGTCGTTCTGCGGAACGCTCACGTTGACGATGCGCGGCGTCTCGGCCAGGTGGGGCGGCAGGGTCTGCTGCGCGGCCTCGAAGTGCGCGGACCGCACATGCGCGACGCCGGCCTCCTCGTCGCGGAAGGCCTCGAGCAGGACGTACTCCGTCGGGTCCTCCACACCTCGCGACCAGTCGAACCACAGGCAGCCGGGCTCGGCGCGCGTGGCCCGGGTGAAGTCGGCAGTGATCTCGGGCCAGCGGTCGGCGTGTTCGGGGCGGACTCGGAACTTGGCGGTGATGAAGATCATGGGGTTCCCTCGCTGGTGTCCGTGTGTTCTGTGCGCCACGCGCGGCGTGGATCGGCGCAGTGCCTCCACCCGCGTCCGGCAGGTGCCGCGTACGCGACGGGCAGGGTGGCAGACCGATCCGCGGAGGGCGCGGCTTCTCCTGCTCTCCGGCCGATCCGCTCAGGTGTGTCGCGGCAAAATCGTACGGCCTCGGCCTGACGTCGGCGGTCCGCCACGGTGGGCCGGGCAGGTGGTGCGGGCCTGCCCGACAGGGTGCTGACGGACACGGGACCCGGAACCTGGGACCTGGGCGGGCTGCGCCGCCGTCGGGGCCGCATGCGGAGCCCGCCGCGCCGCCGTGTCATTCGGCCCCGGCGAGCAGCCGTGCCTCGCTCTCCTCGTACTGCCGCCGGCTCTCCTGGCTCCCGGCGGCGCGGCGCCGGTGGTCGAGACGGCTGCCCAGCCAGCCCGCCAGGTAGCCGAACGGGATCGAGACCAGTCCGGTGGACTGCATGGGGAAGAGGTCGAAGTCGGCGTTCGGGAAGATGGCGGACGGGGTGCCCGAGACGGCCTTGGAGAAGACCATCAGCAGCAGCGCGCAGGCCGCGCCGCCGTAGAGGGAGGCGAGCAGACCGGTGCGCGTGAATCCTCGCCAGAACAGGGAGTAGGTGAGCGCGGGTGCCACCGCCGATGCCCCGACGCAGACGGCCAGGGTGGTCAGCACGCCGACGTCCCAGCCCTGGACCAGGGTGGAGAGCGCGATGGCCACGGTTCCCACGCCCACACTCGTCCACACCGCCACCGTCATCTCCGTACGCGGCTCCGCCTGTCCCCTGCGCGCCGCATGGGCGAACAGGTCGTGGGCGAGCGACGAGGCCGCCGCCAGGGTCATCCCCGCGACCGACGACAGCAGCGTGATGAACACCATGCCCGCCACGGCCGAGTAGAGGATCGTCACGCCCGCGGAGCCGGGGGCCCCGCCGAGCACCTGCGACAGCATGAGCACCGACGTCCTGCCCTGCGGGTCGGCCGCCGTGATGCGCTGCGATCCCACCAGCGCCGCCGCGCCCGTACCCATGACGATCACGAGCAGGCAGAACGTGGTGACCGTGCCGACCGCCCATGACATGGACCGCCGGACGGCCGGCACGTCCTGCGCGGAGTACAGGCGCATCGTGATGTGGGGCAGGCAGGCCACGCCGAGGACCACGGTGATCTGGAGGCCGATGAAGTCCAGCCGGTCGACGGCCGAGGTGCCCAGCTGCAGGCCCTGTTGGAGGAAGGCCGGGCCGGTACCGCTGCCGTGCTGGGCGGCCCTGAGCACCTTGCCGGGGCTCCAGTCGAAGCGGTTCAGTACCAGGGCCGCGACGACGGCGCTGGTGCCGAGCAGGATCACGATCTTGATCATCTGGATGAGGGCGGTGCCCCTCATGCCGCCGAGCGCCGCGTAGATGATCATCAGGCTGCCGACGATGATGACGCAAGCCGTCCTGGCGCCCGCCACGTGCGGGAGGTCCAGGATGAAGGTGAGCAGCGATCCGGCCCCGGAGAGCTGGACGACGAGGAAGGGCAGGGTCGCCGAAAGCGTGACCACGCAGGCGGCGATACGCACGGCCCGCCCCGGCATGTTGCGGGCCAGGACGTCCCCCATGGTGAACCTGCCGGCGTTCCGCAGGGGTTCGGCCAGCAGGAACATCAGCAGCACCAGCGACAGGGCGGTGCTGACCGCGAGGACATAGCCGTCGTATCCGGCGAGCGCGACGATGCCGGTGGTGCTCAGCACCGTCGCCGCGGAGATGTAGTCACCCGCGATGGCCAGGCCGTTCTTGAGGACGGTGCCCTGGGTCCCGGAGCTGAAGTCGTTCATCTCGGCGCCCCCGCGTTGCGGGCCGTGGTGGCCGCTCGTTCCCTGATGGCGCGGGCCAGCGGATCCACCGAACGTCGCGCGCTGCGGCCGTACCAGAAGACGGCGGCGAAGGTGACGCCGAGCTGGAGGATCCCCAGGGCCATGCCCAGGCTCAGCTCCCCCGCGACCTCGGCCCCCCCCATCAGGCCCGGCGCACCGCAGGACAGCACGACGTAGACCACGAAGGAGCCGAGTGCGGTGAGCGTGGACGCTCGGCGGAGCAGGCGGTAGGCCGAGCGGAGGGCGTCGAGATCGGTGCCGCGCTGATGCGGCTCCTGCGCGTACGGCTCGTGCCGCGAGGCTTGGCCGTACGCGTCGTGAGCAGGCACGCCGTACCCGTACGGCTCGTGCCGCGAGGCTTGGCCGTACGCGTCGTGAGCAGGCACGCCGTACCCGTACGCCTGGGAATCGGTGTGCGGCAGGGGCCATCCGGAAGGTGCTGTCGGCGGATACCGGTTCTCGTCGGGGTATGTCATCGCCTGGCCTTCCACTACGGCTCGGATCCGTGGAGGTATACGGGGGAAGTGGTTCGGGCGGCGCACCATACCGACTGGTTGGGATGCCTGTAAGTCCGCGGTGGGTCACGTTTCGGAGGCGATGCGGACGCGGTCCTTCGACCTCGGCTCGCCGGTCGGCCGGACCTCGCAGCGGGGACGCCGACGTGTGGCGAAGGTCATACAGCCGGGCATACCTACCGGTCGGTACCCTTCGGCGGAGCCGCGAACGACAGGAGGCGCCATGTCCGCGAACAACCGCCAGATCCGCCTGGCAGCCCGCCCCGTGGGCGAAGTCAAACCCGAGGACTGGGAGCACTCCTCGGTACCCGTGGACGAGCCGGGTCCGGGCCGGTTCGCGGGCCGGACGCGTGTCATCTCCCTGGACCCGGCGATGCGGGGCTGGCTGGACGACCGTCCCTCCTACCTGCCGCCGGTGGCCATCGGTGAGGTGATGCGCGCCGGATCGGTCATCGAGGTCACCGCGTCCGACCACCCCGGCTTCCAGCCGGGTGACCACGTGGTCGGCACGTTCGGCGTCCAGGAGTACGTGGTGTCCGACGGCCGAGGCGCCATGAAGATCGACACCTCCCTCGCCCCGCCCTCGACGTACCTGGGCGCGCTGGGCATGCCCGGCATGACCGCCTACTTCGGCCTGCTGGACGTCGGGGCGCTGAAGGACGGCGAGACCGTCGTGGTGTCGGGGGCGGCCGGAGCGGTGGGCACCATCGCGGGTCAGATCGCCAAGGCCAAGGGCTGCCGGGTCGTGGGCATCGCCGGAGGCCCGGAGAAGTGCGCGCTGCTCACCGAGGAACTGGGCTTCGACGCGGCGATCGACTACCGCGCCGAGGACGTCAGGAAGGCGCTGCGGCGACAGGCCCCCGACGGCATCGACGTCTACTTCGACAACGTGGGAGGAGACATCCTCGACGCCGCCCTGACCCGGCTGGCGATGCACGCGCGCGTCGTGGTCTGCGGTGCGATCAGTCAGTACAACAACGCCACACCGGTCAAGGGCCCCTCCAACTACCTCTCGCTGCTGGTGCGGCGCGCCCGCATGGAGGGCTTCGTCGTCTTCGACTACGCCAAGCGCTACGCGCAGGCCGCCCAGGAGATCTCCGCCTGGATCGGCGCCAGCCGCATCAAGGTCAAGGAACACGTGGTGAGGGGGAGCGTGGACGACTTCCCCGAGACGTTGCAGATGCTCTTCCGCGGCGAGAACGTCGGCAAGCTCGTCCTGGAGCTGGCGTGACCGCCGCCGAGAGCGGGGACGCCGCCCGTCCGGGACAGACGGACGGCGCCGCGCTGCGGGACAAGGTGGCGATCGTCACCGGCGGCGCCAGTGGACTGGGCCGGGCCACGGCACTGGCGCTGGGGAAGGCGGGGGCACGCGTGGTCGTCGCGGACCTCGACGCACGGGCCGGCCGCGAGGTGGCCGACCTGGTCGGCGGCCACTTCCGCGCCTGTGACGTCTCCGACCCCGACGCCAACCGTGCGCTGGTGGACTTCGCCCGGGAGCAGTGCGGCGGTGTCGACATCGCGGTGCTCAACGCCGGGGTGGCGACCGGATGCGGCGTCGGCGAGGACTTCGACCTGGTGCGCTACCGGCGCGCCATGGGCGCCAACCTCGACGGCGTGGTCTTCGGCACCCACGCGGTGCTGCCGGCGCTGCGGGCGCGCGGCGGGGGCTCGATCGTGGCGACCTCGTCCCTGGCGGGCCTGGCGGCGGTACCGCTGGATCCCCTGTACGCGGCCAACAAGCACGCGGTCGTAGGACTCGCACGGTCCCTGGGACCGGCTCTCGCGCCGGAGAACGTGCGCTTCAACGCCGTATGCCCCGGGTTCGCCGAGTCGCGGATCATCGAACCGCTGCGCGACATGCTCTCCAAGCAGGGCCTGCCGGTCATCCCGGCTCAGGTCGTGGCGGACACGGTACTGCGGATCATCACCGGGGACGGCACCGGCGAGTGCTGGTACATCCAGGCGGGCCGCGACCCCGAGCCGTTCCGCTTCCGCAACGTCCCCGGTCCGGGCAAGCCCGCCGCCGCCTGAGGGAAGAGCGTGGGCGTCCCGCCGGGACCCGAACCGTGCCCGGCCGGGTACGCCCACGCTCACCAGCGTTGCGCTGCTGGGTGGGGGTGGCTTCGTCGCATGGCCGTCGCCGCTTCCGGAGACGGGGTGGCAGTGGATGCGAGCGGTGGTCACACCCGCCCCTGTGGTGAGGGGCGTCGACTTCTTCGCGTCCGCCCCGCCGACGTCGTACGCCGCCAGTACGTCGCCTCGGCCACGGGCGACCTGGAAGCACTGCGCGCCACCCTCGCTCCCGACGTGGAGTGGACCGAGCGGACCCGGTTCCGCGCTCGCCGGCACGGACCCCTGACGGGGTCACCCGCGCCGCAAGCACCCTCGAACGCCTTGTGCACGGCCGGCTCGTCACGGAAGGCCGCCCGTACTCGTGCGGAGCGCGCGGCCCTCACTCGCAGCTGTCGCCGCCATCAGGGGGCCGACGTCCAGCCGCCTCGCGAGCGTCAGCCGGGTACCAGGGCTCAGCCTCGGAACAGTGCGCCTGCGCCGGGCACCGGGGCGTGGGCGCCGAGTGAGGACAGGGCCCCTCATCTCCCGTACGAGTGCCCCTGTGCCGTTCATCTCCCATACGAGTGCCCCCGTCCCGTCGAGTCGGACTGTGCCCTCGGGTTCAGGTCACGGTGCTGCCGTCACTCCGGAGGACCGAGGCCCCTCTGCCAGGTGGTCGGGCGAAGAAGGCCATGGGCGACCTCACGGACCAGGGCCTCCCGTTCACCGAGGAGCGGTGGGATACGGCTTGCCCGTCAGGCCGCCCAGCCAGGGCCCCTGGAGATGCTCGGAACGGAGTTCGGCCCCGGTGATCGCCTGGGCCGCCAGTAGCCCCAGCGCCCCCTCGCTCGGCGCGGCCGGTACCGGGTTCCGCGGCGTCGCGTGGTCGTCGGGGAAGCCGGCTCCCCGCAGCGCCCGGCGGGTCTCCTCACCGAAGTGGCCCCAACGGCGGTTGGTGAGGACCTCCATGCCGCCCACCCCCTGGCCGTGCTCCCGGAACAGCACCTGCACCTTGTTCGGATCGGACGTGACCGTGCAGGCCGGCGCCAGCGGAGTGGCCAGCGCTTCGAGGACGTCCGGATGCGTGCCGACCCACCCGGTCTGTGCCTCGCTCTCGACGACGATCGACCACTCGTCGTCCAGGTCGGCGGCCGCGAGCAGCACCGGCGGCCCTCCGAACGGAGACCGCTGGGCGAACGCCGCCAGCCCCTCCGGAAGCGGCGCGGGCTCCGTGACGCCCATGGCGCCGAGGCAGAAGGCGGGCGAGCGGGGCGCGAGCGTCACGGCCCAGCCCTCGCCCCACATGCTGGTCAGGTCGAGCGGTTGTGCGTGCATACGTTTGGTCTCCCTGGCACGGGGGCCGCCCCGCGGGGCTCCTGGAGCCCGCAGAACGGCCCCCGGCGTTCGGCTATTCGACGATCTCGACCCAGAACCGGTCGTTGCTGCCCTCCGGATACGGAAGGCTCGCGTCCCACGCCAGAATACGGTCCGCGTTGTAGTAGGCGATCAGCTTGCCGCCGGCGGAGGCGTTGTCGGTGATGGGCACCGCCTGTACGGAGAAGTCCCACTCCGCGCTGCCGGCGCCTTCCAACGTGGAGGCGAAGGGGTACTCGTCGCACTGCTGCGTCGAGGTGTCCGGCCGCGGGTCGAGACCGAGGCCCGTGTACTGCGCGGCGTAGGGGCCGGTGCCGTAGCAGGCGCCGTCCTTGTGGTCGCGGTTCTTCTGGTAGTCCTCGGCGTTCAGGGTCGAGTGGATGCGGTGCAGGCCGTAGTGCACCGGCTGTCCCCCGACGGCCTGGCCCGGGATGTCCTTGTCACGCTCCGCGTCCTCCGCGGCCGGCAGGCGCGGGTAGGTGTACTCCGGGCGCGTCTGGGCGCCCAGGATGTGCTGGGCCACCGCGGCTTCGGTACCGCTCAGGCTGTACGTCAGGATCGGCGTCGCGCCGGGGAACACGCACCCGTGGGAACGGTCGGCGCCGAACGGACCGGAGATGTACGTGGCCGAGTCGCAGCGGATCACCTGCACCGGGGAGGTGCCGGGCTCCTCCGTGCTGAAGTCGTCCGACTCGGTGAAGTACTCGACCTGCCAGAAGCTCGGCAGCACCTTGTCCCGGCCGTAGCCGGCGGTCGCCGAGTTGCTGATGTCCCAGTACGCCCAGCTCGGGTTGTTGTTCCAGTTGTCCCAGGTCAGGGTCGCTGGGCTGCGGGAGGCGCCGCAGTCGAGCTGGCCCGGGGCGCAGGTGCCGAACAGCGACAGGGGTACGCCGGGCGCGGTCCAGATGTTGTCCCACCAGCCCCAGTCGTACGACACGGAGCCCTGCTTGATCTGCGAGAACAGACGCATGCTGCGCTGGTCCTCGATCCCCTGGGCGACGATCTCCAGCGTGGCCGTCGTCGTGCCGAGGTGGTCCACGGGGTTGCCCGCCGCGTCCTTCTCCCAGTAGTCGGCCGTGATCGGCACGCGCTGACAGAACGTGAACCGGTCGTAGACGCGCCCGCCGTCGGAGGAGGCCGCGTCGGTCATGCACGTGTCGTACAGGGCCTGCGACGGCGTTTCACCGATCGTCGCACCCGTGGCCATCGTCGTGAAGCCGCCGTCCGCGGTCGTCGCGGTGGTCGTGGCCGGCGTCCGCGCACCCCGCTGCTGCCGCTGGTAGTCGTCCACCGTGCTCTTCATCGGCGCCGTCCTGCGCCGCACGTCCCGCTCCATGAACTCGGCCGCCTCGGCGAAGGTCATGGTCGTTGCGCCCTTGGACGGCTTCGCGGCCGGGCGTCGCTCCGTCTGGAACGGGATCACCGGCTCAGGCAGAGGCTTGCCGGACCGCTCGGCGGCCTTGCCGCGCTCGCGCAACTTCTTCAACTGCGCGGTGGAGATGCCTACTTCGAGTTTTACCGGCTTCAACGAGTGGGAGGAGTAGGCCGGCAGCGCGGACGACGCGCTGCCCGTCCCGTCCTGCTCGGCGGCGACGGCGAACTGCGGGCTGAGCAGGCTCAGACCGAGCGCGACGACCGCCGCACGGCGGGATATTCGGGCGAATCTGTGACGGTGCACTATGCCTCTCAGAGGTCAGTGGAGCCTCCGCCGCGGAACGCGGGGCGGAGTTGATCACAGAACCTAAAGATCATTTACGGAGGAGACAGTGGCGAGTGGTGGATCACCTGTGCACTCCCTGTGTCGATCTTGAACTCGACACAGGGCTGGGTCCCCGGCTCGATGTCTGGCTCGGTCTCCGGCCCGGTCCCTGACCCGGTATCTCCGGCGCGGTCCCTGGCCCGGTCTTCGGCCCGGTCCCTGGCCCGATCACCCGCGGCATCCAACGGCCCTCGGACGAAGTCGACCAGTGGCCCGATCACTGGCTCGGTCCCCGGCCCGGTCCCTGGCTCGATCAAGTCGCGCAGTACCGCTGCGTTGCGGCCACAGCATCACCGAACCCGCCACCGCCCACCGCGAAGTGCACCGCTCCGGCAGCCGGCACGGTCGTATCGGGCGCGGACGCACGCCTCATACACCTACGGCGAGCACAGGAGGCCGGCGACGCCCCCGTCCTGGACCTCGTGACGACCGGCACCGCGGGCGCCGCGGTTGCGGGTACGCCACCGACGCCGACACTCCGGTGTCCACGGCGACGTACGGCTGGTCCGCCGGCGGCCAGGAGTCCACCGCCGACCCGGGACGTCACCGATCCACAGCCGGGAGGCGGCCCAGGCCCGTGTCGAGCATGATCCGGTCGAGGGTCGCCGTGAGGGTACTGTCAGCACCGATGACGGCCTCGATGCCGCCGGCAGCAGATCACGCTCCCGATACCAGGCGCGCAACTCCTTCTCGCCGAACTGGCTCGCCTGCGGCTTGGTGGCGTGCCGGACGAGGGTCTCCTCGAACGGCACGTCCAGGTAGTAGGCGTGGGTCGGGCCGCGGTGGTCGGCATGCAGTCGGGCGAGCATGTCGCCGTAGTGGTCGGCGTACAGAATGCCCTCCACCACCACGTGGAACTCGTGGTCGAGGGCGTAGCGGACGGTCAGGTCGATCAGGCCGACGTTGGCGGCTCCCGGCCGGTCGCGTTCGCGCAGGACGACACGGCGCAGGTTGTCCTGCCCGACCAGCGCCAGGCCTCGGCCGAACCTCTCCCGCAAGCCGGCCGCGACAGACGACTTCCCGGAGGCGCTGTTGCCGCGCAGCACGACCAGCCGGGTCTCTTCGGTGCCCACCTTCACGGCGCGCAGGCTACCGGCCCGACCACTGTCGGAGCGAGGGCATCGACGCCCCGTGCCGCCCGCGCCCAGGCCCTGGACGACGCAGGGATCATGGGCTCCGGGCCCGTCTCGCCGAACGGGGCCGGACGGGCGGCGGACTCGGTGGCCCATGCCTCGCGGCGCGGGAAGAGAGCGCCCGGCATGACAGGGGCGGAGCCCGTGCGGTGAGTGGGCGGACCGCGTCCGTGACGCCTGGGAGGGCTGCGTTCCAGAGGAGGGGCAGCGCGCGTCCCGCTGAAGCCGGCAGGGAAGGGAAGGGCGCATCCGGTCGCGCCGCTGGGCCACTGTCCGCCGACACGCTGCGCGCCGCTTGGAAGACGGCCCGACGGGTGAAGGCGACCGGGCGCGGGGTCTGCGTATCCCGCGTGTGCGGCCGGGCGCGTGGATGGTCTGTCGGATCAGCCCTTCGCCGTCAGGGCTGCGCGTGCGGCGGTGAGAATCTCGTCCGAGAGCGGGGAGTCCTTGGTGGCGCGGGCCAGGACGAGGGCTCCGACCATGGCGCACAGCCGGATGACGCCGTCCTCGTCCTCGGTGGCGAGCGAGTCGGCGAAGGCGCGCACGCCCTCGGCGTAGACACGGTGGGCCTCGTCATGACCGTTTTTTTCCCGCGCCATGTCGGCGGCGAGCCCGGCGACGGGGCAACCGTCCGCCGCGTTGTCGCGGTGCTCGACGGAGAGGTAGCGGTCGATCAACTCACGCTGGGCGGCCTCGCGTTGGCCGGAATGCCGCTCCAGCCCGGCCTGGCGGAGCCGGGCGACTTCGCCGAAGGCGTGCGCGGTGGCCTCGTCGACGAGTGCCTCCTTGGAGGCGAACTGCTTGTAGAAGCCGCCGTGGGTCAGGCCGGCGGCCTTCATGAGGTCGGCGACGCTGACATGGGTGCCCTGCTCACGGAACAGCCGGGAGGCGGTCTCCACGACCCGCTTGCGGTTCTCGTGCGCCTGCGCCTGTGATACGCGACCCATGGGCCACCTCCCTGTTTGATGTCGGCCGTCATCTATTTTAGGCTCCAGTTTAGATTTCATCCGTAATCTAATGGGAGCCCGGTCCCCGGGCGACAGCAGTGCAGGGAGCAGACATGGAACTCAAGGACGCGGTCGCCGTGGTCACCGGTGCCAACCGGGGGCTCGGACGCCGACTGGCCACCCAGCTCCAGGAGCGCGGGGCCAAGGTCTACGCGGCGGCCCGCCGCCCCGAGAGCGTGGACCTGGCCGGCGTCACGCCCCTCCGCCTGGATGTGACCGACGAGGAGTCGATCCGGGCCGCGGCACTCATCGCCTCCGACGCGACACTGCTGGTGAACAACGCGGGGATCTCCACCGCCACCCCGTTGCTCGCCGGCGAGCTGGACGCGGTGCGCCTGGAGATGGAGACCAACTTCTTCGGGCCGCTCGCCGTGACCCGGGCATTCGCCCCGGTCATCGAGAGCAACGGCGGCGGCACCGTACTCAACGTCCTGTCCGTACTGTCCTGGCTGCATCCCGCCGGCCTCGGGGCGTACGCGGCAGCCAAGGCCGCCGCCTGGGCTCTGACCGACGCCGCCCGCGAGGAGCTGGCGCCCCGCGGCATCAGTGTCTCGGCACTGCACGTCGGATACATGGACACCGACATGGCCAGTTTCGTTCCGGCCGATCAGAAGATCGACCCCGCCGACGTCGCCGCCCAGGCGCTGAACGGCATAGAGCGGGGACTGCCCGAGATCCTCGCCGACGACGTCACCCGGCTCGTCAAGCAGGGCCTGGCCCTGGCGCCGAAGGTGGCGTGACCCACGCCGGTTTCCGGCGGCGTGGGCACCCTCGCCGTCCGGCCGGCGAAGCATCTGGGTGCGCGTCACGACCGCCGGCACGGCCGGCACCGATCTGTCCCGGTGCTGAGGCCTGCGGCTGACGCGATGTCGCGGACCCGGCCCGCAGCGCAGGCATGTGCCCATGCAGCGCATCCCGTCCGGCCGTCCGCCGGCCTGCCGAGCAGTACGCGCGGCAGGCCGGCGTCACCCTCGGCGGCGGAGACGTCAGGCCAGTCCGGACTGCTCGACCGTACCGGCTCCCCCCGCACGACGCTCCGGGAGGAACGATCCATGCCTCAGACACCCTCAGCCGACCGCGCCCACCGACTGGTGTCCTCATCGGCCGGCCGAACACACCTGGTGGAGCAGGGCAACGGGCCGCTGGTCCCGCTCGTGCACGGGTTCCCCAAGTCCTGTGGCTGGCGGGGTTCTACGCCGCCCTGTCCGCCGACACCATGCCCGCGCCCGGCGCCCCGGAACCGCACTTCGTCAGCCGTGGCGGCATGCTGCGCGACCGTTTCCCCGCCGGCCGGCTGCCGGCCTCGCTCAGCGAACATGACCTCGACGTCCACGCCGGGGAGTTCGAACGCACCGGCATGGCCGGCGCCCTGAACCGTTACCGGAACATGGACCGGGACTGGGAGGACCTGGCCGACTTCCACGGAGCCTCCCCTCATCCAGCCGTCGCTGTTCGTCGGCGGCGGTACGGATGCCTCCACCACCTGGCTCGCCCACGCCATCGCGGCGTACCCCACCACCCTGCCCCATCTCGTCGCCTCGCACGTCCTCGACGGCTGCGGCCACTTCATCCAGCAGGAACGCCCCGAGGACACCAACCGGATCCTCACCGACTGGCTCACGTCCCTCGCCCTCTGACGCGCGGCCCCGCGTACTGGCGGCCGCACGCCGGTCTGCCGGGCGTGGCTGCCGGCCAGTTGTGTTCACGACATCCACGGGGGCAGGAGCACGGGAACGCTGTGTCGATTGCGCAGTGGCCGACGGGAAGTGTCGGCCGGCGCGGCCTGCCGGCCCTGGTCCCCCTCCTGGCGGGACTGTCCGCGGCCTGCGGGTGCGGCGGGCAGGTGACAACGGGCCGGGAGGGTTCAGCTTTGTTCGAGAGCTTCGAGACCAGGCGGGTTCAGCTCGATGAGGCATCGATCTTCGTCCGCTACGGTGGCGAGGGCCCACCCGTGGTGCTGCTCCACGGTCACCCGAGGACATCCGCGACCTGGCACCGGGTGGCCCCGCTCCTTGTCCGGCGCGGCTTCACCGTCGTCTGTCCCGACCTCAGGGGGTACGGCCGCTCTCGCGGCCCGGTGGCCACGGAAGACCACGCGGGGTACTCCAAGCGGGCGGTCGCCGGTGACGTGGTGGCGGTGATGCGCTCTCTGGGCCACGACCGGTTCGCGCTTGCTGGACACGATCGCGGTGGAAGTGTCGCGTTGCGCCTCGCGCTCGATCACCCCGATGCGGTCTCGCGGGTGGCATTGATCGACTGCCTTCCCCTCACCGAGCACCTGTCCCGCATCACAGCCGAGTTCGCCACGCAGTGGTGGCACTGGTTCTTCTTCGCCCAGCCGGACATCCCCGAGCGGGTGATCAACGCCGATCCGGACAGCTGGTACCGCGGCGATCCACAGAGCATGGGCCAGGAGAACTACGACGAGTGGCGTCAGGCGACGAGGAATCCCGACGTGGTGCGCGCGATGCTGGAGGACTACCGCGCCGGCCTGACCATCGACAAGCAGCACGAACAGGAGGACCAGGCCGCCGGAACACGCATCCAGTGCCCCGCACTGATCCTGTGGTCACTCCGGGACGATTTGGAGGACCTGTACGGCGACCCCGTGAGGATCTGGCGTCGGTGGGCGGCAGCAGACGTACGCGGCCACGGCATCGACTCCGGCCACCACGTGGCCGAACAGGCTCCGCAAGCACTTGCTTCCTCCTTGGCGGACTTCTTCGCTGATGAGCCTCGGTGAAAGCCGCTACGACCAGGCCCGGAGGGCCGGCCCACCACGCTGAGGCACAAGCAGGCTGAGCGGCGCGCCGCCACGGCCGCGGCCGTCGCCGGCCGGTGGGCATCCCGGAGGATCAGGGGAGGCCGGGGGAGACCCCGCGGGGGCCGTGGCCCTCCGCCCGGCTCGGAGGGCCGCCCGCCGCCGTAGGTGCCGTGCCGTCTGTGCTCTGCCATCGGGGCCGAACGGCACATCACACGGGCAGCGCTCCGGCGGGGTGACCGTGTTCCCTGCCGCATGCGGTGAGCGCGAGGACTCCGTGTCCCGAGATCCCGGTGTCCGCCCCCAGCGCTCCGGGATCGACCGACAGCCGCGCTGCGATGTCGTTGGCGTAGCAGGTGTCGGGTATGCCGAACTCCTCCTTCACTCGGCGCCAGCGCGTCTCGACGGCCGCGGGGTCCGAAGGGTCCACACCGTCGAAGGCGTTCTCGGGGAAACCGTCCTGATGCGGCAGGAGGTACCCGGACTCGGCCGGGTGCGACGGCCCTTCGTCACCGCGCTCCTCGGCGTCGAACGCGTCGTAGTGGCGCACCACGTCGCCGGCCTCCGCGAGGCACCAGGCGGTCCAGCCGTCACCGCAGCTCATTCCGTACCAGTGCGCGGCCTCGAACCTGCGGCTGAGGGCGACGCACCGCCTGCGCACCACGTCCGCGAGGACTTCGTCGCGGTCGTCCGCGTCCTCGATGCGGTGGGTGTCCTGGGAGCTGTCACCGAAGACCAGTGTCCAGCCGTCCAGCACCGGGCTGACGAAGACGCGTGCGCAGGTGTCGTGCGGGTGCTTCCGGTCCCAGCTGTGATGGTCGTGGTTCCAGGCCGCTTCCCCCGTGCGGAGGGTCACCGGTTCGGGAACGCCCAGGTCGAATGCGTCCAGCACCGCCTCCTGGTCGTTGCTCGGGACCGCGTACCAGGATCCGCACAGGTGCATGCCGTGAGGGACCTCGGTCAGCTGCTTGATCCTCGTGAGCCGGCGCCACGCCTCCAGATCCCGGCTGTCCAGCGCGGCCGGCCCGGCGACGGCAGCGAGCGCCCGCAGAGCGCCCGAGCGGATTCCGGGCCCGGTGGCCGGCTCCTGCCGCAGTCGCCGCAACCGGGGGACGACTCCCCCGCCGATCGCCTTGAACGCCCACACCGCTCGCTGCCGGACCTCGGGTTCCGGGTCTCCCAGCAGTGGGATCAACCGGTCGGCGAAGCACGCTGCCTCCTCTCCCCGGCTCTGGAAGGCGGAGAGGGCGTGGCTCCTCACGCTGGGGAGTGCGTGACGCAGCAGTGGTACGTAGACCTCGTAGTCCCCCACGTCCAGCCGTCCGAGCGTCCATCCGATTCTTCTCGCGACCTCGGGTGAGCCCGCCGCTGCGGCTGCGTCTGCCAGGGGCCGGAGAGCGGGCTCGCCGATCCGGCGCAGCACGTCCGCCGAGACGGTCCAGTCCACGCAGGACTGCTCGTCGCAGAGCACCTCGAGCACGGCCTCGACGACGGCAGCGCCCTGCTCCACGAGAGCGTCCCGGGCCGACCGGGTGTCGGCCCAGGAACCGGAGAGCGACTCGGTCACCATTCCCTTGTCCATGGCGGGCACCCTAACCGTGGGCACCGACAGCGCTGCCCGGCGAGACGGACGGCGGTCCGGACACGCGCACGCCGCGCACCAGAGAGATGAGGCCGAGTCGGGGTGGTAGCCGGCGTTCGTGTCCGCCCTCCACGCCCCCGGCCGGTGGCACCACCCGCACGCCGGCGCCGGACGACCCGGCGGCGTCCTTCGGAAGGCCGGAAGGCCAACACCTGATCACCGGTCCGGCGGAGGGTACAGCCACCGCCGCAGCAGGCGGCTCAGCCGTGGCATCACCAGATACGTCAGCGTCGGCAGCAGCACCACCGGGAACACGGCGGCCCGCAGCGGCAGGGGCCAGGCACCCGTGCGGGGTGTCGCCAGCCACTGGATCAGCAGCGTGAACGGATAGGCGCCGAGGAAGGTGGTGAGCACCATCTTCCAGCGGGGCGGGGCCTGCACGGTGGTGCCGGGCAGGCTGAACCAGGTCTCCATCCCGGACGTCGACTGCCGCTCACTGCCGATCTCCGAGGCGACGCCCTCGATCCGTGCGTGCCATTCCGCGCGCTCGTCCGACTCCAGCCACGCGGCGAGCCGGTGCGGATCGGACCAGCGGAGCACCGCGTGGAAGCGGTGGCCCTGCTCGGGGCGCAGCCACGAGACGCCCTCGTTGCCCGGGAACCGTCTGGCGCAGCGGGTGATCCCGTGCGTCCAGTCCTCGAAATCCTGCTCCCGGCCGGGGCGCACCTCCCAGGTGAGGACCGTGGTGACCGGGTCACCCCGCCGTGCTTCGGTGGTGCTCATGCTCACCACGTGTGCCACGTAAGCCGCCGGTCATGCCTGTGCGGGACGGATAGCCGGCTCGTCAGGCCGACGGACCTTGGGCGCGTGCCGGTGCCGGTGGACCGGGGCGGTCCTGGGCGCGATGCCGTGCGGCGGTGCCGGGCGGCATCGCTGCGTTCGTGGTGGCGAAGTCACGACACCCGTTCGTGCCGGCTCTGCAGCGCTGAGCGCATGAAGCGGCAGCGATCCATCCAGTGGCGACGCATCCAGAGGACCCAGCAACAGAACCCGATCACGCCGACCGCGAAGACCAGCGGAAAGGCCAATGAGCCGTTGACCACCCCGAGAGCGATCATGCCGGCCGCGACCAGGCCCATGAACCCCAGCCAGTACGGCAGCCACCGGCCTCCCCGCTCCATCCGCCCCAGCTGTTCGGCGACGAGCCGTCGCATGGCCGCCTGTTCCTCGGGGTCCTTCGGCACCTCACGGTGCCGGATCCTGCGGTTGAGCTCAGCGAGTCCGCGCGGGTCGGTGCCGACCGCGCGGCCGGTCCTGCGGCGCTGCACGGCCAGGAACACCATGACGATGGCGGTGTAGATCGCGCCCTGGATCAACCACGACGCCGGATGCTCGTCCCGGTCCGACAGGAGGGCGATCACACCCACGGCCACCAGAAAGATCACGACCGCCTGAGCGGTCAGAGAGCGGTCGAACCAGCGCTTCAAGGCGCGCACGGCACGTTCCTCCTCGACGTTCGACGGGTTACCGCTGTCGCTTCCCGAATACCCCGCCACGGCAGATCTACGGGCTGACGCTCCCAACTGCCGTATACGGAGGCGGGGTTGGACGGACGCCGCAGGGCCGGGCGCCACGGCCGGGGCCGTGGCCGTGGTCGTGGTCGTGGTCGTGGTCGTGGTCGGACTCATGGTGGCTCCGCCCGTGTCAGCCGGTGTGCGCCGGGGCCCGGTGACGAGCGACCGGTGGACTCGTCCCGGACCGGACGTGCACCCCGCTTCTTCCGGCCCGGCCGCCGAGGGGTAAGGGTCGGCAGCCGGGCCGGCGCCGGGGCAGCAAGCCATCGCTGTCCCGGAGGGGAAAACTCGCTGAAGCGGTCCCGCACGTGGGGGGGCCGGGAGGCGGGCCGGTCTCGAGGGGCTCGGTCAGCGGACCAGGGGGAGGCTCCCGGTGATGCTGTCGACGCCCTTCCTCGATCCGTAGATGGTCAGAGCGGCATAGGCCAGCTCGTGCGTGGGCGTACGTCTCACCAGGCTCGCCAGTTTCTCGTAGCTGTTCGTCGTCTGGGCGTGCAGGGGAAACGCGCACACTCCCAGGCCGTACTCGGCCGCTCGCGCCCGCAGGCATACGAGTTCGGCCGACGGGGCGCGCAGAATGGGCAGGCCGGTGGTGCAGGTGCCGGTGTGTACGAGGCCGTCGGCGTCGACCAGGTCGGCGCCGAGCAGGTGGGGCATCTTCGCACCGGCGATCAGGCCGGCGACGGCCGCGGCGTTCGCCAGGTGTCCCGGCGGTAGTTCTTCGTTGACGACGATCACCATGCGCTCCACGGACACACGTGCCGGGCGATGCTGTGCCCGCTCGCTCGCGGGCGTCACGGACGGGACGTACGTGGTCACTCTTGTCCTCCTCGAAAGTCAGGGTGAGATCAGCCTGCCGAAGAGCGAGTTGTGCCACGAGTCCGGAAAACGAGACGTTGACGCCTGTCGTTTTATGACCTCCCGAAAACCGCACTGCTCGCTCGGGCAATCGGCGAGTCGGCGGATCGGCGGATCGGCATCATCCTTGCGTGCGTCTGCTGTTGCACCCCTGCGCGTCGGCACGGCTGGTGCGCCCGGCTGTCGGACGGTCTGCTGCGCGGCAGGCGCTGTGTCCGCGAAACAAGCGTGCCATTGCCCCACAGCCAGGCGCCCGCCTGCCGCATCTCAGCCATACTGCGGGGAACGGCACAGTTGTCTTCCGTACCATCACTACGGCACATCTGTGCAACAGTGACTGCCACTGCTCCTGCAGCATCAGGTGGGAAACCACAGACATTAGATTTCGCATACGCCGCGGGCTCGCCTCTCGCCCGGCCGCGGCTCCCAGGAAGGGTGTGAGCATCATGTCCGAAACCACTGCCCAGAGCACCGAGTTGACCTCGCAGTACAGCACACAGGTGGCCGGTGACCTTGAACGCAATCTCAAGGAACAGGAACGTCTCAGCAGTGAGATCGAGGCCCTTCAGGAGAAGTTGGCCGCCCTGCGGCACGACCAGAGCGTGCTGATGAACATCCAGCAGGCCCTCGGCGTCCCGTCGCCGGCGCCCGATGCGCCTGCGGCCGAGCCTGTCGCGGCGGTGCCTGCTCCCCGCAAGAAGGCAACGGCCCCGTCCGGTGCGGCCAAGCAGACGAAGGCCAAGAAGCCCGCCCCGGCCCGGAAGCGAACCAGCAAGAAGGCCGCCGCTGCGGCACCGGCCACGCCGGCGACCCAGCCCACGCTGGTGGAGCTCGTCCGTGAACACCTCGCGGGTCAGAAGGAGCCGCGCTCGGCTGCCGAAATCGCGACCGCTCTCAAGCAGCAGCATCCCGAGCGCGACGTCAAGACGACTGTGGTGCGTACGACGCTGGAAGGGCTGGTCGCCAAGAACCAGGCCCAGCGCACCAAGCAGGGCACGTCCGTCTTCTACACCACTCCCGACAGTGCCGAGGCGTCCGCGTCCACCGAGCAGGCCTCGCAGCAGTCGGCCTGACGTCCCGAGGGCTGTGTCCCGGTCGGGACGCATCAGCCGCGTTGCGGCAACGGCTGACGACTACGTCGGCCGGGTCCGCCCGCACCCCCGTGGCAACCCCTGCACGGGCGGGACGGTCGCCTCGGACCGCGCGGGCGGCTCCGCAACGAGGGACGCAGGTGCCGTACGGCCTGGCGCCGAGCGGCCGGGGCCGACCGGAGGCAGGGCCCGGTGGCACACCTCGTTCGCGTCCGGGCCCACCACGGTGGCGGCCGCGCTGCTGCAACCGAGCCGGCGGTGCTGGATCAGCGCGTCGAACTGCTGCGCGGTCCACGCATCGCCGCGGACCCGGCGCTGGCCGACGTGCACGTCGCCATCCTGACCAACTACGGCCTGGACGAATACGTCTTCAACGCGCTGCGCGCCAGGCCTGCCGGATTCCTCGTCAAGGACATACTGCCGGAGGACTTCCTGCACGCCGTACGAGTCGCCGCGCCGGGTGACGCCCTGCTCGCGCCCTCGATCACCCGCATGCTCATCGACAGGTACGTCACCCAGCCGTCCGACACCGGCACCGCCCCGGGGCTGCAGAAGCTGACCCACCGGGAACGCGCGGCGGTCGCCACGCTCCTCGCGCGTACAGGCCGTGCCCGTGTCGGTCCTAACCCGAGACGGGTGACCCGGGCATGCTCCGGGGAAACGCCCGCCGGTAGTCGCTCGGTGATACCCCGATGTGTTTGAGGAAGTGGTGGCGGAGGTTGCTGGCGGTGCCGAGACCGCTCAGCTCCCCCACCTTCTCGATCGAGAGGTCTGTCGATTCGAGCAGTGTCCGGGCCCGTCCCAGGCGCTCGTCGAGGAGCCATTGAAGCGGAGTTGTCCCGGTGGCCGCGTGAAGCCGCCGGTAGAACGTGCGCGGGCTCATCGCGGCCCGCCGCGCCAGGTCCGCGACCGTCAGCGGCCGGTCCAGGTGTGCCCTGGCCCAGTCGAGTACGGGAGCCAGTCCCTCGTCGTCCCTCGGGGGCACCGGCAGCTCGATGAACTGCGCCTGGCCGCCGGGCCGGTGGGCGGGCACCACCATCCTGCGGGCCAGTTGGTTGGCGACGTGCGCGCCGAGGTCGCGACGGACCAGATGCAGGCAGAGGTCGAGGCCGGCGGTCAGGCCGGCGCTGGTGAGCACGTCTCCGTCGTCCACGTACAGGACGGACGCGTCGACCCGCACCTTCGGGTATCGCCCGGCCAGTTGGGCGGTGTGCATCCAGTGGGCGGTGGCACGGCGTCCGTCGAGGAGTCCGGCCTCGGCGAGCGCGAACGCGCCGGTGCACAGGGACACCATGCGGGCGCCCGCGTCGTAGGCGCGGCGCAGGGCCCTGATCAGCTCGGGCGGCAAGGGTCTGCCCTCGTCGACACACGCGTCGGGCACCGAGGGGACGATGACCGTGTCGGCGCCGACGAGGTCGTCGAGTCCGTACGGGGTCCGCAGCGTGAGTCCGGCGCCGGCCGTCGTACCGTCCTGCGCTCTCGTTCCCGTTCCGCACAGCCGCAACTCGTACCAGGGGTCGGCGAGATCAAGCTGCGGCTTCCCGAAGACGGTGCACGGGATGCTCAGTTCGTACAGGTCCCATGAGGGGACCCCCATCTCCTCGGTCACCACCACGGCGACAGAACCGGCGCTCATACCCTGAAGGCTATGGCAGGAATTTGGTGAAGGCCGTCACCAGTGTCACTTCTCCCGTTCGCCGCAGGGTGCGAGCGTGGCGTGCACGTGATCACTCGCGAACGTGATCTCTCGTAACCTGCAGAATCTGCGAGGAGTTGACGCATGAACACCGACCGTCAGGCCGTCACCGTCGTCGGACTGGGTTCCATGGGCTCGGCGCTGGCCGCCGCGTTACTGGACCGGGGCCATCCGACCACCGTGTGGAACCGGACCCCGGGCAAGGCCGCGCCACTGGTCGACCGGGGCGCCCGCCTGGCCGCGTCGCCCGAGGAGGCGATCGGGGCCGGCCCGCTTACCATCGTGTGCGTACTGGACTACGAGGCGCTGTACACGGTCCTCGATCCCGTCGCCGGCGCCCTGCGGGGCAAGACCCTGGTCAATCTCACCTCCGGCTCCCCGGAGCAGGCTCACGAGGCCGCCGCGTGGGCTCGGTCCCACGGCGCCGACTACCTCGACGGCGCGATCATGACCACCCCGCCCGGTGTCGGCAGCCCCGAGATGATGTTCCTGTACAGCGGTGCGCGTGCCGTCCTCGATGCCCACCTTCCGACCCTGACGGCCCTGGGCGACCCCCTGTACCTGGGCGCCGACCCCGGACTGGCCTCTCTCTACGACGCCGCGCTTCTCGGCCTGATGTGGTCCACCATGACCGGCTGGCTGCACGGCACCGCGCTGGTCGGCGCGGAGAAGACGCCGGCCACCGACTTCACGCCCGTCGCGATCCGCTGGCTGACCGCCGTGGCAGGGTTCCTGACCACCTACGCACCCCAGGTGGACGCCGGCCGCTACCCGGGCGACGACGCCACCGTGGACGTACAGATCGCCGCCATCGATCACCTCATCCACGCTGCGGCGGCCCGGGGCATCGACAACGCCCTGCCCGAGCTGTTGAAGGCCACGATGGAGAGGGCCAAGGCCGCAGGGCACGGCTCCGACAGCTACGCCAGTGTGATCGAGGTTCTGAAGGACCGTCAGCGCTAGGTCGTGTCCGCGGTGCCAGGTCCGGCCGAGCGCCGGGCAGGCGGAGGTGACCAGGGGGTGCGGAGGACGTGGAGCCACTCGCTCCTGCTCGCTCCTGTCTTCCGTCTGTGGTGTCAGGACGCTCGCCCGGGCGGCGGGCGTCTGCCCCGCGTCCCTTCACCGGACGCGGGGCCGTTCCTCGGGGTCCGTCCACCGCCGCTCGGAACGACACGCGGTTTCCTATAGGTTCGATCACATCCATTGCGGAACAGGCCCGGATTCACGCGTGAGGGAGCTTGCACATGGCTGTCATCCACCACACCACCCTGACACCCACCAAGCTGGAACTGCTCACCGGGTGGCTGCCGAAGCAGAGTTGGTACGTGGGCGACGCGGCGACGACGGACCTGGTCAGGGCCGGTGGGTTCCGTCTGGACGATCCGGAGGGCGCGGTCGGGATCGAGTTCATGGTCGTGGTGGACGCCGGCGCGCGGGAGCCGGTGGCGTATCTGGTGCCGATGGGCTACCGCGGTGCCGCGCTGGAGGGCGTCCCCGGCGAGGCGTTGATCGGCACCTCCGAGCACGGGGTGCTCGGCACCCGGTGGATCTACGACGGCGTCCACGACCCGGTGGTGATGGCGCAGTTGCGCGCCCTCCTGCGCGGTGAGGTGACAGCGCAGCACCAGAGCAGGAGCGACACCCCTGACCCGACCGTCACCGTGCACGGAAGCGGCCCCGGCGACGGCCTCGACGTTCAGGTCAACCGCGTCCTGCGGCCGACCGATTCCGGGCAGAGCTCGTCCGGAGGCCTCGTCGCCGGGTGGACCTGGCCGGACGGAACGGCCGCACGGGCGGCCTGCGTGACCGTCGCGCCGCGGTAGGACGTCGCGCGGAGACAGGACGGTGTGGTCACGGCCGGCGGGTCCGGGCCGTCGAACAGGCCCCGGCGTCGAGTCCGTCCCAGCGTGAGCTGCCCCGGACCGTCGGTCACCCCGGCACCGGGGTGACCGCACCCGGCCACGGGACACGGCGACCGCCGTCGTCCCGCAGCAGTCCCGCAGGACCCATGCGGTCGAGGCCACGACGGACCTCGACCGACGAGCCGGCGATCGGGCCTCCCAGGGACGCAGCGGTTCGTACGAAGCCGACCTTCCAGTCAACCGCCGACGGACGTGAGGCCGCTGCGCCTGGACGCTGGAAGTCACTCGGCGATGGTGAGTGACCGAAGGCCGGCGTCCAGCATGCGGATCAACTCGCCGACCCGTCCGCCGCCACTCGGCGCCGCCGGGAAGCGTTTGAGCACGTCGACGACGACTGGTGTCGCACGATGCACCGTCCGCTCGATGCTTTCGGCACCCACGCTCCGATCGTCGCCGGCGACGAGTTCGGCCGCTCTGGCCGCGTAAGCGCCGGCTCCGAGGATGTGCTTGACCTGGGTGGCCTTGGCCAACGGATGCAGGTAGGCGGCGCCTGCCGCGGACATCGCAGCCCACGCTGCCTCTCGGGCAGCCGCAGTGTCCGCGTCCTTGGCCGCTTTGAGGGCCGCGGATGCTGTGTCGCGCAGAGACTTCCCGCGTTCGCCGCCCCGAGCGAACTCCCACGCGGCATCGACAGCGTCTCGAGGCCGCGAGTCGTCCGGCTGATCGGCCTCGAATACCTCAAGCGCCGCCTCAGCACAGGCCGCAGCGAACGCGGTGACCTCACGAAGGTCCTGCTTGCTCAGAACGATCTCGCTCGCGTCCCCTGTCATGGGTTCATCTTCCACGACTGCGCTGGACCGCTGGTCGGCGGGACGGCTCCGGACGGCATTGCACCGGATCGTAGAAGGATGCCCGGCCGCAGCGAACGGAAGACGACCAGCCGACCGCTGACCGATGAACCATTCCTCAGACAGCCGCCCACGACCAGCGCGAGTGCCCCGAGTACCGGTCACATCACCCCTCCGACCAGCACGTCCATGTCGGCGGAGGCTCAGTGGACCCCGGCGCTCCGCCGGGCATGCGTCGCACATCCGGCCGGCTCGCGCCTGCCGGTGCTTCGCCGGTGCCGCCTCCGGGCATAGGGCCCCTCGGGACCGTTGGACCGGGCGGACCGTTGGGCCGAACCCGAACGGTCGTGTACACGGAGGCAATGACGATGACCACTCCCCCGGCGGGCGACAGCGACGTCCCGGACCGTGAGGCGAAGCTTCGGCGCGCGGCGGAGGGCGGCGATCCCGCCGCCTGGATCGAGCTCGGTGGCTGGCTGCTCCTGAACGGCAGACCGGCCCACGAGTACCGTCCCTGGCTCCGGAAAGCGCGCGGCAGTCAGCTGAACGGGCACCACTTCGCCATCGAGTTCCTGCTGGACGATCTGGTGGCCGCGGGACGACCCGACGACGCGTTCGAGACGCTCGTGCTCTCGGGGGTGTCCTCCGACGGGGAAGCCGCCCTGCGCGTGGCGCGGCGATGGGAGCGGCACCGCCCGCAGGAGGCGGAGGCGTGGTACCGGCGGGCCGCCCGCGCCAAGGATCCCGCCGGCCTCATCGCCTACGGGCAGTGGCTGGAGAAGGCGGGGCGGAGCGAGGAGGCCGGGCCCCTCTACGAGGAGGCGGATGCCCTGGGCGACCGCGCCGGCGCCCTCTTCGCCGGCCGCTGGTACGCCGCCCGTGGCCGACGCGAGCAGTCCCTGGCCGCCGCGGGCCGTGCCGTACGCAGAGCCGAGGAGCTGGAGGCGCGGACGTACGGGGAGAACCAGCTCCGCACCACCCTGTTCGATGCGGGGGACGTGGCGTTCCTGTGCGGTGACGTGGACGGTATGGCCGAGTGGTACGCCCGGGCCGAGGCGGTCCGGTACGTCAGGTCGCCGGCATCCGTGGACTGGACGACGGCGGCGACGACGCTCATCGTCAGCGTCGCCCTGGTCCCGTTCGTCCAGGCGCTCGTGGGCCTCGTCGCACAGGACGCCCACGAGGTCGCCCGTAACGCCCTGCGCAGGATGTTCCAGCGCCGCGGACATCCCGACGCCGTCGTCGCCGAGCCCGGTCAACGCATCCTCGTGGCACGGGACTTCAGCCGCGAGCTCGCACTGCACATCCGTACGGAGGCGTCGGACGAGGCCCTCGAGGCGCTGGCCCGGCTCGACCTCCCGTCAGGTGCTCCCGATACGCCGGCGCCGGATGAGGGACACCAGGAGACGGTCCACTGGAACGCCGCCCGTCGCCGGTGGGAGGTCCGCCGGTGAGTCCCCGGCCGATCGTCCCCCCGGCTCCCGACGGGACTCGGCCTGCCGCTTGCGCCAGGCACGTACCTCCTCGGAGACCGCGGCCCGGCGGGATCGGTCAGGAATCGAGAAGCGGGGGTCAGGAGCCGCACCTAGCCTGATCGCCATGGACATCACCATTCACTCGACCTTCCTTCCGCACGACGACCCGGACGCGTCCCTGGTCTTCTACCGCGACGTCCTCGGCTTCGAGGTCCGCAACGACGTCGGACAGGGCAAGATGCGCTGGATCACGGTCGGCCCCGTCGGCCAGCCCGGCACGTCCATCCTCCTGGCGCCGCCGGCCGCCGACCCCGGGATCACCGAGGACGAGCGCCGCACCATCGCCGAGATGATGGCCAAGGGCACCTACGGCTGGATCCTGCTGGCCACCCCGGACCTCGACGGCACCTTCGAGAAGGTGCAGTCCCACGACGTCGAGGTCGTCCAGGAGCCGACCGAGCAGCCGTACGGCATCCGCGACTGCGCCTTCCGTGACCCGGCGGGCAACCTGGTCCGCATCCAGGAGGTTCGCTGAACCGTCCGGTCGTGGGCGCGGCCTGATGCCGGCGTCCCGTCCACGCGCTGAGCACACGGCGGCCGGTGTTTCCCGGCCGCCGTCCTCGACCACGCCCTCGGCGGCCGCACCCTCGCGGAGCTGCTCGCGATCTGGGACACCGGGGGCGGGTACGTCTGCCGATGAAAGAGGAGTCCTTCATGTGTCACCCCTCGTGGGGGCGCGCTCTCACCGCGGCGCAGCGGTTGAGCGACCTCGCGCGACTGCGCCGGGTCCGCGACCGGATCGACCGGGAGTACGCGGAGCCACTGAACGTCGAGGCGCTCGCTCTCGGCGTGAACATGTCCGCCGGGCATCTCAGCCGGCAGTTCCGGCTGGCCTACGGCGAGTCGCCGTACAGCTACCTGATGACGCGGCGCATCGAACGCGCGGCGGCGCTGCTGCGGCGCGGCGACCTCAGCGTCACGGACGTCTGCTTCGCGGTCGGCTGCTCGTCGTTGGGCACCTTCAGCACCCGCTTCACCGAGCTGGTCGGCATGCCGCCCGGCGCATACCGGCGCCGCGCGTCGGGTGCCGGGACGGGGATGCCGCCCTGTGTGGCGAAACAGGTGACGAGACCGGTCAGGAATCGAGAAGCGCCGGTCGCCGAGCCGCATCTAGCGTGAAGGTCATGACAGTCATCGAATCCGTCACCCTGGACGTGGCCGACCCCACGGCCGCCCACCGCTTCTACACCGACGCCTTCGGTCTGGACACGCAGATACGTCTGCGGGCCTCGGAGGCGCCCACCACCGGTTTCCGTGGGTTCTCGCTGTCGCTCACGGTGTCCCAGCCGGCCACCGTGGACAGTCTGATCGGCACCGCCCTCGACGCCGGCGCCACGCCGTTGAAGCCGGCCACGAAGTCGTTCTGGGGCTACGGAGGTGTTGTACAGGCCCCGGACGGGACGATCTGGAAGGTCGCGACCTCGGCGAAGAAGGACACCGGCCCCGCGACCCGGGACATCGACGAGATCGTGCTGCTGCTGGGAGTCGCCGACGTGGCCGCGAGCAAGCGGTTCTACCTCGGCCGGGGCCTCGCCGTGGCGAAGAGCTTCGGCCGTGTGTACGTCGAGTTCGCCGCCGGGTCGAGTCCCGTCAAGCCGGCGCTGTACCGGCGCCGTGCCCTCGCCAAGGATGTCGGGGTCTCTCCCGACGGCACCGGATCGCACCGGCTCGTGATCGGTGGCGGCGCGGGTGCGTTCACCGATCCGGACGGGTTCGCCTGGGAGGCGGCGACGCCGGCACCGACGCCCTGACGCCCCACCGCGACATCCGCGGCCGGGTGATCCGACCGACGGCCGACCGAGCCCCTTCCCCGGAAAAGGGGCTCCGCACCGAGTGGACCGAGTGACTGGAGGACATCATGACGGGCGCGCCGCCGCGTGGACTCGAGGAGAGGCTGCGGGACACCCGCACGAAGCTGGAGAGCGAGGTCGATGCCTGGGTCGCGACGTCGGGCTCCCCGGGCGGGGGCGTCCACCTCATCCCGCTGTCGTACCTCTGGGACGGGACGGCCTTCCTCATCTCGACGCCGCGTGCCTCGGTCACCGGCCGGAACCTGCTGGCGGACGGCCGGGTGCGGCTCAGCCTCGGACCGACCCGCGACGTGGTGGTCGTCGACGGCACCGCCGAGCCGGTGGACATCGCCGGTCTCGGCCCCGCGACGGGGGACGCGTTCGCGGCGAGGACGGGTTTCGATCCGCGCGGACTCGACGAGCCCTACCAGTACTTCCGCATCCGGCCGCGGCGCGTCCAGGCCTGGCGTGAGGCGAACGAGCTGCGGGGACGCGACCTGATGCGCGACGGCCGCTGGCTCGGCTGAGTGCTGCACGGGGGCGTCCCCCGCCGACGGGTCGGCGCCGGCTTCCGTGGAGCTCGGCGCGTCCCCTCAGTCCGTGCTGAGTTTGGTCAGGACGCGCTGGAGGGACCTTGCGCGATCGCTGCCCGGGGGCAGCTCGGGGAGGCAGGCGCGCAGCCTCCGTACGACTCCGACCGGGACCTGGTCCGCGCCCACCTCGTCCACCGCGCGACCCAGGACGTTGAAGCCCCAGTACTTGATGAAGGCCAGCTCCTCACGGAGAACGGCGTCGACGAGCAGGTCGAACGTCGTCGCGTCCGGGACGGCGTAGAGGCGGGCGTACGCGGCCAGGCGCGTCCCCGGATCGTCCGACGCCAGCATGGACCCGAGGTCCGGAGCGGGGATGTGCGGCATCACCTTGAGCAACTCGGCGAAGATCCGCTCCTGTTGCCCGGTGCGGGCCGCGCCGCTGGGCGTCGACCGGCGCAGCCGCGTGTACTCGGAGACAAGGCGCTCCATCGCCGCCTGCTCCGCGCGGGCATCCGCCGTGTCCTCCGGCCGGTTGCTGCTGCCCGCCGCGGCGAGGGCCACGCGGGCGGTCGCCGCCGCTCCGTCGAGCTCCTGGTCGAGGCGCGTCGTCCGTTCCTCGGCGGCCTCGATACGGCTCTCCAGTCGCCGGTACTCCAGCCGCGGTCCCCCGGGCAGTTCGATGCTGTCGAAGACTTCGCCCAGCCAGGGCGCCGCGGCGGCCACGAGCAGCAGCACGGTGATCGTGTCGATCTTGAGATCCGGCCAGATGACGTGCGCCACCGCCAAGGCGATCGCCACGCACGACACGGTCGCGCCTATGGCGTGTCGTCGCCTTCGCCGGGACGCGCCCTCTCGTCGCCGGCTGTCACTGCTCTCCCCGGGCTCCCCCTCATGCACCGCCCCAGCATGCCAGATCTCATCACCAGTGCCTGAACCCGCTGCAACGCACGGCCCTCTGACGAGGCGTCAGGGCGTCCGCGTGCGGCGGTCGACGGCGCCGGCACCCGGTCACGTGGACGGCAGCGCCTGTGCCGCGGGGCGGGTGACCACGTTGATGTTGAAGGTGTGGGCGCCCAGACCGCCCGCGATGCCCATGAAGAGCAACGCGAAGTGCTCCTGTCCGCGTGCGGTGGTGATGCCGCCGATGTCCAGCTGGGACGACGGGGGCCAGCCGAGGTCGGTGAGCAGTCGGCCGGTGGTCCGTTTGGCTTCGGCGTCGTCGCCGGAGAGGAAGACGGTGCTGGGACCGTCGAGAGCTTCCGGGGCGATCATCACGGTGGAGTCCATGGTGCACAGCGTCTTGACGACGGGGGTCAGGGGGAAGGCCTCCTGGATCTGTTCGGCCAGGCTGCTGTTGGGGTGCGAGAGTTCGGTGAAGTCGTCGGAGAGGCCGACCCCGACGTCGATCAGCAAGGTGCCGGCCAGTGCCGGTGCGCCGATGGAGCGCAGCAGCTCCACGGAGACCGCCCCCGGGGTGGCGTTGACGAGTACCTCCGCGTGGGCCGCCGTCTCACTCAGTCCCGCCACGGGGAGGCCGAGATCTGTCCGCTCCTCGGGCCGACGTGACCCGAGGAGCACGTCGTGTCCTGCGGCGCTCCAGCCGTGGGCCAGTGCTCGTGCGACGTTGCCGGTGCCCAGTAGTCCTATACGCATGGTGTGACGCTAACCGTGGACGCCGACTGGGCGGATCGGACCGCGGGCCCGGGTGGACCGGCACCAAAGACGTAGTCCTGTGGTCGCCCGCCACTCGGCACGCCAAGACGCCGGAGAGCTCCGAACAAAAGGAGCGCCCGGCTCGCACGCTCGCCGCGTTGCCGCAAGGTCCTGGTAGCTCCGCTACCAGGACCTACGGGCGCCTTGCGATCGCACGCACCGGACGCCGCGAGCTGATCGGACTCCCCTTTCGTCCGGAGCTCGAGTCCGCCCGGGGTGGGCACGGCCGCCGGTTGTCAGGCGTTCGCGTGGCGGCGCCAGACCGTCTTCCGCGGGGCGGCGTGGTGGGCGGGCTCGGGCCTCCCCGCGTCAGTGGTCTGCCGGCGCCACAGCCACAGGGACGTCAGGGCCAGCAGACCGGTGAAGACCACCAGGAAGAGCACGGACACCCACATCTGCCGGCTCCCGGGGTCCTCCCACCCCACCCATGCGGCGGAGGCCGCCCACAGGGCGACGCCTCCCGCGTAGAACGTGCGCATCCGGTGCAGCTGCCGCACGGCCCGGAGGGATTCAGCGTGATCGATCGTCGGTGCCATGCCGGCCCAGGTACCCCGAAACGCGCCTTCCATCAGCGTTCGGCCGAAGGACATGGGCCGGCTCGCGCGGACGCTGTGCCCCTGCGCGCCGCCGTCGGCGCCGTACCGCTGATGCGCGAACGGTCGACGACCCGGCGGAACGCGACGGGCGGAGACGGACACCCCGACGGCGCCGCTTCCCCGGCCCCGTGAGGACGCGTCGGCGCGGGTCACGAGGTGGGCACGTCGGAACGGATATGGACGCTCTGGCGCGAACACCCGTCGACGACGACCTCGTGACGATGCGGGGTTTGGCCGGCCGGGCCATCGTCGCCATCAGCAGCGCCCGCAGACAGCCACGAGCACACCATGGCTCCGGACCTCAGCGTGCCCTGCCGTCCGGACCCAGCACTCCTCACCCCGCCGTGGAGGCGGCCGCCCGCTGCCTTCCCTCCGACCGCGGCGTCCTCGTCGGCGGCAGCTGGGACGACTCGGTCCCCCTGCCGGACTCCCGCACCTCGTTGATCACGGGCGACGCGACGGTGACCGCCGGGCCGGAGCGCGTCCGCACGGAACCGGTGAGCGAACTCGTCTGCAACATTTGCCACGGCCCGGCGCGTCAGTGAGGTGTAGGCCGACGGAAAGGCGCCAAGGGGTGGGAATGAAGAGGTCCCGGACATCGTCCCGGACGGATGAGTTCATGGAGTTCGCCGCGGGGCGCTCCGGGCATCTGCATCGCTCGGCGTGTCTGCTCACCAGCGGGGACACGCACCTCGCCGAGGATCTGGTGCAGGAGACGCTCAGCCGGATGTACACCCTGTGGGGCCGTATGGCACGGATCGACAATCCCGCGGCGTACGCCCAGACCGTGCTCGTCCGTACGTTCCTCACCCACCGGCGGCGGTACTCCGCCACGGAGCGCCCGGCGGCGGTACTGCCGGACAGCGTGCCCCCCGACGGCGGCGCGGACGACCCGGCTCTGCGGCTGGCCCTGCTGCAGGCCCTGAGGGAACTGCCGCCGAAGGACCGGGCGGTGGTGGTGCTGCGGTACTGGGAGGACCGCAGTGTGGAGGAGACGGCCGACGCCATGAACGTCAGCTCCGCCGCCGTACGCAGCCGGTCGAGCCGGGCGCTGGCGAAGCTGCGCGAACGGCTGGGGGGCAGCCTCGCCGAGCTGAACACCCCGGCCTGACCTCTGGGCCGTTCCCTCCCCTCAGCGGGAACCGGCCGGGCCGCCGCAGGCCCGCCCTTTCACCTTGATCCGCTTCACCTCAGCACCAACACAGGAACTGGTGGTTTCCTTATGCGCTTCGAAGACGAGCTCGGGAGGGCACTTCGCCACACAGCGGGCACCTTCTCCGCCGACCGGTACGCCCTGGCGGAGGGGAGCCTCGCCCGTGGCCGCCGACGACTGGCCCGCCGCCGCGCCTCGGTGGTCGGCGCGAGCGCCCTGGCCGTCGTCCTCGTGACCGCGGCCGGGATCGGGCTGGGCGGGCAGCGCGGCGGTGACGACACCACCCGTGGCGAACACGCCTCGACGCCGCGACCGGCCGGTGACTACCGGCACTTCGCGGTCACCGCCGACGAGATGGAGAACATCCTCCGCAACGGCATGGACCGCTCCCAGATCCCCGTCCAGCGCGAACAGGTGCAGGCGGCGGGCAGCTCCGACCCGGACCGGCCCGCGACGGCCACGATGGACTTCGACGACAGCTGGAGCGCGGCGAGGGTGACGCTCTCGGTGCGGCGCGTCGACCCGGCCGACAAGGACCTGAAGAAGCTGATCACCTGCCCGCCCACAGCGAATTCGCCGTACGAGGAGTGCACGACACAGCCCGGCAACAGGGCGGTGAAGGGATACACCGAGGCCGGCAAGGCGGGCGGGGTCAAGAAGTGGGCGGTCACGATGCTCTCGCCCAGCGGCTACCTCATCGAGGTAGCCACCCACAACATGCCGGGGACGGAGCAGGCGGAGCGGGACGAGGAGACGGCCGTGACCCGCAACCCCCGTATGAACCCGGGCAAGTTGCGCTACCTCGCGATGTTCGTCGACGGCTCGTTCACCCCTGACGGCGAAGCCAACTCCTTGGGGACGGTCAAGCCGGGCTCCCAGGCCGAACCGGGCGACATCCTGCCCGTCCTGAAGGAACTGCTGCCCGAGCGCCTCCACGTCTCCTCGGAAGGCGGCACCGGAGCGGAGGGCCATGTCGTCGTGGTCGACCCGAAGACCGGACAGCACACCTACATCCACGCCGTACGGACCGCCGGTGACAAGGTGACGTGGAGCGAGACCCTCGCCGACGGCACGAAGGTGAGCACCCAGCGGCTGCCCGGCGAGCAGCCGGGAGTCGAGCGACTGCGCGTCGACGCCCTGCGGGTGAACGGGCTGTGGATGACCCTCTCCGCCTACAACGCGCCGAGCCCCACGTCCGCCAAGAGCGGCACCAAGCACTTGATCACGCTCGAGGAGCTCAAGGAGATCGCCACCAGCCGGACCTGGCTCCTCGCGCGCTAGCGCCGACGGCGACCGGGCCGGGAGGGCGGCGCGCCCCTGGGCGTGCGGCCCTCCCGGTGGGGCGGTCGCCGGTGGCCCGTGACCGGTGGGGTGATCATGACCTGTCGAGGCGGCCCGTTAACGTTGTCCCCATGGGGACACCTAGAGGGCCGCGCGGCTCCTACGCGGCGGGACAGGCCAGGCGGCCGCAGATCCTGGAAGCGGCCATGAGGCGGTTCGGTCAGGACGGCTACCACAACACCTCACTGGCCCGTGTCGCGCGCGACGCCGGCATCACCGACGCCGGGCTGCTGCACCACTTCGGGGGCAAGCAGCAACTGCTGCAGGCGGTCGTCGAGTACTGGCACCACCAGATGGACGAGCGGTGGCGGCGCGTGACCGGCTCCGTGCGGGACGCGTTCCGGTGCCACATCGAGGACATGGAGGAGGCCCTGCGGATGCCCGGCATCGTGGAGCTGTCCGTGGTGCTCGCGGCCGAGGCCACCGCCGCCGGCCACCCCGCGCACGACTTCTTCTCGCAGTGGCAGGAGAAGGGGGTGCGGGAGCTGACCGACCGGCTGCGCGCCGCGAGCGAGGCCGGGGAGCTCAAGCCGGACCTGGACCACGAGGCGATCGCCCGCGAGTGCGCGGCCGTCGACGCGGGACTGCGGCTGCAGTGGCTGGCCAGTGGGCGTTCCTTCGACCTCATCGGGGTCACGCGCGCACACCTGGACCGTTTGATGCGGTCCGTCTCGGCCGACGGCAAGGGGCTGTGAGGGGCAGGGCCGACGCCCCGCCCCTCCCGGCTCAGTGCCGGGGCGCGTAGCCCAGGCCGTCGCCGAAGCCGAACAACGGGTCCCGGCTCTCCTGCGGAACGTCGGGACGCCCCGCCGCGACCTCGGCCATGGAGCGCGGCAGTTGGAACGGCAGCCGTCCCCGGGGCTCCGCCCGCCCGAACAGGACGTCCAGCAGGGCCCGGTCGCCCGCGCCGAACGCGGCGAGCAGCGCCGCGCAGCGGTCGGCGATCTCCGGGATGACGGCGGGCCGCTCCAGGTGGATGGCCACCACGGTGGGCACCGTGTCCAGCAGCGTCAGGATCTCCTTCAGCCGGTCCTCGGCGAAGTCGAGCCGTCCGGCGTGGAAGAAGGACTCGAACAGTCCGGGACGCGGCTCGTACGGGGTGCTCAGCCGCAGCACCGCGAGGTCGGCGTCGGCCGGGTCGTCGACGAGTGAGGCGTACTCGGCGGCGACGGCCGGGTCGACGCCCTCGACGTACAGGCGCGGGGTGCCGGTGAGCGGCAGCAGCGCGTCGCCGTTCTTGAGCAGGGTGAGGCCGGAGCGCTGGGCGGCCTCGCCGGCGGCGCGGAAGTCGGCGCGGCCGACGACGGCCTCGGCCGCGTCCACGTCGACGTAGCGGCGCTCGTCGAACAGGCCGAGGCGGAACTTCTCGGCGAGCAGCCGGGCCGCCGAGGCGTCCAGGCGGGACTCCTCCAGCTGTCCGTGCCGCACGAGGTCGGTGACGAGCTCGGAGCAGGACTCGCCGCCGATCTGGTCGGCGCCCGCGTGGAAGATCCGCAGGACGCGTTCGGCCGGGGTGAGGTCCTCCACTCCCCAGGCGCGGGCCAGGTGCGGTTCACCCATGACGAGCTGGTCGGTGACCAGGCCCCAGTCGGTGCAGACGATGCCGTCGAAGCCGAGCTTCTCGCGCAGCAGGCCGGTGATGATGCCGCGGTTGAAGCCGAAGCCGACCTCCTCGTGGTCGGTGCCGACGGGCTTGCCGTAGTAGGGCATCATCTGGGTCGCCCCGGCGGCGATGGCCGCCTTGAACGGCTTGAGGTGGTAGTCGAAGAAGCCGCCCGGGTAGACCTGCTCCTTGCCGTAGGGGAAGTGCGGGTCCTCGCCGTCCTTCTGCGGGCCGCCGCCCGGGAAGTGCTTGACCATCGCCGCGACGCTGTCGGGGCCGAGCCCGTCGCCCGGTCCCCGCAGGCCCTCGATGTACGCGGCGACCAGCCGGGACGTCAGGTCGGCGTCCTCGCCGAAGGTGCCGGAGACGCGGGCCCAGCGCGGCTCGGTGGCCAGGTCGATCTGTGGGTGCAGGGCGACGCGCAGGCCGACCGCGAGGTACTCGCGGCGCACGGTGTCGGCGTACCGGCGCACCAGGTCGGTGTCGCCCACGGCCGCCAGGCCGAGGGTCTCGGGCCACTGGGAGAACGGGCCGGCCATCATCGCGGTGCCGGGGTTGTCGGTGAAGGCGTGCCGCGGGTCGGTGGACAGGGTGACCGGGATGCCCAGCCTGGTGTGGGCGGCCCGTTCCTGGAGCCGGTTGTGGAAGGCGGCCATCTCGCGCGGGGAGGCGGCGCCCAGGACGTTGAAGTGCGTCATCCGGCTCTCGGCCAGCATCTGCTCGGCGGTGCGTCCGGCGGGCGCGGCGTGCGGGGCGGGGCCGATCACGTGGTGGAAGACGAGTCCGGCCTTCTCCTCCACCGTCATCCGGGGCAGCAGGTCCGCGACGCGTTCGCGCACGCTGCGGGCGGGGTCCTGGTACGGGTGGGTCACTGCTGCTCCTCGGCGTGTGTGGGGGCGGGGTGGGGGGTGCGGAAGGTGTGGCGGCCGGGTCCGGCCTGGACGGGTTCGGCGCCCGGCAGGTCGACCTCGGCGGTGGTGCCGGGCGGCACGAGGACGTCGACGAGCAGGAAGTGCCCGGTGATCCGCCAGGAGACCTCGGCGCGGCCGTGGGGCGTCTCGTGCGCGGCCCGCGCCCAGGTGAGCCCGCCACCCGGGCGGGGCCGTACCAGCAGGCGTCGGTAGCCGGGCGCGGCCGGGGCTAGACCGGCGATGGTGCGGTGGATCCAGTCGGCGACCGCGCCCAGCGCGTAGTGGTTGAACGAGGTCATCTCGCCGGGGTTGACGCTGCCGTCGGGCAGCATGCTGTCCCAGCGTTCCCAGACGGTCGTGGCGCCCATGTCCACCTGGTACAGCCAGGACGGGCACGACCGCTCCAGCAGCAGCCGGTAGGCCGTGTCCAGGTGTCCGGTGGCGGTGAGCGCGTCGCACACCAGGGGGGTGCCGAGGAAGCCGGTGGCGATGCGGTGGCCGCGCGCGGCGACCAGGGCGGCGAGCCGGTCGCCGGCGGCGGCCCGCTCGGCCGGATCCTCCAGCAGGTCGAAGCAGAGGGCCAGCGCGTACGCGGTCTGCGTCTCCTCGGTCAGCCGGCCGCCGCCGGCGTGGAAGCGGTCGCGGAAGGCGTCGCGCACCGAGTCGGCGAGGGCGTGGTGGCGCACCGCGTCGTCCTTCTCGCCGAGGACGTCGGCGCTGCGGGCGAGCAGGCGGGCGGAGCGGGCGAAGTAGGCGGTGGCGACCAGGTGGGAGGGCGTGACGGCCCGGCCGGGGTCCTCGGGAGGAGCCGTCGGATCCAGCCAGTCCCCGAACTGGAAGCCCTCGCCCCAGATCCGGCCGGGCCCGGCGATCCCCTCGACGGCGTCGACCCACGCCCGCATCGACGGGTACTGGTCGCGCAGTACGTCGCTGTCGCCGTACCGCTCGTACAGCACCCAGGGCACGATGACGGCGGCGTCGCACCAGCCGGCCATGGGCGGGTTGCCGGGCGGCAGCGGGACGTCGGCGACGACCGGGATCTCGGGCGTGAACACCGGCGGGATGCCGTGCTGGTCGCGGCTCTGGTCGGCGGCCAGGTCGCGCAGCCAGGACCGCAGGAAGTCCCGCACGTCGTACAGGTACGCGGCGGTGGGGGCGAAGACCTGCACGTCGCCGGTCCAGCCCAGGCGCTCGTCGCGCTGCGGGCAGTCGGTGGGTACGTCGAGGAAGTTGCCGCGCATGCCCCACACGACGTTCTCGTGCAGCCGGTCGAGCGCGGGGTCCGAGCAGGAGAACCAGCCGGTGCGGCGCAGGTCGCTGTGGAGGACGACCGCGGTGATGTCGCCGGGCGCGGGCTCGCCCGGCCAGCCGTCGACTTCGGCGTAGCGGAAGCCGTGGAAGGTGAAGCGCGGCTCCCATTCCTCGCCGTCGGCGTCGCCGCGCAGGGTGTACCGGTCGGTGGCGACGGCCGTGCGCAGCGGGCGCACGCACACCTCGCCGTCGCCGTCGAGGACTTCGGCGTGGCGCAGGGTGACCGTCCGCCCGGCCTCACCGCGCACGCGGATGCGCAGGCGCCCGACGAGGTTCTGGCCGAAGTCCGCCAGGACGCGACCGCCGGGCAGGGCGGTGACGGCGACGGGCCGGACGGTCTCGACGCGGCGTACGGGCGGGCTGTCGGCGGGGAAGAGGACGGTGGTGTCGAAGTCGAGGACCCGCACCGGATGCCAGGCGGCGTCGTCGAAGCCGGGCTCGCTCCAGCCGGGCCGTTCGCGGCGCGCGTCGTGGTGCTCGCCCTCGTAGAGGCCGGCGGAGAGCACCGGCCCGTGGGAGGCGCGCCAGCCGGGGCCGGTGGTGACGGTCTGGGCCGTGCCGTCGGTGTACTCGACGCGCAGTTCGGCGAGGAGGCCGGTGTCCGGGCCGTAGATGTCACGGGTGCCGCCGTTGAAGCCGAGCCGGCCCCGGTACCAGCCGTCCGCGAGGTGGGCGCCCCAGGCGTTGGCGCCGGTGCGCAGCAGCCCGGTCACGTCGAAGGAGTGGTAGCGGTGCCGGTGGCGGTAGCTGGTCCAGCCGGGGGCCAGGACGTGGTCGCCGACCACGGTGCCGTTGAGTTCCAGCTCGTACACGCCCAGTGCGGTGACCGTCAGCCGGGCCGCTCTCACTCCGGCCCGCACGGTGAACTCGCCGCGCAGCAGCGCGGCCGGCCGGGCCGCCTCGGCGGGCGGGCCCTCGTCGGGCAGGCGGGGGGTGATGACCTGGGCGGTCCAGTGGTGCGACATCGATGCCTTTCCAGAGGCCCGGCGCACGCGGGACGTGCGCCGGGCCGAACCAGGACGGGGTGGGGTTCAGACTGCGGAGGGTGCCTCTTGGGCTTCTTCCTCCGGCTCGCGCAGGGCGGGGATGAAGAACCCGACGACGAGGGCGACGAGGCTGAGGAGGGCGCCGACCCAGAAGGCCCAGGTGTAGCCGCTGTCGTCGTAGAACGCGGTGCCCTCCAGGACGGTGCTGTGGGCGGCGAGGGCGGCGAACATCGCGGCGCTGAACACGGCTCCGAAGACGTGGGTGAGCATGGTGAGCATGCCGCTGCCCAGGCCCTGCTCGTCCGTGGAGACCGCGCCCACGACGAGCACCGGGGCTGCCGCGACGACGAGACCGCTGCCCAGGCTCGCCACGCACATCGTCCACGTGAGCTGGACCGCGCCGGCGTGGAAGAAGCCCGCCAGCAGGTATCCCAGGCCCATCGCCGCGAGCCCGGCCCACCAGATCAGCCGGGTGTCGACGCCGCGCAGGAAGCGGCTGGCGGCCAGGCCGGTGACGAACAGCAGCAGGTTCCAGGTGACGCCGACGGTGGCGCTGTGCTGGGCGGTCCAGCCGAAGCCGGCCGAGACTCCGGGGATGTGCGGGTAGAGCGCCAGCAGGATGGCGATGACGGGCGCGGTGTAGGCGACCGCCTGGGCCAGGGCTCCGGAGACGACGGTCGTCGCCACCGCACGGCGGCGCAGGACCCGCAGGTCGAGGATCGGGTGGCTGCTCGCCCGCTCGACGGCCAGGAAGCCGAGGAGGGCGACCACGCTGGCCGCGAGCCAGCCCAGGGTCCGCGCGCTGCCCCAGCCCCAGCTCTGTCCCTGTCCGACGGCGTAGACGAGGACGGCGAGGCCGCCGCCGAGGATCAGTCCGCCGAGCCAGTCGAAGCCGGGCTCGAAGGCGTGCCGGGGCGTCTCCGGTACCAGGGTTGCCACCAGGACGAAGGAGACGGTGGTGGCCGCGGCCAGGAACCACATGGCTCCCTTGTAGCCCCAGCCGTCGATCAGCCAGCCGGCCAGGAAGGGCGAGCCGAGGGCGACCAGGCCCAGGCTGCTGCCCAGGATGCCGCTGGCGGACTTGACCAGCACGCCGGGGAAGATGTCCCGCACCGCGGGGAAGGCGAGCGCCGGGAAGGGGCCGTAACAGGCGGCGAGGCCCCGGCCGACCAGCAGGAGCTCGAAGCTGCCCGCGGTCGCGGCGATGACGTCGCCCACGACTCCCAGGGCGATCATCCCGAGCATGATCCGCTTCTTGCCGTACAGGTCACCCAGCTTGATGACGAACGGGCTCAGCAGGGCGGAGACCAGCGTGACGATCAGGGAGAACCAGGCCACCTGCGTCGTGTGGAAGTGCTGCGCCACGTCGGCGGTGGCGTTGGAGCCGAGGATGCCGACCGTGACCAGCAACTGCGTGGGCCAGATGAGGGCGATCAGGACGCCTACGAGACGCGGGGTCCACCTCTGACGGTGCGGGGAGGGTGCTGCATCGAGCGAGGGGCTCGCCGACGTCGGTGTCACGAGACCGCTCCTTTCGGGGATCAGCCAGGGGATCAGCCAGGCGCGAAGGGCGAACTGAAGGCGCCGTTGACGGGATGGCCATGGGGACGCGACGGATACGAAACGTTTCGGCCGCGCTCGATGATGAGGCCGAACACTTAGCGAGCGAGCACTAGGTTTTAGGGGTGTGACAGATATCACCCCTGTCGCGGGGTGCGCAGAGCTCACGGAGCCGCGCCGGACCCGGGTTCCGCCGAGCCGTGGACGGCCCCCCTCTCCGGCGCCGGCCGTGAGCGGCGGCTCGGAGAATCCCGTCTCCTGCGGCATCCGCGCCTGCTCGCCGGCAGCCTGGAGTCCCCGGTCGGCCCGGACCACCCCTTCCGCCGCTGCCGACGGGCGGACTACGACCCTCATCGGCTGCGGCGGCGTCGGCGACGCGGCGATCGCCGGATCGAGCTGGCCGGCGCGGCCCGGATCATCGCCGTGGACATCGACGACCGGAAACTGCGGACCGCCCGGATCCTGGGCGCCACCCACACCGTCAACTCCACGGAGACCGACCCGGTGGAGGCGATCCGCGAACCGACCGGCGGCTTCGGCGCCGACGTCGTCATCGAGGCCGTCGGCCGCCCGGAGACGTACCGGCAGGCGTTCTACGCCCGCGACCTGGCCGGCATCGTCGTCCTCGTCGGCGTCCCCACCCCGGACATGCGGCTCGAACTGCCGTTGCTGGACGTCTTCGGACGCGGTGGAGCCCTGAAGTCCTCCTGGTACGGCGGCTGCCTTCCCTCCCGGGACTTCCCGATGCCGATCGACCTCCACCTCCAGGGCCGCCTGGACCTGGACACGTTCGTCACCGAGACCATCACCCTGGACGAGGTCGAGGACGCCTCGCCCGCATGCCAAGGGTGACGTACTGCGCTCGGTGGTGACCTTCTGACGACCGGTGCGCGGGTCGAACGGGTGGTCACGTCGGGGACGTTCAGCCTGGACGGCGGCACCTGGGACGTCGACAACAACGTCCGGATCGTCGGCGACGACCACGAGGCGCTGGTCATCGACGCGGCCCACGACCCCGACGCCGTCCTGGCAGCGGTCGGCGACCGCGGCTGAGGGCCGTCGTCTGCACCCACGCCCACGACGACCACGTCAACGCGGCCCCCGCCCTGGCCGAAACCACCGGTGCACCCGTCCTCCTCCACCCGGACGACCGGCCCCTGCGGGAAACACACCCACCCGGATCACGATCCGGGCGGCCACCTGTCCGACAACCGGCTCATCGAGATCGCCGGCACCCGACTGCGAGTGCTCCACACGCCCGGGCACACCCCCGGAGCCGTCTGCCTGCACGCGCACCGGCTGCATACGGTCCTCACCGGCGACACGCTCTTCGCCGGCGGTCCGGGCGCGACCGGACGGTCGTACTCGGACTTCCCGACCATCGTCCGCTCGATCCGGGACCGCCTGCTGGTGCTGCCGCCGGCCACGAGGGTGCGCACCGGGCACGGTGAGGACACCACCATCGGTACCGAAGCGCCGCACCTCGCCGACTGGATCGCACGGGGTCACTGATCTGTCAGCCGCCTCGGCCCCCTGCCGGTCGCGGCAGGCCGCAGCGCACTCCAACGGCTCCGGGCGGGGGCCGTCACGGTCGTCCGTGCCGCGGGCCCGCTCCGGTCACTCGCCGCGGGCGCGCCGCAGTTCGCGGACGACCGCGCTCTCGTCCTGGCCGAGCACCGTCTTCTCCACGCTGTGGTCGTCCGAGCGGGAGAAGCGTTCGGCCAGGGCGACGTCCTCCTTGCGGAGGGTGCGTCCGCACCACTCCCCCTGGCCGGCGACGTGGTGGTCGAACGGCACAGCCGCGCCCTCGCCGAGGACCGTCCACCCCTCCCCGGACCAGGCCAGGGCGAGGAGGTAGGTGTGGCCGGGCTCCAGGCGGGGGGCGTGCGGGGTCGTTCTCTTCACGCGTCTGCCGTCCTGCCGGTACACGTCCCAGCCGGCGGCCACCAGGTCGAAGGTCCTGCCCACCGTGCGCTGCGGCGCGTCGGTGGACCACAGGACGCGGTCGGTGCGGAACGTCACCATGCGGTCGGTCGCATAACGGACCGCTCCCTTGGTGAACTCCTGGCGCCCGGTGTCCTGTTCGCGGACCGGCGTGGCCACGACGGCATGGTCCGCCTGGGTCACCCAGTCCTTCGCGGTCTGGGAGGGGCGGGGGTCATGGGCGATTCCACAGCCGACCACCGTGTTCAAACCGCCCCGGGCCACCAGCACGCTGCTGGCGATCCCCAGGAGGGCGAGGCAGGCCGCGGCGGGCCGACGGGTGAACATGGCTCGAACGTTCGACACAGGCCACCGTTCCGGAACAGGGCGGGCCGGGTCGTACCGCACAACAGCCGCCCGCCTGGAGGACATTGCGTGGATGTAGATGACCTTTCGGCCCGTCCGGTGGCGATCGGCGCCGACTGCGTACGGCGCGGGGGACCGACCGCGTACGGCGCGGCACAGGTGTGAGGCGGCGACGCGATATTGCCGTGCCCGGGTCGACGGCGGGGGCTATGCTCCCCGCGATGACGACTTCCTCCGCTGGCAGATGGGGGGTCCGGTCCGCGCAAGGTGAGTGCTGATGTCCACTCACACCGCGAACGCGGATCCCCGCCTTTCCTTCTGGCTGCGCGTGCGTGAGTACGCCGTGCCGCTCCCCATGATCGAGACTGCGACCGCCCGCCGTCACACCGGCGACTGGGCGGGGGCGTGTGCCGCCGCAGGCATCGATGTCGACCTCAACCTGCGTTCCGCGGCACGTACGCACGGCCGGGACCTCGCGGCCCGTGTCCGAGCCGACCTCCGGCACCTGGCACCCGACCTGCTGCGCTGGCACATGCCCCGCATCGCCCCCGACGGGCTGCTGCGCCCGGGGCTGACGCTCACCCTGGCCCGCTACGACACCGTCGGGCGCGACGGCACGGACCCGGTGCACCTCGTGGTGCGGACTCCGCCGGCCCGGGCGGACGGCGGCCAACGCATCAGCCTCGCGCTGTGGGACGGGTCCCGCGACGACCGTTCCCGCCGGCATCCGCATCCGTACCCCAGCCGACGGTTCCGTCTCGACCTGCACCGCCACCTGTGGGACGCGCGCCGCAGCGGGGAGTTGCGGATCCGTTCCGGGGCCGACCGGCCGCCGGTGACGGAGCACGTCGTGTGGGGCCCCGATCCGGGTGAGACGGTGCCGCCCGGGCGTCGCCGCGCCGTCGACCGTTGGGCGGCCGAGGCGGCGATCCTGCTCGGGTGCGAGGGGCGGTCCGACGGCCAGGTCTGCGTGCGGTTGGGGGCCCGTCACCGGCTGGTCCTGGACGTGGCAGCGGGACGGGGCGGCACCAGGCCGACCCCACCGCGGATCACGGCGGTCACCACGGACGACGGTTCCCGCCCGTTGCCGGTCCTGCCCCACGCGGCGACCTGGGTCCTGCCCGACCTGGAGCTGCTCCGCTCCGGTGCCATCGAGGCCGGTCGACTGCACCCCCTGGTCGTCTCCGCCCTCGTACCGGACCACACGCCGGCCGCCGCGCCCCGCACCACGGATCCGGCGGCGCCGGCGCGCCTCGTGGAGTGCCGGGGAGCCCGGCACCACATCGGTCTGGTCGACGGGGTCCTGGCTCCGCTGGACCACGCCCCGGAGGAGATCCGGCGCGAGGAGCTGCTGGCCGCGCTCGGTGGCCCGCCGCTTCCCTGCCTGCGGGCCATCGACGAGGCGCACCGCCGTCCCGACTGCCTCGCGGGGGTTCGCGACCGCCTCGGCCACGGGGACATCGCCGGGGCGCTGGCCGTCGTAGAAGGCCTGCTCGGTCCCGACGCCGTGCTGCGCGACGGTGCCCTGCGGGACGCGCTGGAGGCGGCCGCGCAACGGCGGACCGCCTACGGCATGTTCCGGGCGGGCCTGGCCGGAGACGAATCCGCCCCTGTCCCACCAGCGAGGCCTGGCCGTCCCCGCGTCCGCCGCACGCGGCCTCGCCACGCGGCCTTCCACTGACCGGGAATTCCCACCCCCTCCCCCACCCGCCCCACACGTCTCCTCACGAACCCGAAAGGTGATCGACCATGCCCACACGCGCTCCGTTCCCCACGACCGACCCTCCCGCCGGCCCGGCCCACGCCTCCCGGTCGGACATCGCCGGCGACCTGCTGGCCCTGCTGCGCGAGACCACCACCGAACCCCGCCCCGACCCCCAACTGGAGGCCCTCACGCTGGCCGTGGCCGCCGACCTGCCCGTGATGCTGTGGGGTGAGCCTGGGATCGGCAAGACCGCGGCCCTGAACCAGCTCGCCGAAGCCCTGGACCTTCCGCTGACCACGGTGATCGCCAGCGTGCACGAGCCGTCCGACTTCTCCGGGCTGCCCGTCGTCGGGGACGATCCCGCGGAGCAGGGGATCCCGATGGCCCCGCCGGACTGGGCGGTGCGCCTGGTGCGGGCCGGCCGCGGGCTGCTGTTCCTGGACGAGCTGTCCACCGCGCCACCGGCCGTTCAGGCCGCGCTGCTCCGCCTGGTGCTGGAGCGGCGGATCGGTGCCCTGCGGCTGCCGCCCGGCGTGCGGATCGTCGCGGCCGCCAACCCGCGGTCCTCGGCGGCCGACGGCTGGGAGCTGAGCCCGCCCCTCGCCAACCGGTTCGTCCATCTCCAGTGGGTCCACGACCACGACGTCGTCGTACGCGGACTCGGCGGGACATGGCCGCGGGCCACCCTGCCACGGCTCGACCCGCTCAGGCTGCCGGAGTCCGTGGCCCTCGCCCGCCGTGCCGTGTGCGGGCTGCTCGCCGCCCGGCCGGGGCTCGTCCACCGGCTGCCCAGCGGCGAGACCCGCCGGGGCGGGGCCTGGCCGTCACCGCGCAGTTGGGAGATGACGCTGCATCTGATCGCCTTCGCCACCGCGGCCGGCTCCTCCCGGGAGGTACTGTCCCTCCTCGTCCGGGGCGCGGTGGGGGACGGCCCCGGGCTGGAACTGCTGGCGAGCCTCGACCGGATGGACCTGCCGGACCCCGAGGTGCTGCTCGCCGACCCGGCGCGGGCCGTCCTGCCCGAACGGGGAGACCTGCGGCAGGCCGTCCTGGACGCGGTGGTCGCCGCGGTCCGCAGACAGCCGGAGAAGTCGCGCTGGGACGCGGCGTGGACGCTCCTGGTCCGGGCGCTCGAGACCGGGGCCCCTGACCTGGTGGTCGTGCCCGCCACCACCCTCGCCTCGCTGCGCCGCGAGGACTGGGACGTCCCGGCGTCGGTCGAGCGGCTCGCCGGAGCGGTGAACCTGTCGCGGCGGGCCGACCAGGTGGCCGCCCGCACCGCCGCCGCGGCGAAGGCCGGCCGATGACGGCCGGCGCACCGGGGGCGCCCGTTCCCGACGGTCCGAGCGCGCTGGACCTCGACAAGCTCTTCGCCGCCCGCCTGCACGCCGCCCGCGTCCGGCCGTACCTGGCGACGGCCCTGTTCGCCCTGCACCCGGTGGAGTCGCGGCTGGTGCCGACCATGGCCGTCGACCGGCACTGGCGGTGCTACGTCTCACCCGCCTTCGTGGCCCGCACCCCGGTGGAGGACCTCGCCGGCGTGTGGGTGCACGAGGTGTCGCACCTGCTGCGCGACCACCACGGGCGCAGCGACCGGGTCGCCCGGGAGCGGGGGCTCATCGGCGCGGGGGAACGGCTGCGGATGAACATCGCCGCGGACTGCGAGATCAACGACGACGCGTTCGGCGACGGGCTGGCCCGGCCGGAGGGCGCCGTCGCCCCGGAGACCCTGGGACTGCCCGTGGGCGAGCTCATGGAGGAGTACCTGAGCCGGTTCCGGCTCGGGCAGCACACCCAGGACCTGGCCTGGCTGGACTGCGGCAGCGGTGCCGACGGACTGGAACGGGCGTGGGACCTCGGCCCGGACGGCGCCCACGGACTCAGCGCGCAGGAACGGGACGCGGTCCGCTTCCGGGTGGCGCAGGGCATCACCGCCCGTCCCGGGAACGCCTCGGGAGGCTGGCGGCGGTGGGCTCAGGAGGCGTTCCACCCGCCGCAGCCGTGGCGGGAGCTGCTCGGAGCGGCGGTCCGCTCGGCGGTCTCCACAAGCGGCGCGGGCGAGGACTACACGTACGGCCGGCCGGCGCGGCGCTCGGCGGGGGTGCCCGGCGCCGTACTGCCGAGCCTGCGGCGCAAGCCGCCCCGCGTCTCGGTGATCATCGACACCTCCGGGTCGGTCGGCGACGCCGAACTGGGCAGCGCCCTCCTCGAGGTCGCCGCGATCTCCCGGGCCGTGGGCGGCCGCCGCGACCTGGTCACGGTGCTGTCCTGCGACGCCGCCGTCCCGGTCGCGCACCCGCTGTGCCGCGCCGAGGGCATCGCGCTGGTGGGCGGCGGCGGTACGGATCTGCGCGCGGGTTTCACCAAGGCGCTCCGCATGCGACCGCACCCCGACGTCCTGGTGGTCCTGACCGACGGCCGAACACCGTGGCCGGCGACGCGACCGCCCTGCCGGACGGTGGTGGGTCTGTTCCCCCGGCAGCGGGCGGCCCGGTCGTGGGAGGAGGACGATCCGGATTACGTGCCGGACGCGCCGCCGGAGTGGGCGCGGGTGGTGACCATCGGATGATGACGTGGACGAGGTGGGCGCTGCTTCGTCTGCCTGCCCGGCCCGGACCGCGGGTGGGGCCGGGGAGGGGTCCGCCGGTCGCGGCGGGGAGCGCGGTGCGTCAGGTCACCGGGGACGGGGCGACGCACTCGTGGAAGGGCGCGATGCCGACCTCGGCGCGCAGTTCGTCCGTGCGCTCGGGCTCCTCGCAGGGCCGCGGAACCGGCGATCCGTCCCGCACGCCGGCGGGGAGCCGACGACGTGCCGCCGGAGTGAACGTTCAGCCGAGGATGAGCGGGAGTTTCGCGGCGAGGTCGCCCAGCGCGGTCCTCTCCGTGTCGGTGGGGGTGCGCCGTCCGGTGCCGACGAGCAGCGCGTCCCTGTCGGAGAACGAGGCGGGAAAGGCGGTCCCGGCGATCCTCTCCAGCGACGCGCGCGCCGCCGCGAGGGTTTCCGCGGGCGGCTCGGCGGCCGACGGCAGATGCGCGATCAGGTTGAGGTGGTGCAGGGACCATTCGAGCACGTACGCGCGGAGGTAGTCGCCGACGGTCAGCACCGCGTCGCGGGTGCTGACGCGGGCGGCGGGATCGGCGAGTGCGGCGGCGCGGCCCGCGGCGGAACCGACGTCGTCGAGGTGGAACCTGAGCCACCGCGGCTCGCCGTACGCGGCGGCCAGTCGCGGGATCAGCGCGTCGAGCGGGTCCTCGCCGGTCGGTGGTTCGGGCAGGAGGTCCCAGTAGGTGACCGCGTCCACGGTCGGTTCGGTGTCGGCGGGCGTGACCAGGGTGATCAGGACGTCCTGGGCGTCGATGACCAGGTGGCACACCAGGTCCCGCACGAGCCAGCCGTCACAGCCGGAGGGCCGCTCGAAGTCGTCGTCCGGGAGGTCGGCGACCGCCGTGCGCAACGCCGTCCAAGAGAGCGAGAAGAGATCCACCGCGGCACGGTAGTACCGGACCGGAACGGCGAACAAGCGCATTCCGGCGGGACGTCACGATGCCGGACACGGGGCGGGGTCGTCGCCGCCGGAGGCACCGTGGAGTGCGGCCTCATCTCCGTCGGGTGGGCGGGGAGCCCGACCTGTTCACCGCTGTCGGGCTCCGTGCGCGGCCCGATCAGACGGGCCGCCGTGAGGGCGGGCATCAGCGTGTGCGTGACCGGCGTCTCGCGCGGTCCAGGCCATGCCCCATAAGTTACCGACAGGTGGCACGCCGGGCGGGCCACGCCGTCGTCGAGAGCGCGCTCGACGAGGTGGAGAAGGCGCAGGGCCCCCGCGCCCTGGTCACCGCCGCCACCGGCGAGTTCTTCTCCTCCAACGGGCTCGACCTGGACTGGTCGTTCGCCCATGCCGACCAGCACCCGGACTACGTCGTCACCGTCCACGAGCCCCCCGCGCGGATGCTGTCGCTGCCGGTCATCACGGTGGCCGCGCTGCAGGGGCACACCTTCGCCGCCGGCGACCGGAGCGCTTTCCCCGGGCGCGGGGTCCACCTGCCCACCGCACGCCGTACGGCGACGGCGTCTCGACGTCCATGTCCGCCGCGACGCCCAGCGCCCCGACCTCCTCCGCACGGGAGGCGACCCGTCGGCGGGTCTGTGCCCGGCCGATGCCGTTGCCGGCGGAGACGACCGTGCCGGCAGAACCTGTCTGCCCGGGCGGCAGGTCCGTCAGCACGGCGCGGCCGGTGTGGTCCTAGGCCCTGTCGTCACATTCCCGTCTGCCCCGCGACGCCATGCACGCACTCTCGCCGCACCGGGCCCAGACCCGAGTACATCCAGTACGAGGGTCAGGGCCCGGCACACCGAGAGCACGCACCTGACGCCGCAGGGCCGCCCTTCGGGCGACGACGGGAATGTGACGACAGGGCCTAGCCGCCCGCGACCCGTGCCACCGTGTCGGCGGTGCGGTGGAGGCGGGCGCCCTGGCGGAGGAGTTCGTCCTGCACCAGGGCGGCGGGCACCTCGCGCGGGACGCGGCCGAGCCGTACGGCGAGGGCGGCGCACACGCCCGCGGCCTGGCCGGTGGCCATGGCGATGGGCATGACGCGGAAGGAGGAGTGCGCCACGTGTGAGCCGGAGATGCAGCGCCCGGCCACGAGCATCCGCTCGGTGTCGAGGGGCAGCAGGCAGCGCAGCGGGATGTCGTAGAAGCGGCCCTGCGGAACGCGCTTGAGGACGGTTCCCTTGCCGCGCGGGTTGTGGATGTCCACCGGGTACGCGCCGTGCGCGACGACGTCCGGGAAGGACTGGGCGCCCAGGATGTCGTGGCCCGTCAGGTGGTAGTCGCCGAGGATGCGGCGGGTCTCGCGCACCCCGATCTGGGTGCCGCTCTGCACGGCGTACGCCTCCTCGAAGCCGGGGACGCGGGTGCGCAGGAAGCGGTCGATCTGCTCCAGCTGGCGGCGGGCGGCGCACTCGGCGCGGGTGAGGTCCCACACGTCGATGCCGAGGGCTCCGGTGACCCGGGTGCTGTTGATGCTGAGCTCGCGGGGGTGCGGGGTGCCGAAGAACAGGATGTCCTCGCGCGCCAGGCGCAGTTCGCCGGCCCGGGTGGCCTCCTCGACGAGGTCCCACAGGCCGTGCACCCCGCGCCACTGGTCGGGGTGGTCGCGCACGTACTCGGCGAAGCGGGGGGCCGCGAAGTCGGCGACGCGGAACATCAGCGTCATCGGTTGCACCCGCCCGTCCTCGGGCCGGCCGACCTCGAACGGCGCCCCGGCGGCGGCCGCCACGTCGCCGTCCCCGGTGCCGTCGACGACGACGCCGGCGTCGATCACCACGGGTCCGGACTTCGTCTCGAAGACGACCCGCCAGCCGTCGTCCAGGGGCAGCGCGGTGGACGCGAAGGCGTGCAGCAGCAGTCGCACGCCCGCCTCGTCGAGCAGGTCGAGGAGGACGAGCTTGAAGATCTCCGGGTCGAACGGGACGGTGTAGCCGGTGTCCAGTGAGGGGGGAACGCAGCCACCGCGGGCGGTGAGCCGGTCCAGCAGCCGCCACAGGAACCCGGCCACGACCGGTTCGCCCTCGCCGTGGTCCGAGGGCAGCAGCCGGTTGTCCAGGCCCGCCTCGTCGAACACGGCCTGTTTCTGCTCGTTGTGGAACGACATCAGCGGCATGACGAGGGCGGCGGTGGCGTTGCCGCCGAGGAAGCCGTACCGCTCCACCAGGACGACGTCGGCGCCGGCGTCGGCGGCCGCGTGGGCCGCGGCGGTCCCGGCCGGCCCGCCGCCGACGACCAGGACGTCCACCCGGCCCCCGTGGTGTGCCGGGCGCGGGGGGAGGGTGACGGTACGGGGCTCTCGGGGCGCTTCCAGGAGGGGCATGGCTTCTTCCCGTCGGCTGGTTCTGCTGGCTGCGGGGCGTCAGGCGCGGAAGGCGGTCGTCGCCCGGGACGGGTCGCCCGCGACGGCACCGAGTCCGAGACGGTCGCCGCGGGCGAGGGTTCCCCCGATCTCGAGGGTGTCGAGGAGGGTGCCGCAGCGGACGCAGGTCTCCCGGGCCAGGTCCCGCAGCCGCAGGATGCGGGCGTTGAGGTCGGCGCGCCGCTGCGGGAACTCGTCCCAGAGCCGGTCCACCTCCGCCAGCAGCAGCCCGGCCTGTTCGCGGTCCACGCCGACCAGCGCGGGCGCGCCCATGCGGCGGGCGAAGTCGAAGACCTTGCCGGAGTACGGCAGCGGCAGCACGGGCAGGCCGGACAGCGCCGCGAAGATCAGGAAGTGCAGGCGCATGCCGACCACCAGGTCCAGGTGGCTCATGAAGCCGAGGACCTGCCCGGGGCTGTAGGAGTTGTTCAGGATCCGTCCCTTGTCCGGCGCGGTCATCCGGGACAGCACGCCGTGGGCGTGGCGGACGTCGTGCCGTTCCATCGGGACGAAGACCACGTGCGCGTCGAGACGCCGGACGAGGAAGTCGGCGACGTCGGCGAGGAGCGCGTGGTAGTCGCTCTCGTCGAGTTTCTCCGCCGCCCGGCCCGGCTCACGCACGGACATCCCCACCAGCCTGACTCCGGCCGGGACGCCCTCCTGGCGCATCATCTGCTCGGTGAACGGCTCCGGCGGCAGCAGCAGCGCCGGGTCGGCGGTGACGGTGAGGTCGCGGTCGACGCCGACCTCCTCCAGGACGAGCCGGGACTCCTCGTCGCGCACGACGACCTCGTCCATGGCGGGCAGCACCGTGCGCACCGCGTGCCGGTCGTCGGCCTCGCGCAGCGGACCGGCGCCGACGGCGTAGGCGAAGGTGGGCACGCCGCGGGCCTGGGCGGCGCCGACGAGCCGCAGGTACCGGCGGGCCTCACCGTCGTACAGGATGCCGCCGCCGCCCAGGACCAGCAGGTCCAGGCCCTCCAGGACGTCGAGTACGCCCCTCTGCGGGACGTTTTCCCAGGCGACGACCTCGTCGGCCTCGGGCTGGTGCAGGCGCGTGTGCTCGGCGTCGCGGCTGAGGACCACCAGCCCGGCGTCCGGCCGGTGCGCGCGCAGGCAGCCCAGGACACAGGTCAGGATGGCTTCGTCTCCGGTGTTGTAACCGCCGTACGAACCGAGCACGCCGATGCGCGGACCGGTCCGGCCGGGCGGTGAGGGCGAGGTGATGGTCATCCGGCCTCCTACGGGACGCGGCAGTGGGGGCGGTCACCGGGGCGCGGGCACGCGGCTGCGCCGTCGTGCCGTCGGCACCGGGTTGCCTGCCCCACCCGGAGAAACCGGCCGACGGCTGCCCGGGTACGCCGGCGAGCGGGGCGTTGTGCCCAGTATGCGGCTGTATGTGCCCGAGCGCGGTTCGGGCGCGGGCCGGCGCGGCCCGACGGAGGCGTGTGGGGGTCGCCGGGGCCCCGCCCGCCCGACGCCTGTGCGGCCGGGCGGAGGCGTGCGCGGCGTTGCAGCCGCACCGTCGGGTGGACCGGGCGCCGTCGTGTGCGGCCGGGCCTGCCGGGGCACTCGGACCCCGGCCGGGCAGAGGTGGTGTGAGGGAGGTCCTGATGACGGCGCTCGGACCGCGCCACGGCCGCCACGACGATGGCGGCGAAGTGCCCCCGTGCGGTTACGCCACGCTCGTGAACCGCGGCGCAGTGGCCGGCGCCCGGGTGTGCTCCTTCGCGGCCCGACGGACGGGTGAGGGCTGAGCGCGGTGGTGGAGCTGGCGGTGCTCGTCGGGTTGCAGGCGTCGGGGAAGTCCACGTTCTACGAACAGTGCCTGCGGGACGGTCACCTCCTGGTGAGCAAGGACCTCTTCCCGCGCTCCGCCCGGCACAAGCAGGCCCGGCAGATGCGGCTGGTGGAGGAGGCGCTCGCGGCCGGGCGGTCGGTGGCGGTCGACAACACCAACCCCTCGCGCGAGGAGTGGGACCCGCTGGTCGCCGCGGCCCGCGCCCACGGCGCCGCGGTCGCCGCGTACTGGTTCCCGCCGGACCTGGCGGACTCGCTGCGCCGCAACGCCGCGCGCACGGGCCGCGCGCGCGTGCCCGACGTCGGTGTCCACGCGACGCTGCGGCGCCTGCGCCGTCCCGCGCGCAGCGACGGCTTCGACGCCGTGTACGACGTCCGGTTCGACGGGCGGGGAGGATTCGAGGTCCGGCCGGCGGTCGGCTGACCTTCCGGGGGCTCACGCGGTCGGCGCCCGCTCCCAGCCCCGTCCCCGGCCGGCGGCGCCCCGGGCATGCCGCGCCGGTGCGGGGCGCCGTGCGGGACTACCTTCGGCGTCATGAACGGTGATCGCCGAGGGTGGCGCCAGTGTCTGCTCGGCGGGGCGGTGTTCGCCGTGTGCATGGCCGGCACGACGCTGCCGACCCCGCTCTACGGTCTCTACCAGGAGGAGTTCGGGTTCTCCGAACTGGTCGTGACCGCCGTGTACGCCGTGTACGCGTTCGGAGTCATCGGCGTGCTGCTGCTGGCGGGCAACGCCTCGGACACCGTGGGCAGGCGGCCGGTGCTGTTGACGGGCCTGGGTTGCGCGGCGGCGAGCGCCGTCTGCTTCCTGTGTGCCACCGGTCTGGGCTGGCTCTACGCGGGGCGGCTGCTGTCGGGGCTGTCGGCCGGACTGTTCACCGGGGCCGCGACCGTGTACGTGATGGAGTCGGCGCCGTACGGTGGCCGCGCCCGGGCCACGTTCGTGGCGACCGCCGCCAACATGGGCGGGCTGGGCTGCGGTCCGCTGCTCGCCGGGGTGCTCGCGCAGTACGCGCCCTGGCCGCTGCACCTGCCCTTCGTCGCGCACCTCGCGCTGGTGGCCGGCTCGGTGGCCGTCCTGCTGCGGCTGCCGGAGACGGTACGGGAACGGGGGCCGCTGAGCGCCGTACGGCCGCAGCGTCCCGGTGTGCCCGCGCCGGTACGAACGGTGTTCGGGCCCGCTGCGATCGCCTCGTTCGTGGGGTTCGCGCTGTTCGGGGTCTTCACGTCGGTCAGTCCGGCGTTCCTCGCGCAGTCCCTGGACGTGGACAACCACTCCGTGAGCGGGCTGGTGGTCGCGCTCGCCTTCTTCGCCTCGACCGCGGGGCAGCTGGCGGTCGGGCGGGTCGGGGTGGCGCGTTCGCTGCCGCTGGGCTGCGCCGGACTCTTCGCCGGGCTGGCGCTGCTCGCGGGCGCGCTGCGGTGGGATCTGCTGCTGCTGGTGGTGCTGAGCGCGCTCGTCGGCGGGGGCGGGCAGGGGCTGGCCTTTCGCGGCGCGCTGTCCGCGGTGGCCGAGGCGTCTCCCCCGGAGCATCGCGCGTCGGTGCTCTCGACGCTGTTCGTGGTGGCGTACGCGGGCATCTCGGTGCCGGTGATCGGTGTGGGGGTCCTGTCGGAAGCCGTCGGTCTGGAGGACGCGGGGCTGGTGTTCATCGCGTGCATGGCCGTCCTGGTGTCCACCGCCGCCGTCTACCTGCTCCGGCGGCGGCCGGTGCGGACGAGGACGTGACACGAACGTGGCAGGCGCACTGAGGACGTGACACGAACGTGGCAGGCGCGCGGAGCCCCGGCGCTCAGGCGAGCAGCACCAGGGCGCCGCCGCCCGCGTCCCGGTCGGTGGCGTCGGTGGCGGGGCGCCCCGCCCCTCCCCCGCGTCCCGCCGCACCGCGCAGGCGCCCGGCAGTGCGGCCGGGCGGTCAGAGGGCAGGCGGGCCACGGCGGTGGCGTGGCCGACGCTCAGGGGGGCGGGTCGCGCCGCTGCTCCCCCAGGTAGGGAAGCGTCGTGCCCGGCAGCGCGTACTCGTCTCTGCGGCCGCACATGCCGAAGCCGCCGAGGCGGGTCGGCGCGGCCTCGTACGCGGTCGACCGGGCGAGATACGCCGGGTCGCCCGCCGCCAGCGCGTCGAGCTGGGCGCCGGTGCGTTCGACGGTGGCCAGGGCGCCGGCCCGCCACAGCTCGCGCCAGGCCGGCACCTTGTCGCGCACGAGCCGGGCCGCGGCCCGCTGGAACTCCCGGTAGGGTCCGCCGTCCCCGGCGACGAGGGCCTCGCGCAGGGCGAGGTAGCCCTCGACGGCGAGGTCCCGGCGGCGCCGGGCCGCCGCGGCCGTCTCCGGTCCCGTGCCCGGCGGGAGGGTGGCCGCGGCCGCGTACGCGTCGGGGTCGGCGAGCACCTCGGGCGGGAAGGTGAAGACGGCGTCGCCCGCCTCGGGCAGGCCGCTGTTCTGCATCAGCACGGTGACGCGCAGGCCGCCGCCCTGCACCATGCGGTGGACGGTGCCCGGGGTGAACCAGGCGACGGAGCCGGGCTCCAGGGGGATGTCGCGGTAGCCCTCGGGGCTCAGAGTCTGCACGGCTCCCCGTCCGCCGGTGACGACGTACGCCTCCGTGCACACCAGGTGCAGATGGGGGCTGCCGCCGCAGACGCCGTCGGCGGCCTGCCAGTCGTAGGCGCTCAGGTGGGACAGGCCCACGGCGCCGGGCAGGGGGTGCGGGAGGGCCGGCGCGGGGTCGCTCACCATGCCAGGCCCTCCAGGTGCGCGGCGACGCGGTCGCGGTCCCAGGCGCCGTCGGCGAAGACGACGCGGTAGCGGTAGCGGAAGGACTCGCCGGGCGGCAGCCGGAACTCCTCGAAGAACGCCCAGGAGAACGCGACCGTCGGGATCGGCTCGGAGCGCACGAACCAGTGCGACTCGTGGATCGCGCGCCGCTCGTCGAGGTTCTCCGGCGCGTGCGCGAAGACGATCGTGGAGTGGGCGTCGACCTCGTCGTGTTCGGCGGTGAAGGCCAGCCACGGGCCCTGGGTGCCCATCAGCTTCTCGGCGCCGGCGTCGGCGTCCGGGGCGAAGGCGGTGCCGCCGGTGAAGTCGCGCGGGCCGCGCCACTGCAGGCCGGTGTAGCCGGCCATCTCACGGCCCGCGGTGGTCGGGGAGCCGAAGGCGAGGGGTTCCTCGCGCAGGTTGGTGAGGTGGATGGACCAGTCCAGGGCCCAGGCGCCGGCCTCCTCGTCGACCGAGTGGACGGTCAGTCCGCGTGCCTCGCGCGCCCACTCGGCGCCGCCGTTCTCCACCCAGGCCAGCTCCTCGGTGAAGGTGAGCCGGTCGTCGGTGACGGCGAGGTCGGTAAAGCCGTCGTGGCGCATGGAGCCGACCCGTTCCGGCAGGGCCAGATAGCCCTGGCCGTGGACGTAACTGTTGCCGCCCCAGAAGTTCTGACCCGACAGGTGACTCGCCGTCATCTGCAGGCCCTTGTGCCAGCGGTGGTCGTTCGGGCGGTAGCCGGTCACCGTGCGCCCGGCGAGGGTGCGCACCGGGTGGGCGTACGGCTTGCGGGACTCGAAGGCCTCGGGGTCCGGGCGGTAGACGTAGCGGAGGATCTCCGTGCCGTTGCCCGCGACGACCGCGATGTGGTCGCCGTGGGTGTGACTGACGCGGATGCTCATGCGCGCTCCTCGGGGGCCCGGTGGAGGTGGTCGTCGTACAGGGCCGAGGAGTGGGGGTCGTCACCGGAACCGGTGCCGCCCGCGGGGACGGGGTGGCCCGTGAGCGCGGGCTGGTGGACGGCGAGTCGCCGGACGGTGTCGAGCCGGTCGGGAGCGGCGTCGAGCCGGTCGGGGACGGCGTGAAGCGAGCCGGGGGCGGCGGCGACCGGTTCGGCGCGGTCGTCCTGGGCTCTGAGGGTGGGCAGGTGGCTGCCGGTGACGAGGGCGCCGGTGCCGGCGACGCGGCGGCGGGCGGGAGAAGGGGACATGCGGTCCACCTCGGACGGCCGACGGACAGGAGACGCAGTAAGCGCTTGCACCGAGCCGACCCTAGAGCAGGCCTAATGTCCGGACAACCCCCGTGCGGGAGGAAGATCAGAAGGAGGCGGGGCCGGGGCCCCCGCGGGGACGAAGACGACGGGGACCGGGTGGTCCCTCGTCCCCCGGTGGGACCCGGCCGACACGGCGTCGACACCTTGGTCGAGCCGTGTCCGGCCAGGTCCGGCCGTGTGCGGCCGGGTCCCGGGCGGTGGGCCGGGGACTCAGCCGCCGCTCTTGCGCCGGAACGACCGCTGGCTCGAGGCCGGGCCGTGCGCACCACGGACCTTCGACGCCCCGCTGTTCGCGGCGTGTTCTGCGGCGTCCGCCTGCATGCCGCGCTTGCGCGCCAGCGCCTCCTGGAACTTGCGCTTCAGGTCGTACTGGCCGTCCTCGTCGGGCGTGAGGGCGGGGGTCTCGGCGCCGTCCGGATCCGAACCTTCCTGCGGTGAGAGTTCTGCAGCCATGGTGGCCTCCTGGGTTCGGGCAGTGGAGTGCACAGCTTGTCATGCCGGGACCCCCCACGGTGGCCGCGGCCGCCTCGTCACCTGCCGGAATCAGCCAACCGACCCGGAGCTGGGCGCCGTCCCGGCGGGTCGAGCGCCGCCCCGGGCGGCCGGTGGGGCCTGCCGCCCCGGACGGTCAGCAGTCGGGGACGCCGTCGATCCAGTTGGTGACGTTGTCGATGTAGTAGCTGGCCATCCAGCCGCGTTCGCCGTGCGTGGGGGCCACCCACAGCCAGTACGGGTTGCCGCCGACGCTCTGGCCGCCGTACTCCTGGCAGTAGACGTAGACGGCCTCGGGGGCGCTGACCTGGTTGACGATGCGGTCGCACTCCCAGGTGGACGGGTACAGGTGGCAGAACTCACCGCCAGCGCGGATGTTGACGCCCGTGGCCCAGACGCCGTACCAGCCCACACCGTGCCCGTCGGCATGGGCGGTGCCCGCCGTGCCGACCACGGTGCCGGCGGTGGCGAGGACGGTCGCGCCGACGGTGGCGGCCAGGCGGGTGCGCAGCCAGGCGGCCGGGCGACGGGAGGTGTTCTTCACGAAAGCCATCTTCTCCTCTGGTTCTCCGGGTGGTGTCGGGAAGTTGTGGAGTCGTGCCGTGCGGTGGTGCGGGAGAGCGGGCACGCGGCCTCAGAACCAGCCCGTGCAGACGATGGAGCCGCCCTTGCCGTTGGTGCCGCAGGCACGCATCACCAGCCCGTTGTCGTTCCACTGCGTGGTGTACGCGTCGCCGCCCGAGGTGACGGTCGTGTAGCCGAGCATCGGGTCCCAGGTGTCACCGCCGTCGGAACTGCGGTCGACCCAGACCTCGTCGCCGACGGTGCCGCCGATGATGCGGCCCCAGGCGCAGGCGGTGGTGCTGTTGTAGCGCAGCTCGACCGTGCGGCCGAGCAGGGTGGCGGACTTGGCCGTCCAGGCGCCGGCGGAGTCGGGCTGGGTGCCGTCTCCGCAGGAGGTGTTGGAGTCGGCGCCGTCGAGTGTGCCGCCGATTCTCGGATAGTCCCCGCAGGACGGCACCCCGGGCATGACCGCCGGGCCCTGAAGGAAGAGGTTGCTGATCCAGCTCCGGTAGTCCGGCAGGTACGTCCAGACGTTGTTCACCATGCCGTCGACGGTGGCCCGCTCCCCGACGCGCTGGCACAGGGCCCGTACGGCGACCGAGATGCCGTTGTCGATGCGCCAGTTGACGGCGCTGCCCGTGTGGGAGTCGGCGCGCAGGTTGGGCTGGCCCCACGTCTTCACGTGCTTGCCGAGCCCGTCGTACTCCCACACCGGGAACGTGCCCGGCACGTTGGGCCGCAGCGCTCCCTGGTAGCGGTCCCACTTGGCGTCGGCGACCCGGATGACGGTGCCCGAATGGGGCGCCTCGACGATCTTGCCTCCACCGAGGTAGAGGGCGACATGGGTGATGCCGTCACCGAAGTACAGGATGTCGCCCGGCAGCAGAGGGGCCTCGCCCTGTGCCTTGGTGAACCTGGTGTGCGCGTATCCGGGGTTCTGCCAGGTGGACTGTGTGGTGCGCTCACTGATGATGTCCTGGCGCGTGGACTTGTACCAGGCCCAGCGCACCAGGCCGATGCAGTCGAAGCTCCAGAACTCCGGGTCCCTGAGGGACAGCGGGTCCGTCGGGTCGAGCATGCCCTGGCTGGGGCCCGGAAGACCCGCGGCGTGGCCGCCGCCCCAGGCGTAGGTCCAGTTCACGTAGCGGCAGGCGACGTCGACCGCGTCCTCGGCGGCGATGCTCGCTCCGGACTTCAGTGGCGCGCAGGTGTCGACGGCCGGCGCGGCGGTCGCCGGTGCGGCGGTCGGCAGCGCCAGACAGGCGGCCGCGACGGCGGCGGTGAGCAGGAGCCGCAGCAGACGGAGGCGGCCGTGTGGTCTTCGGCCGCCGCCGCCCTGCTCGGGTCTTCTCATGGTGTTCCCCGTTTCTCCGGTCGTGGTCTTGCTCGTTGAGGTCCTGGTGGTCGTGGGTCGTGGTCGTGTCGTCTTGGTGGTCGTGGTCGTGATGGGTCCCGGGCGTGACCGTGGTCGGTGGTCGGCGGCCTGAGGGCCCGGCCCCGGAAGGGCACCCGCACAAGGCCCGGGTACGAGCAGCAAAGCAGCTCTCACCAGATCCTTTGTGCGGGTGTACAACCTGTGGACAATTGGCAGACAATCCGGCCGCCGGGGCCGGCCGCATCGGGGGAGTCCTTCATGGGCAGGCAGGAACGGCCGCTCGACCCGGGCGGCGGCCCGCTCGCGTTCTTCGCCCAGGATCTGCGCAGGCTGCGGCGTGCCGCGGGGTCGCCGTCCTACCAACGCCTCGCCGCGCGCACCCACTTCGCCGCCTCGACCCTGGCCGCCGCGGCGGCGGGCAGGAAGCTTCCGAGCGCCGCGGTTCTCGCCGCGTACGTGGAGGCGTGCGGCGGCGACGTGGCGGAGTGGGAGGCGAGACGTCGCGCGCTCTGGGCGTCACTGGCGGAATCCCCGACCGCTGACGCGCACCCCACGGCGTCTCCTGCCGGGCCTCCCCCCGTCGCGTCCGAACCTCCGGCCACAGCCACCACCCCCGCCACCCCCACCAGCACCGCCACCGACCCCGGCACCGCGCACCCCGCGGCCACCGCCACCGTGCGCACCGGGACCGGCGCCGCGCAGTCCCCGGTCACCCCGCGGCATCCGGCATCGTCCCACCGGCCTCCCGCGCGACGGGACGGTCGCGGGCGTTCCCCTCTGCGCGGGCGTCGGCCGTTGTGGCGATGTGCGGGGATCGGCCTCACCTGTCTGCTGCTCGCCACCACCAGCGCCGCGTCACCGCCCCGGAGCGACGCGGCGAATGCCGCGGCCACCGAGGTCTGGTTCAGCCCGGACGCCGACATTCCGCAGCGCTACCGTCCGGCCATCGTCGCGGCCGGTACCTCCTGTGCCGCGCCCCAGGTGTCGCCCGCCCTCGTCGCCGCGATCCTCAAGGCCGAGTCCGACTTCGATCCGCACCTGAGCGATCCGGCCAAGGACGAGTACGGCATCGCCCGCTGGACGCCACGGGTCCTGCGGTACTACCTGCCGGAGGAGCAGCAGAAACGCGTTCCGGAGCCTCCGCTGGCTCCCGAGATGTCGATCGCCGCCCTCGGCCGCATGCTGTGCACGCTCGCTCCCCAACTGGAGGGCGTGGCCGGAGATCCGGTGCTCAACCTGGCGGCGGCCTACCGTACGGCGACGTGGATCGTGCAGAAGGAGAACGGCATCCCGGCACGCGTCCGCCCCTACACGGACCGGGTGCGCGTCCACCTCATGCGGTACGCCCCCGAGGACGGGGCGTGCCTGCCCTACGCCGCCGCGGCGAGCTCCTATCCGGCGCCCTGCGACCAGAGCCGGCTCTCGTGAGACGGGATGTCCGGTCCGGTCCGCCCGGCGACGCCCGAAGGGCCGGTGCGCGACCGCACCGGCCTCCGGGTCCACGACCGGCTACGCGAACTGACCGGGCTGGTAGTCGCCGGCGGGCTGCTGGACGACGACGTTCATCCGGTTGAAGGCGTTGATGAGGGCGATCAGGGAGACCAGCGCGCCGAGCTGCTCCTCGTCGTAGTGCTTGGCGGCGTTCGCCCAGGCCTGGTCCGTGACGCCGCCGGACGCGTCGGCGGTGCGGGTGCCCTGCTCCGCCAGCTCCAGGGCGGCGCGCTCGGCCTCGGTGAAGACCGTGGCCTCCCGCCACGCCGCGACCAGGCTGAGGCGCACCGGAGACTCCCCCGCGGCGAGGGCGTCCTTGGTGTGCATGTCGGTGCAGAAACCGCACCCGTTGATCTGGCTCGCGCGGAGCTTGACCAGTTCCTGTGTCGCGGCGGGCAGCGCCGAGTCCGAGAGGACGCGGCCCGCCGAGACGAGGTGCTTCAGGAACTTGCCTGCGGTCGCGTTGGTGAAGAGGTTCAGTCGGGCGTCCATGGTGTGCTCCTTCGCCGTTGCCGTTGGCTGCACACCTAGGACGGAACGGCTCGGCGCGATGTGACATGGCGACATGTGACGTGCGTCTCCCTGTCCGCGCCGTGAGGCGGCACCCGGAGGGACTTCAGCCGCCGACCGGGGAGAGCACCACGAAGTCCGCGTTCGCCGGGTCGAGGCAGATGGCCAGCCGGCCCACGCCCTCCGCGTCCTCGGGTCCCATCTGCACGCCGCCGCCGTTCCCGGTGACCTTGGCGACCGCCTCGTCGCAGTCGGCGACGGCGAAGACCGGGTGCCAGTACGGCCGTCCGTCCGTCAGGGACAGGTCCTCCGCGCGGAGCTGCATCACGCCGCCGTGCATGCGCTCCTGCGGGAGCCCGGCGGGCGTGATGAGGGAGTACGTGCCCGCGCCGCCCGGCAGTTCCATGTCACTGAACTCCCAGCCGAAGACGGACCCGTAGAACTCCTTCGCGGCCGACGCGTCGGTCGTGAACAGCTCGGTCCACGAGAGCGAGCCCGGCTCGTCCACCAGGTCGACGCCCTTGTTGGTCCCCGGCTGCCACACGGCGAACTGGCCGCCCAGCGGGTCGCTGTACTGCGCCATGCGGCCCCAGTCGTCGAGATCCGTGGGAGCCACCCGCACGGTGCCGCCCAGACGCTCCACGATCTGGGTCGTCGCGTCCGCGTCGGTGACGCCGTAGTAGATCATCCAGGCCGAGCGCGCCCCCTCCTCGGTCAGCTTGCCGAGACCGGCGACGATCTTGCCGTCCTTGCGGAACATGCCGCCTTCCATGTCCTCCCCCTCGCCCATGGACTCGTACTCCCAGCCGAGCACCGCGCCGTAGAAGGCCGCGGCGGCGCGGACGTCGGGGGTACCGAGATCGAGCCAGCAGGGGGAGCCGGGAGCGAAGTCAGTGGTGATCATGACGAGTGCCTTTCGCAGATCCTGTGCACCTCAGACTGGCATCCGGTCCTGACACTCGCCCGCCGAGCGCACCCGGCCCCGCTCGCCCGCCCAGCGCGCCCGCGTCCCGTCCGGCGCGACTGACGGCGGGCGCCGCGCCCCGTCCGGGGCGACTCGCCGCGGGCGCCGCCCCCGGGAGTCCGCGCCCCCGACAATCGGAGGCGTCGCTCTTCGTTCGGAGGCTGCCATGAGGAACGTCGTGTTACCGGCCGGGGTCATCGAGTACGACGACACGGGATCGGGGCCACCGGTCGTCCTTCTCCACGGGCTGCTGATGGACCGCACGCTGTGGGACCGGGTCATGCCCCTGCTCCCTCACGGCTTCCGATACCTGCGCCCCGTCCTGCCGCTCGGGGCCCACCGCCGGCCGATGAACCCGGGCGCCGACCTCACCCTGCGCGGGCAGGTCCGTCTGGTCTCCGACTTCCTCGACGCACTGCGCCTCGACGGCTTCACCCTGGTGCACACCGACTGGGGCGGGGCGCTCTTCCCCACCGCGCACGGCCTGGACCGGCGCGCGGCCGACTGGTGATCCTTCCGCGCGAGGCGTTCGACAACTTCCCGCCCGGCCTGCCCGGCCGGATGGTGTCCCTCGCCGTCCGGCTGCCGGGCGGCCTCCGGCTCGCCGCCCGCCAGCTGCGCGTCGGACGGCTCCGCCGACTGCCCCCGCTGCTCGGGCGGATGGCCCGGCGACCGCTGGCCGACGACCTCGTCCACCGCTGGACCGAGCCGGTGCTGAGCGATTCCGCCGTCCGGCGTGACCTGCTCGCCTACTGCCGCGGACCGTTCGACAAGCGGCAACTCGCCCGCGACACCGAGGCGCTGCGCCGATTCACCGGCGAGACGCTCGTGCTGTGGTCGCCCGACAACCGGGTGATGCCGCCCGAGCACGGCCGCCGTCTCGCCGAGCTGCTGCCCGCGGGCCGGTACGCCGAGGTGCCCGACGCGTACGTGCTGTCCACGCTCGACCGGCCCGAGATCGTGGCGCGCGAGATGAGCCGCTTCCTGACGCGGTCCCCCGGCGGTGGACAGGGGGCGGACGAGGCGCCGGCCGGGGGCCTCTGACGGGCCGGCGGCGCGGCGGACCCGACGTCCCGTCACCCACCCGAACGGCCCAACGACGGAGCGTGAACCCCTTGTGCCGCCCGGCCTCCGCCCCGTTCGGAGTTGCGTCCGCCTGGGGGTCATGAGTCGGTGGGAGTCGTGTCCTGCCGGATCTCACCATCAGGAGGAGACATGGGCACTGAACGAAACGGCCGTTCGGCCGGGAACCTGTCCGTCGTGTTCACCGTCCGCGTGATCGAGGGCGGCGAGCAGGGGTTCCTGAAGCTGTACGACCAGATCCGAAAGTCCGTCGCCCGCACCCCCGGCCACATCGTCGAGAGGCTGGGCGAACCCGTGGACGACTCCCGCCAGTGGGTGATCACCAGCGAGTGGGAGACGCCCGAGCACTTCTTCGCGTGGCAGCAGAGCGAGGAGCACCGGGCGCTGGTGGCCCCGCTGCGCCAGTGGGTCGACTCGACCCAGTCGCTGCGGTTCCGCATCGTCAAGGAGACCGTGGGGGTGGCGTCATGACGCGCATACCCGACGGCCCCGTCGCCGTACTCGGCCTCGGCCGGATGGGCACCGGCCTGGCCGGCCGCCTCCTCGACCAGGGTGTCCGGGTGCGGGTCTGGAACCGTACCGCGGAGCGAGCCGAGCCGCTCGCCGCGGCGGGCGCCTTCGTGGCGGCCCACCCCGCTGACGCCGTGGCGGGCACGACCGCCGCCCTGTGCACCGTCGCCGACGGCGAGGCCCTCGGCGACGTGCTGCGCGGACCGGACGGAGTACTGGCCGGGGGCTCCTACCCCGGCACGCTGATCTGCGCCAGCACCGTCGCGCCCGAGGAGGTCGTCCAGATCGCCGGCAACCTCCCGTCGGTCCTGGACGTCGGCATGCTCGGCAACCGCGACCACGCCCGCGACGGCGAACTGCGGCTGTTCGTCGGCGGCGAGGAGTCGGTGTTCGACGCCGGCCGGCCGCTGCTGGAGACGCTGGGCAAGGAGGTCGTCCATCTGGGCGCACTCGGCTCCGGCATGCGGATGAAGCTGCTCCTCAACCTGCTGATGGGTGTGGAGGTGCAGGCGATGGCCGAGGCCACCGAACTGGCGGCCGCCTCCGGACTCGACCGGCAGCTGGTCCTCAAGACCATCGCGGGCAGCGGCTTCGCCTCGCCCGTCATGGCGTTCAAGTCCAGGCGCCTGGCCTCCGGCCGCTTCGACGAGCCGGACTTCCGGCTGCGCCTGATGGCGAAAGACCTCATGCTCGCTTCCAAGCAGGCAGCGGCGGCCGGCCTGAGCCTGCCGCTGGCGGCCGCCGCGGCCGAGACCCACGTCCGCGCCACCGAGCAGGGGCTGGGTGACGAGGACTGCGCCGCGGTCGCCCACGCCCTCTCACCGAACCCGGGAAGCGACACATGATCATCGACATCCACGGGCACCTGTCCCCACCGGAGGCGGCCGAACGCTTCCCCATGCCCCCGAGCCTGACCGACGTCGACGGCATGCTCGCCGCTCGCGCCGAGGCCGGGATCGACCTGACCATCATCGGCAGCCCCGTCGGCGCCGGCGCGATGGCGCGGGTCCCGGGCGTCGACAACTACGCCCAGCCACGCGACCGGCTGCGCGGCTTCCACGCCTGGATGTCAGGCCTGATCGCCAGGTTCCCGGACCAGTTGCGCGGCTACGTGTACGCCAACCCGTTCGGTGACGACGATCACCTGGAGGGGGTGCGGGAGACGCTGGCGGACCCCGCCTTCGTCGGCCTGATCACCACGTCCAGCGTCCACGGGGAGCTGCTCGGCTCCCCGCGCGCCGACTCCTTCTTCGCGCTGGCCGCGGAGGCGGGAGTGCCGGTCCTGGTGCACGCCCCGGCCGAACCGGTGGGCACGGAACGGGTCGAGGAGATCGGCTTCGTCGAGCAGATCGGCCGGTTCGGCGACCTCACCATCGGCCTGGCCATGATCGCGTTCGCGGGATGGCTGGACAAGTACCCCGGTCTGCGGCTGATCGGCGCGACGGGCGGCGGCGCCATGGCGCTGCTGCCGGAGCGCCTGCAGACCGCGGCGCGCCCCCGGCACTGGTCCGGGGGCGCGCCGCCCACCGGCGGGCCCGCCGCGGCGGCCTCGGCCCCACGCCCGCCGGCCGAGGCGCCGACGGCCGACCCGGCCGCGGCACTCCGGCGCATGTACGTCGACACGAGCCCGTTCAGCCCGGCGCACCTGAGCCTGAACGCGGAGGTGCTGGGGCCCGAACGGATGCTGTTCGGCACCGACTCACCGCCGATGGCGGCGCCACTGGAGGACTCCATCCGCATGATCGAGAAGCTGCCGGTCGACAAGGCGTCGCAGCAGCTCATCCTCGGCGGCAACGCCGAGACCCTCTTCGACCTGAGGAGCCGTCCGTGACCACCACACAGGACGCCGTCACCGCGGCCGAGCGGTGCACCCCGGAGTACCGGCGCGACCCGCACGCGGTCTACGCCCAGCTCCGGGAGGCGGCGCCGGTCTGTCCCATGAGACCGCCGCACGGCAACGAGACGTACCTGATCACACGGTACGAGGACGCGCGGGCCGCCCTGTCGGACCCGCGGCTGAGCAAGGACATGTACGGGGCCATGGACGCCTACCGGAGGATCTTCGGCGACTCGTCCGTGGCGCTGGACGACAACATGCTCAACTCCGACCCGCCCAAGCACACCCGGCTGCGCAAGCTGGTCAGCTCTGCGTTCACCCCGCGGCGGGTGGAGGCACTGCGGCCGCGCGTGCGGGAGATCGTCGAGGAGCTGCTCGACGCGTGCCCGACCCGGGAGCCCTTCGACCTGCTGCCCGCGTTCGCGTTCCCGCTGCCGATCATCGTGATCTGCGAACTGCTCGGGGTGCCGCCGCAGGAGCGGCCGCGGATGCAGCACCTGTCCACCACGGTGGCGCAGACCGGCTTCAGCCCGGAGTCCAAGCGGGCGCAGCAGAAGGCGGAGGAGGATCTGCACGCGTACTTCACGGAGCTGCTCGCGGCCAAGCGCGACCGCCCGGGTGACGATCTGCTGAGCGCGCTCACCGAGGTGCGCGACACGGACGGCGGGCTCACCGAGAGCGAGCTGGTCTCCACGGTGTTCCTGCTGATGTTCGCGGGGCACAAGACGACCGCGTACCTGATCGGCAACGCCGTCCACCACCTCCTGTCCCATCCCGCGCAGCTCGGCGCCGTCCGGGAGAACCCGGAGCTGATCGGTCCGGCGGTCGAGGAGGTGCTGCGCTACGACGGCTCCGTGGAGAGCTCGACGTTCCGCTACGCGACCGAGGACGTGGAGTACGCCGGGACGCGGATCCCGAAGGGCGCCCTGGTCCAGATCGCGCTCAGTTCGGCCAACCGCGATCCGCGCAAGTTCGACGCCCCGGACGAGTTCGACGTGACGCGGCCGGGCAGCAAGAACGCCCATCTGGGGTTCGGGCACGGCAACCACTACTGCCTGGGAGCCCCGCTGGCCCGGCTGGAGATGGAGTTGGCCCTCACCCGGCTGTTCGGCCGGTTCCCGGGGATGACCCTGGCCGACCCCGCGGGGGAGCCCCGATGGATGGAGGTTCCCTTCCCCGCCTTCCGCGGCCTCGCGGAACTGCCGGTCGTGCTCGATCCGGCCGGCTGACCGGCGGCGGGCGCGGGGGCGGGTGACGGGGCGTACGGGAGCCGTACGACGGCTCTCCCTCCTCCGCGCCGGGACCGGTCCCCCGGTACGAACGTCGAGCGGGCCCTCTCCGAGGAGGGCCCGCTCGACTCGCACAGCTGGTCGGGGTCACCGGAGGCCGACGGGGCCCGCCGTGCCCGGGCCGGTCGGGGCCGGCGTCAGCGGGGCGTGCCGAAGTCCTGCGTCCAGTAGTTGCCGGGCTGCGCGAGGCCGACGCCGATGTTCTTGAAGCCGCAGTTGAGGATGTTGCGCTTGTGGCCGGGGCTGGCCATCCAGCCCGCCATGACCTGCTCCGGGGTGGAGTATCCGTACGCGACGTTCTCGCCGTAGGAACTCCAGGTGTAGCCGGCGCGCGTGATGCGTTCGCCCGGGTTCGATCCGTCGGAGCCCGTGTGCGACATGTTGCGGTGGCTCGCCATGTCCGCGCTGTGGGCCTGGGCGGCCTTGGTGAGCTGGGCGTTCAGGGTGACCGGGGAGCAGCCGGCCTTGCCGCGCTCGCCGTTGACCAGGGCCACGATGCGAGCCGCGGCGGTGGACGCCGGGGCGGAGGCGCTCGCGGAAGCCGTGGGGGCCGTCGACGTCCTGGGCGCGGTGGGCGCCGTCGAGGCCGGTGCGGTGGGCGCCGTCGAGGCGGGCGCGGTAGCCGTCGGTGAGGCCGACGCCCCGGGCCGCGAGGTGGCGTCGCCACTGCCCCATCGCTCGCCCCATGAGGTGTTCGTCCCGTCCCTCCACTGACCGTAGGACTCGGCGCCCTCGGCGCTCGGGTCGTCCATACAGGCCATGGCGGCGGACGGTATCGCCAGCGCGCCAAGGGCGACGGCGGCGATGGCTATGTGCCGGTGGCGCGTTGTCCTGCGGTGCTTCATGCGGGCCTCGCTCGGTCGTCTCGAGTGCGCCTCCGGTGGGCTCGTCCTGCCTGGACGCTATGCCTGACCTGCGGTGACGCCTTCTGGGCGCCGCCATTCTCAAACGTGGGTGAGCAAGCGGCAACGACCCTCGCTACTACCCCGCCTCGTAGCCGCCGACGGCCCTTGAAACCGGCCCGGGGGTGTGCAGACCCGCCTCGGGCGCACGGCGCCGGCAGCTGACGCCCCGCCAGAACGCCGCCCCCGTCGGGCGGACGGCGCGAACCGACCGATTCCGGCCCGCGCCACCGGATCACGCGCACCGTATGTCCGCTTGCGGGCGGCAGATCCGCCTATATCGCCCGCGCGCCAAGTACTACCGGGCGGCGTACACACGAGAAGCCCGCGTGACGGATGTCACCACGGCCCGGTGCAACCATTCCGCCGGGCGCCCGCTCTTCGCCGACTTGTGCGGGCAAGCAGCGGATTATATCCCAAAATCCGGAAAACCGAACATCTACCTATATCTGCGCTTACTTCATGACCGCCCTATTCTGATCTGAGAAGTGCTCGGGCAGTCGACACCGGTCCCGTGCCGGTGGGAAGCGGGGCTTTCATGGCTGAGCGACTCAAAAGGTCCGGGTTGGTCGGCGAACTGTTGGCCGAGTTCGCCGGCACGATGATCCTGATCCTCTTCGGCTGTGGCGTGGTGGCCCAGGTGGTCGCCGGCGGGGCGCTGACGACACCGCCGGGAGGCCTCGGAGACCACGACAGCATCGCGTGGGCCTGGGGTATCGGCGTCACCCTGGGCGTCTACGTCGCCGCCCGGCTGAGCGGCGCCCATCTCAACCCCGCGGTGACCGTCGCCCTGGCAGCATTCAAGGGATTCCCGTGGAGCAAGGTGGCGCCGTACGCGGTGGCCCAGACGGCGGGCGCCTTCGTCGCGGCCCTCATCGTGCGCTGGAACTACACCGAGGCACTGGCCAAGGCGGACCCCGGTCACACCATCAAGACACAGGGCGTCTTCTCCACGCTCCCGGCCAACGGCAACACCAACCTGCCGGTGTACGAGTGGGGCGCCTTCCGCGACCAGATCATCGGCACCGCCATCCTGCTGCTGATGATCCTGGCCGTCACGGATCTGCTCAACAACCCGCCCGGCGCGAACCTGGCACCGTTCATCGTCGGTCTGATCGTCGTGGGCATCGGCATGGCCTGGGGGACGAACGCGGGGTACGCGATCAATCCCGCCCGTGACTTCGGACCCCGGCTGGCCAGCTTCCTCACGGGGTACGGGAGCGCCTGGCGAGATCAGTACGGGAACCTCTACTTCTGGGTGCCGATCCTCGGTCCCCTGATCGGCGGCCTGGTGGGCGCCGGCCTGTACAAGGTCCTCGTCGGCCGGTTCCTGCCGACAGGAGAGCCGGAGCCTCCCGGCCGCGTCCCCACCCCCGAGCGCTGACCCCCGCAACAGAGGCGGCATCCCATGGCTGACTTCGTGGGCGCGGTGGACCAAGGGACCACCAGCACCCGTTTCATGATCTTCGACCACTCCGGCAACGAGGTGGCGAGGCACCAGCTGGAGCACACCCAGATCCTTCCGCAGTCCGGGTGGGTCGAGCACGACCCGGTGGAGATCTGGGAGCGCACCAACTCCGTGATGCAGACCGCCCTGCGCAACGGCAACCTGTCCCCGGAGGACCTGGCGGCGATCGGCATCACCAACCAGCGGGAGACCACCGTGGTGTGGGATCCGCGCAACGGACGCCCCTACTACAACGCCATCGTGTGGCAGGACACCCGCACCGACTCCATCGCGGCGGCCCTGGAACGCTCGGGCCGCGGCGACGTCATCCGCCGCAAGGCGGGGCTGCCGCCGGCGACCTACTTCTCCGGCGGCAAGATCCAGTGGATCCTGGAGAACGTCGACGGCGTCCGCGAGGCCGCGCGGGCGGGCCACGCCCTGTTCGGCAACACGGACGCCTGGGTCCTGTGGAACCTGACCGGCGGCCCCGACGGCGGGATCCACGCCACCGACGTGACCAACGCCAGCCGCACCATGCTCATGGACCTGGAGACCCTCGACTGGGACGACGAGCTGCTGGGCTTCTTCGACATCCCCAGGGAGATGCTGCCCACCATCAACCCCTCCTCCCACCGCGAGGCGTTCGGCGTCACCCGCTCCTCCCGGCCCCTGCGGACCGCCATCCCGATCAGCGGGGTGCTCGGTGACCAGCAGGCCGCCACCGTCGGACAGGTCTGCTACGCGCCGGGCGAGGCGAAGAACACGTACGGCACCGGCAACTTCCTCGTGCTCAACACCGGTACGGAGCTGGTGCGGTCGCAGCACGGTCTGCTGACCACCGTGGCGTACCAGTTCGGCGACAGCCCGGCGATCTACGCCCTGGAGGGCTCCATCGCGGTGACCGGGTCCGCGGTGCAGTGGCTGCGCGACCAGATGAAGATCATCAGCACCGCGGCCGAGAGCGAGACGCTGGCCCGTACCGTCGAGGACAACGGCGGCATGTACTTCGTTCCCGCGTTCTCGGGCCTGTTCGCCCCGTACTGGCGCTCCGACGCCCGGGGCGCCATCGTCGGTCTCGCCCGTTACAACGACAACGGCCACCTCGCCCGGGCGACCCTGGAAGCCATCTGCTACCAGAGCCGCGACGTCGTCGAGGCCATGGAGCAGGACTCCGGAGTCCACCTCGACGTGCTCAAGGTCGACGGCGGTGTGACCGCCAACGACCTGTGCATGCAGATCCAGGCGGACGTCCTCGGCGTCCCCGTCAGCCGCCCCGTCGTCGCCGAGACCACCGCGCTCGGCGCCGCCTACGCGGCGGGTCTGGCCACCGGGTTCTGGCGGGACACGGACGAACTGCGGACCCACTGGCAGGAGTCCAGGCGCTGGGAGCCCCAGTGGTCCGACGATCAGCGCGAGGAGGGTTACACGGGCTGGAAGAAGGCGGTCGAACGCACCCTCGACTGGGCCAAGGTCGAATAGGCCCCGCCACCGGCCTGTTGTCATGGGGGAACGAACCTGGTTCCCCCGGGACTCACCTCCCGCACACGTAGCCGCGTTCGCTCCGGTCCTCCGCCGTCTCGCTGCCATATTCGAAGCCACTTTTCGGAGGTGGCTGTGACACGAGAGGCGACGACATCCCGGACGAGGGAGACGGCGGCGCGGGTGCCCGACGGCACGTCCGGGCGCCTGGCCGATCTGGAGAGCCGCTGGGCGCGGGCGGTGGCTCCGGGCGGGCCGAGACGGCGCGGGGAGTTCGGCGCCCGCGAGCGGATCGACCTGCTGCTGGACGCGGGCTCCTTCACCGAGACCGGCCTGTTCGTCCGGGGCCGGGGGGACGGTGCCCGTCGTCCCTACGGCGACGGGGTGGTCACCGGGTACGGGACGGTCGACGGACGTCCGGTCTGTGTGTTCGCCCAGGACCCCACGGTCTACGGCGGCAGCATGGGCGAGGCGTTCGGTGAGAAGACCGTCGCGCTGATGGACCTCGCCCTGAAGACGGGCTGCCCGGTCATCGGGCTCAACGACGGCGGCGGCGCCCGCATCCAGGAGGGCGTCGCCTCGCTCGCCCTCTACGCCGAGCTGGTGCGCCGCAACGTCAAGGCGTCCGGGGTGATCCCGCAGATCTCGGTCGTCCTCGGGCCGTGCGCCGGCGGGGCCGCGTACTCGCCGGCCATCACCGACTTCACCGTGATGGTGGACGGCGCCTCGCACATGTTCGTCACCGGACCCGACGTCATCGAGACGGTCACCGGCGAACGCACCGACGCCGAGGACCTCGGCGGCGCCCGCACCAGCAACACCGTCAACGGCAACGCCCACTTCCTCGCCGCCGACGAGGTGGACGCCCTGGACACCGTGCGCGACCTGCTGTCGTACCTGCCCGCCAACAACCTCGAGCACCCGCCGCAGTACGCGCCGGCGCCCGCGCCGGACGGCGCGCGGCTCGACGAGGTGGTGCCCGACCGGCCGGGGCAGGCCTACGACATGCGCGACATCCTGCGCGCCGTCGTCGACAACGGCGAACTGCTGGAGGTGCACCAGCTGTTCGCGCCGAACATCGTCTGCGCGTTCGCCCTCGTCGAGGGGTGCCCGGTCGGTGTCGTCGCCAACCAGCCGCTGCACGCCGCCGGTGTCCTCGACATCGACGCCTCCGAGAAGGCCGCGCGCTTCGTACGGTTCTGCGACGCGTTCGGCATCCCTCTGCTGACGTTCGCCGACGTCCCCGGCTATCTCTCCGGCGTCCGCCAGGAGCAGGCCGGGATCATCCGGCGCGGCGCCAAGCTGTTGTACGCCTACGCCGAGGCGACCGTCCCCAAGGTCACCGTCGTGGTGCGCAAGGCCTACGGCGGCGGGTACGCGGTGATGGGCTCCAAGCACCTGGGCGCCGACATCAACCTCGCCTGGCCCACCGCGCGCATCGCCGTCATGGGCGCCGAGGGTGCCGTGGGCGTGCTGCACCGGCGTGAACTGGCCGCCGCCGAGGACCCGGAGGCGTTGCGCGCCCGGCTCGTCGCCGCCTACGAGAGCACGCACGGGACGCCGTATCCCGCCGCCGAACGCGGATACGTCGACGCCGTCATCGCCCCGCGCGACACCCGCGCCCAGATCTGCCGTGCCCTGCGTGCGCTGCGCGGCAAGCGCGGCCCGATGCCGCAGCGCCGGCACGGCAACATCCCGCTCTGACCCGCCCGGCACCGCCCGACCGCAACCCGATCCCGCGATGTGAGGAGCCATCCCCGATGGACACCCGCCGCCCCCCGCTCGCGCCCGCGTACCGGAGTCTGCCGGAGTACGTGCGGCACTGGGCCGAACACACCCCCGACCGCCGGGCGTTCACCTTCGTCGACCACCCGGCCGCGCGGGCGCGTGGCGTGCACCGCACCCTGACCTGGCGGCGCCTCGACCTGCGGGTGCGGGCGCTGGCCACCCGGCTCGCCGAGGAGGCCGAGCCCGGATCCCGGGTCGCGCTGCTGTGCCCGCAGGGCACGGAGTACGTCACCGCCTTCCTCGCCGCGCAGACCGCCGGGCTGGTCGCCGTACCGCTGTATCCGCCCGGCCTGCCCGGGCACGGCGACCGGCTCTCGGCGGTCCTGGCCGACGCGCGTCCCACAACGGTCGTGACCACCAGTCAGGCCGCCGAAGAGGTACGGGAGTTGTGTGAGAGCGGGGGCACGCCGGTGCGGGTCGTCGTGGCGGACCGGGTACCGGACGCCGCCGCCGGGGAGGGGCGGCCCGTCCCGCCGGACGACTCGGCGGTCGCCTACCTCCAGTACACCTCCGGCTCGACCCGGACACCGGCCGGTGTGGAGATCACCCACGCCAACGTCGTCGCCAACGCCCGTCAGGCGCTGACCGCCTACGGCGCCGACGACCGTCCGGTCACCTGCGTGGGCTGGCTGCCGCTCTACCACGACATGGGTCTCGTACTGAGCGTCGCCGCCCCGGTCGTCCGGGGCCTGCTGTCGGTGCTCATGGATCCGGTGGCGTTCCTGCACGAGCCGGCGCGCTGGCTGCGGCTGCTGGCGGCCCATCCGCGCGCGGTGAGCGCCGCGCCCAACTTCGCCTACGACTACTGCGCCTCGGCCGTCACCGACGCGCAGAAGGCCGACCTGCGGCTGGACGGTGTCGCCGCGCTCATCAACGGCAGCGAACCGGTCCGACCCGGCACGGCCGACCGCTTCCACGCGGCGTTCGCCGAGCGGGGACTGGCGCCGGACACCCACTGCCCGTCGTACGGTCTCGCCGAGGCCACCGTCTTCGTCAGTGCCGCCCGGCCCGGGGAGCCGTTGCGCCGGTTCTCTCTCGACCGCGACGCCCTCGCCGCCGGGAAGGCGCTGCCGGCGCGGCCCGACGATCCCCGGGCCGTGCCGCTGGCGGGCTGCGGCACTCCGGCGGGCCAGGAGGTGGGCATCGCCGATCCGGTGTCCCGCGTCCGGCTGTCCGAGGGGGAGGTCGGGGAGATCTGGGTGCGCGGTCCCAACGTGGGGCGCGGCTACTGGCGGCAGGACCGGCAGACCCGGCGCGTCTTCGGCGCCTCCTTCGCCGACGTCACGGCCGGACCCGGGGACTGGCTGCGCACCGGTGACCTGGGAACGGTCCTGGACGGGCAGTTGATCGTCACCGGCCGCCTGAAGGACCTGATCGTGGTCGACGGCCGCAACCACTATCCGCAGGACCTGGAGGCGACGGTCCAGGACGCGCACCCGGCCGTGCGGCGCGACCGGCTCGCCGCGTTCGCGGTCCCCGGCGAGCCGGGTGAACGGGTGGTCGTGGTCGCCGAGCACGCACGCGGCACGAGCCTCGCGGACACCGACCTGCCGGCCCTCGCCCGCGCGGTGCGCGCGGCCGTCTCCGCGCGGCACGGGCTGCGGCTCGCCGACGTCGTCGTGGTCCCGCCGGGCACGGTGCCCCGCACCTCCAGCGGCAAGGTGTCGCGGGCGCTGACCCGCGAACGCTATCTGGAGGGTGCCTACGCGCCGGGGACCGCCGGGTGAGGGCCGTCGACGAGAGCGCGCTGCGCCGCCTGATCGCCGAACGGGTGGCGGCCTGGACCGGCACGGCCGTCGAGAACGTGGCGATGGACCGGCCGCTGACGGACCTCGGCATGTCCTCACGGGAGGCGGTCGTCCTGGCCGGGGAGCTCTCCCGGGTGACGGGCCGTGAGCTGTCGGCGACGCTGCTGTGGGAGGCGCCCACCGGTGACGCCCTGGTGGCGCACCTGTGCGGCCCGGCGACCGCTGCGCCGGCGGGGTCGCCCGTTCCGTCGCCGGCGTCCGCTCAACCCGTCGCGGTCATCGGCGTCGGCTGCCGGCTGCCGGGCGGTGTGCACGGCCCGGGCGACTACTGGCGGCTGCTGAGCGAGGGCGTCGACGCGATCCGGCGGGTGCCGGAGGACCGGTGGCGCGACTTCACCGCCTTCCCGCCCGCCGACGCCCTCCCGTACGGCGGCTACCTCGACGACATCGCCGGGTTCGACGCGGAGTTCTTCCACATCTCGCCGCGCGAGGCCGCGGTGATGGACCCGCAGCAGCGGATCCTGCTGGAGGTCGTCCACGAGACGCTCGACCACGCGGCCGTCCCGGCGGCATCCCTGGCCGGCACCGTCACCGGTGTCTTCGTCGGTGTCTCCGCCCCGGAGTACGGCTCGCTGACCGGCGCCGACCCGGCCGCCGTCGACCCCTGGGCACCGGCCGGCGGCGCGCTGGGCGTGACCGCGGGGCGGCTGGCGTACGTGCTGGACACGCGCGGACCGAGCGTGGCCGTCGACACCGCCTGCTCCTCCTCGCTGGTCGCCGTGCACCAGGCCTGCGTCAGCCTGCGCACGGGCGAGTGCGACACGGCGATCGCGGCCGGGGTCAACCTGCTGCTCTCCCCCACCGTCACCGTCGCGTTCCGGCGGGCGGGCGCCCTCGCCCCGGACGGGAGGTGCAAGCCGTTCTCCGCGGCGGCCGACGGCATCGGACGCGGGGAGGGGTGCGCGGCCGTGCTGCTGAAGCGGCTGTCCGACGCCGAGCGGGACGGTGACCGCGTCCTCGCCGTCATCCGCGCCACGGCCGTCAACTCCGACGGCCGCTCCAACGGTCTGCTGGCGCCCAACCCCGCGGCGCAGCGGGCCCTGCTGACGACCGCCTGCGGGCGGGCCGGGCTCACCCCGGCGCACATCGACTACGTCGAGGCGCACGGCACCGGCACCCCGCTGGGCGACCCGATCGAGGCGGGGGCGCTCGGCGCCGTGCTCGGCGCGGGCCGCGACCCGGACCAGCCTCTGCTCCTCGGCTCGGTCAAGGGCAACCTCGGCCACCTGGAGTCCGCCGCGGGCATCGCCGGGCTGGTCAAGACGGTGCTCGCGCTGCACCACGACCTCGTTCCGCCGTCCCTGCACTGCGCCGGGGGCAGTTCCGTGGACGACGTACGGCTGCGGGTGGTGACGGAGCCCGAGCCGTGGCCCCGTTACGGCGGCACGGCCACGGCCGGGGTCTCCGGTTTCGGCTTCGGCGGCACCAACGCCCACGTGGTGCTGGAGGAGTGGCGGCCCGCCGTCCTGCCGCCGCGGGCCGAGGAACCGGCCGCCCGTCTGCATCTCCTGTCGGACGTCGACACCGCGCGTGTCCGGGACACCGCGGCCCGGCTCGCCGACTGGCTCGCTGCGCCCGAGGGGAGTGCCGCGCGCCCCGCCGACGTGGCGCGCACGCTCGCCGGGCGGGTCGGCCGCGGGCCCGTGCGGGCCTCGGTCACCGCCCGTGACCGTGCCGAACTCGCGGAGGCGCTGGGCGCGCTGGCGCGGGGGCGCCCGCACGCCCGGGTCGTGACCGGCGAGCGTGATCTCGTCGGGCCCGGTCCGGTGTGGGTCTTCTCCGGGTACGGCAGCCAGTGGGCCGGCATGGGGCGGCGGCTGCTGGCCGAGGAGCCCGCCTTCGCCACCGCCGTGGAGAAGCTCGACGCCCAGCTCGCCCCGGAGTGCGGTCTGTCGCTGCACGACCATCTGGCGTCCGGGGCGGCCCTCGATCGCGTGGAGGTCGCCCAGCCCGTCCTGTTCGGCGTCCAGGTGGCGCTCGCCGAACTGTGGCGCGCGCACGGCGTCGAGCCCGCCGCCGTCATCGGCCACTCCGTGGGCGAGGTGGCCGCCGCGGTGTGCGCGGGCGCCCTGGACGTGCCCGACGCGGCCCGGGTCGTCGCCGTACGGGCCCGGCTGCTCGGCAAGCTGCGGGGCGGCGCCATGGCCGTCGTCGACGTGAACGACGGCGAACTCGACGCCCTGCGCCGGGACTTCCCGGGCCTGCACGTCGCCGTCCACTCCTCGCCCGGTCAGAAGGTCGTCACCGGCGACGAGCCGACGGTGTCACAAGTGGTACGGCGGCTGGAGCGCGCGGGGCGGGCCGCCCGCGCCCTGCGGGTGGCCGGGGCCGGGCACTCGCCCCAGGTGGAGCCGCTCCTGCCGGAGTTGACGGACGCGTTGGCCGACGTCCGGGGCGGGCGGCCGCGGGTTCCGGTGTACTCCACCGTCCTGGACGACCCGCGGGGCGACGCGGTGTTCGACGCCTCCCACTGGGCGGCGAACCTGCGGCGGCCCGTGCGTCTGGACCGGGCCGTCACGGCCGCGGCGGCCGACGGTCACACCGCCTTCGTGGAGATCTCGCCGCACCCGGTGCTGACCCGGGCCGTCACCGACACCGTGCCGGGCGCCCTCGCCCTCGGCACCCTGCGCCGCGACGCCGACGGCTCCTCGGCGTTCCTCACGCAGGTGGGAGCCCTGTACGCCGCGGGCGGACGCCTGCCCCTGCCGCCGGGCCGGGTCGTCGACCTGCCCTCACCGCGCTGGCGGCACGTGCGGTACTGGTGGACGGACGGGCGTACGGGCGCCGCCGCCGCGACGAGCGCACCGGCGGCGCCGACGGGAGAGGCCGGCACGGTGGAGGAGGCCGGCACGGTGGAAGACACCTCCGTCACCGGTCGTCTCCGTCACCACATCGCCGCCGTCACCGGCCATCCCCGAAGCCGTGTCGCGCCCTCCACCGCCCTGGCCGACCTCGGTCTGGACTCGCTGATGGCCGTCCGCGTGCGCGCCGCCCTGCACCGCGAGTTCGGGTTCGAGCCGCCCCTGCGGGACCTGCTCGGTGCCACCACCGTCGAGGAGGCGGCCGCCCGGCTCCAGCAGGCGCTCCGGGCACGGCGGGCCGAGTGCTCCCCGCTGCGGACCCTGCGCGCCGCCGGGTCCCTGCCGCCGCTCTTCCTCGTGCACGCCGCCGGCGGTACCACCGACGTCTACCGGTCCCTCGCCGAACGGCTCGGCGACGAGCGGCCCGTGTACGGACTGGAGCGGCTGGAAGACGCCCCCACGGTCGCCGAGAAGGCGCGGCGCTACGCCGAGACGGTCACCGCCGTCCACCCCGACGGGCCCTGTCTGCTGGGCGGCTGGTCCTTCGGCGGCTTCGTCGCCCAGGAGACGGCACGGCAGCTCACCGCCACCGGGCGGGAGGTGGAACTGGTGGTGCTGATCGACTCCGTGCGGCCCCTCCCCCGGCCCGGCCTGACACCGGCCGACCGGATCCGCGCCCACTTCACGGGATTCGCCCGCCATGTCGCCGACACCTACGGGGTCCGGCTGGAACTGCCGTACGACGACCTCGTCGCGATGGACGACGACGGAGAGCGCATCGACGCCGTGCTGCGGGCGCTGCGCGAGGCCGCCGCCGTGCCGCCGGCCGCCCTGGAGCACCAGCGCTCCTCCTACCTGGACCTGAGGATCGGCGAGGCCCACCGGCCGGGGCGGTACGACGGGCGGGTGGTCCTGTACCGGGCGACCGACGCCGCACCGCACACCGTGCGCGACCCCGCCTACGAACGGGGCGACGAGGCACTGGGCTGGGACGAGGTGTGCCCGCGCCTGACGGTCGTACGGGTCGCGGGCCACCATCTGTCGCTGCTCGACCCCCCGCACGTCGACGAGATCGCCGCCCACCTGCGACGACGACTCGCCGAACAGACCCGCTGAACCGGATCCGAGGAGCCGCCATGCCCCACCACTCCCCCGGAGCGTCCCGACGCGCCGTCACCAAAGCCGCGGCGGCCGCCGGTCTGACCGCCCTGTTCGGAACCGGCGCCGTCACCGCGCGGGCCGCGACCCGGCTCGGACCGCGCACCCTCGACGTGTCCGTGTCCTCCGCCGCCCTGGGCCGCAGCGCGCCGGTACGGCTGATCCTGCCGTCGGGCTTCGACGCGCGGCCCGCGCGGACCTATCCCGTGCTGTACCTGCTGCACGGCGCCCACGACGACTACACGTCCTGGACCCGGGAGACGGACATCGAGGCCTTCACCGAGGGCCGGGACCTGATCGTGGCCATGCCGGACGCGGGACCCACCGGCATTCCCAGCGCCTGGCGTGCCGGTCCCGACTACGAGACGTTCCAGGTCGAGGAGGTTCCGGCGCTGCTGGCCCGTTCCTACCGGGCCTCCGGCGTGCGGGCCGTCGCCGGGGTGTCCACCGGCGGCTACGGCGCGATGGCGCACGCGGCACGCCATCCGGGCACGTTCACGGCGGCGGCCTCCTACAGCGGCATCCTCGACACCACGGCACCCGGTGTGCCGCCGATCGTGGACGCCATCGTCGCCCGTGAGAAGTTGCTGCCGCTGTCCCTGTGGGGCAGTCCGGTCCTCCATCTCCCTACCTGGCGCGCCCACAACCCGCGCGTCCGCGCCGCGGGACTGCGCGGCACCGGTCTGTACGTCTCCAGCGGCAGCGGAGTGGCCGGCGGCAGCGGTGACTGGCTCCCCGAGACGCTGGAGAGCGCCCTGTGGCCCTCCGCCCACCACTTCACCGACACGCTCGCGCTGCTCGGCATCCCGGTCACCACGCACTACTACGCGGGAGGAGGACACAGCTGGGCCTACTGGAAGCGGGAGTTCACCGCGTCGTGGCCGATGCTCGCCCGTGCGCTGGGGGTGCCGGAGTGAGGGGGCTGCCGTCGGGGCACGGAACGGACCGCAGGGGGCGCGCGTCCAACTGGCCAGTCACCCCTCGCCCCGCGGGCAACGCCCCGCGGGTGAGCCGCTTCCGTGTGAAAGGAGGGTCCGCCGTGGCCGCCCCCACCCCGCACGGCGTACCGGAAGGCCTCGTTGCCTCCTGTGTGCCGCCCGATCTGGCCCAGTTGCTGCGCGACCGGCTCGAGGCCGTCGCCGACGAGGTGGAGGAGGAGGTGCGCAGACAGGTCCCGGAGTACGCGCGGCCGGCCGACGGGACGTACCGCGCGCACCTGAGGGCCGGGGTCGTCCAGGCGCTCACCCTGTTCGTCGACCACATCGCCGACCCGCGGGGCCGGGGGGACGCGATCGCCGCGACCTACTACGAACTCGGGCGCGGCGAGGCGGTGGAGGGCCGCGGTCTGGACGCGCTGCAGTCCGCGCTGCGCGTCGGCGGGCTGCAGGCCTGGCGGCTGCTGGGCCGTACCGCCGAGGAGCTCGGGCTGGACTCCGCGGTCGTGGCCGCGCTGGGCGAGCTGGCGTTCCGGACGGTGCACGAGGTGGCGGAGGCGGCCGCGGCCGGATACGCGGAGGCTCAGCTGCGCAGCACGGACGAACTGGAGCGGCGTCGCAGGCGCCTGCTCGACCTGCTGCTGGGCGACGGGCCGGTGTCCCCGGAGGCGGTGCAGGACCTGGCGCACGGCGCCCGGTGGTCGGTGCCGCGGCAGGTCGCCGTCGTCGCGCTCGCGGCCGGCCCGGAGCACCACCAGGAGGACCGGCCGCTGGTGGCGGCGGGCGCGTTGGTGGACATGGAGTCCCGGCCGCCCCGGATGCTGGTGCCCGACCCGGACGGCTCCGGCCGCTTCGGCGGCCGGGCGTTCGCCCTCGCCCTGCGGGGCCGCCCGGCGGCGATCGGCCCGACGGTCCCGCTCACCGAGGCCGCCCGGTCGCTGCACTGGGCCACCCGCGCCCTGGGGCTGATGGGGCGCGGGATCCTTCCCCGGCAGGGCGTGGTGCGGTGCGCCGACCACTTGTCGACCCTGCTGCTGCACAGCGACGAGCCGCTGCTCGACCGGTTGGCCGCGCGGGTCCTCGCGCCGCTCGACACGGTGTCCGAGGGGCAGCGCGCCCGGCTCGCCGAGACACTGCTGGCGTGGCTGCTCAGCGGCAGCAACGTGCCGGAGGTCGCCACCCGGCTGCACGTCCACCCGCAGACGGTCCGCTACCGCCTGCGCCAGTTGGAGAAGCTGTTCGGCGACGCGCTGCACGATCCCGGCACCCGTCTGGACCTCATCCTGGCCCTGCGCGCGGAGGAACTGCGGGACCGGAGCGGATTCACCCCGTGACGCACGGGGACCGCTCATGTCGGCAACAAAACCCGGGGAGTTTCTGAATTCCCGTCCATAACACCCGGCGGGGACACGCGATTACGTTCGGGGCGTCCTTTTCCCCAGGCGCTGCACGCGCCCCACCCGCAAAGGATCCCCATGCGCATCCGTTTGTGTCTCGCCGCGCTCTCACTCGTCGGCGGGGCCGGTCTGGCCACCCTCTCGGCGCCCACGGCTTCGGCCGCACCCTGCACGGACATCGAGGTCGTGGCCGCGCGCGGCACCCTCGAGCCGGGCACCCTCGGCTTCATCGTCGGCGATCCCGTGTATTCCGCCCTGCAGAGGAAACTGACGGGCAAAAGCCTCTCCAGCTACAAGGTGAACTATCCCGCGGACCTTTCCCTCACCTCGGCGGCGCAGGGCAACGCGGACCTGGTGAACCACGTCAGGAGCCAGGCGGCCGCCTGCCCGAACCAGCGTTTCGTCCTGGTGGGCTATTCCCAGGGCGCGAACGTCGTCGACAACTCCATCGGCATCAGCAGCGCGGGCGCGGTGGTCGGCAGTCCGATCGTGGCCACCATCCCGGCCGCTCTGGAGCCGAGAGTCGCCGCGGTCCTGCTGTTCGGCAATCCGATCCGGGCCCTCGGCAAGAGCGTCACCGGCACCTACCAGAGCCGCACCCTCGACATCTGCGCGGACGGCGACCCCATCTGCGAGCGCGGCGGGGGCGACACCCTGGCGCATCTGAGCTACCGCGACGACGCCGACACGGCGGCCGCCTTCGCCGCCGGCAAGGTCTGAGTCCGCGGCGGACGAACACGCGCGGAAGGGCCCGGGAGGAGATCCTCCCGGGCCCTTCTTCCCCGCGGACGCGCTACCGGGGAGTGCGGGCGAACTCCACGAGGCTCGTCGAGACGGGCTCGGGACGTCCGTCGTTCTGCACCGGTGCCGCGGTCAGCACGTCGAGGTGCTGATACCCGTCGGCGACCACGGGGCGCAGGTCGGACGGTATGCGGCCGGCCAGCAGTCCGTCGCCCGCCAGCACGGTGAGCGTCGGGTTGGCGGTCAGCCCGTCGGGGTGGACGACGAGCCGCTTCACCTGCGGCGAGGTGGACAGCTGGAGGTCGGTGACCAGCTTGGTCGGGAAGTACTGCTCGGTGAAGTCCAGCGGCTGCTCGGCCAGGCTGCGGGCCAGCTCCTGGAGGTCGGTGACCTCCTTGCCGGGTCCCGTGAACGGCGTGCCGTCGGCCGACCGGTAGCCGGGGTCGTCCGGGTCGCCCACCCGGTCGTAGGTGCGCCAGGTGTACAGCGGCCCGTGCGGCCGGTCCGGGATCGCCCTGTAGGCGGTGCCGAACGGCCCCGGCTGCTGGTCGCCGCCGTTGGCGACGGGGAAGCTCTTGTCGGCGATCGGCCCACCGTCGAAGAAGCCGACGCTGCTCTGCAGGAACGCCAGCGGTACGGAGTTGTCGTCCATCAGCGCGCCGAGCACCGCCGCGTTGGTGAGCCGGAAGTCCTTCACCGCCGGTGACCCGGTGAGGAAGGCGGCGGCGTCCTTGGAGAACAGGAAGCGGTGGGTCGCCTCGATGTTGGTGTTGACGGGCAGGTAGGCCGGCAGGTCGGCCTCGCCGTCGGGGTCCCGTACGACGCCCAGGCCGGCGATGGCCAGCAGGGTCATGGTCTCGGGGTTGAGCAGGACGGGCGCCGACAGCGAGCGCGGCAGCAGTCCGCTGTCGAGCCCGGCCTGCACGACGCCGTGGCCGAGACCGATGTCGGGCAGGTTGGTGTCGTCGGGGATGCTGCCGCTCAGGTCGGCGAGCGAGGTGGACACGGTCGTGTCCAGGGCGAAGTACCCGGCGCACTGGTTGTGTCCGGCGTCGGCGGTGGTGGCGCGGTCGCCGTCGAAGTCGGCGGTCGCGAAGTACCCGGTGATGACGCCGCCGAGCGAGTGGCCTCCGCACAGCAGCTTCCGCTTGCGCAGGCCCTGGTCGGGCAACTCGGCGGCGAGCAGGTCGTACTGGTCGCGGACGGTCTGCTCGATGCCGAGTCTCGCCATCCACCCCAGCCGGTCGTTGCCCAGGTACCCGGCGAAGGCGCGCCCGTCGACCTGCTTGCCGCGGTAGTAGTAGTCGACCGCCGTGTGCTGGTCGCCGGAGGCGATCCCGGTGCGGTCCTCCAGGCAGTTGGAACGCCGGTCCAGCGCCCAGAACTCGATGTGCCGCCCCTGTGCGGCGGCGCGTGCCACGGTGTTGCGGGCGACGCTGTCGAACGCCCCGGCGCCCTCCAGGATGCCCGGCTGGGCGACGAGGATCCGGTCGGCGTCGGCCGACGCCGACGGTCCGTCGGAGGCGCGGTAGCGCAGGTACGACAGCCAGTCGCACGCCGCCGGGCGGGTCCCGAAGGAGGCCGGCAGCGGCGCCTTCACCCGCACCACCGTCTCGGTCACCCCGGTGACCGGGCTGGTCGACGCCACGGCGGTCTCGGTCCTGCCGCTCGCCGCCTGCGCGTCGGGGGCGGCCGCGGTGAGCCCCCCGGTGGTCAGCAGGACCGCCAGCGCGGCGCTGCGCAGGGACTTCGCGGTTCTTGTACTGCTGCGACTCGTGTCCATAGCCGGACCGTAGGTCCGTGCGGACGGCTCGGTCGGGCGATGCTCACAACAACGCAGCGGCGGCTGCCGCCTTTGTCAGCGCCTGACGAACCGAGGTGCGTCGGGGCCGGCCGGCGTGCCCCGGAGAACCATGCCGAGTGTCACGGTCAACCCTTCGGAGGCGAGGCGGCAGGCGCGCCCTCGCGGACGTCCGTCACCGTCGCGGGCCGCCAGGGGCGCTCGGCTGCCGAACGCCGCAGTGGGCAGCGGTCACGGCGTCCGTGCGGACAGCCGGTCCACCTCGTCGGCGGCCTCACGGGCTTCCCGCTCGGCCTCGACGACCGCTTCGGCCGCCGCCTGGCTGCGTTCCCCGGCTTCCCGTTCGGCCGCGGCGGCCCGGTCGAGTTCCTCGCGGGCCTGCCCCAGCCGCCGCTCGGCGTCGGACACCTGCTGCCGGGCCCGGTCGTGGCGGCTGTGCTCCCGCGTCAGGTGCGCGTCGGCGTCGGATCGCGCTGTGCGGCAGGCCCGCAGCCGCTGCTCGGCGTCCTTGGCCGCCGTTCTGGCCCGCGCGAGCCGCCGCCGCCGTTCACGGCGCTGCTCCGCCAGTTCGTCCTGGGTCCGGGCCGAGGGGGCCGGGGCTGACGCCGCCCGGGGCCGGGCCGGCTCGGGCGGCGCGCCGGCCGTGGACGCCGCGACGGCGGCGAACTCCGAGGGCGGGACGAGGGCGCTCTCCAGCCGGCCCCCGGCCCACCGGTCGGCTGCGGCCGGGTCGGCGAGCACCGCGTGCAGGGTGGCCTCGAGATCCTGCTGCGCCGCGCCCGACAGCCGGTGGCCCGCCTCGAGGGCGATCCGCACGGCCTGCCGGGACAGCTCGGAGACCACACGCCGGCGCTGGACGGACAGCTCCCTGACCCCGGCGCTGTCCATACCGCCGTACGCCTCCCGCAGGGCCTGGCCCAGTTCCAGGAACCGCCGGCTCTCCTGCGGTTCGGATCGCAGCAGCAGGTTCGCCGCCCAGGCCGCGAGTGAGGGGCGGCGGGCGGCATGGATCCTGCGGGCGTCCTCCGCGCGGCCGTCCGCCCTGGCCGCGGCGGCCAGTTCCTCACGGCGGGCGACGAACCGGGGTGGCGGGGTGGTGTACAGCTCGTCCAGAGCGGACTCCACGTCCTGCGCGCCCGCCCGCTGCCGGTTCCCGCCCTCGCGCTGCATGACTCCCAGGCTCCATCGCGCCGGGCGACTTCGCACGTCGACGGCGACGGACGTGGTCGAGCGGTCGGCGGCGGACCGCATCCAGCTGGGGACGCGGCGGGGCGGGGACAACCGGGCCCGGTGTTACTCTCTGCTCCGCCGAGCGGGGCTCGTGTTCCAGAGGTTGAAGGACCCATCGTTGAATGCCATACCGGGGGGCGGTCGTGACCGGCTGCCCTCACTGACCGGGCTGCGCTTCTGGGCGGCCCTGCTCGTCGTCCTGTACCACCTGTCCCGGCAGGTCGGCTTCGTCCCGGGACTCAGTGAGACCGTCTGGTACGGCCGGAGCGGCGTGACGTTCTTCTTCGTGCTGTCGGGCGTCGTACTGGCGTGGACGTACGACGGCGCGGGTGTGCCCGCGCGGGTCTTCCTGTGGCGCCGCTTCGCCCGCGTCTGGCCCCTGCTCGCCGTCAGCACCGGGTTGTCGGTCGCCGTGTGGGCCGTCATGGACCGTGCCGTGCCGGCCAAGGCGGTGGCCGCGACCCTGCTGCTGGTCCACGCGTGGTTCCCGCAGCCGGTCATGTTCACGGGGGGCAACCCGGCGGCCTGGTCGCTCAGCGACGAGGCCTGGTTCTACCTGACCTTCCCCGCGCTGCTGGCGCTGCTCGCGGGCCGCCGCGCCCGGGTCTGGGCCTGGACGGCGCTCGCCGTCACCTGCGCCGCCCTCGTGCTGTGGCCGGCGCTGTCCGGTCTGCCGGCCACCACCCGCAACTGGGCTCTCGACTACCTGCCGCTGACCCGGTTCCTGCAGTTCGTGCTGGGCGTGGTCGCGGGGCTCGCCCTCAAGCGCGGCTGGCGGCCTTCCGTGCCCCTGCCGGTGGCGTCGGGGCTCGTCGCCGGCTGGCACCTGCTGCTGATCCCCTGGTCCGACGCCGTGCCGGACACCCTCTGGTACAGCCCCTACAACGCCTCGCAGTGGTTGTCGGCACCCCTCTTCGCGGCCCTGATCTGCGCCGCCGCCCGTGCCGACCTCGACGGCAGGCGCACCGGACTGGGCGGGCCGTGGACGATCCGGCTCGGGCACTGGTCGTTCGCCTGGTACCTGATCCACGAGATCGTGATCCGGGCGGCCGTCTTCCACTGGGGCAAGCCCGCCCCGGGCGCCGAGACACTCGCCTTCTGGGCGGGTGTGCTGGTGGTCAGCCTCGCGCTCGCGGGGCTGGCATACCACTGCGTCGAGCACCCTGCCGAGCGGTGGCTGCGAGCCCGCGTCGGCCGTCCCGGCGCGGCCCCCGTCCGGCCACCCACCGGCGTGACGGGACGATGAGCCATCGCTGACGCCACCTCGGGCCGGGCGGTGGGCCGGTGCGCGACGGTGACGACCGGGGCGGTGACGGGCGCGGCGACCGGGGCGGCAGCGGGCACGGAGACCGGGGCGGTCACCGGTGCCGGTGCCGTGCCGTTGGTTGCCCTCGCAACAGGCGTGGTTCTCAAGGTGCAGTGGGGCAGTCGTTCCCATAACGTGGTAGTCGGAGTGCTTCCAGGGGGGTTTCGGGAGTTTTCGCCTCCCTCGCCGGGAAGCTCGGCCGGAGTTCCCGTCGCCGCACACTTCGCTCCAGCTTCAGGAGACACGATGGCCACGCACCGTGCCGTCACCCGCCCCGCCTCGCTCTACGCGCTCGCCGGAATCCGGATCGTCAACGGGGCCACCGGACTGCTCGCGCCGGACCTGCTCATCCGGCGCCTCGATCCCGACCGTGAACCACTCAGCCCGGCGGCCGTCTACGCCTTCCGGCTCTTCGGGATCCGTACCGTCCTGCTCGGCCTCGACCTGCTGACCAACCGCGACGAGCGGCTGAGGGAAGACCTGCGCGAGGGCGTGCTGATCCACGGCAGTGACACCGCGACGGCGGCCATGCTCGGCCTGCACGGCCGGCTTCCCCCGCGCACCGCCGTGCTCACCACGCTGATCTCGGCCACCAACACCGTGCTGGCCGCCTTCTCCCTCGCCAACTCCCCCAAGGGGAAGCGCACGTGACGGCGGAGCCCGGCGCCGCTCCCCCCGCCGAGACGGGTTTCGACTACGTCGTCGTCGGTGCCGGTGCGGGAGGCGGGCCGCTGGCGGCCAACCTCGCCGCCGCGGGGCGGCGCACCCTGCTCCTCGACGCGGGCGGTGCCGAGGAGAACGACAACTACCTGGTCCCCGCCTTCCATGCGGACGCCTCCGAGGACCCCGTCCAGTGCTGGAACTACTTCGTACGGCACTACGCCGACGAGCGGCAGCAGCAGCGCGACAGCAAACTCGTCCCGGACCGGGGCGTCCTGTATCCGCGCGCCGGGACGGTCGGCGGCTGTACCGCGCACCACGCGTTGATCACCGTCTACCCGTACAACCGGGACTGGGACGCGATCGCGGAGGAGACCGGCGACACGACGTGGCACAGCGCGGCCATGCGCCGGTACTTCGAGCGGCTGGAGCGCTGTACGTACCGGCCGCGGCCCAAGGACCCGCCCGCCAACCCGTGGCTGGCCGCACTGCTGAACGCCCTGCCCTTCACGGCCGCCCGGTACCGCAACGACGCACGGCACGGGTTCGACGGCTGGCTGCCGACCACGCTCGCCGACCCCGAACTGGCCGTACGGGACAAGCAGTTGCTCAAGGTCATCCTGTCCGCCGCGGAGGAGGCGCTCACCGACCTCCTCGACCGGCCGCTGTCCCCGCTGGAGGGTTTCGGCTCGTTCGTCGATCCCAACGACTGGCGGGTGCAGACGCGGGCGCTGCAAGGGCTGTGGCAGATCCCGCTCTCCACGGCGGACGGCCGGCGCAGCGCGGTACGCGAACGCGTGCAGGCGGTCCGGCACAGTCATCCCGACACCCTGGTGGTCCGCACGCACGCCCTGGCGGCCCGGGTCGTGCTGGACGGGAGCGGAGCGGCGATCGGCGTCGACTACCTGGACGAGGCCCACGCCTACCGGGCCGATCCCGCGAGCGGGCAGGGCACCGGGCCACCGCCGGTCCCGCGCAGGGTGCTCGCCTCCCGAGAGGTGATCCTGGCCGCGGGGGCCTTCAACACGCCCCAGTTGCTGATGCTGTCGGGTATCGGACCGCGTGCGGAGCTGCAACGGCACGGCATTCCCGTACGGGTCGATCTCCAGGGCGTGGGCGCCCATCTCCAGGACCGCTACGAGGTCGGGGTGGTCAGCCGGATGGACCGCGCGTTCCCGGCCGTCGGGGACTGCGACTTCCACGCCCCGCGGCCGGGCGCGGAACCGGACCGCTGTTACCGGGACTGGCGGCGCGGTGAGGGTCTGTACACGACCAACGGGGCCGTCGTCGGTGTCACCCGCAAGTCCCGGCCGTCGCTGGACGCCCCCGATCTGTTCATCTTCGGCGGCCCCTTCGACTTCCGGGGCTACTACCCGAACTACGCACGGGACCTGACACTGCATCGGGACCGCTTCACCTGGGCCATCCTGAAGAGCCGTACGCACAACACCGGGGGCCGGGTGCGGCTGCGCTCCGCCGACCCCCGGGACACCCCGCTGGTGAACTTCCACTACTTCACCGAGGGCACGGACAAGGACGACGTCGACCTCGAGGCGATGGCCGACGCCGTGGAGTTCGTGCGCGGGATGAACCGCAGGGCCGGCTCGGTGATCGCCGAGGAGCTGTGGCCCGGCGAGCAGGTCCACGGCCACGAGAACCTCCGCCGCTTCGTGCAGGACGAGGCCTGGGGCCACCACGCCTCCTGCACCTGCCGGATGGGACGGGCGGACGATCCGGCGGCCGTCGTCGACAGCGACTTCCGGGTGCGTGGCGTGGACCGCCTGCGGATCGTCGACGCCTCGGTCTTCCCCCGCATCCCCGGGTTCTTCGTCGCCACCCCCATTTACATGATCAGTGAGAAGGCGAGCGACGTGATCCTCGCCGCGCAAGGAGTATCGCGATGAGCAAGCAACCACGCGCCGCGCGGAGTTCCGCGGCCGGATACCGTACGTCACTGCCCTGGCGGATCGTCACGGCGGTCGCCGAGTGGGTGGACCGTCGCGTCGGCTGGGACAGGCTGCCCGTCGTCCCGGGACTGGTGACCCTGCTCGGGCTGCGCGTCAAGCTGCGGCAGAGGAACCTCCACGACGCCGGCCGCCTGCCGTCGGCCGGTCTGCCCGAGCCGGCGCCCCCTTCCGAGAGCCACAAGGTCAACCGGACCGCCGACGGCAGTCACAACGACCTCGCCGAGCCGCGGATGGGCATGGCCGGCACCCGCTTCGGCCGGAACATCCCACTGGACCGGATCCCTCCGGCCGGCCCCGAGGAGGTGCTGTCCCGGCCGAACCCGCGCGAGGTGAGCCGCGCCCTGCTCACCCGGGACGAGCTCACTCCGGCCGAATCGGTCAACTCCCTCGTCTCCGCCTGGCTCCAGTTCATGGTGCGCGACTGGTTCAGCCACGGGACCAGCCCCACGGAACGGCCGTGGGAGGTACCGCTCATGGACGACGACCCATGGCCGGAACACCCCATGCGGATCATGCGGACACCGGACGACCCGACCCGCGACCCGCAGGCACCCGCGGGGACGCCCGACACCCGCGTCAACGTGTCCTCCCACTGGTGGGACGCGTCCCAGATCTACGGGACGAACGAGACCGAGCAGCGCCTGATGCGCACCGGCGAGCTGGGCAAGCTGCACCTGTGGGACGACGAGCAGTCCCCGGTGCCCTCCGACCCCTCCCGCGACCCCTCGCGCATCCCCGGCTTCTGGCTCGGCCTCGCCATGATGCACGACCTGTTCGCACGGGAGCACAACGCGATCTGCGACCACCTGCACGGCGCGTATCCGTCCTGGGGCGACGAGGAGCTGTTCCAGCGGGCCCGGCTCGTCAACGCCGCGCTCCTCGCCAAGATCCACACCGTGGAGTGGACCCCGGCCGTGATCAGCCACCCCACCACCGTCAAGGCGCTGCGCGCCAACTGGTGGGGCGTCGCGGGCGAACGCGTCCACAACCTCTTCGGCCGGATCAGCGACAGTGAGGTGATCAGCGGCATCCCCGGCGGTGAGACGGACCACTACGGGGTCCCCTACTCCCTCACCGAGGAGTTCGTGGCCGTCTACCGCATGCACCCGCTCATCCGCGACGAGTGGCACCTGCGCTCCTTCGCCGACGACGAGACGCTGCGCCACTGCACCCTGCGCGACATCTCGGGCCCCGGGGCGCTGAAGGTCCTGGAGACCACCGACATGGCCGACCTGCTGTACAGCTTCGGCACGCTCCACCCCGGACTGGTCACCCTGCACAACTTCCCCCGGTTCCTACAGGAGTTCGAGCGTCCGGACGGGCATCTGCAGGACCTCGCCGCCACCGACATCCTGCGCTCCCGGGAGCTGGGCGTCCCGCGCTACAACGAGTTCCGGCGGCTGCTGCGGCTGAAGCCCGCGAAGAACTTCCTGGAGCTGACGGAGAACCGGGCGTGGGCGGAGCAGATCGAGCAGCTGTACGAGGGCGACATCGAGAAGGTCGACCTCATGGTCGGGCTGTACGCGGAGAAGCTGCCGGCCGGATTCGCCTTCAGCGACACGGCGTTCCGCATCTTCATCCTGATGGCCTCGCGCCGCCTCAACAGCGACCGCTTCTTCACCGAGTACTACACCCCCGAGGTGTACTCCAAGGCCGGGATGGCCTGGATCGACGACAACAGCATGATCACCGTGCTGCTGCGCCACCACCCCGAGCTGCGCACGGCCCTCGCCGGTCTGACGAACGCCTTCGTGCCATGGCACACCGCCGGAGAGGCGGGGAAGTGACATGGCTGTCACGGACCGGTCCCGTGAGGAGCGGGAGCGTCAGCGCGCGGCGGCCGCCGCGCGGTACGAGGAGACCGGCGACGAGCGGCGGACGGTCGAGCGGCAGCAGGACGCCGGGGTCGCCTTCCCGGACTCGGAGGAGGCGCTGGCGGCGCGCGCGGCACGTCTGCTCGACCGGCACGCGGTGTCGGCCGCCATGGTGGTGGAGGCCGTCCGGGCGGACCCGCTGACCGCGCCCGCCGCGTACGAGCGCATCCTCGGGGCGTCGAAGGATCTGCAGGCGGCGAGCTTCCTGCCGCGCGGCGCCCGGGCGGCGCGTACCGTGGCCCGGATCTCGGTGCGCCGGAACGGCCGCGAACTGCCGATCGGTACCGGCTTCCTGGTGTCGCCGAGCCTGCTGCTGACCAACCATCACGTGCTCACCGACGTGGAGGCCGCCCAAAGGTGCGTCGCGGAGTTCGACGCCCAGGTCTCCGTGGACAACGTTCCGCAGGCGCCGACACGGCTGGAGCTCGATCCCGACGACTTCTTCGTGGCGGACGAGCGCCTGGACTTCGCCCTGGTCAAGGTCGCCCCCGGGCCGGACGGGCGGCCTCCTGGGGAGACGTTCGGCTGGAGCCGGCTCAGCGCCCAGACGGGAAAGCTGGTGATCGGCGAGCCGGTCAACGTCATCGGTCACCCGATGGGACGCCTGAAGGAGATCGCCGTACGCGACAACATGGCCCTGGTGCGCCTCGACGACTTCGTCCACTACCGGACGGACACCGAGCCGGGCAACTCGGGTTCCCCGGTCTTCAACGACCAGTGGGAGGTCGTCGCGCTCCATCACAGCGGTGTTCCCAGGACCGACGACCAGGGGCGCGTCCTGCGCCTGGACGGACGGGTCTGGCAGCCCGGAGACGGCGACGACGCCATCGACTGGGTGGCCAACGAGGGCGTGCGGATCAGCTCCCTCCTGAGGCACCTGGCCGCCCTGCCGCTCACCTCCCGCGAGCGTTCCCTGCTGGCCGGGATGGGCCCGGAGGCCGGTCTGGGCCTCGCCGAGGCCGCCCTGGGTCCGGTGGCGGCTCCGGCCGCCGCGGTCACTCCGGTCGCGGCCCCGGCCCCCGCGGCCGCTCCGGTGGCGGCCCCCACCGCGGATGGCGCGGGCGCGCCGCGTCCGGCCGCGGAGAGGGCGGCCGCGCGTGCGGGGCTGCGCGCCCGGGACGGCGCGTTCGGCGGCCACCGGCACCTGGTGTTCCTGCACGGCCGCTCCCAGGGGGGCAAGGACCCCGAGCGGCTGCGCCGCGAATGGACGGCCGGACTCAACCAGGGGCTCGTCCGCGCGGGGCTGCCCCCCGTGGACCCGGCGGACGTGTGGTTCCCCTACTACGGCGACACGCTGGTGCAGTCCCTCGCCGCGCACGAGGCCGTGCCCCGGGTCGTCGAGGCGCCGACCGCCACGGCGGCGGAGGTCGTCGCACCCGCCACTCCCACCGCCCGTGCGGTGTACGAGGAGATCGTCGGTGAGGCGGCCACGAAGTGGAACATGCCGCACGAGAGGCAGCTGGCCACCGAACGGATCGGCCTGAGCGGCGTGGTCGGGCCGCTGCAGCGGCAGCTGAGCTGGCTGGCCGCCCGCAGCGATCTCGACGCGTGGGCCATCGCCCTGATCCTGCGTGACGTGGCCGCGTACCTCGACGACCGGCGTGTCCGGGACGAGGTCCTGGACCGTGTGCTGGAGACGATGCCGGAGGCGGGGGAGGTGGTCCTCGTCGGTCACAGCCTCGGCTCGGTCGTCGGCATGGACGTCATCACCCGGCTCTCCCCCGGTGTGCAGCTCGTCCACCTGACCACGGCGGGGAGCCCCCTCGGTCTGGACAGCGTGTACACCCGGCTGCTCGTCGGCGGGCCGAAGCGGCCGGACAAGGTGGCGGACTGGCTCAACGCCTGGTGTCCGACCGACGCGGTGTCCATCGGGTGCCCGCTCGGCGACGACTGGGCGGACGGACTGACCGAGCTCGCCGTCCTCAACGCCCGTGACCGGGCCCACCACATCGTGGAGTACCTCGCCCACGGCGAGGTCGCCCGGTCCATCGGCAGCCGTCTCGCGGGCTGAGGTCCACCCCTAACGGCCGAGCCCGGCCTTCTCGCAGGCGGACCGGAGCGCCGGGGTGCAGATCTGGTCGAGGGTGTACACGCGGTCCTCGACCAGGGTCTGCTCGATGGTGTCGACCGTGACCGGGATCGGGGTGAGCAGGACGGACGGGATGTCCCTGGTGGTCGGGCTGTCGGTCGTCGTGGTGGCGGTGTCGCGGGGATCCTCGCCGCGCCCGAGGGCGACGGCCATGGCGGCGGCGGCCGCGGCCTCCTCGTCGAAGGCCTTGTACACGGTCATGTACTGCTCACCCTTGACGATGCGCCGTACGGCGTCGAGGTCGGCGTCCTGGCCGGTGACCGGCGGCAGCTTCCTGACGCCGGCGCTCTTGAGGGCGGCGATGACTCCCGCGGCGATGCCGTCGTTGGCGGCGAGGACACCGTGGATCCGGTCCGGGCCGAGGGCCGCGATGGCCGCGGACATGTTGGCGTGGGCGTTGTCCGCGCTCCAGCCCAGGGTGTCGTAGGACCGGCCGATCTTCACCTTTCCCGTGAGGACGGACAGCGCCCCGCTCCGGTACCACGCCGCGTTGGGGCTCGTGGGGTCGCCGTTCATCATGACGACGTTCCTGGTGCCGGCCTTGTCGCCCATGGCCGCGAGGAGCGCCTCGCCCTGGAGCCGGCCGACCTGTGCGCCGTCGAAGCTGACGTAGCCCGAGATCGGGCCCTCGGCGAGCCGGTCGTAGGCGACGACGGGGACGTCCGCCCTGCGCGCCTCCTGGATCGAGGAACGGAGCGCCTTGGTGTCGGCGGCGTCGAGGATCAGCACTTTGACCCCCTTGGTGATCATGGAGACCATCTGCTGCCGCTGCCGCGTCGCGTCGTTGTCGGCGTTGGCGTACTCCATGGTGCAGCGGGGGCACAGCTGCTTCAGCCGCTTCTCGATGAGGGGTTTGTCGGAGTGCTCCCACCGCGGGAGCGCCCGGCTCGGGAGGAGCAGGCCGACGCTGAAGCCGTCCGTGCCGCCCGCGTCGTCCCCGGCGCAGGAGGCCAGGGACAGCGTCATGAGTCCGGCGACGAGTGCCGCCGCGGCCTGCCGCGCACGGGTTCTCATGACGATCCCCCCGCGGGCGTCAGCGGCGCCGGGTCCACTTGAGCCGGCCGGCGCCGTGGCACGACGATCTCGCTCCACACCTGCTTGCCGCCGGCCACCGGCACCGAGCCGAAGGAGTCCGACATGGCCTCGACCAGCAGCAGGCCCCGTCCGCCGGTCGACTCCCAGTCCACGATCACCGGCTTGGCGGGCGCGCGCGGCGAGGAGTCGCTCACGCAGACGCGTACCCGGTCCCCGCGCAGCACCAGGTCGACGCGGACCGGGCCCTGGGTGTGCACCAGGGCGTTGGTGACGAGCTCCGACACGACCAGCAGCACGGCGTCGGCCGCGTCCTCGACCTTCCACCGGCGCAGCGTGCGCGCGGTGAAGCGGCGGGCGTGCATGACGGCGTCGGGCAGTCGCCACACCGCCCAGCCGGCCTTGATCGGCCGGGTCTTCATGCCGTCGTAGCGCAGCAGCAGCAGCGCCACATCGTCCTCCCGGCGGCCGTGGTCGCCGAGCAGGGCGTCGGCCATGCCCCCGGGGTCCGCCGGTTCGGCCGCGGCGAGCGCGGTGCGCGTGCGGTGCATGCCGTCGTCCATGGGCAGGTCGGACGCCTCGACCAGGCCGTCGGTGACCAGGGCGAGCACCGTCCCGGGGGCCAGGGCGACCGAGGTCATGGGGAAATCGGCCTCCGCGAGCACGCCGAGCGGGGGCCCGCCCTCGACCTGCACCTCCTCGGTGCTGCCGTCGGGGTGGCGGACCAGCGGGGAGAGGTGTCCGGCACGGACGAACAGGATGGTGCCCTCCTCCATGTCCACCTCGGCGTAGCAACAGGTGGCGAACAGGTCGGTCTCCATGCCGACCAGGAGCCGGTTGGCGTGCGAGATCACCACGTCCGGCGGGTGGCCCTCCACCGCGTAGGCCCTGACCGCCGTTCGCATCTGGCCCATGATCGTCGCGGCCGCGGCACTGTGTCCCTGGACGTCGCCGATGACCAGCGCCACGCGCTCCTCGGTGAGGGCGATGACGTCGTACCAGTCGCCGCCCACCTGCAGCCCCCGCCGCGCGGGCAGATAGCGGGCGACGGCCGTTCCGCCGGGCAGGTCGGGCAGCCGCCGGGGCAGCAGGCTGCGCTGCAGCATCGTCGCGAGTTCCTCTTCCGCGTCGTGCACGTGGGCACGTACGAGGGCCTGCCCGGCGAGCGCCGCGGCGGCGGTCAGGAAGGACCGTTCCTCGGGGACGAACTCGTGCGGCTGGTCCCAGCCGGCCAGGCACAGGCCCACGACCCGGCCCTTGGCGGGCAGCGGCAGGACGGCCAGACCGCCGGTGCCGACACCCGCGAGACCGGATTCTTCGAACGCCGTCCTGGCCGGCCACAGTTCCATGCGGCCGTCCCGCAGGGTCGCCCGGAGGGCGGACAGGACGCCGGCCGGTACGCCGGGCCGCTCCGCGCGCCAGGCGGAACGCCAGGCCTCGGGCCACGCGGCGGGTTCCGGCGGGTGGAGCACGCCGACCGTGAGCCGGTCGCCCTGCGTCTCGGCGAGGGCCACCCGGTCGGCGCCCAGCTGGTCACGCAGCGCGGTGACCACGATGCGGCCGACGTCCCGTGCGGTCGCGGCCTCGTCGAGCTCGGCGGTCAGCCACTGGATCCGGGAGACGTCGTCGGCGCCACGGCGCAGGACCGAGGCCGCCGTCACCACCCCCAGCACCTGCTCCGGCAGGTCGTCGGCTCTCGTCACCACGTGGCACCACAGGCTCAGCCAGCGGGTCTCACCCGTGGGGCAGCGGACTCGGAAATCCAGTTCACGCCGGCCGAACGTCTGGGTGGACGGTTCGAGGACCGACATCAGCGCGTGCATGTCCTCCGGCAGGGCGTGCGCGAGCAGGGTCTCCGCCTTGCCGTCGAAGGTGTCCGGCTCGATCCCGACGAGTTCGAGCAGGGTCTCGTCCGCCTCGACCTGGCCGATGTCCGGCACCAGGGCGAACGAGCCGACGCCCAGGTTCCGCAGGGCGGGGCCGAGCAGCGACGACGGTCCGGGGCGGCCGGCGCCGGTGTGCAGCAGGCCGGTGACCGCGTCGGCGTACCGCTCCAGGAAGCGCCGTCGCTCGGCCTCGAAGCCCTGCGCGTCGGTCCCCACCACGACGAGGCAGCCCAGCCGTGCGCTCTCCGTGCCGAGCGGCAGCACGGCGAGCGACACGTCCGCCCGTGCCGGCGCTCCCTCGCCGTAGGCGCCGAGCGCGGCGGAGTTGAGCCACCGGGCCCGGTTCGTACGGAGGGCGTGGGCCATGGGGGAACCGCCCGACAGGGCCGGACGCTCCGGCAGTCCGTACGCCGACGGCGCGCATCCGGCCGTTTCGGCCAGCCGCAGCTCCGCGCTCTGCCGGTCGAGCAGGTAGACGGCCGCCAGCGCCGCTCCGGCGAAGGTCAGGGCCCGTTCGCTCGCGGTGGACCCGGGCGTCGGAGGGGGTGCCCCCGGGTCCGCGGGGCGGGTCTCGGGAGCCGACGGCTCCCAGACCCGGGACCCGGTACGGCCGTCATGAGGCATGTCCGCGACCTACCTCCCCGTACAGGCAACGGGTGTCGGCAGGTGGGGATCCGGCACCCACCCACCAGAATCGCATATACGGATGAAGCAGACAGATCGGGTGGCTGCACTGCGTTCGCAGATCACCGCGGCCGGTGTCACACTGACGACGTGGCCGTCTTGCCGCATCCGCGCGGCGCGTTCCAGGCGGACGGTCGGCGCCCGCGTCGTCGTCTGTCGGCTGCTCCACGAGCGCCGCGGCCTCGGCCGAGCGTCCACGCCGACGCGGTGGTCCGGCTCGGCCGGGGCGCTCGCGTGGCCGTTCGGGCCGCCCGCCCCGTCGCGCCCCGCCGACTGCCGCCGGTACGGCCCCACCGCCCCGTCCGCGCCTCCTCGACGCCGACCGGCGGTCGCGCCGTGCCCGCGTCCGCACCCCGCGCCGGTCCCGCCCGAGGGGACGCCCGGACATCGCGGCGGGGGCCGGTCGAAGGGAGGTCTGCCGTATGAGGGCCCGCATCCGGGACGTGGCCCTGGCCCTGACCGCGGTCTCGACGGCCGTCGCCCTCACGGCCTGCGGGACGGGCACCGGAGCCGACTCCGGTGGAGGGAACGGGCCGGAAATCGGTCTGCTGCTGCCCGACGCCACCACGGCTCGCTGGGAGACGCAGGACCGGCCCCTGCTCGAGAAGGAGATCAGGGAGCTGTGCGAGGAGTGCGAGGTCGAGCACGCCAACGCGAAGAACGAGGTGGCCATCCAGCAGGAGCAGATGAACTCGATGATCGCCAAGGGGCTCGACGCCCTCGTGCTGGTCGCCGTGGACGCCCGGTCGCTCGGCGCCGCGGTCAGGAAGGCGGACGAGGCGGGCATCCCCGTCATCGCCTACGACCGGCTCGTGGAGGGACCGATCTCGGGCTATGTCTCCTTCGACGGCGAGGAGGTCGGCCGGCTCCAGGGCAGGGCCCTGCTGGAGGGCATGGGTGAGAACGTGTCGGACGGCCAGATCGTGATGCTGAACGGCGACCCCAGCGACCCCAACGCCGTGTCGTTCAAGAAGGGCGCGCTGTCCGTCCTCACGGGCCGGGTGAAGATCGGAAAGGCGTACGACACCCTCCAGTGGAGGACGGAGTCCGCGCACATGAACATGTCCGGCGCGATCTCCGCCCTCGGCGCCGGAAACATCGACGGCGTGTACGCGGCCAACGACGGCCTCGCCGCCGGCAGCATCTCCGCGCTCCGGGCGAACAAGGTGGACCCGCTGCCCCCCGTCACCGGGCAGGACGCCGAGCTGGGCGCCGTCCGGCGCATCGTCAGCGGCCATCAGTACATGACCGTGTACAAGCCGTTCGCCCCCGAGGCGACCGGCGGCGCCGCCATGGCCGTGGCGGCGGCCCGCGGTGAGAGCCTCGACCGGGTGACCACGGACACCGTGAGGACGCACAGCGGGGAGACCGTTCCCGCCGTCATGCTGTCTCCCCTGACCGTGACCGTCGACAACATCAAGGAGACCTTGGTGAAGGACGGCGTCTACACCGTGCAGCAGATCTGCACGGCCCGCCTCGGGGCCGCCTGTTCCAGGGCCGGACTCACCTGACGGGCGGGCTCCGGCCGGATTCCGGACCGCGGGAAGGAGATGGTTCGCGTGCTGACTCCCCCCTTGCTGGCGCTCCACGGTGTGTGCAAGCGCTTCGGCATCGTCGAGGTGCTCAAGGACATCGAGCTCGAGATCCACGCCGGCCAGGTCGTCGCCCTGCTGGGCGACAACGGGGCCGGCAAGTCCACCCTGGTCAAGGTGATCTCCGGGGTCGCCCCCGCCGACCGGGGCGCCGTCGAGTGGGAGGGCCGGCCGGTCCACATCAAGCGCCCCCACGACGCCCGGGACCTCGGGATCGCCACCGTCTACCAGGATCTCGCGCTGTGCGGGAACCTCGACGTCGTCGGCAACCTGTTCCTCGGGCGGGAGATCCGCCGGTTCGGGTTCCTCGACGAGGTGGAGATGGAGCGCCGCACCAGGCAGCTGCTGGAGCGCCTGACCCAGGACCTCCCCGATCTGCGCGCCCCCCTCGTCTCCCTGTCCAGCGGGCAGCGGCAGACGGTCGCCATCGCCCGCTCGCTCCTCGCCGACCCGCGGGTCCTCCTCCTGGACGAGCCGACCGCGGCACTGGGGTTCCGACAGACCACCGAGGTGCTGGACCTCGTCGACCGGCTGCGCGACCGCGGTCTGGGAGTGCTGCTGATCAGTCACAACATGGGGGACGTCAAGGCGCTCGCGGACCGGGCCGCCGTGCTGCGGCTCGGCCGCAACAACGGCTTCTTCGACGTGAACACCGCGTCCCAGGAGCAGATCATCTCCTCCATCACCGGCGCCACGGAGAACGTGCCGCGCCGGCCGGCCCCCCAGGAGGCGGCGTGGTGAAAGGGACGCGCGACACGGCGGACACCGACCGGGCCGCGCCCGTCACACCCGACGCGCACGGGCGCCGGCCGGGGCACGGGCGGACCGTCGTACGGGCCGTGCGGGGCGGCATCGCCTCCTTCCGGCGCAGACTGAGCGCCGGTGAGACGGGCTCGCTCCCCGTCGTTCTCGTCCTCGCCGTGGTCTGGATCATCTTCCAGTCCCTCAACGAGAACTTCCTCTCCCCGCGGAACCTGTCCAACCTCAGCGTGGACATCGTGGGGACGGGACTGATCGCGGTCGGCATCGTCTTCGTGCTGCTGCTCGGTGAGCTCGACCTGTCGGTCGGCTCGATCAGCGGCCTCGCGGCGGCCGTCTTCGCCGTCCTGAACGTCAACCACGGGGTGCCGGAATGGCTCGCCCTGGTCATCGGGGTGCTCGCGGGCACCGTGGCGGGCACCGTCCAGGGCTACTCCTTCGCCAAGGCCCGGGTACCGGCGTTCGTCGTCACGCTGGCAGGGCTGCTGACCTGGAACGGCCTCATGCTGTCCATCCTCGGGACCAGCGGCACCATCAACCTCGACGAGAACGGGCTGGTCGCCAGGTTGACCAGCTACTACTTCACCCACGACGCCGTCGCCTACGGCCTGGCGGTGGTCAGCGCGGGCGCGGTCTTCCTCGTCACCCACCTGGACCGGCGGCGCCGCAGGGCCATGGGCATGCCGCACCGCTCGGTCCGCTCCGTCACGGTCCGCACCGGATCGGTCGCGGTGATCGCCTTCACCGTCGCGTACCTGCTCAACCGGTTCCAGGGGCTGCCGCTCGCCCTCCTGATCTTCCTGACGGTGGTGGCGGGCCTCGACATCGTGCTCCGGCACACCCACTACGGGCGGCAGGTCTACGCGCTCGGCGGCGGTGTCGAGGCGGCCCGCCGGGCCAGCCTCAGCGTGATCCGCGTGCAGACCGCGGTGCTCGCGGTGTCGGGCACCATGGCCGCGGTCGGCGGTCTGTTCCTCGCCTCGCGCATCACCTCGGTGAGCCAGAACTCGGGCTCCGGCGTCCTGCTGCTCAACGCGATCGCGGCGGCCGTGATCGGCGGCACCAGCCTGTTCGGGGGACGCGGTACGACCTGGTCCGCGGTGCTCGGCATGCTGGTGATCCAGTCCATCGCCTCCGGCATGGCGATCACGGACACACCCGCCGCCGTCCAGTTCGTGATCACGGGCGGAGTCCTCTTCGCCGCGGTCGTCATCGACTCGCTCTCCCGGCGCTCGCAGGAGGCGCACGGGAGGGCCTGACCGGCCGGGGCTCCGCTCCCGGATCAGCCGAACTCCACTGACCAGCAACGTCCTTGTCGCGCAAGGATCTTCACACCATGCTGTGTTCCGTCTGTGAACCCCGCTGCATGGAGGAACATCCTTGCCTTCCAACCCCCCACCGGCCGCGCGCTCCAAGGGGCGCCGGAGACTGGCCCTCGGGGCCCTGGTCACCGCGTTGTTCGGCCAGTTACTCACCGGTCCCGCGGTCGCCGCGCCCTCGACCGGTGCCCCGTCCCCCGGACACATCGCCTGGAAACCGTGCACGCCGCCCTCGGGTGAGGGCGGCTTCGAGTGCGCCACCCTCACGGTGCCCGTGGACTGGAAGCGGCCACGGGGCGCCACCATCGATCTGGCGCTCGCCCGGCACCTGGCCACCGACCCGGAGCGCCGTATCGGCTCGCTGCTGATCAACCCCGGTGGGCCGGGTGGCTCCGGAGTGGACTTCGCGTTCAGCGCCCCCGGCTCCTTCTCTCCCGGCCTGCTCGAGCGTTTCGACATAGTCGGCTTCGACCCGCGTGGCGTGGGGCTGAGCAACCCGGTGCGGTGCGACGAGGACCGGGTGGCCGCGCAGGCCACGCTGCTGCACCCCGACAGTGCCGCCTCCTTCGCCGCCCTCCGCGAGGCGAACCGCGCGCTCGGCGAGAACTGCCTCGACCTCACCGGCGCCCTCGTCGGCCACATGGACACCGCGAGCGTCATCCGTGACATGGAGGCCATCCGCGTCGGCCTCGGCGAGAAGCGGATCAGCTACTACGGCGTCTCCTACGGCACCGGCATCGGCCAGCAGTACGCCGAGCGCTACCCGCACCGCGTCCGCGCGATGACCCTCGACTCGAACATGGACCACAGCCTCGACCCGTGGGCCTACCAGCGGACCGAGACCGTCGCGATGGAGGAGTCGTACGGCCAGTTCGCCGACTGGTGCGCCCGCACGGCGTCCTGCGCGCTCCACGGCCGGGACGCCCGCGCCCTGTTCGACGCGCTCTACCGGCGGGCCGACGCCGGCGAACTGGTCCTGCCGGGCGACCCGCCCTACACCGTCACCACCCAGGACCTCCAGATCATCGCCTTCGGCGCCATGTACGACCCGGCCTCCTGGTGGCAGTTCGCCGAGGACCTCGCCTACTTCGACGCCGCCGACCCCGCGGCGGCGCGGTCGCTCAGGAAGCGCGGGGAGCCGACGGAGTTCGCGTACCTGCCGGTGATGTGCCAGGACTACGACTTCGACGTGCCGTCGTACGCCACGCTCGCCCGCTTCGAGCGCGAACTGGCGCGTCTGGCGCCCGTCACCCGTCTCAGCTCGCTCGCCTGGACCGACCTGACGGGCTGCCAGAACTGGCCGACCGAGGTGACCAACCCACCGCACCGGCTCCGTGTCGACGGCACCCCGCCCATCCTGGTGACCAACAGCCGCTACGACGTGGCCACCCCGCACTCCTGGGGCTCCAACGCGGCCCGCCAGATCGGCCGTGAGGCCGTGTTCCTCACGTACGACGGCGTCGGCCACGGTGACTACTGGCTGAGCCCGTGCGCACGGGACGCGATCGACACGTACCTCATCACCCTGAAGGCGCCCCGCAAGGGCACCCACTGCCCCGCGGTGTGGCCGACCGGGCCCTCCGCCCAGCGGCAGACACCGGGCGACGGCCTCGTCAACCCGCTGCCCGAGCTGGTGGGTACGGGGACGCGCCGGTGAGACGCGGCCCGCGTCCGGCGTGACCCGGTTCCGGGAGTGAGGGCGCGCGGCGACCGCCGGTCGGCGGACGTCGCCGCGTGCCCTTCTCCGGAACGGCCGAGGGGTGCGGTCGGTCGTCCGTGCCGGCGGCGAGGGTCGCCGGCAACCGGGCGGCGGCCCGCCGCAACCACGGGGAGGGTCCGCGGCGAGGGCGGACAGCCGTTCCGGGCACTCCCCCGCCGGCCCGCCGGCCGCCCTCACCCGGCGCGTGAGACCGAGCACCGCGTGGTGGCGGACGGTCTCGTGCGGATCCGCGAGGCCGGACCGTCTCGCCGGGCGGCACGGGCACCATCCGGCACGCGATCGACGACCGCGGCGGCCCGTCCGACTCCGCCACCGACGTGGCCCACCCCGTCAGCCACCCCTGACCGCCGCCGCGGCATGGTGCAGCACCAGGAGCGCGATGTCGTCGGTGCGCTGCCCGCTCGAGCCCGCCCCGCTCACCAGGTCGTCGATGAGCCGGTCCAGATCGCGCTCGTCGGCGTGGGCGAGGTGGGCGGCGAGCCGGGAGATGGAATCGTCCAGGTCGACGCCCGGTGTCTCGATGAGACCGTCGGTGTAGAAGGCGAGCATCATCCCCGGGACGAGCGGGATCTCGGTCAGGGGGAAGTCGGCGTCGGGGTCGATGCCCAGGAGCGGTCCGGGCGGGACGTCGACGGGCCGGGTGTCGCCGTCGGGCAGGCGCAGCAGGGGCGGCGGGTGGCCGGCGCTGGCCAGGGTCACCCGCCGCCCGGCGAAGTCGAGATGGGCGTACAGGCAGCTGGTGAACAGGTCGGGGCCGAGATCGGTGAGGAGCCGGTTGGTCCTGGCCAGGACCTGGTCGGGGGCCGTGCCGAGGGCCGCGTGGGCGTGCACCCCGGTGCGCACCTGTCCCATCAGGGCGGCGGCGGCGACGTTGTGGCCCTGGACGTCCCCGATGACGGCCGCGGCGGCGGTGTCGCCGAGCCGGATCACGTCGTAGAAGTCCCCGCCGATGTCCATCCCCCGGGTGGCGGGCAGATAGCGGGCGGCGACCCGCAGTCCGCCGACCGTGGGAAGGGTGCGCGGGAGCAGCGCCTCCTGGAGGCCGTGGGCGAGGTCGTGCTTGGTGTCGTACAGGCGGGCGCGGTCGAGTGCCTGGGCGACGAGCCCGGCGAGCGACGTCATGACGGCGCGCTCCTCGGCCGGGAACTCGCGGGGGTGGTCGTAGGACAGGATGCAGATGCCGACCGCGCGGCCGGAGACGATCAGCGGCAGGAAGGCCCAGGCCTGCTTGCCGCTGATCAGGGGCGCCTCGGGATAGATGCGCCGCATCTCCCCCGGGGAGGAGAAGAACGCGGGGATACCGCTGCCGAGGGCACGCCCGGCCGGGGTGAAGGAGGTGTCGAGGGGAAGGGCGTCGAGTCGTTCGATGACGTCGGGGGCGTAACCGCGGAACCCGGTGATGTGCAGCCGGCCGGCTTCCGCGGTGGACAGGACCAGGCCGTCGGCACCGAAGGCCGGCATGATCTCGTCGGCGACCATGTCGACCACGTCCTGGACGCCGACGACCTCGGTCAGGGCGGCCGCGAGGTGCGTGAGCTGGTAGAGCTGACCGGCGCGGGCCGGGGTGGCCGGGTGGGGGGAGCGGTGGGGCGCCGGCCAGGGCGGGGGCTGTGCGCCGGTGGGGACGATGCGGACGCTGATACCGCTGGCGTCCGGGTAGAGGTGGAAGTCCAGCCACCGGTCGGGGGGTCGGCACGCGGTGAAGGCGACGGGTTCGCGGCTGATCACCGCGGCACGGTAGCGGTCCTCGTAGGTGGGGTCGTCCAGCCAGCGCAGGGACTGCCACGGCAGGGTGCCCAGCAGCTGACCGGCGGTGCGGTCCAGCAGGACGCAGGCACCGGAGCTGAGGTAGGTGAAGCGACCCTCCAGGTCCAGGGCGCAGCTGCCGCCGGGCAGACGCTCGATGAAGTCGGCGGTGGCCATCACCGGGGTCGCGAACCGGTCACCGGTTCCGGCGGGGAGCACCCGGGGCCGGCCGTCGCAGGGCGGGGGCTTGCCGTGCTCGACGGCATCCTCGACCAGGCGGGCCAGACGTCGGCACCGGGACGCGATGTGGCTGCGCTCCCGCCGGGTCATGTGCGACGGGCGGGTGGCCGGCCACATCAGCAGCAGGGCGCCCCACCGCCGGACGCCCGTGACCGGCGCGGCGACCAGCGCCAGCGGGTAGGGAAGCGCCATCGCGGTGCGCGGGTAGAAGTGGGCCATCTGCCCCAGGCTGCCCAGCCACACCAGGCGGTCCTCCCGGACGGCGTCGGCCACCGGGGCGGGCGCGGCCATCGACACCCTGGTCCACGGGTCGGCCATCCCGGACGGCGCCCCGCACAGCACGTCCAGGCACAGCAGCTGCTCGTCCGGTGAGAGCAGGTACAGCGCTCCGATGGCCGCGCCGGTCCCGCGCACCGTCTCCGCGAACGCGGCGTCCAGGGCCTCGATGGCGGCGGTGGCCGGATCACCCGCGCTGGTCACAAGGAACCTCCAGCATCACTGGGGCGCGCTGCCGGAACGGCTGCGGACAGCCGCCGTCCGGCCACGCCCCCAGGGGGACGTACGCCCCTCCGGGGTGGTCGGCGCGGGGTGCGGCCTGCCGAGCGCCCGCAGCCGGCACCTTCCCTCGCCCCCATCGTCGTTTTGTCATAATTCGCCATGGTATTCGGGTGGCCCGCTGGAACGGCGCCGGGGACCGGGCGAACCCGGGCAGAACCGCTCGATGGGCATGGACAGGGAGGTGTCGGCCTCTTTCCCCGACCTGCCTGCCTGCGGCCTGGCCGTGCCCCATGATGAGCGGGCCATGCACCAGCCCGTCCCGACGCCCCGCGCTCCTCTGCCCGTCCTGCGGGCAGTCGTGTTCGCCGTCGTCGGCACGGTGCTGGGGATGAGCGCCCACCATCTGCTCACCGAGGGACCGGTGCCGTGGGCGCGGGGTGCGGCCGCGGCCGTCGTCCTCCTCGGACTGGGGCTGGCCGGCACACGCCGCCCCCGCCGTCCGGTCACCGTCGTCGTCTGCGGTGTCGTCGCCCAGTACGGACTGCACCTGTGGCTCAGGTCCGCCGCGCGTCCCCGGCCGACGACGGCGACGGGCACCCCTCACGCGCACCGGCACGGCGGACACGCCCCCGACGTCACCGGCCTCCCCGCGGGCCGGCCCGGGCATCCGCACGACTCCCTGGCCATGACGGTCGCCCACGCCGTCGTCGCCGTCCTCGTCGCGGTCCTCCTGCACCGGGCGGACTCGGCGTGCTGGACGCTGACGCACGGAGTGACGGCGGCGCTCCACGCGCTGGGCACCCGCCTGGCCACCGTCCGCCGGCTGATCGCCGGACGGCGGGCGGCCTACCGGGAGCCGGGGCCGCCGACCCCGCTGACGTCAGAGGTCGAGGGGCTGCCGGCCGCGGGGCCGGTGCTCGCCCACGCGGTGGTACGGCGGGGTCCTCCCCCGGCGCGGACCGCTCGTGTCAGCCGACCCCACCGGGGCACCGGTCCGGCATCGCCGTACGGCCGCCCCGCCCTGCCCCGTGCCTGGAGACCGCCATGTCCCGCATCACCCTGCCGCGTGCCGCGCGGCGCCTGACCGTCGCCGCGGCCGCCGCGACGACCGCCGTCCTGCTCACCGCCGTTCCGGCCGCCGCCCACGTCGAGGTGGAGTCCGACCGGGCCCAGGCCCTCGCGGAGAACGTCGAGATCACCTTCGTCGCCGAGTCGGAGTCCGCCACGGCCGGCATCACCCAGCTGCGGGTGATCCTGCCCGAGGGCATCGAGCCCGCCGACGTGGTGTACGGCGAGGGCCCCGCGGGCTGGGCGTTCACCGCCGACGGCGACGGCTACACCGTCAAGGGGCCCGCCGTGAAGGTCGGCGAGAACGCCGAGCACTCGATCGTCGTACGCCGGCTGCCCGACGCGGAGGAACTGGCGTTCAAGACGCTCCAGACCTACAGCGACGGCACGGTCGACCGCTGGATCGAACTGGGCGAGTCCGGCGGCGACGGGCACGGTCACGGCCACGGCAACGAGGCGCCCGTGCTGAAGCTGAAGGCGGCCGCACCCGGCGCGGAGCCGGCCGGCCCCTCCCCCAGCGCGTCGCCGACCCCCTCCTCCGCCGCGACACCGACCGCCGCGAAGACCGCCTCGCCCGCCCCGCAGGCGGCCGGCACCGAGGAGGACGAGGACAGCGGATGGTCCGCCACCGCCTGGACCGGCATCGCGGCCGCGGTCCTCGTCCTGGCCGCGTCCGCCGCCTTCCTCGTCCGGCGCCGGCGCGGCGTCCGGGAGTAGCGGGCCCAGCCGCGAGCCCGGCGCAGAGCGCCCCGCGCCCGGCTGAGTCCGGTGCGGCGCGGGGCCGCCGTCACGCCGCGCCGGGGGGCGGATAGTGCGGGAGGGTGTTGTGGAGGGGGTTCGTTGCAGGTCGCACGAGCGGGAGGGACGGTGGCTGGGTCGAGGGATCCGGACGGCGTGTCCGCGGTCGGCGTCGGAGTCCGGCCGGCACCTCCCCTGCGCTGGTCCGTCGTCCTCGGCTGCCTGGTGGGCCTCACGGCGGTCCTGGCGGTCGTCGGCGTGTTCCTGGGCCGGGAGACCAGACTGGCCCCGTTCCTGGTGGTGGTGCCCGCGCTGGTCGCCGGGCGAGGCACCGTGCGGCAGACCGCCGTCGCCTCCGGATGGGCCACCGTCATGATCATCGGCGCGCTGTTCGACGCCGCGGAGGACTCGGTCGGCGCCGGCGTGGCGACCGTCGTCTTCGCCCTGATCTTCAACGGGCTCAGCGTCGCGCGGGCGGCCCAGCGGGTGCGCGACGAGGGCGAGATCGCCCGGCTGCGCTCCGCCGCGGCCGCCCTGCAACGGCAGCTTCTGCGCCCGTTCCCGCTGGTCACGGACGAGCTCCTCGTCCATGGCCTCTACCAGCCCGTGGAGGAGGACAGCCGGGTGGGAGGCGACGTCTACGAGGTCGTGACCTCTCCGTACGGCAGCCGTGTCTTCATCGCCGACGTCCAGGGCAAGGGGCTGCCGGCCATCAGCGCGGCCTTCGCGGTCCTGAGCGCCTTCCGCGAGGCCGCGGTCTCCGAGCCCACCCTCACGGGCGTCGTCGACGCCCTGGAGGACGCGGTGCTGCGGCACAACTCGTTCGCGGCGCAGGTCGGTGAGAGCGAGCGGTTCGTGACGGCGCTGGTGCTCGGCATCGGTTCCGAGGAGGAGGTCCAGGCGATCAACTGCGGGCATGTCGCACCCCTGCTGCTCCACACCGAGCGGTCGGGTCCGGTCCTGCGGGCAGAGCCCTGCGTTCCGCTGGGTCTCGACGCCCTGGCCCCGGAGCCGCGCACCGTCGAGTGGTTCGGTTTCCCGCCCGGCAGCACGCTCCTGCTCTGCACGGACGGGGTCACCGAGGCCCGCGACCCCTCCGGCGGCTTCTACCCGCTCGAACAGCGTGCCGCGGGCTGGGGCGACATCCGCCCCGGTGACGTGCCGGCCACCGTCTACCGCGATCTGCGGCGCCACTCGGCGGGCATGCCCACCGACGACACCGCGCTGCTCGTGCTGCGCCGCAGACCGGGCGCCGACGTCGACTGAGGAGTGCTCCTCGGGCCGCTCATGCCGTGGCCGACGCGCCGCTGTCGGCCCGGCCGCCGGCCCCGAGCAGGCCCGTTGGGTACAGGGGCTCCTCGGCCTCGATACGGGCCAGTTCGCGTCGGCAGCGGCGCAGCACCAGGGGCGGCAGGGCGGCCCGCGTCACCTGGGCGAGCCGCAGCCAGGCGGGTACGTAGACGGCGGTGCGGCGCCGCTCCACCGCGCGCGCCAGCCGCTCCGCCACCTCCTCCGCCGAGTGGACGCGCCGGGCGGGCGGCGGCATCTGCGCGCGCAGCTCCCGCAGCACCGGGTGCTGGTCGGCGTCCCGGATCATGTCGGTGTCGGTCCAGTTCACGTAGGCGATGCCCACCGCCACACCGTGGTGCACGACCTCCGCCCGCACCGAGTGGGCGAAGGCCTCGACGCCGGCCTTGGAGGCGCAGTAGGCGCTCATCATCGGCGCCGCACCGATCGACGCGAGCGAGCCGATCTGCAGGAAGTAGCCCGACGTCCGCAGGAGGTCGGGCAGAAAAATCCGGGCCGTCAGGGCGCTGCCCACGAGATTCACCTCGATGACCCGGCGCCAGGAGGCCATGTCCGCCGTGACGAACGGGCCCCCTTCGGCGATGCCGGCGTTCGCGACGACGACCGACGGCGGGCCCAGCCGCTCCCGGACCGCGTCGGCCGCGCGCTCAAGAGCCTTTTCGTCGGTGATGTCGGCCTCGACGGCCAGGGCGGGGACGGGCAGCGAGGCCGCGACGGCCTCCAGTTCCGGTTTCTCGTGACCGAGCAGGGCCAGGCGGGCTCCGCGCCGGGCGAGGGCTCGGGCCTGCGCCGCGCCCAGTCCACGGGCGGCGCCCGTCACGACGACGGTGCGGTTGCGGAGAGGGCTGTCGGCCACGGCGTGCTCCGTTCGTGCCTGCGGTGATCGCCTCACCGCGGTGTCCCCGCCGGGGATCAGCCGGCGGGAGGTGTTCTGTCTCCGACGCGGTCCCGGCCGGCGAGGACGCGTTGCAGCCGGGTCAGCCCCGGGGCCCGGTGCCGCCGCAGTGCCGCGCGGGCGGCGTTGGCCCCCGGAGCTCCGTGGACGCCGCCGCCCGGATGGGCTCCGGCGGAGGCGAGGAAGAGCCCGCGTACGGGTGTCTCGGGCCGCCCGGTGCCGGGCAGCGGCCGGAAGACGAGCTGCTGGTGGAGGGCCGTGGTGCCGCCGTTGATGGCGCCTCCCCAGAGGTTGGCGTCCAGCTCCTGGAGGGTGGGCGGGGCGAGGATGCGGCGGGCGCGGATCAACGACCGGAAGCCCGGCGCGAACCGTTCGACCTGGCGTTCGACACGGTCGGCCATCACATTCCGCTCCCGGTCGTCCCAGACGCCGGTGAGGCCCTCGTCCCCGGCGTCGGAGGTGACGCGGTGGGGCACGTGGGTGTACGCCCAGGCCGATTCCGTGCCGAGCGGCGAACGGGAGGCGTCTGCCGTCGTCATCTGGCCGAAGAGCGCGAACGGACGGTCGGGAACCTGCCGCATGGCGATCTGGGAGGCGAAGCGGGTGAGTTCGTCCAGGCCGTCGGCCAGGTGGACGGTTCCGGCCTGTCCGGCCCGCTCGGCCCTCCAGGGCACGGGGCCGTCGAGGGCCCAGTCGACCTTGAAGGTGCCGAAGTCCCACTGGAACCGCTCGAGGTCGGCCAGCAGCTGGGCGGGGAGGTGGTCGGGTTCGACGAGTTCGCCGTAGAGCGCGGGCACCGACACGTCCGCGAGCACGGCGCGGCGCGCCGTCACCGTCTCGCCGTCGGTGGTGCGTACGCCCACGGCCCGTCCGTCACGGACCAGGATCCGGCCGACCCGCCGGCCGCAGTGCAGGGTGCCCCCCTTGGCCTGCAGCCGGTGCACCAGGGCCGCGGTGAGGGCGCCCGCGCCGCCGACCGGCACCGGGAAGCCGTAGGTCTGGCCGAGCATGGACATCAGCCAGCCGAAGCCCCCGCTGCCCGCGGCCTCGGGCGCGAGGTCGGCGTGCAACGCGTTGCCGGCCAGGAGCAGCCTGCCGCCCTCGCCCCCGAACTCCTCGTCGCCCATGCGCCGCACCGGCAGGACGAGGGTCCGCGCCAGCCGCAGCCCGCCCGCTCCGCGCAGCCGTACGGCGAGTCGTGTCGTCGCCCTGACCGGCGGGAAGGGCGTGAAGAGGGCGGCGAGGATGTCGGGGCGAAGACGCTCCCAGACACCGTGCAGGCGCCGCCAGGCCGCGCCGTCCCCGGGGTGGAAGGCCTCCAGGGAGTCGGCGGTGACGTCGACCCTGCGGTCCAGGACCGCGCACCGGCCGTCGAGCAGTGGATGCGCGAGGACGCGCGGCGCGTGGCTCCACCGCAGGCCGTGCTCCTCCAGGCGCAGTGCGGTGAGCACCGGGGAGGCGGCGGCCAGCGGGTAGAACGAGCTGAAGAGGTCGTTGACGAAGTCCGGGTCGACGCCCCGGTCGTGGCGGACCGCGCCGCCGGGCTCGGGCTGTTCCTCCAGGACCTCCACGCTCCAGCCCGCGTCGGCGAGCACGTTGGCCGCGACCAGCCCGTTCGGCCCGGCCCCGATCACCACGGCGTCAGGCATCGCCGCCCCCGCGCGCGGCCTGTCCCGCCGCCGCCTCGGACGGGCGCCGGCCGTCCGCTTCGCCGCGGGCGGCGGCCTCGGCCTCGCACACCCGGGCCAGCCGGGCCAGCATGGCCCGGTGCCGGACCTGGATCAGCACCTCCACGGCCACGTTGTGCAGCGCTCCGGCGGCCCCCTGCAGCGGGTGCTCGTCCACGATCACCAGGCAGTGCTCGCCCCAGGGGCGCAGTTCCAGGGCGATCCTGGCGGTGCCGAGCGCACCCGCCCGCGCCTCGAGTTCCAGAGTGGTGCCCTCTTCGCAGTGTCGTACGACCGTCTCGTTGGTGAGGCTGACGGGCCCCAGACGTACCTCGTACTGGATCGCCGCACCCGTCTGCGGCCACTGGCCGCGCACCGGATGCGACTCCGCCGTCCCCACCACCCAGTCCGCGTACCGACTGCCGTCCGCCAGGACGGCCCACACCGTCCGCGGGTCCGCCTTCACCAGACGATGCCGAACCGCCACAGCAACCTCCCGTGCTCGCCGTTCGCTCACCGCCAAGTGCCCACTCCGCGGCCGACGAACCAGAACAATCAGTGACATACCTGGCTCGGCCCTCGACCAGGCCCGGCTCAGCCGTCGGTTCAGCCCTCGATACGGCCCTCGGCGGCGCGCAGGTCCCAGGGCCGTGGGCCCGTGCCCGACTGCCACTCTCCCAGGCGTTCGGCGTCCACGCACACGATGGCGCACTGCTCGGCGTACTCGGCGGCGGGTGCCGTGAAGTCGCTGGTCGTGACGACGACGGCGACATCGGCCGCGTGCACGGTGAAGCACGTGCCGCCGAAGCGCTGCATGTCCTGGGAACCGACCTTGTGGCCGTCGGCGTAGCGCTTGCACTGGATGACGACGCGGCGGCCGTCCGGCGCCACCGCCAGGACGTCGGCGCCCAGGTCGCCCGCGCCGCCCACGACCTCCACGTCCGTGCAGCCGTCGCGGACGCACAGGTCGGCTATCGCCTCCTCGAACGCCGCGGGTTCCAGCGCCTCGAACGCCTCGACGCCCATGACGTCGGTGTCGACGGCCGACTGCGCCGGGTCCGGTTCCCACTCCGGCTCCGGGCTGAGGACGAGTGTCTCGCCGCAGGTGAGGGGGTCACGCAGGGGAACGGTGGCCGTCGGCACGCCACCGTCGGGTGCGGCCGCCCGCGCGTCCGCGCGCACGCCGCGCGCGTCCGGCCCGGGTTGGGCGTCCAGGGCGTCGGCCGCGGTCTCGGCCGCTTCCTCGAGGGCCTCGGTGGCGCTCCGCACGAGCCTGCGGGCCGACCAGCGGCGCCGGCCCCGCCGGCCGGCGACGACGGCGGCCACGGTCAGCAGGAGCAGCACGGCGGCCCAGGCGGGACGGCGCTCCGCGGCGGCCGCCGCGGTGCGGACGGCCAGCCCGCCGAGGCTGATGAGCAGGGCGAGAAAGGCGAAGAAGAAGGCCGTGGACCGCAGGTCGAAACGGCGACGGCGGGCCGGGCGCCGAGGCAGCGGAGGGCGAGTGGGTGCGGTCACGGTGATGCTCTCCTCCCCGTCGGAAACCTCGGAACGATCACTGAGGCCCCCGCCCGCCTCACCCCGCCGCCGTAGCCGTAGCCGTGGCCACTGTCGGCGGGCCCCGGCGGGCGCCCGACCGCCGCAGACGGCCGGGGGCGCGGGGGCCCGCCGGCATCGCGGCCCGCACTCGGGGTTCCCGCGGGACGGGCCGCCGGCGCCGCGCCGGCTGCCGGCGGCCCGTCATGACGGCCCGTCAGATGCGCCCGCCGGTGAGCCGGGTGAGGGGCCCGTGCGTGTGGCGTCCGGACCGGCGGCCCGCCGCGTAGGACGCGGCGGTCAGCGCGGTCAGGCCGGCGCCCACGCCGGCGGCGACGATCTTGCGGTGGGCGATGACCGTCCAGGCCGTCTTGGCCGTGGCCGCGACCTGTCCCGAGGTGGCGATGATCGCCTGACGGCCCGCTTCGACACCACGGGCGGCGCTCTGCGCGGCGCCCGTCGTCACCTCGGCGGTGCGCCCGGCCGCGGACTTCGCCGCTGACGAGGCGTCACCGGCCTTCGTCGCGGCGCCCTTCGCGGCTCGCGCGGCGGGAGCGGTCGCCTTGTCAGCGGTCCGCCGCGCCTTGGCGGCGGTCGCCCGCTTGGATTCGGTTTCCTCGTTCGGTTGCGTGTTCGGTTCACTCATGGACATCGCTTTGCCTCTCGCTCCGACGGCAAACACATCCGGGCACACGGCCTCGGCACAGCGCCGTCGGGAGATGGGGCGTGCGCCGGATCCAGCCGGACGGCCCACCGGCCGGTGACCGGAAACAGCCCTGGCCACACGGCAGTTGTTCCGCTCGACGGTACCTTCCCTTCACCCGTCGGCCGCTTCGGCGTTCGCCCCGGCGACCAAGATCACCACGTTGTCCCGCCTGTCAAGAAGAAGCCCGCTACGGAAGGAAGTCGACGTGGCCAGACCTCTTCCGAGATCGCTCGCCGTCTCGGTCCTCACGCTGTCACTCGCTCTCACCGCCGCGCTCCCCGCCTCCGCGGAGGACGACGAGGTCCTGCCGGCCGTCCTGCCCCGTGTCGAGACCCCGGCTGTCTTCGACGACGAGGAGGGCGGGAACGCCGACGCGGACGACCCGGCGATCTGGCGCAACGCCGCCCGTCCCGACGCCAGTCTCGTCGTCGCCACCGCGAAGGAGGGCGGGCTGCGGGTCTACGACCTCGACGCCCGGCTCGTGCAGGCGATCCCCGCGCCGGCCGGACCGGGGCCCGAGGACGCGCCGGGCCGCTTCAACAACGTCGACCTCGTGCAGGGCATGAAGCTCTCCACGGGCCGGGCCGACCTGGCGGTCACCACCGACCGCGGCAACGACCGTCTGCGCTTCTACCGCATCGACCCCGCGACCCCCGGCCGTCCCCTCACGGACGTCACCGCCGCGACCGCCGGGCCGGTCTTCTCCGCGGGCCAGGCCGAGATCAACGAGCAGCGCACCGCCTACGGTCTCGCCACCTGGACCGACAAGGCGACCGGCCGCGCCTACGCGCTGGTCAGTCAGCGTGAGCGCACCACGATCGCCCTGCTCGAACTCACCGCGACCGCCGACGGCAAGGTCGGCTACCGCAAGGTCCGCACGCTGAGCCTGCCCTCGGCGTTCCGTCTGCCCGACGGCAGGTCCTGGTCGCCGTGCGCCGAGCCGGGTGAACTGCCCCAGGTCGAGGGCATGGTGGTCGACCCGGCGAACGGCACGCTCTACGCCGGGCAGGAGGACGTCGGCATCTGGCGCGTCCCCGCCACCCTCACCGGGACGCCCGAACTGCTCGACAGGGTGCGGGAGTACGGCGTGCCCGGCACGTACGACGAGGCCACCGAGGAGTGCGTGAGCGGGAGCGACCCGGGCTACGGCGGCACCCGGCTGTCCGCGGACGTCGAGGGCCTGACGCTGGTCACACAGGCCGACGGGGACGGTTACCTGCTGGCGTCCAGCCAGGGGGACAACACCTTCGCCGCCTACGACCGTGAACTCGGCGACGACAACGAGTACGAGGGCGGCTTCCGCGTCGGCCCCACGGCCACGGGGCCCGACGGCTCGGAGGAGTGCGACGGCGCCGCGGCGCTCAACGCCCCGCTGGGCAGCAGGTATCCCGACGGTCTGCTCGTGGTCCAGGACGGCCACGACGACGCCGGCGACGCCACGGACCGCACCGCGACGAACTTCAAGTTCGTCGACCTCGGCGACGTCCTGACCGCGCTGGACGACTGAGACGACGGGCGGCACGGCGAACCACCGGCGTCCGGTCGCGCATAGGACGCCGGTGGTTGTGCCGGCTCATGGGGCGGGGTCGCCGTCGTCCCGGCGCAGATCGGCGATGAGACGTGCGCCGGTCACCGTCCAGTCGTCCTTGTGGGCCTCCCACCGCCCGAACGTCTCCGCGGCGGCCTCGGCGAACGCGGTCGGTAGGCCCGCTTCCCGCCAGGCGCGGGCGATCTCCCGCATCTCCGGCTCCCAGCGCCATGCTCGCGGCCCGGCGCCGGCCAGTCGCTCCGTGCCGGCCAGCGGGGTGTCGGGCAGGGCGTGGGCCGCCAGGTCGACCAGGTCGTCCAGGACTCCGTGGCCGTCGGCCAGGGCGCAGGCCTGGGCGGCCAGCGCGTAGGAGATCTTGTTGTAGGCGGCGAAGGCCAGTTTGAGGGCCGACGCCCGGCCGATCGGGCCGTCCAGGGCGACCGCGGCGAGCGCCGTGTCCTCGAAGAGGGCCGCGACGCGGGCGACGGCCGTGACCTCCCCCGACAGGTACAGGCGGGTCGTTCCCGTCTCGCGCGGCGGCGGTCCAGTGATGCCGCCGTCCACCACCGTCGCGCCGCCGTCCCCGAACAGCCGGGTGATGTCGGCCATGCGCTGCGGGCTGACGGCGTTGGCGTCGACGTACAGGCCCCGGAAGCCGGCCGCCGCCACCTGGCCGGCGACGTCGAGGGCGGCGGCGGGAGGACAGACGCTGAGGACGGTGTCGCAGGTGGCGGCCAGTTCCTCCAGACTCGCCGCGGAGCGCAGTCCCAGCTCGGCGGCCCGTTGCCGGGTCGCCGTGGACCGGCCGGCGGACAGCCACCAGACTCTGGCCCCGGCGGCCGCGGCCTGCGCCGCCACGCTCGCTCCCATGGCACCGGGGTGCAGAATTCCCACGTCTCGCTGCGGCATGTGCGGACCCTAACCCGGCAGTCCCAAAGGCCGGAGGCCGGGGCTGTCACGGAGGCCCGGAGGCCGGAGACCGGCGTCACGAAGGCCCGGAAGCCGGCAGTCCGGGTTGCGGAGAGCGGCGTCACGACGGCCCGGATGTCCGTAGGCCGCGGTCAGCTGCCGCCGGGTCCGGTCCCGCCCTTGAGGCGTTCCAGGTCCGAGGGGCGGACCTGGATCACCAGGACGGCGATCACCGCCGCGAGCAGGGTGAAGAGGGCCGCGGTGACGAAGGCCGCCGAGACGCCCGCGGTGAGGACCTCGTGCGACCAGGGCGGCGGGAGTTCGCCGGTGCGCTGGAAGCGCAGGCGTTCGGCGGGGGTCGCCCGGGCCAGGAAGTCGGGGACCTGCTTCGCCGCCTCGTGGGTGCTGGCGGTGCCGAACATCGTGACCAGGATGGACAGACCGAGCGAACCGCCCACCTGCTGGGTGGCGTTGAGCAGGCCGGAGGCCGCGCCGGTCTCCCGGGTGCGGACGCCGGAGAGCGCCATCAGGGTCAGGGAGACGAACTCCATGCCCATGCCCAGGCTGAAGACCAGCATCGGGCCGAGGACGCTGCCCGCGTAGGTGGAGTGGACGTCGGTCAGGGTCAGCCAGGCCAGGCCGGACGCGGCGAGGATCGCGCCGACCACCATGAACGGCTTGGGGCCGTAGGCCGGCAGGAAGCGTGAGGCCAGGCCGGCGCCGATCGCGATGACGGCGCTGACCGGCAGGAAGGCGAGCCCGGCCTGCAACGGGCTGAAGCCCAGCACGTTCTGCACGAAGAGCGTGAGGAAGAAGAACATGCCGAAGATCGCGGCGGCGAGGCACAGCATGATGCCGTAGGTGCCCGCGCGGTTGCGGTCGGCGAACAGGTGCAGCGGTGTGATCGGTTGTCTGGAACGCCGCTCGACCAGGACGAACAGCACCAGGACGACGACGGCCCCGGCGAACGAGGCGAGCGTCAGGGCGTCGCGCCAGCCCTCCTGGGCGGCCCGGATGAAGCCGTACACCAGCAGGACCATGCCCGCCGTGGAGGTCAGCGCGCCGGTGAGGTCGAACCGGCCGGGGTGGCGTTCGGACTCCTGGATCCAGCGCGGTGTCGCGAGGGCGATGAGCAGGCCGATCGGAACGTTGACGAAGAGGACCCAGCGCCAGTTCAGCCACTCGACGAGCATTCCGCCGGCGAGCAGGCCGATCGCGCCGCCGCCCGCCGAGACCGCGGCGAACACCCCGAACGCCCGGTTGCGTTCGGGTCCTTCGCGGAAGGTGGTGCTGATCAGGGCGAGGGCGGTCGGGGAGGCGATGGCCCCGCCGACGCCCTGCAGGGCGCGGGCGGCCAGGAGTTGGCCGTGGGTCTGGGCGAAACCGCCGAGGAGGGAGGCGAGCACGAACAGCAGGACGCCGCAGACGAAGACCCGCCGTCTGCCGAGGATGTCGCCGGCCCGGCCGCCGAGCAGCAGCAGTCCGCCGAAGGTGAGGGTGTAGGCGTTGACCACCCACGACAGGCTGGTGGTGGAGAAGTCCAGGGAGCGCTGGATGTCGGGCAGCGCGATGTTCACGATGGTGATGTCGAGGACCACCATGAGCTGGCACGAGGCGATGACCAGCAGCGCCATCGCGTGTCCGCCACCGCCCTGTCGGGTGGAGGCCCGGGTCGCGGAAGTCGGCTGCGAAGAGCTGCTCATGACGTGTCGCCCGCCCGCGGGCGGGCCCGGAGGGGGAGGTCAGTGAACGCTGGCGTCCACTGTCGTGTCCACCGTTCGACCGTACGCCCGGGGCAGGGCCGTCACCACTCGATCACCGAGTGGGCGCACCCCTCATATTACTGAACCGTAACCTACCGGCGGGTACCGCGGGTAACACCCTGACCGCTACGGTCCTGACAGTTCGTCTAAGAGCGAGCGCTTTGCAAGCGGTACGGGGCAGCGGTGGACGACCGGGGCCCCGTGCCGAGCGGTCCGTCCTCACCGGGCCGTGCGTCGTCCGAGCCGCACAGGAAGGCTCGGCCTCCCTTCTTCCCCAGGAGGTCTGCCATGCCCGCCCCCACCCGCCTGCTGGCCGCCGCCGTCACCGCGGCCGCCTGCATCGGTACGTCGGCCGTCCCGGCCGCCGCCGCACCGGACGCCGACGCCGTGGTGTCCCGCGGTGTCACCATCCCGGCGTTCTACAGTCCGCCCGCGTCGCTTCCCGCCGCCGACGGTGCCCTGGTCCGCACCGAGCGGCTCCCCCTCGCCCTGAGCCTGCCGGGCATCGACGGCCCGCTCCCCGGAACCGCGACCCGCCTGATGTACAAGTCCACGGACTCCAACGGGCAGCCCGTGGCCGTCACCGGCGCCTACATCGAGCCGGCGGCCGCCTGGAAGGGCACCGGACCACGGCCGCTGGTCGCCCTGGCGCCCGGCACCATGGGTCAGGGCGACCAGTGCGCCGCCTCCCTCGGCCTCGAACGGCCCCTCTTCCTCAACGGGCAGACGGTGTCCGTCGGTTACGAGAACCTGGCGATCTACCGACTCCTGGCCCGGGGCATCGCCGTCGTCGTCACCGACTACGCCGGGCTGGGCGCGACGGACCGGCTGCACACCTACGTCAACCGGGTCGACGAGGCGCACGCCGTGCTGGACGCCGTGCGGGCGGCACGGCGCCTCGACGGGACGTCCCTCACGGACGACTCCCGGGTTGCGCTGTTCGGCTACAGCCAAGGGGGCGGGGCCACGGCGGCCGCCGCCGAGCTCCAGCCCTCGTACGCGCCCGACGTGCCGCTCGCCGGGACCTACACGGGAGCCGCGCCCGCGGACCTGGTCGCCGTCACCGAGGCCATCGACGGCGGTGACCTGGCCGGCGCGCTCGGCTGGTCGGTCAACGGGTTCGTCCAGTCGAACCCCGCCCTGAAGCCCATCGCCGAGGCGCACCTCAACGCGGCCGGCAAGGCGGCCCTGAAGGATCTGTCGACCATGTGCGTGGGCGACGCCCTCCTCGCCTACAACTCGGCACGCAGCACCGCGTGGACCACGGACGGGCGCTCCCTCGGCGACATCATCGAGACGGAGCCGATGCTGAAGGCGTCCCTGGACGACCAGCGCATCGGCAGACTCCGGCCGGCGTCGCCGGTGCGGGTGGCGACGGGTACCACCGACGACCTGGTGCCGCACGCGCAGACGCGGGAGCTCGCCGTGGCCTGGTGCGCCAAGGGAGCGGACGTCACCTACAAGCCGGTCGTGCTGCTGCCGCTCGGCCGGTCGCTGCTCAACCACTTCGCTCCCCTGCTCCTCGACCAGGGCGAGGCGATCTCCTGGCTGACCGACCGCCTCAACGGCAGGCCCGCCGAGTCGAACTGCGCCAGCATCGGCCGGCAGCCCTGAGCACGGGGAGGGGCGGTGGCCGCGTCCGTGGGCGGCCACCGCCCCTCCCCGTCCCGCCGGGCGCGCCACCTCCACCGGGACGGTCTCGCGCGGCGGCCGCCGGCGCCCGGGCGGGACGTCCTGCCGGGTGTTCAGCCGGAGCAGGGCTCCCAGCCCTCCGGGGAGCGGTCGGGGTCCTCCCACCTCAGGCCGCCGCGGGTGAGGCCGGGGCGGTGTCCGGCCGTCAGGTACGGCACCTCGAGCGCGTCGGCCATCTCCTCCAGGTAGTCGGTCAGCGAGGCGTACTTCGGCGCGCGGGTCCCGTCCGCCCACAACCAGACCTCTCCGCTCTCGGCGTCGAGGAACAGTCCGTACCGCTTGTCGTGCGCGCTCCACGAGGCGAACGGCGTCCAGTGCGGCTGCCAGTACTCGTCGCCGTCCTGCCGGCGGAACCGGTACACCTCGATGGCGCCCTCGGTCGGCAGCAGCGCCCAGTTGCCCAGCAGGAACGCCTCACGGCCGGCGTCGTCCACCACACCGTCGCGCAGCCGCCACAGTGCCTGCAGCGCGGCGGGGACGGGACCGGCCATCGCCGACAGGACGGCGGACAGCCGCTCCTCCGAGGCGCCGGGCCGCAGCGTGGCGTGGGACGCGGGGGCGTGCTCGCTCAGCCACGTCTCGACGCGCTGCCAGGCCTCCGTCACCTGGCGGACCTCGAGGGCCTCGGTGGCCGGGTCGAGGACCAGCGGCGGCTCCGGTTCCTCGGGGAGGGGGACGCCGGGCGTCTCGTAGAAGAAGCTGCGGGGGCGTTCTCGCCTGGTCACTGGTTCCCCTTCCGCGGTCTGTGCCGCCATGCTGCCCGGCCTGCGGCCGCACACCAAACGGACGACCGGCCTCCCGCCACACACCAGACGGACGACCGGTCGCCCGCCACACGCCACACGCCGCCACCGCCCACCGAACAGATGGCCGGCCGCCCGGAGCCGGCCGCGCGGGACGGCTTGTAGGGTCGGTCCCGTGATCGAGGTGGAGGTCGTGCAGCTGCTGGTGTCGCCGGTGCACCGGTTCGCCGGGCGTCCCGCGGACGGGCCGGCGGACGGCCCCGGCGGCGAGCTGGTGGAGTCGGTGCGGGTCCGCGGCGGGCTCGGGCTGGTCGGGGACCGCTACTTCGGCCGGGCGGCGCACCGGGACGCGGCGGTGACGCTCATGGCCGCCGAGAACCTCCCCCTGGACGTCAACCCGGCCGCCGACCTCCGGCACACCCGCCGCAACGTGCTGCTGCGGGGCGTCGACATCGACTCCCACGTCGGCTCGACGATCGTCCTCGACGGCGCGCACGGTCCCGTGGTGTTCGCCGTGAACCGCCCGGCCAGGCCCTGCGCGTGGATGGACGTCACCGTCGGCCCGGGCGCGCAACGGGCGTTGCGCGGCAGGGGCGGTGTGCGCTGCACTCCGTTGTCCGACGGGGTCCTCGCCCTCGGCGGGGCGACGTTCCGCGTCCTGGACGAGGACAGCGCCGCCCCGCGCTGACCGGGGCGCCCGCTCACAGCCCGTCGAGCAGACCCAGGCGGGCGACGATCCGCTTGCCGACCGGTTCGCTGACGACGGCGAGGTCCTGGGCCACGGCCATGACGATCTCCAGGCCGTGCTGGCCCACCCGTGTCGGGTCCGCCCCGCGCGGCACCGGCATCGCCGGATCGCTGTCCCAGACCGCGATCTCCACCGCCGCGCCGACGATGCGCAGGTGCAGCAGGACCGGGCCCGGGCGTGGCGGAGCGCGTTGGTGACCAGTTCGCTCACCACGAGCTGCGCCACGTCCAGAGTCCGTGCCGACACCGGCACTCCGTGCTCACGCTGGACGCGCGTGAGGAAATCACCCGTCAGATGCCGCGCACCCGCGATACAGCCGGCCTCGCCGTCCAGGGCCACCGTCGTCTCGACAGGGCCCGCGCCGGCCCCGGAGGACCTGTCGTCGAGCGGGACTGGTGCCATCCGGACCGCCTTCACTACCCCGTTCATGGCCGCGCGCCTACCCCGGAACCGGTCCCCTATGCCTCAGGCGCATCACTGGACCGTGTGCCGATGTCCCCGAGCGGTTTCCCGGGGTGCGCGCCCGGCGTCCTGCCCGTGTCCTGCCGCACCCGGCACGGCGGCCGTGCGGGCGAACGCGACGGTGAGCCCGTTCGTCCCGGGCCGGGCAGGCGCACCGTGCCGACGGCACGGCGCTGCCAGGGCCTTCGCCGCCGGACGGACGGGTGACCGTCAGTCGATGTGGTAACTGTCGCCGTACACCTTCCAGTCGAGGGGCGGGTTCAGGTCGAGGTTGCCCCTGCGCAGGAAGACGCGCTGGGCGGTGTCGACCCGGCTGGTGTCGCTGTGGGCCTCCTCCTGTTGCATCGCCCAGACCCGGGCGTCGAGGAAGGCGTGCAGGTACGTCGTCTCGTCGCCGCCCTGGGCGGGCGGCTTCGCCTTGTTCAGGGCGCGCCTGCGGATGGCGCGCAAGCCGGTGGCGTCGTCGCCGTCGCCGTGCATGACGATGGCGTCGAAGTACACGAACTGGCCCAGGGTGCGCAGGCCGTCCGCCGTGGCCCGCCGGAGGGCGGGGTCGAAGTAGACGCGGTCGCGTTCGTCGTTCTGCGCCCGCTGGAAGGCCGGGTCCTGCGCGGCTTCGCGCCAGTCCGTGGGGAAGTCGGGGTCGAGGCCCGCGTGGGAGTCGGTGCCGTTCACCGCGCGCAGGGCGGGCAGGTAGCGGGCGAGGACGTTGCCGGGGGTGCGGTCGGTGTAGAGCTGCACCAGGTCGAGCATGTCACCGGTGCCGGAGCAGAAGCCGACGATGCCGGCGGTGTAGCCCCGGCCGTCGTCGATGTCCTCGATGTACTGGTACTGGGCCTTCCAGTCGAGCGAGGAGTTCTCCGCGCTCGACACCAGTTTCATGGCGATCTCCTTCTTCGCCGGGTCGTCGAGACCCCGGGCGGCGCGGGGCGCGGCGGCCGCGGCCGGGGCGGCCGTCAGCGGGGTCGCCGTCAACGCGGCGAGGAGGGCCAGGACCGTGCGGCGGGACGCGGCGGCCGGGTCCTCCGCCGCGCGGGAGGTGTGCACCACAGTGACTCCTGGGGGAGTGGGGGGTGAGTGGAGGGTGCTTCCGTGTCAACTGACAGGAAGGTTTCCTATCAAGCCGGGGATGCACAGGTAACCCCCACGCGGCCATGTTCGTACGATCGAACGAGAGCCCGCTCAGGGGGCGCCCGGCATGTCCCCCCGCCAGTCGAAACGGCGGGCGTCCGAGGGGCGGCGCACGTACAGGGTCCGGCCGCCCGGGCCGTACCGGCCTATCTCGGTGGTCAGGGCCACCTCCGACGGGTCGCTGTCGGTGTGGTCCGTGACGTCCAGCAGCAGGCCGTCCAGAGGACCGCCCACGAGTTCTGCGTAGGCGCGGTCCGGGCGGGGGCTCGCGTCGTCGTGGTCGGCGCCGTAGACCCGGCCCCGCATGAAGTCAGCCTCGTCCATGACCAGCAAGCTTGGCATCCACCACTGACAACGGCCCCGTGCCGGCGCAGGGCGCTCTTCGGCAGGACAGTGGCGGAAAAGCGGCTGGGCGCGGGCCCGTCGGCGCAGCGCGGGTATCAGCTCCTCACACGTCGTGGTGAACGGGGTGGGGGGCCTGCCCCGGGGGGACACGAGGGGCAGCGAGCGTCGGGCGACGAGTCGTCGCGTGCCCGGCGCCGTCGGGTCGTGCGGGAGCTGCGTGCGACGGGCCGTGACGGACCCCGGCTGCGCGAGGTGCTGCCCGCTCTGGTCGTCGTGGTCGTCGTCGTGTGCGGTACGGCCGCGGCCCTCGCGCCGACGGGCCGCGTCGTCGGCGTGTGGGTTCCCGTACTCGTCCTCGCGGTGCTCGTCGTCGCCGTCGGCGTCCTAGGGCGTCGGTCGCGGCGGCCGGCGCGGCGGCGGCGCGGCTACTACAGCGCCGAGGAACTGGCCGAGCTGGACCTGCCCGCGCTCGTACTCGCCGTGGCTCGGATGCTGCGGCGGGACGGGTGGCGGGTCGTGCCCCCTTCCGCGCACACCGTCCCGCACCTCGCCGCGCGGGACGGGCGGGGCCGGCTGCTCGACGTGGCGTTCCGGCCGGTGGCCGAGCCCCTGCCGGACGAGGAGACCGCCTGCTCCTGCCGATCACGGGCGCGGGCCGGGCCTCGGGTGCGGCTCGTCGTGCACCGCGGGACGTTCACGCACCGGGACGAGGCCCGGGCCGCTCGCCAGGGCAACACCTACCCGATCGACGGCGCCCGCCTGCGGCTGTGGGCGCGCGGGACGCCGTTGGCCCAGATCACCGGCCGCGGCGGCGCCGGGCCGCACCGCACCTGAGGGCGGCTGTCCGGTGACGCGCGGCCCACGTGCCGGCACCGCCGGTGCGGCGGGAGGACGGCGTCCCGCTCCCCCGCCTCCGCGGCTCCGACCCGCTCGAGTGGTCCTCGTCCCCGGGTCGTCGTAGCGTCGATACAGAACCGGGCTGCGACACGGGCTGGCAGGAGCGGACATGCGCGGACACACCACGAGGACGGCGGCCCTGCTGTGTGCCGCGCTGGGACTCACCGCGGCGGTCGGTACGGCCTCGGCCGCGCCCGTCACGTCACCGGGACAGCAGGCCGAGCGGGCCGCCCCGCGGCAGACCGCGGCCGCCGTCCTGGTCGACTGCCTGTGGCACCCGCAGGTGCGGCCCGACGAGTTCATCCTGGCCTGCGGCGACGGCAACAGCCGGCTCGTCTCCCTGAAGTGGGACCACTGGCGCGCGGACTCGGCGAAGGCCGAGGGCGTCAACCTCGTCAACGACTGCAAGCCCTACTGCGCCGCGGGCACCTTCCGCGCCTACCCGGTCGTCGTACGGCTCGACGAGCCGCGTGGCTGGGAGAAGGACCCGCAGGTGCAGCGCTACGGCCGGATCAGTTTGGAGTACACGGCGGAGCGGCCGGAGCGGTTCGCCGAGGTCGTCAGCTATCCGCTGTGGGACTGAGCCGCCGGGACGGGTGAGCCCGGACCGGTGAGCCGGGACCGTGTGAGCCGGAGCCGGTGTGCCCGAGCCGGTGTGCCGGGACGGGTGAGGCCGGGCACGGACCGTCCGGGCTTCGCCGGGACGGTCACGCCATCAGGCCCGCGGCCGCCGTCGCGCCGAGCTCCCAGCACGCCTCCAGGTCCGCCTTGCCGGGTTCCCCGGTGACGGTCACCGGCTCGGCGTTGCGCCGCCAGCCCAGGCCCGTGGTGATCGCCTCGATGCCGCGGACGGCGCCGGTGACGTCGTTGCCGCCGTGGACGTAATAGGCGAAGGGGCGGCCTCGGGTCGTGTCGAGGCAGGGGTAGTACACCTGGTCGAAGAAGTGCTTGAGGGCGCCGGACATGTAGCCGAGGTTCGCCGGGGTGCCCAGCAGGTAGCCGTCGGCGTCCAGGACGTCGGAGGCCGTCGCGACGAGGGCGGCCCTGCGGACGACGCGGACGCCCTCGATGTCCGGGTCGGTCGCGCCGGAGACGACCGCTTCGAACATCGCCTGGCAGTTCGGCGAGGGCGTGTGATGGACGATCAGCAAGGTGGCCACGGCACCGAACCCTGCCCGCTCGTCGGGCCGGCCGCAAGCGGCGCGGTCCGCGGGCGCGGGCCGAACGCCGGTCTCGGCCCGGCCGCGGCCGTGCGGACCACCGTGGTTTCACCGAGCCGCCTGCTCCGGGGTGGCTGCGGACGCCGGCGGGATGCGAACCCGCGGACGGGAAGGGGCAGGCCCGCCCGAGCCCGTCAGCGGTCGCGGGAAGGGGCCTTGCCCGCGACGGTGGACCGGGCCGCTCCGTCACGGCGCCGCGGCCTGCCGGGACCGGGCGGCCTTGGTGCCGGCCGGCGGGGGCGGTCCGGGAGACATCAACTGCATGACGCGTGGGGCGGTGAAGCGGAATCGGACAACGCACGCATGAACGTGGCAAGCATCTGCCTGTTCCTCTACCTCGTCCTGGACCGCGGCCGCTCCAACCCGGCCATGGCCCGCCACCAGCTCAAGCGGATCGAGACGGAGCTCGAGGTGTAGACGGCTCGGCGGCCGGCGGCTTCGCACGCCCGCGAGTTGCAGGATTCTTCAACTCGACACATCCACATCCGTGCATCACCGGGGTGTGCGGCGCCCGCGGTCGCCAGGATCGTGACCGACCCAGGACCGCGAACACGGCAGGGAGCGAGCGAACGGCCATGCAGGTTCCCCTCTACCAGGCCAAGGCCGAGTTCTTCCGCATGCTCGGGCACCCGGTGCGCATCAGGGTCCTCGAACTGCTGCAGGGCGGCCCCGTCGCCGTGCGGGACCTGCTCACCGAGATCGAGATCGAACCGTCCAGCCTGCCGCAGCAGTTGGCCGTGTTGCGCCGCTCCGGGATCGTGGTGTCGATCCGGGAGGGGTCGACGGTCAGCTACGCGCTCGCCGGCGGCGACGTGGCCGAGCTGCTGCGCGCGGCCCGCCGCATCCTGACCGAACTGCTCGCCGGTCAGAACGAGTTGCTGGCCGAGCTGCGCCAGGCCGAGCCGCCGCTGTCCGTGCCGCAGGGCAGCGCCGGCCGCACGTGAGCCGGTCCGGCGCCGTTCGGGCGGGCCCCCGTCCGGACCGGTCCGGAGATGCGGGCGGGCCCGGACACCGTGACCGTCCCACGGTGTCCGGGCCCCTTCCGCGCCGCGCGGATCAGCCGCCGCTCAGGCGCGTGCGCAGCAGCTCCTTGCCCAGTTCGGCACCCTTGCGGCTGTCGGCCTGGGCCTTGCGGAACAGGTCCGCGACCTCGGTGTCCTTGGCGCGCTCGGCGTCCTGGATGTAGGTCTCCAGCCGCAGCGCGTTGTCCAGACACGCCTCCACGTACCAGATGAGGTTGTAGTCCTTGTCCCGGGTGCCGGTCACGTCGCCGGTTTCCGTGCCAGTGGCCATACGGGCCTCCTCCCAGCGTGATCTTGACGTCGTTGGCTCGCCCGCCGAGTACCCATCGCGACCGGGGGCACACCGGCCGAAGCCCTCGCGTCCGGGCCCCGCCCGAGGTCGCGGGTCGAACAGGGGCACGAGAGCCGAACGCACCACACCGAAACGCCAGGGTCCGCCACCCCTTCCGCCACCCAGAAACATCTACCAGCATGCAGATGCGCCCGGGCCCGGGCGCATCTCATACGGAGCCGACATGAGCGATGTGATGTGGGGGCGGAGCGTGGAGTGGCTCGCCGCCGCCGCGACGGACCCACGGGTCTGCAAGCGGGACTGGGACCAGGGCAGCGGGATCGTGCTGCTGGAGGCGGGCCGGTACTGGGACGTGCTCAGTGTGCCCGACCGGCTCGGCCTGCTCACCCTGGACCTGCTGTGGGAGCCGTCGCTGCCCGTGCCGGGGCCGACCCTCGTGGACACCGCGGCCCACCGGGTGGGCTTCTTCCTGCCGCCCGACCCGGGCAGCCGGTGGATCGGCGCCGGGCTGCGCCACGCGGGCCGGGGCACCTGGGTGGCGGTGCCCCCGCCGTACCGGCCGGCGCGGTTCCTGGAGTGGCTCGTGCCGCCGGACGGAACCGGTGCGCTCCACTCGCCCGGCAGACTGGAGCTGGCGTTGCGTCAGGCCAACGGCACCCTCGCGGTGCTGACTCCGCCGGGCGGCGAGTAGTCCGTCAGGGGCCGGGGACGCCGCCCGCGTCGCGCCCGGAGTCAACGCCGCCCTCGCCGCCCTCTCCCCGCGCCCAGGGCACGGAGCCATGGGGCCCGCCCCTATGATCATGTTCACGGCGGCCGGTACGCGTATCTCACACCAACTCGCTTGGCCCGCACGGCAATTCAGACAGTCAACGCAGAAGCGAACAGATACCGAGCACTTTCGATGTGAAGTCTGACTCGACCGTGCGAGATCGGTCGATGACGGTGTGTACTGTGCTGCGGGTGCCCGGTCCGAAGTCCTCGGACCCACCCCTGCCCTTCCGCTCCGCGCAATGCCCGACCCTCCCTGGAACCGAATCGATGATCGAATTACCGGACCTGGTGGCCGGCGGTCTGGCCGCCGGCACACTGTCCGCGCTCGCCCTCGGCGGCGGGCTGCTGCGGTTACGACGGCAACAGACCCGGCAGCGTGCGGAGATCACCGTGCTGCGCACCCAGCTCGAGGGCTCCTCCAGGGCGTTCACGGCGGAGGTCGAGTACCTGGCCGCCCGGCGGGTGCCCGCCGCCGCCCACCAGGTCGCCCACCCCCACCTGGACGTGCCCGGCCCTCTCCAGCCGCTGACCTTCGGCACACCGCTCGGCATCGCCCTGGAGAACGTGCTCCTGGCGGTGCGGTCCGAGGTGGCCGAGCAGCGCACCCGGGTCGACGCGGCCGCGCAGGCCGGGATGCGCGGCGCCACCCGGGAGATCCAGGCCGCCCTGTACCGGCTCCAGGACGCCCTGCGCGGGCTGCAAGAGCGCTACGACGACCCGGAGTTGGCGCAGACCCTCTTCCAGCTCGACCACGAGAACGAGCAGTCGCTGCGCCGCGCCCAGGTCGCCGCCGTGGTGTGCGGGGCCTGGGTGGGGCTGGCGCGCGAGGAGTCCCACCTGGTGGACGCGGTCACCGGCGGACAGGCCCGGCTCGCGGGCTATCACCGGGTCAAGGTCCACAACCATCTGGAGCCCGGCACCGCCCTGGTCTCGCACGCGGTGGAACCGGTCGCCATCATCGTCGCCGAACTCCTCGACAACGCCCTGCGGCACTCCGCGCCGGACACCGACGTCGTGGTGAGCCTGGAGCACGTCCACCACGGCGTGTGCGTGACCATCGACGACGCGGGCCTCGGCATGACCCGGGACGAACGCGACCGCGCCCAGCGCCTGGTGGCCGGCAGCGCCCCCATCCTGCTGACCGAGCTCGGCGATCCGCCGCGCATGGGGCTGGCCGCCATCGGCCGTCTGACCCGGCAGTTCGACCTGGGCGTCGACGTCTCCTCGGCCTCCCCGTACGGCGGTGTGCGGGCGGTGCTGCGGGTCGACAGCCACCTGCTCACCGACCTCGACCCGGCCGACCGGCCACCGGCGGCGAGCGCGCCGCGCACGACCCGCGGGAGCGCACCGGCCGCCGCGACCGCCGCGCACGCGTACGGCACGGAGGATCCCGCGCCGGACGCGCCCCGGCCCCGCACACCCCGGGACGCCGACGGGCTGCCCCAGCGCCGCCGCCGCACCCGCGCGGCCGCCCCACCGCAGCGGCCCGCGCCGGCTCGGCCGGCGCGTCGCCCGGAGGAGGCCGCGGCCGCGCTGGGCGCACTGCAGTCCGGCACCGCGGCGGCCCGCTCCGCCGCCGAGGCCGTACCCGAGGGCGCCGCACCGGCGGCCCATGACACCGACCACACCGACGACGAGGGGGGAGCGGCCCGATGACCAGCCGCAACACGGGCGACACGGCATGGGTGCTGGAACCGATCCTGCAGGTGCCGCACGTGGTGGCCGCCGTCATGCTGACCCGCGACGGGCTCGTCACGGGGTACACCGACGCGCTGTCGCAGCCGTCGGCCGAGCGGGTCGCCGCCATCACCAGCACCGTGCAGGGGGCGTGCCGGACGGCGGCGGCCGCGTTCGCCGACCGGGACCGGGCGGAGGTGCGCCAGGTCGTCATCGAGTCCGACCACGGCTACGTGCTGATCGTGCCGACGGACCACGGCACCTGCGTGGCCGCGTACGGGGACGCCGAGGTGCGCCTGGACCTGCTGGCGCACCGGGTGCACTCCCAGGTGGCGCGACTCGGCGAGAAGGCCATGGCGGCCGCGCCCCGAGGAGCCGACGACAACGCTCCGGCATGACCGGCCGCCCGGCCGGCCGTCCCCTGGTTCCCGCCTACCTGTCGACCGGCGGGGTCGCCCGGCCCAGCCGCCCCCACCTGGAACGGCTGTCGGTGCTCACCCGCAGCGGCGAGCCCGTGCCGTCCGGTCTGCCCGCCGCCGAACTCGCCCTGCTGGACCTCCTGGAGAGCGGCTCGCTGACGGTGGTGGAGGCGGCGGCGCTGCTCAGGCTGCCCGTCTCCGCGGTGCGTGTCCTGGCGGCCGGCCTCGCCGACCGGGACCTGGTCCTCACCCGCGCGCCGATCCCGCCCGCCGAACGGTTCGACTCCGACCTGCTGAAGAGAGTGGCCGATGGCCTCCGCGCCCTCAAGCACGCCTAGCGTCGGCACACCCGACGCGATCCACCTGCCGGACACCGCCCGCGACCTGGTGAAGATCCTGGTGGCGGGTCCGTTCGGGGTGGGCAAGACCACCTTGATCGACTCGGTGTCCGAGATCCGGCCGCTGCACACCGAGGAGCACCTCAGCGAGGCGTCCGCGCAGGTGGACGACCTGGCCGGGGTGCGGGAGAAGACGACGACGACCGTCGCGATCGACTTCGGCCGGATCAGCCTGGCCGGCGGGGTGGTGCTGTACCTGTTCGGCACGCCCGGTCAGGAGCGGTTCCGGTCCCTGTGGGACGACATCGCCTACGGGGCGCTCGGCGCCCTGGTCCTGGTCGACAGCCGCCGGCTGGACGCGTCGTTCGACGTGCTGGGACTGGTGGAGGAGAGCGGGCTGCCGTACGCGGTCGCCTTCAACACCTTCCCCGACGCGCCCCGCCACTACGGCGAGGAGCAGTTGCGGCGGGCCCTGGACCTGGAGGCGGGAACGCCCATGGTGACGTGCGACGCGCGGGACGCGAACTCCTCGATCGACGCGCTGCTCGCCCTGGTCGACCACCTGATCGCCGGTGACCCCGGGGAGGCGCGGTGACCACCTATCCCCCGGCTCGGCACGACTTCACGCGGTCGGCGCCCGTGCGGCTGTGGGAGGACGGCTTCGCCACGGATCCGCACCGCTACTACGCGGCCCTGCGGGCGCAGGGGCCCATCGGGTGGGGTGAGTTGGCGCCCGGTGTGCCGGCGTACCTGGTGACGGACCGGCGGGCCGCGCTGGACGTGCTGCGCGACCCGGAGACGTTCTCGCACGACCCGCGCGCGTGGGAGAAGACCGTGCCCGCCGACTCACCGGTGCTGGGCATGATGCGGTGGCGGCCGAACGCCCTGTTCGCCGACGGGGCCGCGCACGTGCGCTACCGCAGCACCCTCATCGACGTGTTCGACCTGGTGGAGCCGCACGACCTGCGGGCGCGCGTGCACCGGGCGGTGCGTCTGCTGGTCGGCCGGGTGGGCCCGCGCGGCGGGGCCGACCTCGTCGGGGACTTCTCGCGGCCGCTGATGGCGCTGGTCTTCAACGACCTGTTCGGGCTGCCGGACAGCTACGGCGACCGGCTCAACGAGGGTCTGGGCAAGATGATGGAGGGCGGGCCGCAGGCGGCGGAGGGCGAGGCCGAGTACGGCCGGTACGTCCTGGAGCTGATCGCCGCCAAGGCCGAGCGGCCCGGCGACGACCTGCCGAGCCGGCTCCTCGACCATCCGGCCGGGCTGACCCGCGAGGAGGTGACCTGGCAGGTGTTCCTCACCCTGGGCGCCGGGTACGAACCGACCGCGAACCTGCTGTCCAACACCCTGTCCCGCATCCTGGGCAACCCGGCCTACTACTCCACCCTCACCAGCGGTGCCCGTCCGGTCATGGACGCGGTGGTCGAGGTGCTGCACCACGAGACGCCGCTGGCCAACTACGGCATCTACTACGCGCGCAGGCCGGTCGCCTTCCACGGGGTGTGGCTGCGGGACGCGGTGCCCGTGGTGGTGTCGTACGGGGCGCTCGGGGTTCCCCACGACCCGCAGGGCGGGCAGGGCGCCCCCGTCCCCGGGCAGGAGGTCACCGGCGGCCGGCACCCGAACGACGCCTCGCACCTGTCGTGGGGCGCGGGCCCGCACGCCTGCCCGGTCAGGCAGCACACGCTGCTGCTGGTCACCGAGGCGATCGAGCAGCTCACCCAGTGGCTGCCCGACCTCGATCCTCTCCTGCCCCGCGAGCGGCTGACCTGGCGGCCGGGCCCGTTCCACCGCTCGCTGACCGCCCTTCCCGTCCGTTTCAGCCCTCGCTCCCCCGACCAGCCAGGAGTCAAGCCGTGACCGTGACCGACCGCATCGCCCTCGACCCGTTCGGCACCGACATCCCCGGCGAGAGCGCCCGGCTGCGCGCCCTGGGGCCGATCGTGCCGGTGGAGCTGCCCGGGGGCATCCCGGCCTGGGCGCCCACCGGATACGACACCCTGAAGGAGCTGATCCTCGACCCGCAGGTCAGCAAGGATCCGCGCCGGCACTGGCGGCTGTGGCCCGAGATCGGCGACCACCCCTCCTGGGGCTGGATCCTGGGCTGGGTCGGCGTGGTCAACATGCTCTCCAGCTACGGCGCCGACCACGCGCGGCTGCGCAAGCTGGTGGCACCGAGCTTCACCCACCGGCGCACCGAGGCGCTGCGCGAGCGAGTGGAGTCGATCACCGCGGAGCTGCTGGACGCGCTCGGCGAGGCCTCCGCGGGCGGTGCGGCGGTCGACCTGAAAGCGGGCTTCGCGCACCCGCTGCCGATGCGGATCATCTGCGAGCTGTTCGGTGTGCCCGAGGAGATGCGGGACGACACGGCCCGGCTGATCGCGGCCATCATGGACACCTCCGACACCAGCCCGGAGCACGCCGCCTTCGTGCAGGAGCGGATCGGCACGGTGCTGGGCGGGCTCATCGCCCACAAGAGCGAACACCCCGGCGACGACATGACGACCGAGCTGATCCGGGTGCGCGACGAGGACGGGGACCGGCTCAGCGACGAGGAACTGCTGTACACGCTGCTGCTGGTCATCGGGGCCGGGTTCGAGACGACCGTCAACCTCATCGGGAACGCGGTGGTGGCGCTGCTGGACCGGCCCGAGCAGCTGGCGGCCGTGCGGCGGGGTGAGATCGGCTGGGACGCGGTGGTGGACGAGTCGCTGCGGGTGCACCCGTCGATCGCCTCACTGCCGCTGCGGTTCGCCGTGAGCGACCTGACGGTGGGCGACGTGACGATCCCGGCCGGGGACGCCATCGTCACGACGTACGCGGCGGCGGGCCTGGACCCGGCGCACTACGGGCCGGACGCGGACGTGTTCGACGCGACCCGGGGCGCGGACGACCATCTGGCGTTCGGGATCGGTGTGCACCGGTGCGTCGGCGCCCCGCTGGCGCGGATGGAGGCGCTGACGGCGCTGCCCGCCCTGTTCGACCGGTTCCCGGATCTGCGGCTGGACGGCGCGGCCGAGGAGCTGCGGCAGGTGCCGTCGTTCATCGCGTTCGGCTGGCAGGAGATCCCCGTGCGGACGCGGGGCTGACCGGGCACGGGGGCGCGACCGGTCCCCCGTTCCGGTCGTGCCCCCGCGATGCGTCGAACCTACGTGGCGGGCCCAGGGCTTGTGAATCGTGCCGGTGCCCGCTGACGGGGCCGGAGGACTCACCTGTGCACAGGTGAGTCCGGAAGGCCCGATTCCGTCACGGGGAGAACGGGCGTGGGGAGGTCACCGGTCGTCAGGTGGGCGAGGACGACCTCGTAGAGGTCACTGCCCGCGGCGAGGAGCTGGCGTTCGAGGACGGGCTCGGCGCTGCGGACGTGCTCGCGGACGGTCTGGGCGTGCACACCGAGCAGGTGGGCGGCGCGTTCGGAGTTGCCGCCGGCGGCGATCCAGGTGCGCAGGGTGCGGCGCAGGTCGCGGCTGTCGAGGTCCAGACGGGCGAGCAGGTCGTGTGCCCAGCCGCGCAGCGCGGGACCGTCGAGCACGTCGTCGAGGCGGTCGGGGGCCGTCGCGGCGCCGGGGTAGCACTCGGCGATGCCGACCTGGGCGTTGAGAGCGAGGTGGACGGTGGCGCGGACGGTGAGGTCGGAGAAGTCCGTGCCGAGGAGGGCCTCGACGCGTTCCATGCGGGCGCGCACGGTGTTGCGGCTGACGCCGAGGACCTTGGCCGCGGCGACGGCCGTGAACTCCAGGCCGAGCCGCGTGGTGGCGAGGAGTTCGGCGCGGGTGTGGTGCGGGAGGGTGTCGAGGGGGCGCAGCAGACGGGTCGTCCAGGCGCGTAGGACGGCGGGGTCCATCAGGCGTTCGGGGTGGGTGCGTTCGGCGTAGACGGCCGTCTTGTCGGGACGGAAGCGGGCGACGGCGAGGGCGCTGACGGCCTGTCCGTAGGCGGTGGCGGTGTGGGCGAGGCTCTGGGGGACGCTGCCGCCGAGGAAGGTGTCGGGGTGGCGGTCGCACAGTCCGCGCAGTTCCCGTCCGGCGGTGTCGTGCGGGGTGACGACGATGACGTGGGCGTCCATGGCGGGGCAGCGGACGACCAGGGCGTGGTCGCGGGTCGCGGCGAGGCAGGCCTCGGCGAGGCGGTCGCGGTCCTCGGGGGTGCTCTCGACGACGTAGACACAGGCGGTGTCGGCGTCGAGGAGGCCGGGCCACAGGCCGGCGGCGACCCGGCGGGCGGCGACGGTGTCCTCGACCATGAGCAGCTGAAGGATGGCCAGGCGCAGGTCGGAGGTGGCACGGGCGAGGCGGTGCCCGGTGACGGCGGTGCGCTCCGCGCGCAGCAGCAGCTCGAGGGCGGCCGCGGTGTGGGTGACGACCTCGAAGGCGCGCCGGTCGAAGGGGGCCGTACGGGAGACGACGAGCACGCCCGCCTTCGCGGGCGCCGGGAGCTCGACCCGCATCAGCCGCAGATGGCGGCCGTCGCCCTCCCAGGCGGCGGAGGCGATGCGGCCGCTGACGATGTCGGCCACCAGGTTCTCGTCGAGAGGGGTGGGCGGTCCGGCGAGCGAGGTGCCGTGGTCGTCGCGCAGGGAGACGGTCGCGTCGACGGTGGCGGCGAGCCAGTCGGCGATCCTGCGGACGTCGCGTCCGGTCGGGCGCAGGTGTTCGAGGAGCTCCTGCGCCCACGTCGGCCCGGCGTCCGTCACGCCGGTGTGGCGCTTCTCCTCGTCCCGGCCAGCCATGTCGGCGCTCTCCTCGTCCTTCGCGGCCCGCTCGGGCCCCATCAGTCATATCGGTCGGGGACGTTACCCCACCCGGGCCGGTGAGCCCCGGCGGACGGCGGCCCCCTCGCCCCCTGCGGCACCCATCGGACCGGGGGCCGGGCGCACGCCGTACCGTACGACGCGGGCGTCCGGCCGGGGCTCGACGTGGAAGCCCGGCGGACCGACGCGGTCGACGGAGTGGCGGGCGTGGCCGAGGCCGACGGCCCCGCATGGGCCGGCCGTGCCCGGCCCGCCGTCGCGCGATTCCACGGGGCCGGGGGTGACCGAAGGCGACGGCCCCGCAGCGCCTGCCGTTCCCCGGCCCGGGGGTACGCCCACCGCGCACGGGGCCGGGGCGTGAGCATAGGCATCGGCCCGCGGCATCGGCCGTGCCCGGCCCGCCGTGCGCACTGCGGACGGGCCCGCGACGCGCGCCCCCGTGTCACGGCATAAGCTCGGCGAATGGCGAAGTACTACGACGTGCACCCCGACAACCCCCAGCCGCGCACCATCGCCCAGGTCGCGGCCGCCATTCGGGCCGACGCACTGATCGCGTATCCGACGGACTCCTGCTACGCGCTCGGCTGCCGGATCGGCAGCCGGGACGGCGTCGACCGGATCCGGTCCATCCGCGAGCTGGACGACCGGCACCACTTCACCCTCGTCTGCCAGGACTTCGCACAGCTCGGGCAGTTCGTGCGGGTGGACAACGACGTGTTCCGGGCGATCAAGGCGACGACGCCCGGCAGTTACACCTTCATCCTCCCGGCGACGAAGGAGGTGCCGCGCATGCTCCAGCACCCGAAGAAGAAGACGGTGGGCGTGCGCATCCCCGACCATGTCGTCACCCAGACCCTGCTCGCCGAGCTCGGTGAACCGCTGCTGTCCAGCACCCTGTTGCTGCCCGGCGAGGAGGAGCCGATGACCCAGGGCTGGGAGATCAAGGACCGGCTCGACCACGTGGTGGACGGTGTGCTCGACTCCGGGGACTGCGGCACCGAGCCGACCACGGTCATCGACTTCTCCGGCGGCGAGGCGGAGATCGTGCGGCACGGAGCGGGTGACACCTCGCGGTTCGAGTGAGCCGCGGTCCGGGTGACGGGCGGGTCCGGGTGACCCCCGGGTCGGGACGCCCCGCGGTTCGGACGACTCCCAGGTCCGAGTAAAGCCACGGTCTGCCCGCCGGGGGGCCTCGCGGTCGGTTGGATGGTGCGTGCAACTATGGTCGCGGCCGGCCCGGCTGCCCCGCCGGGCGGACCCCGCTCGCCCCGTGAACCACGCAGAGAGGCACCCCCATGACCTCCGTACAGGGAACCGCCGTGGACATCCCCACCGAGGACGGTGTCGCGGACGCCTACCTCGCCCATCCCGGTGACGGCTCGCCCCGCCCGGGCGTGCTGCTGTACCAGGACGCCTTCGGGCTGCGCCCGCATCTGCGGGCGATGGCCGACCGGCTGGCCGAGGCCGGGTACACGGTGCTGGTGCCCAACGTGTTCTACCGGCACGGGCGCGCCCCGGTCGTGGAGCTGCCCGAGTTCATCGACCCCTCCGCGCGTCCGGAGATCTTCGAGAGGCTGCGCCCGGTCATGCAGTCGCTGACCAACGAGTCGGCCGCGCGCGACGCCGGCGCCTACCTGCGCTGGCTGGCGGAGAGCCCGCTCGTGGCGGACGGACCGGTCGCGCTCACCGGATACTGCATGGGCGCCCGGCTCGCCCTGCTGACCGCGGGCACCCACCCCGACCGGGTCGCCGCGGCGGCCGGGTTCCACGGCGGGCGGCTCGCGACGGACGCGCCGGACAGCCCGCACCTGGTGGCCGACCGCGTCACCGCCGAGCTGTACTTCGGGCACGCCGACGACGACCCGTCCCTGCCCCCGGAGCAGATCGAGCGCCTGGAGGCCACGTTGACCTCGGCGGGGGTCCGCCACCGCTGCGAGGTGTACGAGGGCGCCCACCACGGCTTCACCCAGGCCGACACCGCCGCGTACCACCAGGAAGCCGCCGAGCGGCACTGGACGGCGCTGCTGGACCTGCTGAAGCGCACCTTCTGAGGCCGCTGCCGGGCGCCCGCGGCGAGAGCGCCGCGGGCGCCTCCTCGTGCGCAAGTGATTGACATGTTCACTACCCGATGGGATTTTGAGAGCGCTCTCAACAAGGTACGGACCAACCCCACAGGTCTACCCGCACGGAGGTGGAGAGTGCTCCGCACACTCAGGTCCCGGCTGGCGGCAGCGGCGGCGGCCGTCGCTCTGGCCGGCACATTGCTCACCCTCGGGCCCCCGGCGCAGGCCGCGGTCCCCGACACCATCCCCCTGAAGATCACCAACAACTCGGGCCGCGGCGAGCCCCTGTACGTCTACAACCTCGGCACCCTCCTGACCACCGGTCAGCAGGGCTGGGCCGACGCGAACGGCACGTTCCACGCGTGGCCCGCGGGCGGCAACCCGCCCACACCGGCTCCGGACGCCTCGATCCCGGGACCGGCCGCCGGCCAGTCCACGACGATCCGCATCCCCAAGTTCTCGGGCCGGATCTACTTCTCCTACGGGCAGAAGCTGGTGTTCAGGCTGACCACCGGCGGGCTCGTGCAGCCGGCCGTGCAGAATCCGAGCGATCCGAACCGCAACATCCTGTTCAATTGGTCGGAGTACACGCTCAACGACTCCGGTCTCTGGCTGAACAGCACCCAGGTCGACATGTTCTCGGCACCGTACGCGGTCGGTGTGCAGCGCTCCGACGGAAGCACGATCAGCACCGGACGCCTGAAGCCGGGCGGTTACAACGGCTTCTTCAACGCCCTGCGCGGGCAGCCCGGCGGCTGGGCGAACCTGATCCAGACCCGCTCCGACGGCACCGTCCTCAGGGCGCTCTCACCGCTGTACGGCCTGGAGACCGGGGCCCTGCCGCGGTCGGTGATGGACGACTACATCAACCGGGTCTGGCAGAAGTACGCGACGACGACCCTGACCGTGACCCCGTTCGCCGACCAGCCGGGAACGAAGTACTACGGCCGGGTGTCGGGTGGCGTCCTGAACTTCACGAACAGCGCCGGAGCCGTCGTCACCAGCTTCCAGAAGCCGGACGCCGACAGCGTCTTCGGCTGCCACCGGCTGCTGGACGCGCCCAACGACGCCGTGCGCGGGCCGATCTCCCGCACGCTGTGCGCCGGCTTCAACCGCTCCACGCTCCTGGTCAACCCCAACCAGCCGGACACCTCGTCGGCGGCCTTCTACCAGGACGTGGTGACGAACCACTACGCCCGCAAGATCCACGCGCAGATGGCCGACGGCAAGGCGTACGCGTTCGCCTTCGACGACGTCGGCCACCACGAGTCCCTCGTCCACGACGGCGCTCCGCGCCAGGCCTACCTGACCCTCGACCCGCTGAACTGAGCCACGGCGACGTCCCGCACGCGGAGGGAGCCCGCGTGCGGGACGATCGGCCGGTGGGGGCGGCAGGTCGCCAGAAGGGGAACCCCGTCCCGCTGCCCCGGCGCCCGGAGCCGCAAAACGGCGGCGCACCGGCCGACGGGACAGCTCCCGGGGCTGCCGCCCCCGCTGTCGGAGGGCTGCCTCCAGCTCCGCGCGCCGGTCGTGGACCCAGCGGTGCGCGGCACGGATCTGGGCCGGCACCCCCTGCCGGCACAGGCGGACCATGGCGGTCCCACCGCGTCCGGCGGCCTCCTCGATGCCGCGCCCACAACGCTCCTGCCATCACAGGACGGTGACCACGAACTGCTCGCGATCCTCCAGGCCGTACGCGCGCAGACCAACCGGAGGCGGCGCGCGGCGGTGGGAGATCGGCGATGCCCGGCCCGACGTCCAGGTACTGCCAGCACAGGTGCGCGACGTCGTGGATCCGCATGCCGGGCGCGGCCAGGTCCCAGTCGACGAAAGCCATCGGCCGCCAGCCGGCGTGCGATCGACCGGTGGGGCAGGCCCTCGCCGGGCCGGCCGCCGGCCGCGCGTGGAGCCGGCCCTTAGGGGCGTACGTCCTCGTTGAGACGGACGGACCCCGTCACGGCCGAAGGCCCTCCTGGTCAGCCCCCGCCCGAACACGTTCGTGCGTCATTGCTACGGTGCCCCGGTGGCCAACTCCTCACGCGATACCGCCGAAGGCGCCGGCTGGGGCGGCGCCGACCGAGGCGCGTACCGACAGCTGATGCCGGGCGGGGTCGAGAAGATCTCGTGGCTGGACCCCAGGATGCTGTGGGCGGCGCGCAACGGTGTGCTGGCGTCCTGGTTCGGGGACCCCACGGGCCGTACGCGCGGACGCTGGGTGGCGCAGCGGGCGGCGGCCGGGGCGCCCGCGGACAAGGTGATCCGGCGCTCGGACCCGGACCGCTTCTCGTTCCTGGTCATCGGTGACACCGGTGAGGGCGACGATCCGCAGTACGCGGTGGTGCCGGGCTTGCTGAAGGTGGGTCAGGACACCCGGTTCGCCGTCCTGGCCAGTGACGTGATCTATCCCGTGGGCAGCGCGGACGACTACGACGGCAAGTTCTTCCGGCCGTACCGGGACTACCGGGCGCCGATCTACGCGATACCCGGCAATCACGACTGGTACGAGGACCTCGGCGGGTTCATGCGCGTCTTCTGCGACGACGCCCCGCCGCTGTCCGCCGAACCCGCCCCGCGCCCGCTGACCCGCGCCTGGCTGCGCTCGCTCCTGTGGCACCGGCCCCGCCCGGGCGACGGTGAACGCCTCGCCGAGGCGCGGGCGTTGCGCTCGGCGGAGTCCCAACAGGCCGTGCAGCCGGGCCCGTACTGGGCGATCGACTCCGGGCCGGTGCGGATCATCGGCATCGACACGGGCCTGCTGGGCACGCTGGACGCCGAACAGGGCGCGTGGCTGCGCGAGGTGTCGCGAGGACCCCGCCCGAAGATCCTGGTCACCGGGTCGCCCCTGTACGTGGACGGCGAACACCACCCGTGCCCCGTCGAGGGCGGTGGCACCGTCGACGAGATCGTGCGCGACCCGGAGCACCACTACGTCGCGGCGATCGGCGGCGACATCCACAACTACCAGCGCTATCCGGTGCCTCTGGCGGACGGCCGCACCCTGCAGTACGTCGTCTCGGGCGGTGGCGGCGCGTTCATGCACGCCACGCACACCATCCCGCGCGTCGACGTCGCCGGTGTGACCGAGGCGGACTTCCGCTGCTATCCGCTGCGCGGCGACTCCCTCGCCTTCTACAGCCGCCTGTACGGCCGCCGGCTGCGGCTGCCGCGCTTCTTCACCCTCACCGAGGCCGAGGCCACGGCGGTGGTCGCCGAACGCCTGGGCATCCCGCCGACCCGGACCCCGGGCGGGCAGGTCCGGCTCACGCGGCGGATCCGGCTGGTCGCCACTTTGCTGGGGGCCGGTCGCCGCCCCGACCGCAGCGCCCGCCTCCGGCTGCCCGTGCGCAAGATCTACACGCAGTTGTTCTCACCGAGTTCGGCGACGTACAGTCCGCCGTTCTTCAAGTGCTTCCTGCGTCTGGACGTGAGCCCGGAAGCCGTCCGGCTGCGCTGCTACGCGGCCACCGGCAACCGGGCGCAGGAACTCGACCCGCCCGTCGAGGACGAGGTCACCATCCCGCTGGTCTGACCACCCGCGCCCCCGCACACCACAGGACGGCGGACGTACGCCGTCGACGATGGAGGAGTCCATGCCGTCCGCCTCACGCCCGCTGCGCAAGCTGGGCTTCCTCACCATCGGCCTGTTCGACGGGGCCGATCCGCGCCGCGGGCACGAGACCACGCTGGAGATCATCGAACTGGGCGAGCGCCTCGGCTTCGACAGCGCGTGGGTGCGCCACCGGCACCTGCAGTACGGCATCTCCTCCCCCGTCGCCGTCCTCGCGGCGGCCTCGCAGCGCACGAGCCGCATCGAGCTGGGCACCGCGGTCACCCCGCTGGGCTGGGAGAACCCGCTGCGACTGGCGGAGGACCTGGCGACCGTGGACGTCCTGTCCGGGGGGCGGCTCAACCCGGGCGTGAGCGTCGGCCCGCCCACGCACTACGACCACGTCAAGGAGGCCCTGTACCCGGACTCGGCCGACGCCGAGGACTTCGGCTACGGGCGGGTGCGGCGGCTGCTGGACCTGGTGCGGGGCGAGCCCGCCACCGGCTTCACCGGGGTCGTGGGCTTCGAGACGTTCTCGGACCGCGTCCAGCCGCACTCCCCCGGCCTGGGCCGCCGTATGTGGTACGGCGGCGGCAGCCTGGGGTCGGCGCGGTGGGCCGGGGAGCACGCCATGAACTTCCTCACCAGCAGTGTCGTCAAGGCCGAAGGACCGGACGGCGCGGGGGACTTCGCCGGCATCCAGCTGTCCCACATCCGCGCCTTCCGCGCCGCCCACCCCGACGGGGAGGCCGCCCGTGTCTCCCAGGGCCTGGTCGTCATCCCCACGGACTCCGCCTCACCCGGACAGCGGGCGAAGTACGAGGAGTTCGCGGCCGCGCGCCTGCCGCGGACGACGTCCCCGCAGGGCCCGGCGCGGCTGTTGTTCGCGCCCGACCTGGTCGGCACCTCGGACGAGATCGCCGAACGGCTGCACGGACACGCCGCGTTCCGTGAGGTGGACGAGGTGGCGTTCGCGCTGCCGTTCACCTTCGCGCACGAGGACTACGTGCAGATCCTCACCGACATGGCGACGAAGCTGGGTCCGGCACTGGGCTGGCGGACCGCGGCGGGAGGGCGGTGACCGGGCCGGCGTCCGACCGGCAGGGCTGGAGCGGTGCTTCGGCGCGCGTGCGCGTCCTCTGCGCCTGCCGGAGGACGACCGCCCGTTCGTGACCCGCGCGGAGCCCGCCCGACCGCCGCCGGTCACCCTCCGGCCGGCCTCACCAGCGTCCCGGCTCGGTCCCGGTCACCGGCTCCGACGGCTTGCCGTCCACACCGACCGGCACCTCACCGGCGAGCATCACCCGGTGCATGGTGCGGGGGAAGCCCAGGTGGGCGTTGTCGCCGGGGGCGAGGTGGATGGTGGCCCGGTTGTCCCAGAAGGCGACGCTGCCCGGCTCCCAGCGGAAGCGGACGGTGTACTCGGGCCGGGTCGCCTGGTCGAGGAGCATCTCCAGGATCGCCGCGCTCTCCGCGCGGGAGAGACCGGTGATCTGCTCGACGTAGTAGCCGTTGACGAACAGCACCCGCTCCCCCGTTTCCGGGTGGACCCGTACCAGCGGGTGGACGGAGGCCACCTGGTGGTCGAGGAGATGGCGTACGTACGCGTCGTCGCCGGGGCGGGGCTGGTAGCCGACGCCCAGGCGGTGCTCGGCGCGCAGCCCGTCGACGAACTCCCGCACGGGGGCGGAGAGTCCGGCGTAGGCGGCCGCCAGGTTGGACCAGGTGGTGTCGCCGCCGTAGGGCGGTACGGTCTCGGCGCGCAGGATGGTCGCGGCCGGCGGGTCGACGCGGGCGCCGTGGTCGCAGTGCCAGCCGCGCTGCAGGGTGTGGCGACGGCGCCGCAGCCACTCGTCGTGCTCCATGCCGAACCGGCCGCCGAGCTCCAGCCGGTCGGCGGTGGTCTCGATCTCGGGGACGTCGGCCGGGGAGGCGCTGCCGCGCCTGCGCAGCACGACGGGTTCGCCGAACCGCCGGGCGAACGCCACGTGTCCGGCGTGGTCCAGGCGCTGTCCGCGGAAGAACACCACCTTCCAGCGCAGCAGCGCGGCCCGGGTCGCGGCGACCTGCCTGTCGTCGAGGCCGTCGGCGAGGTCGACGCCCGTGATCTCGGCGCCGATGTGCCCGGCGACCGGGTTCACCACCATGCCGGCCGCCCGCGCGGCCTCGGTGGCCCGCCGGTCCAGGTCGGTCGTCCAACTGTCCGTCGTCATCAGCGCTCCGCTCGTCGTCGTACCGTTCAGGGAAGATCGTGACAGCGAAGCGGCGGCCTGGCGACAGGGCCGGTGTGCGAGATCGCCTGCCCGCCGACGAGCGCGAGCGCGGTGCCCCGTCGAGGAGCAAGCCGGACGGCGCGGACGCCGTCGTCCCCCGTCCGTCCGGTTGATCGATCCTCCCGGTGTCGGTGAGGCTGGGAGGGACGGCACAGTCGAGGGAAGGCCCGACGGTGATCAACATCCCGGTGCACACGCTCAACGACGGAACGACCCTTCCGGCCCTCGGCCTCGGCACCTGGCCGATGGACGACGCCCAGGCGGAGGAGGCGGTGGCCGCGGCGCTCGGCCTGGGTTACCGCCTGATCGACACGGCGACGAACTACCGCAACGAGACCGGCGTCGGACGCGGGGTGGCCCGCTCGGGCGTGCCCCGTGAGGAGATCGTGGTGACCACGAAGCTCCCCGGCCGCCACCACGGCTACGAGGAGACCCTCACCTCCTTCGAGGAGTCCCGGCGCCGCCTCGGCCTCGACCACGTGGACCTCTACCTGATCCACTGGCCGCTCCCCCGCGTCGACAGGTACGTCGACTCCTGGCGGGCCATGATCAAGCTCCGCGAGGACGGCCTGGTCCGCTCGATCGGCGTCTCCAACTTCACCGCCGGGCACATCGAGCGGCTGGAGAAGGAGACCGGTGTCCGCCCCTCGGTCAACCAGATCGAGCTGCACCCGCTCCTCCCGCAGGACGACCTGCGCGCCTTCCACGAGGCCAAGGGCATCCTCACGGAGAGCTGGAGCCCCCTGGGCCGCGGCTCGGCACTCCTTTCCGACCCGGCGGTCCTCTCCGCCGCGGAGGCCCACGGGGTGACCCCGGCCCAGGTCGTCCTGCGCTGGCACGTCCAGCTCGGCGCCGTCCCCATCCCGAAGTCGTCCGACCCCGGCCGTCAACGCGCCAACCTCGACGTCCTCGGCTTCGAGCTGGACCCGGCCCGGATGCGCGCGCTCACGGACCGCGCGCACCGGCGGCTCGGAGGGGACCCGGAGAGGCACGAGGAGTTCTGAGACGGCTCGCTCAATCCGGCGGCGGCTGAGGACGCAGGGCCTGGACCGGCCCCGGGAATGGTCCCTTCGGTCCGCCGCGCCGACCGTGGCGGACCGGGGCCGGGGGCGGTCAGGAGCGGTGGGCGCGCAGCACGTCCAGGGCGCGGTCGGCATGGGTGTTCATCCGCAGCTCGCTGCGGACGACGTCCAGGACGGTGCGGTCCTGCCCTATGACGAAGGTGACCCGCTTGGTGGGAGCCAAGGAGAAGCCGCGCTGCACGCCGAACATCTCCCGCACCGCGCCGTCGGCGTCGGACAGCAGCGGCATGCCGAGGGTGTGGCGTCCGGCGAACTCCTGCTGGCGGTCGACGGAGTCGCCGCTGATGCCGACGGGCCGGGCGCCCACGGCGGCGAACTCGGCGGCCAGGTCGCGGAAGTGACAGGCCTCCGCGGTGCAGCCGGGGGTCAGGGCGGCGGGGTAGAAGAACAGGACCACCGGCCCCTCGGCGAGCAGTTCGGTGAGGCGGCGCACCGTCCCGGTCTCGTCCGGCAGCGCGAAGTCCTCCACCACGTCACCGGTCCGCGGTGCCTTGCTCATGAGCGTCCCTCCGCGTTCCCGGCGTGCTCGGCGACGCTGCGGGCCCACAGCACGAGGGGCACCTGCAGGGGCAGCCGGCCGATCGCGGCGGCCTTGAGCGGGGTGGGCCGGTGCCGCCAGTCCACGGCCATCTTGACGTTGGCGGGGAAGACGCCGACGAAGAACGCCGCCGTGGCCAGCGCGGCCGCCTTCCGGGTCCGCGGCAGCGCCACGCCCGCCGCCAGCGCCAGTTCGGCGACGCCGCTGGCGTACGTCCAGGTCCGGGCCGAGCCGGGCAGCGCCCGCGGCACGATCGCGTCGAAGGTGCGCGGGGCGGCGAAGTGGGCGATGCCGGCGCCGGCCAGCAGGCCCGCGAGCAGCAGGGGTGAGCGTTCGGACCGGGACACGGTTCCTCCTCTGACGGCCTGGCGCGCGATCCTACTGGAGGGTAGGCAACGCTCCCGCAGCGGGCCCTCCCACTGGACCGCAGCTCAGGGCCGGTGAGACCTACGGCGAGGACGGACCGGACGTCTCGTCCCGGACCTGGCGCAGGTGGGCGCCCGGCGTACATCCGAAGGAACGGCGGAACACGTCGATGAAGGCGCTCGCGGAGGACCAGCCGCAGCGGTGGGCGACCGTGGTGACGGCGGTGCCGTCGGCCAGCAGGCGCAGCGCGTGGTACAGGCGGGACTGGGTGCGCCACTGGGGGAAGGTCATGCCGAGCTCACGGCGGAAGAGGCGGCTGAGGGTGCGTTCACCGGTGCCGGTCGCGGCGCCGAGTGCGGCGAGGGTGCGCTGGTCGGCCGGGTCGGCGTGGACCAGGGCGCACACCGCGGCGAGGCGGGGGTCGGTGGGGGTGGGCAGTCGCATCGGCTGCTGCGGTGAGGCGCGCAGTTGGTCGCGCAGGACGGCGAGGAGGCGGGCGCGTTCGGGGCTCGTGTCCTCGGGCGTGCGGGTGTGGGCGAGGATCAGTTCGCGCAGCAGGGGGCTGACGGCGAGGACGGTGGGGGCGTCCAGGCCGAGCGGGTTGTCGTCGGCGGGCAGGCCGACGAGGTGCAGGGCGAGGTGTCCGTAGGCCCGGTGGGCGTGCACGGTGCCGGCGGGCACCCACAGGGCGCGGGTGCCGGGCGCGAACCAGGTGCCGGCGTCGGTGGTGACGGCCAGGACGCCGGAGCCCGCGTACACGATCTGGTGGTCGTCGTGCCGGTGGGCGTCGACGCGCTGTCCCGCGGCGAGGAGCTGGGTGCGGGTCGGCGCCTCGGGGGTGTGGCGGATGTGCGACACAACGCGGCAGATTACCGGAAGCGCGACAGGTGCCGCCCCCGCGACGATCGCGGGGTGTCCGAGAAACGATCCGTCATCCTGATGTCCCTGGGCCACGCGTGCGTGGACGTGTACCAGGGGGCCGTGGCCGCGCTGGTCCCCTTCTTCGTCGCCGAGCGCGCCTATTCGTACGCCGCCGCCTCCGGCATCGTCCTGGCGGCCTCGCTGCTGTCCTCGGTGGCGCAGCCGCTGTTCGGGGTGGTCACCGACCGGTGGGCGCTGTGGTGGCTGCCGCCGCTGAGCGCGCTGGCCGCCGGGGCGGGCGTCGCGGCGAGCGGGGTGGGCGGCTCGTACGCGCTCACCCTGGCGGCGGTGGCCGCGTCCGGGATCGGTGTCGCCGCCTACCATCCGGAGGCCGCCCGGGCGGCGCGGGCCGTCGCGGACGGCCGGCACACGGCGATGGGCTGGTTCGCGCTCGGCGGCAACGTGGGTTTCGCGCTCGCGCCGCTGCTCGTCTCGGCCGTGGTGGGCGGCGGAGGTCTGCGGGCCACGTGGCTGCTGGTCGCGCCCGGGCTGGCGGGGGCGGTGCTGTGCGCGGCCGCCGTGCGCTCGCCGGGCGCCCGTGCTCGGGGCGCCGCGGCGGCCGAGGGGGCGGGCGCCGACGACTGGGCGTCGTTCCTGCGGCTGTCGGGTGCCGTGGTGTGCCGGTCGATCGTCTTCGTCGGCCTGAGCGCGTTCGTCGCGCTGTACGTCCGTGAGCGCGTCGGCGGAGGGGCGGCGGCCGGCACGGCCGCCCTGTGTGTGCTCTACGCGGGCGGGGCGGTGGGGACGCTGGCCGGGAGCCGGCTGGCCGGGCGGTACGGGCGGCTCGCGGTCGTGCGCCGGTCGTACCTGGTGACGGTGGTCGCGGTGGCCGGAGTGGTGTGCGTGCCGGGTCCCGCCCTGTATCCGTGCCTGGCGCTCGCGTCGGCGGGACTGTACGTGCCGTTCTCGCTGCATGTGACGCTGGGCCAGGACTGTCTGCCCCGGCGCGTGGGGACCGCGAGCGGTGTCACCCTCGGGCTGGCGGTGAGCGTCGGTGGTGTGGTGGCCCCGGCGGTCGGTGCGCTGGCGGACGCGACGTCCCTCCAGGTGGGGCTGGCCCCGCTCGTCGTCCCGCCCCTGGTGGCCGGGTGCCTGTTGCGGGGGGTGCGGGAGCCCGCGCCCGCCGGGCGGGCGCTGGAGCGGCGCTGACGTCAGGCGCCGTCGGCGCGCGGTCCGGCCGGCTGGTCGGTCTCCTCGTCGACGGCGTGGGAGAGGAAGTCGTCGACCATGCGGTGGAAGAGCGTGGCGAGCTCGCGCAGTTCCTCCGGGGACCACGCGGACAGGGCCATCTGCATGCCGCGGGCACCCGCGTCCCGGACCCGGTCGACGGCGTCGCGGCCGGCGTCGGTGAGCTGGATCCGCTGGGCCCGGCCGTCGTCCGGGTCGGGCACCCGGGTGACGTATCCGGACTTCTGCAACTGCTGCACCGTGCGCGTCACGTGCGAGGCCTCCACCCCCAGCCGCTGGGCCAGCTCTCCCGGCCGCAGCGGCTCGGAGTCGGCGACCTGCCGCAGCAGGGCCACGGCGGCACGGTCCAGCGGGACGCCGGCCAGCGCCATCAGCCGGTCGTGCTGGCGGGCACGGGTGCTCAGGTAGGTGATCCGGTTGAGCGCGCGCTCGATCTCGATCACTTCCGCAGAGGCGGGGAGCGGTTCGTTGGACATGCGCCACACGTTACCATCTTGTTGCGTAAGTCAAGTAACTTGGCCGGGTCGGCGGGGTCGGCACCGGCTCCCGCGTTCACAGCCGGCCGGCTCCTCGCTCGCCCCTCAGCAGCCACGCCAGGTACGCGCCGCCCGCCACGCCGGTCACCACACCGACCGGCAGCAGGGCCGAGCCGGTGAGCCGCTGGGTGGCCAGGTCGGCGGCGGTGTCGTCGCCCATCTTTCGAGCAGGGTCAGCCGCCGGGCGTACGCCAGGACGACGGGGACCAGCGCGACCAGCCCGAGGGCGGCGATGCGCACGTCGGTCCACTCACGGGCGTTGAGGGAGCCGATCATCCAGCTCGCGGCCTGGGCCGCCCTGCCGATGTCGGCGCGGACGTACAGGAAGCTGGTCGCCGAGCCGAGCACCGCCGAGGCCCCGATGCCGACGAGGACGAGCCGGTAGCCGTGCACGCCCCGCTTCCAGGCGAGGAGGTAGACGGCCGCGGCGGTGGCGAGGCCGCCGCACACCCGCGCCGAGCGCCGTCTGCGGTGCGCCCGCGTCGAAGAGGATGATCGCGAGGAGCGCGCCGGCCGAGGCCCCGTTGCCGAAGCCGGTGATGTCCGGGCTGCCGAGCGGGTTGCGGGTCAGCGACTGGAACACCGCACCCGCCAGGCCCATCCCGAAGCCCACAGGACGGCGACGAGGGTCCGTGGCAGCCGCAGTCCGGTCACGATGAACCCGGCGCCGGGCGGCCCGCTCCCCGCGAGGGTGCGCACGACCTCGGCGGGGGTCAGCGCGTACGCGCCGGTGCCGAGGGCGAGCACCAGGACGCAGGCGGTGAGCAGGGCGGTCGCGCCGCAGACGAGCAGGGTGCGGGTGTCGTAGCGCAGGGACCAGCGTCCGGTGCCGCCGGGGACCCCGCCCCTCCGTTGTCTGCGCTCCGCTACGCGGCGGCGGTCACCTCGTGCCAGGCGGCGCCGGCCGCGATCGCCCGCCGCCACGGACGGAGCACCCGGGGCGGCATCCCGACGGCGAGCGCCCCGCTCACCCGGTCGCCGGTGCGGTAGGCGGCCACGAACGCGCGGGCGGCGAGATCACCCGCCACGACGGCCATCTCGTCGTGGCCGCGCAGGAAGCCGTACGCCTGGATTCTCAGTTCGTACTGGTCGGACCAGAAGTACGGCACCGGCGCGAACGGTGTGCGCGCGCCGGGGGCGGCGAGCAGGTTGCGGGCGGCGGCCATGCCCTGCTCGGCCGCGTTGGTGCGGTGCTCGATCCGCATCGACGTGCCGAACAGCGGGTTGTACCAGCGGGCCACGTCACCGGCCGCGTAGACGCCCGGCGCCGCCTCCAGGTACGCGTCGCAGACCACGCCGTCGCCGACCGTCAGACCGCTGCCGGCCAGCCAGTCGGTGTTGGGCAGCGAGCCGATCGCGACCAGCACCTCGTCGGCTTCGACGACCTCGCCGTCCCCGAGCCGTACGCCCTCCCCGGTCACCTCGGTGACGGTGACTGCGCAGCGCAGGTCGACGCCCCGCTCGCGGTGGGCCTGCGCCAGCTCCCGCCCGACCCGCGCGCCGACGGCGTGGGCCAGCGGCACCGCCGCCGGTTCCAGCAGCGTGACCCGGGCGCCGAGGCGCCGGGCCACGGCGGCGGCCTCCGCGCCCAGGAAACCGGCGCCCACCACGAGCAGGTGGCGGCCCGGCGCGAGCCGCTCCCGCAGGGTGAGCGCGTCGTCGAGGGTGCGCAGCACGTGCGCTCCCGCCCCGGGCAGGCGGCGCGGCCGGACCCCGGTGGCCAGGACCAGCCCGTCGTAGGGCACCTCGGCGCCGTCGGCGAGCCGCACGGTCCGGCCGGTGAGGTCGAGGCCGGTGGCGGCGACACCGAGACGCAGGTCGACGTCGAGGGCGGCGAGGTCGCCGGGCGGGCGCAACGGCAGCCGGTCCGCCTCCCATGCGGCGGCCAGGAGTTGCTTGGACAGCGGCGGCCGGTCGTACGGCGGGTGCGGTTCGTCGCCGACGAGGGTGAGGGCGCCGGTGTGGCCCTCGCGGCGCAGGGTCTCGGCCGCCGCGAGTCCGGCGGCCGAGGCGCCCACGACGACGATCCGGTTCACCGCTCCACCAGCCGGATGGCCGCGGCCGGGCAGACCGCCACGGCTTCGCGCACGTCGTCCACGAGTTCGGGGCCGATCCGGTCCGCCAGCAGGACGGCGATACCGTCGTCGTCCTGGTCGAAGACCTGCATGGCGGCGACGACGCACTGCCCGGAGGCGACGCACTTGTCGGCTTCGAGTTCCACCGTCAGGGGACTCACGGGTTCAGTGGGCTGGGTGGGATGCATGGGGCTCCCCTTCTTCACGTTCGGTGTCGTGCGGTCTGCGGGAGGGGAACCGTCACCAGGTGACGGGCAGCGAGTGGACGCCGTAGATGAAGGCGTCGTGCTTGAACCGCACGTCCTCCAGGGGGCAGGCCAGGGCCAGCGTGGGGACGCGCCGGTAGAGGGTGCCGTAGACGACCTGGAGCTCCATGCGGGCCAGCGGCTGGCCCAGGCACTGGTGGACGCCGAAGCCGAAGGCGACGTGGCGGCGGGCGTCGCGGGTGATGTCGAGCCGGTCGGGGTCGGGGAAGACGTCCGGGTCCCGGTTGGCGATCTCGTTGGCCAGGATGACGCCCTCGCCGGCCTTGATGACCTGTCCGGCGACCTCGATGTCCTCGATGACCGCGCGTCGCCGGCCGAGGTGGGTGATGTGCAGGTAGCGCAGCAGTTCCTCGACGGCGGAGGCGACCAGTTTCGGGTCGTCGGTCTCACGCAGCAGGGCGAGCTGGTCGGGGTGCCGGAGGAGGGCGAGGGTGCCGAGCGCGATCATGTTGGCGGTGGTCTCGTGTCCCGCGATGAGCAGGAGCAGCGCCATCTCCGTGGCCTGCCGGTGGTCGATCTCGCCGGCGGTGACGCGGCCGGCGACGGCGGACAGCAGGTCGTCGCGCGGGGCGGCGAGCCGTTCGCCGATGAGCCCGGCGAGGTAGGCGGCCACGTCCCGGGCGGCCTGGCCGCGCTGTTCGGGGGTGGTGTCCCGGTGGACCATCGTCCTGGTGTTGTCCTGGAAGAAGGCGTGGTCGTCGTAGGGCACGCCGAGCAGTTCGCAGATCACCAGGGACGGGATCGGAAGGGCGAACCTCTCCATCAGGTCCACGGGTCGCGGGCCGGCCAGCAGGTCGTCGATCAGGTCGTCGACGATGCGCTGCACGGCGGGCCGCAGGGCCTCCACCTTCCTGACGGCGAACGGCGCCGTCACCATCCGGCGCAGCCGGGCGTGTTCCGGGTCGTCCATCATGATGAAGCTCAGCTTGCCCTCCCCCGCCTCGGGTGAGGCCTTGGTCGGGTAGCCGGGGCGGTCGGTGTCCGCGCTGACCCGCGGGTCGCCCAGCAGCGCCCGCTGCTGCGCGTAGCGGGTCACGAGCCACGGCTCGGTGCCGTCCCACAGCCGGACCCTGGTCAGCGGGGTCCGCTGCTGCAGGTCCTTCAGCGCGGGCGGGGGGTCGAAGGGGCAGCGGTCCGCGCGGGGCATCGGGAACTCCGGGACGGCGCCCGGGGTTTCGGGTACCGGGCCGGTCAGGGTGTCGGCCATGGCTCTCCTCGGTGGTGGGGGGCTCCGGTGGGGCCGGAGCGCCGGGGGAAGGGGTCGAAGCCTCGGTGAGCGCATGCAAACAGAGCGGGCTGACGCCTTCCGGTCAGATTCCTGTCGGAGAGCTGACGTGACGTGGATCACATCGACCGACACGGAGGGCGGATCAGCAACACTCTCCCCCAACGTGCCTCACCGGCACGGCAGTTGCGTCCCCGTCCCGATGTTCGCCGGCAGCGCGACGGGCGGCTCGACGACCTCCCGACGCCGCCCGCCTCCGCCCGGCGGACCGACGTGCCGGGCGTTTGCTCCGTACGTTTTCAGCCTGCGCCCTCCCTCCCCAGCCAGTACCCGAAGCCCCGGCGCGTGTGGATGAGCGCCGGGGCGTCGCGGTCCACCTTGCGCCGGAGCCGGGAGACGAGCTGCTCGATCGCGTTGTCGCCGTGGAAGTCGCCCCAGACGTACCGGCCGATCTGCTCCTTGGACAGGACACGGTGCGCGTTGGCGAGGAGGTGGTGCAGCAGGCGGTACTCGGCGGGGGTGAGGTCGAGGGGACGGCAGCCGCGCCGGGCCCGGCAGAGGGTGCCGTCCAGGGCGAGGTCGTCATAGCACAGAGAGCGGCCCGGACCACCGGGGACCGTGCCGCGCAACAGGACCTGCATCCGAGCCAGGACCTCGGCCACCCGCAGCGGCTTGGTGACGTAGTCCGTCTCACCCGGGCCGAGTTCGGGCAGCAGCCGGCCGAGCGAGTCACAGGCGGTCAGGTAGAGGACCGGCGGCCGTCGGGCGACGACCGGGCGGCGCTCGCCGTCGACCGCTGCCAGGTCGGGTAAGGCGGTGTCGGCGACCACGAGATCGAAGCGGTGCGCGTCGAGCCGCGCCAGCGCCTCGGCCAGACTGCCCGTGAGACCGATCCGGTAACCGGCCAACTCCAGCGTGGTGGCGAGCAGTTCGGCGACACCCGGTTCGCCGGCGACGATCAGGACGCGCTGCCCCGCGCCGCGGACAGAAGACGGCTGCTCCGTCGTGTGGGCGTTCATCCACGAGACCGTTCACTATCACTTGCTTGACTCAAGTAATCCACATGTGTTTGCCTAACTCAAGTAACACGGTAGACCTCCGTCGCACCCACCGAAAGGCCCTCCTATGAGCATGATGAAGTCCGTCCGGACCGGCGGGGCCGGCAGGATCGAGGTCGTGGACGTCGAGCGCCCCGTGCCCGGGCCCGGGGACGCGCTCGTCCGGATCCGCGCCTGCGGCATCTGCGGCACTGACGTCACCTTCCTGCACATGGGCGGCATGCCGGCCCGGGCGCATCTGGGCGGCGACCTGGTCCCGGTGGCCCTGGGCCACGAGCCGGCCGGTGAGGTCGTCGAGGTCGGTGCCGAGGTGGACGGCCTGCGGGTGGGCGACCGCGTGGTGGTCAACCCCCAGGACGCCCCGACCGGCATCATCGGCTGCGGCGGCCGGTACGGCGGCATGAGCGAGTACCTGCTCATCGAGAACGCCGAGGTCGGCAGGAGCGTCGCGGTCTTCCCCGGCACCGTGCCCTTCGACGTCGCCTCGCTCAACGAACCGATGGCCGTGGCCCGCCACGGCCCGCCACTGCGTCAACCGCTCCGAGGCGAAGCCCGGCGACAAGGTCGTCGTCTTGGGCGCCGGGCCGATCGGTCTGGGCGCCGCGATCTGGCTGAAGCTGCGCGGCGTCGAGCACGTGGTGGTGGCCGACGTCATCCCCTCCCGGCTGGAGAAGGCACTGGCCGTGGGGGCGGACGCCGTCATCGACTCGGCCCAGGAGGACGTGGCCGAGCGCCTCACCGAACTGCACGGCCGGAGCGCCAACGCGCTCGGCCAGCCCCGGCCGGGCACCGACATCTTCATCGACGCCGCCGGTGTCCCGGTCGTCTTCGACACCGTGGTCCGGTCGGCGAAGTGGGGCGCGAAGCTGGTCATGGTGGCGGTGCAGAAGCCGGGCTCCGAGATCGACCTCGGTGGCATGCTGCGCAGCGAGCTGACCCTCGTCGCCTCGCAGGGCTACCCCACCGAGATCTTCGAGGTGACCCCGGACCTGGTGGAACACCAGGAGCGCTTCGCCAAGCTCATCAGCCACCGCGTCCCCTTCGCCCAGGCCGACCGGGCGTTCGAGTTCGCGCTGACACCGGGCGCGGCGGAGAAGGTCGTCGTCACCCTGGACGACGACGAGGGGTGAGCCGACCCGAGCCGCCCACGGCCCACTGCCCACTGCCCGCCACCGGCCGCCCGCTCACCGCGGCACCCGTCGCCGCCCGTCAGGGGTCCGTCGGGGCCCGTCGGGACGCATCGGGGCGCGCGGTGACGGCGAGCGGGTGGCGGCGTGGGGCGGACGACGGTGACGGCGAGCCGGCCCACCGGACCGCGGACCACCGGACCGCGCCCCGCGGACCGCGGTCCGGTGACGACGGGTCCGCACCGGGGATCGGTCCGCCCATCCGGGGGCCCACCGGCACTCCGTCGACCGCGTCTCCTCCCCTCCGTTCAGGGGAAACCCCCGGACGGCGGGCGTGGCGTGGGCCGGGTTCGTCGAGAACTCCCCCGTGACCCTGCCGCTGATCGCCCCCATGCTCGCCACCCCCGGCACCCTCCCGCCCGCGGCGCAGGACGCGCGCTGGGCCTACGAGACCAAACAGGACGGGCAGCGGGCGGTGGTCTACCTCGCCGGGGACGGCGGCGTCGTCCTGCGGGCCCGCTCGGGGGAGGACATCACCGCCGCCTATCCCGAACTGCGTCCGCTGGGCGCTGCGCTGGGCCCGACGCCCGCCGTGCTGGACGGGGAGGTGCTCGCGCTGGACGAGGAGGGTCGCGCCGACTTCCAGATGCTGCAGTCCCGGATGGGGCTGGTGCAGGCACCGGCCAGGGCGGCGCGCCTCGCGGCGACGGCCCCCGTCCACCTGGTGCTGTTCGACGTCATGCACCTGGGTGGCCGTTCCCTCGTCCGGCTCCCCTATCTGCGGCGGCGGGCCCGGTTGGAGGCGCTCGGTCTGGAAGGGCCGTGCTGGTCGACACCGGGCGCGCTCGTGGGGCACGGGCGCGAGGCCCTCGAGGCGACCCGCGCGCACGGCCTGGAGGGCCTGGTCTGCAAGCGGCTGGACTCCGTGTACGAGCCCGGCGTGCGCTCCCGGGCCTGGATCAAGATCCGCAACATGCGCAGCGTGGACGTCCTGGTCGGCGGCTGGCTGCCCGGAAAGGGCCGGCTCACGGGGCTGCCCGGCGCCGTCCTGGTCGGCCAGCGGGCCGGCTCCGCCCTGCGGTACGTCGGCAGCGTGGGCACCGGCTGGAGCGCGGCGGAGCGCGAGGAACTCGCGGCACTGCTGCGGGCCATCACGACCGACGCGTGCCCCTTCGACCCGGTGCCGGCGGCGCGGGGCGCGCACTGGGTGCTGCCCCGGCTGGTCGGTGAGGTCCGCTACAGCGCCCGCACGCGGGCCGGGCTGCTGCGCCAGCCGTCCTGGCTGCGGCTGCGCAGCGACCTCACGCCCGAGGAGTCCGCGGCCGACATCCCGGACAATCCCGTGTGATGTGCCGTCACGTCCCAAGTATTGGGCTGCGCTTCACCACCGATACGCCTGAGACCTCTTGGCGCGGTGGTGAAAACCGGGGAAGCTGAACCGCCTTTTCCCCCACAGCCGTTGGGCTGCGCCCGCAACCCAGAGGAGGACGCAGTGTCGTCACCGAAGTCGAAGGCACACCGCAGGAGATGGCTCACCGGTCTCGCCGGTGCCGCCGCGCTCGTCGTCGCCTTCCCGACCGTCGCCTTCGCCGCCCCGCTCCAGGCGCTGCCGGCCAACGCCGAGGCCGCCGAGCGGACGTACCAGCCCGCGTTCGACTACGACACGGACGGCTGCTACTCCACCCCCGCGATCGGGCCGGACGGCACGGTCAACGGCGGCCTCAACCCGACCGGTTCGCTCAGCGGCGACTGCCGGGACGCCTCCGACCTGGACAACACCAACAGCTACTCGCGCTACAAGTGCAACAACGGCTGGTGCGCCTACCTGTACGGCCTCTACTTCGAGAAGGACCAGGCCCTGTCGGGCAGCAGCATCGGCGGACACCGCCACGACTGGGAGCACGTCGTGGTCTGGGTGCAGAACAACCAGGTGAAGTACGTCTCGACGTCCAACCACGGCTCGTTCACCATCACCGCGGCGTCCGGGGTCCGCTTCGACGGCACGCACGCGAAGATCGTCTACCACAAGGACGGCATCAGCACCCACTGCTTCCGTCTCGCCGGCTCGGGCGACGAGCCCCCGGAGAACCACAAGGGGACCTGGCAGTACCCGCCCCTGGTCGGCTGGAACGGCTACCCGGCGGGCCTGCGGGACAAGTTGAGCGCCTACAACTTCGGCAGCGCCAACTTCGGCCTGAAGGACGCGAACTTCGCCGGCCACCTCGCGTCGGCGAAGCCGTCCGGGATCGCCTTCGACCCCAACGCCTGAGCCGGTGACCGGGATCGGTCCCGGGGCGGAGGACCCCAGCGGTGCGCGGGTCCGGCCCCGGTCCCGGTCCCGGGACGCCACCCGGACCGTAGCGTCCGGTGCAGCGATCCGAACGACACGAGCGGACGGCTCGACGAGGCCTTCGAGCGGCTTGACGCCCGCGGACCGGAACGGCTGGGCCGGCTCTCCGACCACGCCCCGATGGTGGCCGAGTCACGGCCGCCCGCGGCCGGCCGGTGCCGTGCGCCCTGGACGCCTCCCCGCCGTGCGGACCGACGAGGTGGCGTTCGCGGACCGTCTGTCGGCGCACCCGCCTCACCGAGCTGGTGCGCGCCGCGACACGCCGCTACGCCACCCACGGCCACGGCGAGGGGACGATGCCGGTGCTCGGTGTGCCCCTGTCCTGAGCGGTGCGCGGGAGTGACCGTACGGCACGGACCACCGCCCTCAGGGTCTATCGTGTCCCGCATGTCGGTACCGGAACTCATCCGCATCGTCTCCCGCGACTCGCCCATGGCCCTGGCCCAGGTGGAGCGTGTCCGCGCCGAGTTGGCCGTCCTGCATCCCGGTGTGCGCACCGAGGTCGTCCCCGTGAAGACGACCGGTGACAAGTGGATGGGGGATCTGTCCAAGGTCGAGGGGAAGGGGGCGTTCACCAAGGAGGTGGACGCCGCGCTGCTGGCCGGCGAGGCGGATCTCGCGGTGCACTGCGTGAAGGACGTCCCGGCGGACCGGCCGCTGCCCGCGGGCACGGTGTTCGCCGCGTTCCTGCAGCGGGACGACATCCGCGACGCCCTCGTCCACCCCGGCGGGCTCACCCTCGACGAGCTTCCGTCCGGGACCCGCGTCGGCACCTCCTCGGTCCGCCGGGTCGCCCAACTGGCCGCGACCCACCCGCACCTGGAGTGCGTGCCGTTCCGGGGCAACGCCAACCGGCGGCTGGAGAAGCTGGCGGCGGGCGAGGCGGACGCGCTGCTGCTCGCGGTCTCGGGACTGGAGCGCATCGGCCGGACGGACGTGATCAGCGAGGTCCTGTCGCCGGAGACGATGATGCCGCCGATCGGCGCGGGCATCCTCGCCCTGCAGTGCCGCGACGGCGACACCGACCTCATCGACGCCGTCAGCGGGCTCGGCGACCCGGCCACCCATCGGGAGGCCACCGCCGAGCGCATGTTCCTGCACGTACTCCAAGGTCACTGCAACAGCCCCATCGCCGGGTTCGCGCGCGTGGACCGCAGCGGCGAACTGTCCCTGCGGGCCTGCGTGTTCACCCCGGACGGCAAGACCCGGCTCAACGCCCACGAGTGGGCGGGCCGCCTCGACGCGGCCACGCTCGGCACATCGGTGGCCGTCGCGCTGCTGCGTCAGGGCGCCCGCGAGATCATCGACGGCATCCCGCACTGAGGCGGACACGCCGAGGCGGGAGACACCGAAGCGGGACGCACCGAGGCCGCGAGACAGCCAGGCGCGGACGCCCGGACGGGGGCGGCCAGGGCGGGAGGGGCGTCAGGCGGTGCCCTCTTCGGCCTGGTCCCGCAGGAAGTTGCTCACCTGACGGGCCAGGCTCTCGCGGCCGGTGCCGGCCGGGGCCCCGCCCGTCCCCTCCTGCAGGTCGACGCCGCCCACCCACATCCGGCGCCCGGCCCACTCCTCGTCCACGCGCAGCTGGATCTGGACGTCCACCTGGCCCAGCGAGGCCTCCGGCCCGGCGGCGTACAGGACGGCGGTGGCGCGGCGCAGCGGGTAGACGTCGAAGCCCTCGATGAACTGGGAGTTGCGCCAGTCGATGAAGGCGCTCTCCCCGTCGGGACCGATCCGCACGTCCATCTGCCCGTCCTCGAGGTGGACGCCGAAGCTGCGCTCCCCGCGGTTCTCGACGGTCACCCGCAGGCAGAAGTACGTCAGGCCCTCGGCCGCGTCGTCGCGCCCGCGCGGCGGCTCGGCCCGCTCCAGGCGGTGGACGCGGACCCGCAGACCGGCGTGCTCGTCGTACTCGTGCCAGTCCCCGACCACGTTCGGCTCGTACACAGTCCACCTCTCGACTTGCTTCGGGCTGCTTCCTATCCGTGTGCTCAGTGCACTGTCAAATGGGCAGAATGCGCTGTGGCCAGGGAATTCACCCCTTTTGATCGTTGATCAAGCCGTGCGCAGGCACGATCCGTGCACGGCGGCGCGGGCACGGCATCGGCGGCGTGCCGCACATCACGTCCCAACGGCGGCTCCGGGCAAGATCAGCGGGCCAGTCGTCCCAGCAGCGCGGAGGCCGCGGTGACGCCGAGCGCGGCGGCCGCGATCAGCACCCCGAAGTCCAGCGCGAGGTGCGCCGGTGTGCCGAGGAGGAGGCCGCGCAGGGCGTCCACCTCGTAGCTGAGGGGGTTGGCCCTGCTGACCGCCTGGAGCCAGCCCGGCATGACGTCGACCGGATAGAGGGCGTGGGAGCCGAAGACCGAAGACCTCGCCCTGGCGGACGGTCAGATCCAGCCCGTCGACCGCCTTCGCGGCCCCGAAGGCGTAGGCGAGCCGGGTGCAGGCGACGGCGTCGCCGATGGTGGTGGTCATGATTCCTCGGCCTCCTCGTGCAGATGGTCGGCGAGGGTGCGCAGGGCGGGGAGCGCGGCGCGCAGCGCCTCCTGGTCGGCCGCGTCGAGACGGGCGAGGTGCCGGCCGACGAGCGCGGTGCGCCGCTGCTTCCAGTCCCGCAGCCGGGCCTCGGCCGCCCCGGTGAGCAGCAGGCGCGCGGCTCGCCGGTCGGCGGGGTCGGTCTCCCGGACCAGGTAGCCGTCCCTGACCAGCTGGTTGACGAGCGTCGACACGGAGTTGCCCGCCAGGTACAGCTCCTTGGCGGCGTCCGACACACCGATGCCGGGGCGGGTCTCGACGAGGCGCAGCAGTTCGACCTCGGCGCCCCGCAGGTGCGGCGCGGTCAGCCCGGCCCGCAGCCGGCGCCTGAGCAGTCGCTGCACACCGACGAGCGCGTCGGCCAGCTCTTCCGGGAGGGTTTCCTCGTCCACAGCCGCGAGATTATCTCTGTAGCAGAGGTAATGGCACCAAGAAGAGGTCAGGGGTCAAGGGAGGGGCTCGGCATGTCGGCAGGAGGGGCCGACACGTCGGTCGCCGCATAGAATGTGGACAAATACAGCGCAACTGTTTCAAAAGCCACCACGGCGGGCATGTGCAGCACTGTGCTTCGGACAGGAGGCACGTCCGTGGGATCCCGTCGAAGGGCCGGCCCCGGGTGTTTCGTGCCAGGTCCGAGCGCGCGTCCCACGGTGTCCGTCCATCCACCGGCACCCTCCTGAGGGAGGCGCGCGTGATGCGTTCCACCGTCAGAACCAAGCAGCACCCCCACGACGACGCCCCGGACACCGCCGAGTCCTTCGCCAGGCTCGCACGGCTGCCCGACGGGCCGGAGCGCCAGGCGCTCCGGGACGAGCTGGTCCGGCTCTGGCTGCCCATGGCCGAGCGGATCGCCGTCCGTTTCCGGGGGCGCGGCGAAGCCCTCGAAGACCTCTACCAGGTGGCGGCCCTGGGACTCGTCAAGGCCGTCGACCACTACGACCCGGACCGAGGCCGCGCCTTCGAGGCGTACGCGGTGCCGACCATCACCGGCGAGATCAAGCGTCACTTCCGTGACCACATGTGGACGCTGCACGTGCCGCGCCGGGTCCAGGACCTGCGCAACCGGGTGCGGCACGCCGCCAAGGAGCTGTCCCAGAGCACCCCGGGGCGGCCCCCCACCGTCGCCGAGATCGCCGAGCACGCGCATCTGAGCGAGGACGAGGTGCGCACCGGGATGGAGGCGCTGGAGTGCTTCACCGCGCTGTCGCTGGAGGCCGAGATGCCCGGCACCGACGGCTACGCACTGGAGGACGCCCTCGGCGACCCCGACCCCGGCTATGACACCGTGGTCGACCGGGTGGCCGTGGCGCCCAGTCTGCGCGCCCTGCCCGAGCGTGAGCGGACCATCCTGTACCTGCGCTTCTTCGGCGGGATGACCCAGAGCAGCATCGCCGAACAGCTCGGCATCTCCCAGATGCACGTCTCGCGGCTGCTGAGCGGCTGCTTCGCCCGACTGCGCGAGGAGGTCGTGCGCGACGAGGTCGTCTCCGAGGTGCGCTGAGGGCGCGGCCGCGCTCGGCGCGCGCGGCGGTCCACCGGGGGCGCGCCCCTCCGGGAGGGGGCGTGGCGGTCGACCAGCACCGCCGGCTCCCCGCGGATGACCGGGGACGTTCCCGGTGCGCCCCCGGACGAGGAACGTCTCCGCGACAGGGCGCGGTGTGACGTTCGTGTGCGGGGAGACTCCCGCGGCACGGCCCATCCCCCGTCCGGAGTCATCCGCCCCAGGGCGACGACCGCACCGACCGTCTGGTCGACCACGGCGCGACGGCCTCCCCGAGCTGGTCGGCCTCTCTGTGGAGTCCGACGGTCCGGTCCGTTTCGCCGCCGGATCCGCGCGGTACTCGTGGCACTCCTCCATCGTGCCGTCGAGTCTCTCGGCAGGCGCCGTGGACGGTTCCGGCCGGACACTGGGGGAAGACCCCGGCTACCGCCGAGAGAGCAGGAACGCGAGTGCCATGAACGATCATCCGACATCTGCCCACGGTGCGAAGGAGGTCCTCTCCACGCACTCCGTGTTCGGCGCACCCTGCTGGGTGAGCCTCACCAGCCGCGACCTGGAGACCACCCAGGACTTCTACACGGCCGTCCTCGGCTGGCAGTGGCGCCGGGGCAGGCTCGGCGACCACTTCCGGACCGCGCTGGTCGGCGACGTCCCGGTCGCCGGCGTGGCCGCCGTCGCCGCGATGTGGCAGATGGCGGTCGCCTGGACACCGTACTTCGCGGTGCCCAGCGCGGACGTGGCCGCCTCGCGGGCCCGCGAGCGCGGCGGCACGGTCGCCGTGGGCCCCATCTCCCTGCCACCCGGCCGGGCGGCACTGCTGGCCGACCGGGACGGCGCGACCTTCGGCGTCTGGGAGGGGGCGCTCAACAGCAACTGGGAGACCTGGCGACAGGCGGCCCCCACCTTCATACGGCTGCACACCCGTGACGCCTTCGACTCCGCGATCTTCTACGGCGAGATCCTCGACTGGGCCTCGAACCGGCCCGGCTGCTGCGAGGTCCACTACGAGGGCGGAGAGGTCGTCCTGCGCAGCCGGGGCGACATCGTGGCCCGGATCGAGTCGGGTGCGCTGGAGGCGGCACCCGACCCGACGATCCGGCCGCACTGGCAGGTCCACTTCGCCGTCGCCGACGTGGCGGCGTGCGCGCGGGCCGCGGAGCGGCACGGTGGCAGCGTGCTGGGCAAGGCCGTCGACGAGGCCGTGCTGCGGGACCCGGACGGCGCCCAGTTCACGGTGACCTCGCACCGGGACCGCTGAGCAGCCCCCTGAGCAACCCCTCCCTCTGAGCTGTCCCGCACCCCGCTCCGCCGTCCTTCCTCACTCCGAGCGCTTCGGGGGGCGGGACAGCACGACCAGGCCGCGGGCCTCGACCGTCACCGCGTCGCCCGCCTTGTACTCGGCCTCGTCCGGGCCGCCGTCGCTTGCCACGGTGTCGACGCACACCGTCCAGCGCTCCCCGTACTCGGCACCGGGCAGCCGGAAGACGACGGGCTCCCAGTAGCTGTTGAACAGCAGCAGGAAGGAGTCGTCGACGACGGGCCGGCCCTGTGGGTCGCGTTCGGCGATGGCGTCACCGTTGAGGAAGACGCCGACGCAGTGCGCGTCGGAGCGCTGCCAGTCCCGGTCGCTCATCTCGCGCGCGTCCGGCAGCAGCCACACCAGGTCGGGCAGCGGCTGCCCGGCGTGCGTCACGGTCTCACCACGGAAGAAGCGGCGTCGGCGCAGGACGGGGTGGGCGGCGCGCAGGGCGACGAGGTGCCGGGTGAAGTCCACCAGGTCGCGCTGTTCCCCCGTGAGCCGCCAGTCGACCCAGGAGACCTCGTTGTCCTGGCAGTAGGCGTTGTTGTTGCCGCGCTGGGTGCGCCCCAGCTCGTCGCCGTGGCAGAGCATCGGGATGCCCTGCGACAGCAGCAGCGTGGCGAGGAGGTTGCGTTGCTGGCGGGCGCGCAGCTCCCGTACGTCCGGGTCGTCGCTCTCGCCCTCGACGCCGCAGTTCCAGGACCGGTTGTGGCTCTCGCCGTCCCGGTTGCCCTCGCCGTTGGCCTGGTTGTGCTTGTCGTTGTAGGAGACGAGGTCACGCAGGGTGAAGCCGTCGTGGGCGGTCACGAAGTTGACGCTGGCGCGCGGGCGCCGCCGGTGGTGGGCGTACAGGTCGGCGGAGCCGGTCAGCCGGGAGGCGAACTCGGCCAGCGAGCCCGGTTCGGCGCGCCAGAAGTCCCGTACCGCGTCGCGGTAGCGGCCGTTCCACTCCGACCACAGGGGCGGGAAGTTGCCGACCTGGTAGCCGCCCTCGCCGACGTCCCACGGCTCGGCGATGAGCTTGACGCGGCTGATCACGGGGTCCTGCTGGATCAGGTCGAAGAAGGCCGACAGCCGGGACACCTCGTGGAACTGCCGGGCGAGCGTGGCCGCGAGGTCGAAGCGGAAGCCGTCGACGTGCATCTCGGTCACCCAGTACCGCAGCGAGTCCATGATCAGCTGGAGGACGTAGGGGTGGCGCATCAACAGGCTGTTGCCGGTGCCCGTGGTGTCGTAGTAGTGCGACCAGTCGCCGTCCACCAGGCGGTAGTACGAGGCGTTGTCGATGCCGCGGAAGGAGAGGGTGGGGCCCTTCTCGTTGCCCTCGGCGGTGTGGTTGTAGACGACGTCGAGGATCACCTCGAGTCCGGCCGCGTGCAGCGCCTTCACCATCGCCTTGAACTCGGCGACCTGCTGCCCGCGGCTGCCGTGGGCGGCGTAGGCGTTGTGCGGGGCGAAGAAGCCGATGGTGTTGTAGCCCCAGTAGTTGGACAGGCCCCGGTCCTGCAGCACGCCGTCCTGCACGTACTGGTGCACCGGCATCAGTTCGATCGCGGTCACGCCCAGCGACGTGAGGTGGTCGGTCACCGCGGGGTGCGCGAGGCCGGCGTAGGTGCCGCGCAGCTCGGGCGGGACGTCGGGGTGGGTGCGGGTCAGACCGCGTACGTGGGCCTCGTAGATCACCGTGTCGGCGTAGGGGCGCCGCGGTGGGCGGTCGTCGCCCCAGTCGAAGGCCGGGTCGGTGACCACCCCGAGCAGGGTGTGCCCGGCGCTGTCCTTCGGGTCGGGCCGGTCGCCCGCCCGTTCGAAGAGGGAGGCGTGGTTGTCGATCTGACCGTCCACGGCCCGCGCGTACGGGTCGAGGAGCAGCTTGGCCGGGTTGCAGCGGTGTCCGGCGGCCGGGTCCCACGGACCGTGCACCCGGTAGCCGTAGCGCTGTCCCGGGACGACGCCGGGCAGATAGGCGTGCCAGACGAAGCCGTCGACCTCGCTCAGGGGCACGCTGCGACTGCTGCCGTCGTCGTCGACGAGGACGAGGTCGACGCGCTGGGCGACCTCGCTGAACAACGCGAAGTTGGTGCCCTCGCCGTCGAAGTCGGCACCCAACGGGTAGGGGTGCCCGCTCCAGACGGGCACCCCTGCGCTGCGCTTCGTCCGCGAGCTCACCGGGTGCCCTCCAGGACGCCGTCGACCTGGTCCGCGGGGGCGGCCAGGGCCGTCACCGGCAGTTCGCGCGGCACCTGCAGCATCTCGCGCAGCTTCGGCTCCGGCGTGGTCGGGACCAGCGGGACGCGTTCGCCGGCGCGGGCCCGCTGCGAGAACCAGATGACCTTGCTGCCGCTGTCGGTGGCGCAGCAGCCCCAGCCGTCGCTCATCGCGGCGATGTGTTCCAGGCAGCCGCGCAGGTCCTGGTCCGGGCGCAGGTCGCGGTCGTCGCCCCCGACGGCGGTGATGAGGTGCTGGCGGTTCCACCACATCTCGATCGACGTGTGCTTGTCCGTGGCGTGCTCGTCGATGGCCTTCAGCAGCATCTCGGCACCGCGGCAGACGGGCTCGACGAGGTTCTCCAGGTCCCAGTACCGGAGGTGCGCGGCCAGAATGCGCCTGACCTGTCCGACCCGTTCCGGGCTCACGTCCACGTCGAGGTGGTAGTAGCAGGGCACTGCGGTCTTCATCGTCGTTGGCTCCTCACCGGCGAGGCTCCCGCTCGTTGGCGGTCCGCGGACCGCACCCCGAACACGAAGCGTGAGCGTTGATCGCTCCTGAGTCACAACCACAGTGCGGCCGCTACGCCATTCGTGCAACACGAGCACACCACGACCAAGATCCAACAGGACGTTGGGTGGTGGGCCGTGCACCATAAGTGAAGGCCTCGGGAGGTTTGACGGTTTCGCACCTCTGCTTACAGGGCCGACCCGCTTGTCGCGGGGCGACGTACCTCTCGAACTCCCGGAAGGTGAACAGCGCCATGCTGCTGCCAGCGAAGACCGAAGTAGCCAGACGCCTGCGCAGTTACCGCGCCTGGGAGCGCGCGATGCTCGCGTGCCCGGGCGACCGCGCGGTGCGCGCCACCTTCGAGGACTGCGGTTACACCCTCTGTGTGCTGATGGGCAAGCGTTGCGCGCGGGAGGCCGCCGACGCCGCCGAGCAGTATCTGCGCGGGGTCGCGGACACCCGCCCCCGGCGGAGCGGGCCGAAGCGGAAGAACGGTGTCGCACGGGTCGCGTCGACGCGACCCGTGCCGCGTGTGGCCGCCGAGCGTTAGCAGGGAGCGCCCGCACCCCGGCCATCCGGCATCCGACGGCGGGCGCCCCCAAGCCGTTTTCAGACACGTGTTTCGGTACAGCGGAGGTGCAGCGTGAGGTCCACGAAGGCGATCGGCCGTATCCCGGTACGGAACGTCCAGCCGCTTGTGGAGTGCGGCAGGCGACCGGCCAAGTCCGTGAGCGGGGAGACGTTCCCGATCACCGCGACGGTGTTCCGCGAGGGCCATGACGCCATCGGCGCGAACGTGGTCCTCAAGAGCCCCGACGGCCGCCGTGGACCGTGGACGCCGATGCGTGAACTCGCTCCCGGAACCGACCGCTGGGGCGCCGACGTGACGCTCGACGAGGCGGGCCGCTGGACGTACACGGTGGAGGCCTGGAGCGACCCCGTGACGACCTGGCGCCGGGAGGCGGAGATCAAGATCCCGGCGGGCATCGACACGGGTCTCGTCCTCGAGGAGGGCGGCCTGCTCCACGAACGGGCCGCCGCCCGCGTGCCGCGCGGACCGGCCCGGACGGTCGTGCGGGAGGCCGCGAGGAAGCTGCTCGACGACTCGCTGCCGGTGTCCGAGCGGTACGCCGCCGCGCTGGCACCGGAGGTGGCCGAGGTCCTCGCCCGCCACCCCTTCCGGGAGTTCGTGTCCGCGAGCGCCCCGGTCCCCCTGCTCGTGGAGCGGGAACGGGCCCTGTTCGGCTCGTGGTACGAGTTCTTCCCGCGTTCCGAGGGCACGGCGGAGCGTCCGCACGGGACCTTCCGCACGGCGGCCCGGCGGCTGCCCGCGATCGCCGCGATGGGCTTCGACGTGGTCTACCTGCCGCCGATCCATCCGATCGGGACGACGTTCCGCAAGGGCCGCAA
>NZ_JBITEN010000021.1:0-164998 GCF_044455165.1 Streptomyces sp. NPDC051315
AATTCCTCGGCCGCCTCCTCCCCGAACTCATCGGCACCAAGGGCGCCGGACTCGGACGCACCGCCCTGCGCACCGGCCTCAAGGAGGGACTGGAGAGCAGCGCGGCTCAGGGCGCCAAGTACGGTGACGAACTCGCGGACGCGCAGAAGGCGGCCAAGGCCGGGGACACGCCGAAGGACTGGAGCGGCCTCGCCAAATCCACGGACCACGTCGGGGAAAAGGCGATTCACGCCGACTCCGTGGATCCGAAAGCGGCCCAGGAATTCCTGGACAGCGAGTATCCGTGGCTGAAGGACGTCAACCAGACCGGTATGCCGGGTTACACCCAGAACTGCAGCCATAACGTGGTCGCGGTGGACCGCAGGCTCGACGGTCAGGAAGTCGTCGCGACCCCGAGGGACAAGCCCGACCACGTCGAGCCGTCATACCTGGGCTCGTCGAGGGCGAAGGGCCACTACGACATGGTCAACAGCTACGATGACATCATCAAGGACCTCCAGTCCCGCGGAGACGGCTCCCGCAGTGTCGTGTACATCAGCCGCCCGGACGGCTCGGCGCACGTCTTCAACGCCGTGAACACCAAACACGGTGTCGTGTTCCTCGACGGCCAGAGCGGGACGCTCGGAAATCTGGAGAAGAACGTCTCGTCCATCGGCCATATCCCTTATCGCGACGGAGTCAAATAAATGGTGACCAAAGATCAGGCCGTCTCGGCGGGCGCCCATTTCCTGAAGACATCCGCTTATCCGGAGCAGGCGGATTCCGTGGTCATGCTCCCGGACACGGCCATCGAATTCCCCTACGGGTGGACCGTCCGCTTCGATTTCAAGGAGCACATCGAGACGGGCAACCCCGCGGCGGCCCCGTTCACCTCGGTCATCGTCGTCCCGCACTCCGGCGCGGCCGCGCACTTCCCCCCGTCCCACCTCCCCGTGGCCGACTACATGGAGTTGTGCGCCGCGGGCAACTGGCCCCCCAAGAAGGGATAGCGAGGTGTCCGTCCCTCACGACCGCGCCGCCGCCTGGCTGAACGCCACCTACGGCGGCCTCGTCGCGCCGGCCGCCCCGCACCCGGTGCACGAGACGTCCACCGCCTGGCTGGTCGCGTGCCGGGCGGTGCCGCAGCCCGGCTACCCCGACACGCCGATGCTGGCGGCCTCCGTGGTGGTGCCCAAGGACGGCGGTTCCCCGTTCCACCCCGCGCCGAGCGACCCGCTCGCCGACCTGGCCCCGGCCGCCTCACCCGAGGAGGCGGCGCGCCGGGTCGAGGGACAGTCCCTCCGGATCAACTCCCGGGGCAGCACGGTCGCCCTGCACAGCGCGATCAGCGGCGCCCCGTCGGTGCCGCTGCCCTGGCGGCCCTCCGACGAGGCACCGGGCTGGGTGGCGCGCTTGAAGCGCCGCTACTTCCCCGACTTCACGCGGGTGCCCGTCGACAGCTGGGACGACGTGGTCAGGGCCGTCACCGAGCCGGGCCCGGACACGCGGGGCGTGGTGTGGGTACGACGGGAGATCGGCGGCCGGGAGGCGACCGGCAACCTGCTGTACGCGCACAACAACAAGGGCCAGGTCGTCCTGCTGGACGCCCTGACGTCGTCGCTCGCCCGGCTCGACACGGATCTGGTGCGCGAGCTGGTGCTGCTCCGGGCCCTTCCCGCGGCGCAGACACCCCGGCGGCTGCCCTGGGAGCGGCCGGCGACGGACTTCGCGTCGGCGGTCGACAAGGCCCGGCTCTGGCTCGACGACGCCTACCACGGCCAGGTCGTCCTGGACGCGCCGACGCCGCAGGACGAGACCGCGCGTGGCTGGGTCTTCTCCTGCAACACGGTCCGCTTCCTGCGCGACGGCCGCTGGCAGGACGCCCTCCTCGACGCCACCGTCGTCGTCCCCAGGGACGACACCGCGCCGTTCGGCCTGCCCTACTCGGATCCCTGGGCGTGGCTGGCCCGTTGGGACGCGGGTGAGAACCCGGGATCGGCGGGCCTGCCCGTGGCGCCCCAGCCCGGCCGCGCCTCCTGGTTCGAGCCGACGCTCTCGGAGCTGGGCTCGGTCCTCTCCACCTCCGAGCACGAGGACTGGGACGGCGCGCTGGAGGCCCTGTCCGTCCTGCCCGACGAAGCGCGCGCGCTGGTCTGGGTGCGCCGCACGGACGGCCGGTCCCGGGAGGCCGTGGGGTGGCTGGTGACCGCGCGCAAGATCGCGGGCGGCCTGATGCTGATCGACGGGGCGACCGGCTCTCCCGCGAAACCCGATCCGACGGGCGTGCACCGGCTGCACGTGATCCGGTACCGCTGAGGCGGGGCGCGGTACGGACACTTCCGTTCGGACGGCATCGCGCACCCCACCCCCGTACGCGTTCCTGGTCTGCGTGGACACCCCCGTGCCGGTGGCCGGTCCGCGGGCACCGGGGCTGCCGCCCGACGCCGGCATGCGGTCGACGATCCGGTCGTCGACCGCCCGCCGCCCGGAGGACGTCCCGCTGGCCCGCGTCTTCGCACCGCGCACCGAGCAGCGGTGGGGGCGCGGGACGCCACGGCCCCTCCGGATCCACGACGGGCACGGGCGGCAGGCCGCGGTGCTCCGTCCACCCGGCCGCTGCGGACACCATGACGTGCACGCCGCCGACGGCACCGTCCTCGCCAGGATCACCCGCCGCCCCGGCCGGCTCCTGACCTGGCCCCGCCGCGTCCGCTGGTCCGCGCGCCTCGCCACCGCGGCGCATCCCGTCACGGGCAGGGAGGGCACCTGGTACGTCTGCCTCACCTACGGGGTGACGGCCCCCTCGTGGTTCCCCCACGCGCTCCGCGCGACCCTGTACGCGCTCATCGACGGCACCACGGACGACCCCGCGTTCAGCAGACCCGTCCGCGCCCACCGGCGCGCGCAGGGCACCGGCACGGTCCTGGACCACCGGGGCGTCAGCGAGGTCCACCGCCTCGACCCACGCCACCTGGACGCCCGGGTCGCCTATGCCCTGGCGGTCCTGCAGATCCGGGAAGGCGGGGGCCGGTCCGTCACCCCGCTCCGACGGGCCCTCCGTCGCCCGCCCGTCACCACTTGCCCAGCACCCCCCGCCAGGTCCACCCCGAGCTGAGGACCACCTTCAGCAGCGGGTTGCGCATGTCCCGCGAGTCGAAGCGGAACGTCTCGACCTTGCGGCGGCGGCCGTCGGGGCCCCGCTCATAGGCCCACTTGCGGGAGACCGCGGTCGAGGGCCCACGGCCGTACCGCTTGCCGCCGGTTTCGGGTGCCCTGTCCCACCGCTCGTCGAGCGTCAGCACCTCGCCCTTCTCGGCCACGAAGCGCATCCGGGTCTTCAGGGTCATCCTCAGCTCGGGCACCTGCCACTCCGCCACCAGGTCGGCCTTCTCCTGGGGGAGGGCGTTGCGCACGCGGAACGGCGTGCCCGCCCCGTTGAGCGCGAGCAGCGCGGCGCGGACCTCCGTGGCCGGCAGCCGTTCGACCCCGCTCTCGGGGTACCGGGTACCGGTGCGCTTGTCCCGGTACCTGCTCCAAAGGCCCATCACCGGCGCTCCGTTCGCGTTTCCGGCCGTACCGTGCGCAGGAAGTCCTGGAAGTCCCCGAGGACGGTGTCGTGCTCGGCCGCCGTGGCGGTCAGGGCCAGCCGGATCACCGCCCGCTTGTGCGGATCCGCCACGTCCGACAGGGTCAGGTACACCTGCGACTGGACGAGGTCGCGTCGCGTGTCGCCGGTGACGGCCGAGAAGAGCAGCCGCTGCGTCAGCGCGGGCGCGTCCTCGGAACCGACCTCCTGCCGGCCGGTCACCTCCACCGGCCCGGCGACCTGGCGCAGGTGCTCCACCGACGCGTCCGCGAGGTCGGCGAGGGTCGCCGTGGCCGGCGGGACCTCGCCGTCGATGGTGATGTTGGCGCTGAACCCGGCGTCCGCCTGCGGACGCACGGCGGCGAAGGCCACTCCCTGCGCTTCGAGCACCTCAGGACTGGCCGGGAGCCAGCCGTCGGGCAGCCGGAACTCGATCGGCACCGGCAGTGTCGCGGGCATGTCGTGCCCTCCTTCCGTGGGGGACGTGGGCGAGTACATCAGAACCAGCTGGTGACGGTGTCCTTGACCGAACCGGCGGCGTCGCCGACCACGTCGAGACCGTCGCCCACCGCGTCGGCGGCGGCACCGACGCTCTTGGCCACCTTCTCCGGGTCGACGGTGATCTCCAGTCCCAGGCTGCCGCCGACCGGGAGGGAGGCGCCCGCGTCCGCGCCGATCGTCCACACCCCGGTCTGCTCGTCCTTCTTCCAGCCCGCCCAGGCCTCCGCACCCGGCCCCTTCCATGCCTCGGCCGTCCCGCCGATGCCGATCCCGGCGACCTCCACACCGCCGGCGACCCCGGCCTTCCCCCCGGCGAAGGCCTTCGCGCCCACGGTGACCTCGTTGCGGGTCAGATTGAGGTTGGTGCTGGCCTCGGCTCCGGCGAATCCCTCGGTCCGCCCGTAGACACCGGCGTACGGCCCGTACTCGGCCCGGCCCTCGGCCAGGGCCCGGATGCCCACGGACGCCTCGGCCTTGGCGGTGAAGCCCTTCTCCGTGAACCCCCCGGTCGCGGTGGCTCTGGCTCCCCCGTAGACGTCGGCGATCCCGGAGAGCTTCCACTGGCCGTTGGTCAGGGTGCCTTCCGCGGTCGCGTGGAAGAGGTCGGCGTACGCCTTGAACGACGCCTCCTTGCCGTACTTGGGCCCGGTGACGGTGTAGCCGACATCCGGTCCGGTCACCGTGAACGTGCTCTCCGAGACCCACCCGGAGATCTTCAGGCCCTCCTTGGCCGCCGCGGCCTCGGCCTCGTACCTCTCGATGTCGCCGTAGGCCTTGCCGTTGAAGCCGGTGAGGGTGCCGTCGTTGAGGTCGGAGTCGACCACCACGGCAGCGAGGGCGATCTCGACGCCCTTGTCTGCCTCCCCCACGTCCTTCACGAGCTGGTCGACGCGCTGCTGCCAGGAGGCCACCGCCTTGCGGACGCTCTCCTGGTAGTCGGGGTCGTGGACGTAGGCGGTGCGTTCGCCCTGGGTCAGCTTCTCGGTGTCGAAGGTGACCACGCCCTGGTCCGACACCTTCATGCCGGCCTCGACGGCGTCCTGGCGGGCCGACCGGAGCTTGCCGCGCAGGTCGACGAACTGCGTGTGCGCGTCCCGCAGCAGCGAGGCGATCCCCTTGGCCTCGACCTGGGCGTTCTGGAACTCCTTGAGTGTGGTGTCGAAACGCCGGTTGGCCGCGTACGCGCTCAGCCCCACCCAGGAGTCGCCCAGCGTGATGCCGTGCACATCCCGCTGGTAGGCCTTCTCCTGTTTGGCGAACTCCTCGGCCATCCCGTCCCAGCGGTCGGCGGCCGCGGTGAGCGTCGACAGGTCGGTCGTCATGATCTCGTGGTACGTCGGCATGGGGCCCCCGTCATGCGTGGTCGGACTCGGTCGGAGTCGGTTCGCGGAGTCGGTTCGCGCAGGCGGTACGCGCAGGCGTCGCGCGACCGGACGCGCGGACTCAGTACCCGTCGAGGTTCGACGACTGACGGATGCCGTTGCCGACGCCGAGGTCCGTGCCCTGCAGCACGGTGTTGGTGCCGCGCAGCGCCGCCTTCTCCGACGCGAGCCGGTTCATCAGGTTCGTCACCTGCTCCCCCCACGTCGTGTGGGCCTTCTTGAGCGCCCCGGAGGTGAGCCACCCGTCGCCGTCCTTCGGCTGGAACGCCTTGACGGCCGTGTCCGTCTCGGTGTCCGCCCAGTCACCGGCCTTGCGCGTGTCGGGCTCGATGTTCTCCTCGATGGCCTTGGCCGCGGCCCTCTTCTGGGCGGGCGACGAGGCGAGGTCCTTCCGGCCCCCGGTGGGTGAACCCCCCGGATCGAGCGGAATCTGGTTCAGCCGCATGCCCAGGGGGCCCTCGGCCCCACCGACGCCTGTGTGCTGTTCCCCTGTCGGCTGTGTCATGACTGCCTTCCCCCGTGCGCTCGGCCGGCGTACGGCGGGCAGACTAGCAACCGTTTCTTTCATCGCGTTCGCATACCTGTGCCTGTGACACGAGTGCTACACGAGTCCTACGGGACCACCCCGCATTCGGCATGCGAAAGGGCCCGTACGACCGAAGTCGTACGGGCCCCTTCAGGCCTCTTCAGGTCAACTGACCCGGGTCAGGCCGACCCTCAAGCGAGTGGACTCACTTGGTGATCTTGGTGACCTGGCCGGCGCCCACGGTGCGACCACCCTCACGGATGGCGAACTTCAGGCCCTCTTCCATGGCGACGGGCTGGATGAGCTCCACCTTCATCTCGGTGTTGTCACCCGGCATGACCATCTCGGTGCCCTCGGGGAGGGTCACGACGCCGGTCACGTCCGTCGTACGGAAGTAGAACTGCGGACGGTAGTTGTTGAAGAACGGCGTGTGGCGGCCACCCTCGTCCTTGGACAGGATGTAGGCCTGCGCCTCGAACTCGGTGTGCGGGGTGACCGAGCCCGGCTTGATGATGACCTGGCCGCGCTCGACGTCCTCGCGCTTGATGCCGCGGAGCAGCAGACCGACGTTCTCACCGGCCTGGCCCTCGTCGAGCAGCTTGCGGAACATCTCGATGCCGGTGACCGTGGTGGAGGTCTTCTCGGTCTTGATGCCGATGATGTCGACGGTCTCGTTGACCTTCAGGACACCACGCTCGATACGGCCGGTGACGACCGTACCGCGACCGGTGATCGTGAAGACGTCCTCGATCGGCATGAGGAACGGCTTGTCGACGTCGCGCTCCGGCTCCGGGATCGCGCTGTCGACGGCGTCCATCAGCTCCAGGACGGACTTGCCCCACTCGGCGTCGCCCTCGAGCGCCTTGAGCGCCGAGACCTTGACGACCGGGACGTCGTCGCCCGGGAACTCGTACTCGGAGAGGAGCTCACGAACCTCGAGCTCGACGAGCTCCAGGATCTCCTCGTCGTCCACCATGTCGGCCTTGTTCAGGGCGACCACGATGTACGGAACACCGACCTGGCGGGCCAGGAGCACGTGCTCCTTGGTCTGCGGCATCGGGCCGTCGGTGGCGGCGACCACCAGGATCGCGCCGTCCATCTGCGCGGCACCGGTGATCATGTTCTTGATGTAGTCCGCGTGACCCGGGCAGTCGACGTGGGCGTAGTGACGCGCCTCCGTCTGGTACTCGACGTGCGCGATGGAGATGGTGATACCGCGCTGACGCTCCTCAGGAGCCTTGTCGATCTGGTCGAAGGCCGAGGCCTCGTTCAGGTCCGGGTACTTGTCGTGCAGCACCTTGGTAATGGCGGCCGTGAGGGTCGTCTTACCGTGGTCGATGTGACCGATGGTGCCGATGTTGACGTGCGGCTTAGTCCGCTCGAACTTCGCCTTCGCCACTGGGGTCCTCCTGTGGAGTGGTTCTGTACGCCTTACTTCATCGGCGCCAGGTGATCTTTGCTGGAAAGCCCGGGCCTCGGGGCAAACATCCAGGAATGCGGGTGTTTGCCCCGTGAGGCTCCGGAGTCAAGCCTACGGCGTGGAAACGGAGTGCGTTACTCGCCCTTGGCCTTCGCGATGATCTCCTCGGCGACGTTCCGCGGAACCTCGGCGTAGGAGTCGAACTGCATCGAGTAGCTGGCGCGACCCGACGTCTTGCTGCGGAGGTCGCCGACGTAGCCGAACATCTCCGACAGGGGCACGAGGCCCTTGACGACACGGGCACCCGCCCGCTCCTCCATGGCCTGGATCTGGCCACGGCGGGAGTTGATGTCACCGATGACCTCGCCCATGTAGTCCTCGGGCGTGGTGACCTCGACGGCCATCATCGGCTCGAGCAGCACGGGGCTGGCCTTGCGCGCGGCCTCCTTGAAGGCCTGCGAACCGGCGATCTTGAACGCGAGCTCGGAGGAGTCGACCTCGTGGTAGGCACCGTCGAGCAGCGTGACGCGCACGCCGGTCATCTCGTACCCGGCGAGGATGCCGAACTGCATGGCCTCCTGCGCACCGGCGTCCACCGAGGGGATGTACTCCTTCGGCACACGGCCACCGGTCACCTGGTTGACGAACTCGTAGGACGTGTCGCCACCCTCGATGGGCTCGATCGCGATGATGACGCGAGCGAACTGGCCGGTACCACCCGTCTGCTTCTTGTGGGTGTACTCGACCTTCTCGACGGCCTTGCGGATCGTCTCGCGGTAGGCGACCTGCGGCTTGCCGACGTTGGCCTCGACCTTGAACTCACGGCGCATCCGGTCGACCAGCACCTCGAGGTGCAGCTCGCCCATACCACCGATGATGGTCTGGCCGGTCTCCTCGTCCGAGTGGACCTGGAAGGACGGGTCCTCCTCGGCCAGGCGCTGGATGGCGACACCCAGCTTCTCCTGGTCGCCCTTGGACTTGGGCTCGATGGCGACCTGGATCACCGGCGCCGGGAAGTCCATGGACTCCAGGATGACCGGCTGCTTCTCGTCGCAGAGCGTCTCACCGGTGGTGGTCTGCTTCAGGCCCATGACGGCGACGATGTCGCCGGCGCCCACCGAGTCGATCTCCTCACGCTTGTTGGCGTGCATGCGGTAGATCTTGCCGATGCGCTCCTTGCGGCCCTTGACCGAGTTGAGCACGGCGGAGCCGGACTCGAGGCGGCCGGAGTAGACGCGCACGAAGGTGAGCTTGCCGAGGTGCGGGTCGCTCATGATCTTGAACGCCAGCGCCGACAGCGGCTCGTCGTCGGACGGCTTGCGCTTGATGACCGTCTCCGGGTCCTTGACGTCGTGGCCCTCGATGGCCTCGATGTCGACCGGGGACGGCAGGTAGCGCACGACCGCGTCGAGCAGGGGCTGAACACCCTTGTTCTTGAACGCGGTACCGCAGAACACCGGGGTCACGGTGGTGCCGGTGCCCTTGCCGGACGCGATGGTGATACGACGGATCGCCGCGTAGAGCTGCTCCTCGGAGGGCTCCTCGCCCTCGAGGTACAGCTCCATGAGCTCCTCGTCGTTCTCGGCGACGGCCTCGAGCAGCTTGCCGCGCCACTCCTCGGCGGCCTCGGCGTGGGTGGCCGGGATGTCGACGGTGTCGTACATCTCACCCTTGGTCGCCTCGGCGGACCAGACGAGGGCCTTCATCTTCACGAGGTCGATGACGCCCTTGAAGTCGGCCTCGGCACCGATCGGCAGCTGCATGACCAGCGGCTGGGCACCCAGACGGTCGCTGATCATGTCGACGCAGCGGTGGAACTCGGCACCGGTACGGTCGAGCTTGTTGACGAAGCAGATACGCGGAACGCCGTAGCGGTCCGCCTGACGCCACACCGTCTCGGACTGGGGCTCGACGCCGGCGACGCCGTCGAACACCGTCACGGCACCGTCGAGCACGCGCAGGGAGCGCTCCACCTCGACGGTGAAGTCGACGTGACCCGGGGTGTCGATGATGTTGATGGTGTGGTCGACGTCTTCCAGCGGCCAGTGACAGGTGGTGGCAGCAGAGGTGATCGTGATGCCACGCTCCTGCTCCTGCTCCATCCAGTCCATGGTGGCAGCGCCGTCGTGGACCTCACCGATCTTGTACGAGACACCGGTGTAGAACAGGATCCGCTCGGTGGTGGTCGTCTTGCCCGCGTCGATGTGGGCCATGATGCCGATGTTGCGCACCTTGGCCAGGTCAAGCGAAGTGGTAGCCATAAGGCTTCAGTCTTCTCTCGGTCTCGATGTGGACTGCGACTACCAGCGGTAGTGCGCGAAGGCCTTGTTGGACTCGGCCATCTTGTGCGTGTCCTCGCGCTTCTTCACGGCCGCACCGAGGCCGTTGGAGGCGTCGAGCAGCTCGTTGAGCAGACGCTCGGTCATGGTCTTCTCGCGACGGGCGCGGGAGTAACCGACCAGCCAGCGCAGCGCCAGGGTGTTGGCACGGCCGGGCTTGACCTCGACCGGGACCTGGTAGGTGGCGCCACCGACACGGCGGGACTTGACCTCGATGGTCGGCTTGATGTTCTCGAGAGCGCGCTTGAGCGTGATGACCGGGTCGTTGCCGGTCTTGTCGCGCAGGCCCTCCATGGCGCCGTAAACGATCCGCTCGGCGGTCGAGCGCTTGCCGTTCAGCAGCACCTTGTTGATCAGGGAGGTCACCAGAGGAGAACCGTAGACCGGGTCGATGATGACCGGGCGCTTCGGGGCGGGGCCCTTACGAGGCATTCTTACTTCTCCTTCTTGGCGCCGTAACGGCTGCGAGCCTGCTTGCGGTTCTTGACACCCTGGGTGTCGAGCGAGCCGCGGATGATCTTGTAGCGAACACCCGGCAGGTCCTTCACACGGCCGCCGCGCACGAGCACGATGGAGTGCTCCTGCAGGTTGTGTCCCTCACCCGGAATGTAAGCGGTGACCTCGATCCCGCTGGTCAGACGCACACGCGCGACCTTACGCAGGGCCGAGTTCGGCTTCTTCGGGGTGGTCGTGAACACACGCGTGCAGACGCCGCGACGCTGAGGGGAACCCTCGAGTGCGGGCGTCTTGTTCTTCTCGACCTTGTCCTGCCGGCCCTTGCGGACCAGCTGCTGGATCGTAGGCACTACTTCTCCGGTTTCTGTGTGCCGATGGGTACAGCTAACCTGGAACGTCGCCGACCCACGCGGTCGGGTGTGTCGAATCCCGCGGACTCTCGCCGCCAGGCAGAAAGAGGCGCAGATTACGGTGGCCGCTCTCGGGCCCCGGTGCGGTCGAAGGCACGCACGAGGGCCAGGGCACACCCCAGGCACAAGGTCTGAGCGTACCCAGCGCACTCACTCCGGTCAAAACAGAGGCAACGCCACCGGCGCATGGGGGCTGCGGGCCGGGTGACCTGCGCTCCCGCGAGGGTGTGCGCCTATATCACGGGACCAGTGGGCCCGCAAGCGGAACGCCCACCGCCGCGGAGGTCCTGTGCTGTCCCCGGGCGTGCGTGTGTTGTGGGGGTCGGCTACCCGCGCAGGGTGCTTTCATGCGCCGCCGGGGTCTCCGGAGGCGCCGCCGGGTTCCTCGCGGGAGGCGCCGGGTCGGTGGTGGGAGGTCTCGGGTTCGCGGCGGGAGACGCCGGGTTCTGCGGGGGCGGCGCCGTCGCCGTGTCGTGGCCCACGAAGTACGTCGGCCGGTTCTGTACGGCCGTGTAGATGCGGCCCACGTACTCGCCGAGCAGGCCCACGCAGATCAGCTGGACCGCTCCGATGAACAGGACGCCGGTGAAGAGGGAGGTCCAGCCGGGGACCGTGTGGTCGAACGCGTGGGCGCCGAGGGTGTAGACCATCAGGCCCAGGCAGACCAGGAAGGCGAAGCCGCCGAGCCAGGTGGCGATCCGCAGCGGGGCCGCGGAGAAGCCGGTGACGCTGTCGACGGCGAGGCGGATCATCCGGCCGAGGGGGTACTTGCTCTGGCCGGCCGGGCGCGGGGCGCGCTCGTACGTCACGTGGCCGCTGGGGAAGCCCAGCCAGGGCACGAGCAGCCGGTACACCCGCTGCTGGTCCGGCAGCGCCTTCAGCGCGTCCACGGCCGCCCGGCTGAGCAGCCGGAAGTCGCCGGCCTGGGCGGGGACCGAGGGCCCGGCCAGGCGGCGCACGAGGCGGTAGTACAGACCGGCCGTCCACCGCTTGAACCCGGTGTCGCTGGCCCGGTCGGCCCGGATGCCGTAGACGATGTCGAGCCCCTCGCCGCGGGCCAGGGCCAGCATGTCGGGGATCTTCTCGGGCGGGTCCTGGAGGTCGGCGTCGATGCTCACCACGTAGGCGCCGACCGCCCGGTCCAGGCCGGCGGTGAGGGCGGCCTGGTGGCCGGAGTTGCGGCGCAGGCCGATCACCCGCAGCTCGGGCCAGCCGAGCCGGAAGGCCGCGAGCAGGTCGGCGGTACGGTCGGTGCTGCCGTCGTCCACGGCCACCACCTCGTAGCCGACGCCGAGGTCCGCGAGGACCGGGCGCAATCTGCTGACCAGCGCCGGAAGGACCTCTTCCTCGTTGTACATCGGTATGACGACCGACAAGACGGTCGGAGGAGTTGTTGTATCCATTGCCTCAGCCACCCGCCCCTCCCCCAACCCCTGGTGCGAATGTGCGACTCTGTTGTGATCTTATGACAGACACTTCACGATCATCCGGACAGTCGTTCCTCCCCGGGTTCCGGTGATCGGGGCCGAGGGGGACCACTCTCATGAGCACGGCTTCCAGTGACGCGGCGACGGATTCCGCCGTGCCCGGCGAGCAGGAGGCACGGCCACGCCGTGTCCGCCGCCTCGCCCTGCCGGCCGGTGTACGACCGTACCTTGCCCCGCTGATCCTGTACGGCGTCACGAAACTCGTCGGGCTCACCGTCTTCGCGTTCCTGCTGGAGGCCGCCGGGGACTACCGCAAGAAGGAGCCGCGGTTCGGCGGTGGCGCCCACTGGTGGGACGTCCTCGCCACCTGGGACGGCTGGTGGTACCTCCAGGTGGCCGAGAAGGGGTACGACCCGCGCCCGCTGGAGCGGCTCGATCCCGGGGGCCTGTTCACGGTCAAGCAGAACTCCGTGGCCTTCTTCCCGCTGTACCCGGGCCTGATCCGGGGGGTGTCGGAGGTGACGGGGCTCGGGCTGTTCGGGTCCGGGATCCTCGTCTCGGTCGTCGCCTCCTTCGTCGCGGCCGCCGGGATCTACGCCGTGGTCTCGCTGCTCGCGGGCGCCCGCGCGGGCACGATCGCCGCCGGGCTGTGGGCGGTGGCGCCCGGCGCGGGCGTCGAGTGGGCGGTGTACTCGGAGTCCCTGTTCGTGGCGATAGCGGCCTGGTGCTGCTACTGCGTGATGAAGCGCCGCTGGGTGGCGGCAGGACTGCTCGCCTTCGTGGCCGGACTGAACCGGCCGACCTCCGCCGCGCTCATCGGCGCGGTCGGGCTCGCGGCGCTGGTGACGCTGGCGCGGCGGGAGAGCAGACGCGAGCACGGAGTGGCGGGACCGGTGTACGCCATGGTCGCCGCGCCGCTCGGGCTGCTCACCTACGTCACCTGGGTGGGCCTGAGCATGGGCGACCTGACGGCGTACTTCACGCTCCAGCGCGAGGGCTGGGCGCACTACTTCGACTTCGGCGCCTACACCCTGGACGTCCTGGGCAACACGGCTGTCGGCCACCACAACTACCTGTTCGCCTTCTCCGTGCCCGACCTGCTCGCCGTCCAGCTGGTGCTGGCGCTGCCCTTCCTGATCGCGCTGATGCTGCGCAAGAAGCCGCCGCTGGTGCTGGTCGCGTACACGCTGGCGAGCATCGTCACCGTGCTGGGCACCCAGCAGATGTTCGGCAACACCCCGCGCTATCTGCTGCCCTGCTTCCCGCTGCTGCTGGCCCCGGCGGCGGCGATGAGCCGGCTGAAGCTGCCGAGCCTGGTGGTGTTCTTCTCGACGGCGGCGCTGGCGTCGGGGTGGTACGCGCACTACGTGATGTTCGAGCTGGGGATCCCGTAGGCCGGCCGCTGGTGCGTGGCCCGGCCGGCCCGGCCCGGAGGGACAGACGGCCCGGGCCGACGGGCTCGGTTTCCCGCGGGAGGTCCCGTGGGAGACCTGCCCGGTAGGAGGCCTGCCCATGGCACGGCCGGCTGGGCTCGGCTCCCCGCGGGAGGCGAACCCGCTGCGGGACCGGCGGTCAGCTTCCGGCGACCGCCGCCAGGAACAGGATCGCCAGGACGAGCGCCCAGCCCGCCACGGACAGCCAGCCCAGGACGAGGCCGGCCATGGCGAAGCCGTCGCCGCCCTCGCCGGTCCGGCGGATCTCGGCGCGGGCCGAGTGGCCGAGGATCACCGCGGGGACACCGGTCAGGCCCATGGTCATCGTGGTGAGGACACCGCAGACCATGGAGCCGACCGCCTTGCCGTTGGTGGGCGGGGGCGGTGCGGGCAGGAACGTGCGCGGCACGGGCGGGCCACCGAACGCCTGCGCCGGCGCGGCGGAGGGCTGTACGGCCACCGGCCCCTGCGGCAGGTCGGCGATGAGCAGGGACAGCTCGGCGACCGTACGGGCCTCGTAGGCCCGGCCCACCCGCCGGTCGAACTCGGCCTGCTGGAGACGCCCCTCGGCGAACCCGGCTCTGAGCACGTCCACGGCGCGCTCGCGATCCGCGTGGGACGCGAGCATCGACGGACCGCTCTGCGCCTGCCACGGCTGCCATGGCGACGGATACGACACGGACACCTCCCCCGGACGGCTTGAATGCCTCCATCATTCCCCTACGCTCCGGGTGCCGCGATGGTTCCCCCGCACGAACCGCCGATTCCGTCAGGTGATGTGGCGGGGCTCACCTCGCCCGGCGGGGCGTCCCACGGGCCTCGCGTTCGGCCGCGAAGACGTCCTCCAGGCGGAAGAGCTGGGCACGGCCCGCCTTGCCGGCCGGTTTGAGGCGGCCCAGCTGGACCCACTTGCGGATGGTCGCGGGGGCGACCCCGGCCTCCTGGGCGGCCAGCGGGCCGGGGATGAGCGTCGGCCGTTCGGGGTGGTTCCTCGCGTCGCTCACCGGACCGCCGCCTTCCACTCGCCCTCGTCCCAGGTGTGCCGGTAGGCGGGATCGTCGTGGCAGCCGCAGTCCGGCTCCGGACAGCGGCAGGCCGGATTGATGCAGAGGACGGCGCCCCGGTCGGGGAAGGCCCGCAGCGACACCGAGTCGCACCAGGGACAGCGCCCGGGCATCCGCACCACGGTCTCGGTGTCCCCCAGCGCGCGGGCGCACCGGCGCGCCATCCGCCGCGTCTCGTCGCGCACGTGCGCGGCCAGGACGGGGTCGGCGGCGATGCCGTCGAGCAGGGCGGCGATCCGTTTCAGCCGCTCCGGCACGGGCGCCCGGCGCGGGCGGGGCAGCCCGAGGCGGTCCCGCACGGCCTCCTCCAGCTCCACGACGCCGTCGGATATGTCACGGATGGCGTCGGAGATGTGCAGCCGCAGGGGCGCGGCGCTGTGCCCGGGGGCGACGAGTCCGTGCTGCTGCTGGAGCAGCAGCGCCTCTTCCCGCTCCTGCCGCAGTCGGGCGGCGAGGTCGGCGGGGGGTGGGGGCGGCGCCGGGCGGTGGGCGGGGGCCGCACGGCCGGGGACCAGCTCGGCGGCGAGCTCCGGAAGTTGCCGGAGCAGATGGGTGATCCAGAGGGCGGCCTGGGTGGCGGTGGGATGGGAGTCGGCGAGGTGGGGGTCGGTGGGGTGGGGGGCTGGGGGGCGGGAGTCGGTGTGGCGGGAGCCGGTGGGGTCCGGGGCCGTGGGGTGCGGCCCGGCGGCGGGCGGGTCCGTCGGGTGCGGTTTTGCCACGCGCGGGTCCGTCGGGTGCGGCTTGGCCACATGCGGGTCCGTGGGGTGCGGCCTGGCCGAGTCGGCGTCGGCGGGGTGGCTTCCGGGAGCCCGGTGGGCGGCCGGGCGCTCCCCGGACACTCGGTCTGTCGGCGGGCGACCCGCGCTCGGTCGGTTCTCAGCCAAGGAGGCCTCCCTGAAGGGCGGTCGCGGTGGTCGGACCCGGCACAGGGGCTGGAGCCGGCGGGGTGGTCGGACCCGGCACAAGGGCGGCAGCCGACGGGGTGGTCAGGCCCGCCATAGCGGTCGAGGCCGACGCTGTGGTCAGGCCCGTCGTACCGGTCGAGGCCGACGCGTCGGCGCGCCCGGGGACGGCGGCGCGGCCGGAGACGGCGGCGCGGCCGGAGACGGCGGGGCGCCCAGCGGCGGCCGGAGCGGACACGCCTGCCGGAGCGGAGGACGGCCGCGGCGCGAGGGCGGGGCGGACCGGTACGGCGACCGGGCGGCCCGAGCGCCAGAGGCGGCCTCCGCAGACCCCGTCGAACCAGTTCTCCGCCGGGGCCACCGCCTCCTCACAGGCGCGACGCACCGTGCAGCCGGCGCAGGCCCGCAGCGCGGGGGCGGCCTCCTTGGCCTTCTTGGAGAAGACGATCCGCGGGGAGAGCCCGGCACAGGCGGCGGCGGACTGCCAGCCGACGGCACGGGACGGGCGTGGGCGATCCGGTGGGCAGGAACGGGTTTCGGGCATGGACATGGGACCCCCCTGTCGGTTCGGAAGACGGTCCGTGAGCGAGCCGTACGAAGTGAACGTCCCCCAGGGTTACAGATTGCGTGCGCGCCCGCAACGAGTTCTGGATCACCGAGCTCCGCCACCCTCGCGAAATCTCCACGAAGCTCCACGAAAAACACCCACCTTCTTCAGTGCTTGCACGAGAGCACGTAATTCCGCGCGCGCAAGCAAGCTAAACTCTTGCCACCCCCGAAGGAAGCGAGCAGAGACATGACCAGCCAGGATCTGGACGCGTTCGCCGCGTGGGTCGAAGACCTCATGCGCGACCGCGGCTACGACATCGACAGTCCACGCGGCGGCGGAAAGTCGCGGATCGCGGACGAGGCGGGCGTGCACCGCGCGGCCGTCACCCGTCTGCTGCAGCGCCAGAGCATGCCCGACCTCGAGACCACGCGCCGCCTCGCGCGTGTGCTCGGCGTCCCGGTCCGCGACATGCTCATCCGCTCCGGCCGGCTGACCGCCGAGGAACTCGCCGACCCCCACGACTACTTGGCCACCCCCGCGCCCAACGCGGAGTTCGGCCGCCGCCCCACGCTGGAGGAGGTCGCCGACCTGCTCGGCGTGCCCGCGGACCGACGGGAGATGTTCGTCAGAGTGGTGGAGCAGTTCCTGCCCAATGACGACGAGATCGCGGGGCAGCAGGAGCGCGAGGAGCGGCGGGTCCTGATGGAGGCGGCGACGGCGGCGTCCACCAGCGCCGACTGATCCCCCTCGGCCGATCCCCACCACGGCCGCAGGAGACGCCGACTACGGGCACCCGTGGGCCGACGGGTGCACCTCGTGGACGCCGTACGCCCAAGAGACGGGGACACGTCATGGACGTCGGGGGACGTCCGACGCAGTCCCGCTCCCGCCCCAGCCTCGTCATGGACGCCGGGCACCGTCCGACGCGGTCCAGCTCCTGCCCGGCCTGTGACGGTGGGCACCCTTCCCCGCGTAACGCACGCGCCGCGCGCCGCCGCCTACGCACGCGCGCGCAACCCTCCCTCGACAGCGCACCGCGGGTCCCCTCCCCAGCCATCGCAGCGCACCCCCTTCCCCCGCGCCCCGACCTCCCCCCACAACCCCGGCCCCCACGAGCCCCCACGTCTCCCCCACTCCCACCGCGTGCTTCCGCCCCTCCCGCGCCTCTCGGCGCGATTGCCTCGCCGATTTAGTTGCGTGCGCGCACGCTCGTCTGTCACAGTTGGTGCAGCGGCGGAGCTGTGCCCGCGGCCCCCCAGCGGGCCGCACCCGCCGCCGCACGCCGGGCCGAGGCGCCGCGCGCCTCCCCTGACCGCCCCCGCGCGGCGCCCGCCCGGCGGCTCTCCCCTTCTTCCCGGCGAGGTGACCCGGCATGACCACACCCACCCCACCGAGCGCCTTCCCGGACGTCGAGGCCCTGGTCGTCGACATCCTGGAGGCCGACTCGGCCCTCTCCACGGCGCTCGTGACCGTCGATCCGCCGTCGGACTTCGACGGCAGGACCGCCGCCGTGCTCGTCAACCGGCGCGGCGGCGCCTGGGTCGGCGAGCTCCACGTCGACCAGCCGCTGATCGAGCTGGAGGTGTACGGCCCGACCAAGCAGGCCGCGCACGTCCTGGCCAACTCCGCCCGCCGCGCGCTGATGGCCGCGGCCGGCAACCGCTACGGCACCAACCTCATCACCGAGGTGGAGGAGCAGGACGGCCCGCGCTGGCTGCCCGACTACCTGTACAGCGCGGCCAACCGGTACGTGACCGTGCTCAAGGTGTTCATCGACGTCTACTGACGCACCCCGCGCGGCCCGGCCCGCCCGTACGCCGCGCCCCACAGACCGAAGGCCCCGCCCGTCCCCGACCGGCGGGGCCTTCGCCGTACCCGGAGAGGCCGGGGACGGCACCCCGCATCACCACCCCTCTAAAAGGAGACCCACCCATGGCAGGCACCAACTCCTCCGAGATCCGCATCGCCGGAGTCGGCCGGCTCTACGTCGCCACGGCCGACACCGACATCCCGACCACCTTCTCCTCCGACACCTCCACCGACTGGGCCGGCTGGAAGAACCTCGGCTTCACCTCCGGTGAGGGCGTCACCTTCAGCAAGAAGGACAAGCTGGAGCCGGTCGACGTGTGGCAGGCCGTCAGCCCGGTGCACTTCGTGTACTCGGACCGCGACCTGACGCTGAAGTTCTCGCTGCTGCAGTTCAACGAGGACACGCTGCCGTTCTTCATGGGCGGCGGCGGCGTCACCGCCGTGACCGGCGCCACGGGCGTCTACCAGTACGACATCGCCGACCGTCCGTACGCCGACGTGCGCGCCCTCGGCCTGGAGTTCACCGACGTCCGGGCGAGCGACGGCACCACCCCGGTGACCTACCGCTTCGGCATCCCGCGCGGCCAGGTCACGGCGGCCGACGACATCAAGCTGGCCCGCAAGTCGCCGGCCCAGCTCGGCATCACCTTCACGGCGATGGCCTCCGGCGACGGCTCGGCGCTGGCCAGCTTCGTGATGAAGGACGCCTCGTACGCCGCGTCCTGACCCACCGGGGTGGGGCGGGCCCTCCGCCCGCCCCACCCCGGGCCCCCTCCCGCTCACCCGCTCACCTTCGACATCCGGCTTCACGGACCCGAGGAGTACCCATCACCATGGCCCGTTTCGACGTCAACGCCGCCCGCGCCCAACGCCTGGAAGCCCTCGGCCGCACCTGGTCGTTCGAGCTCGACGGCGAGAGCTTCACCCTGCCCACGGAGCTGACCCGCGCCACCGCGAAGGCGCTGCGCAAGCTCGACGACAACGACGTGGACGGGCTGCTCGGGCTGCTCATGGGCGAGCAGCAGTTCGCCCGCTTCGAGCGGCACGAGGTCACCATGCAGGACATCGCCGCCATCCTGGAGGCCTACGGCAAGGAGACCGGGCTCGGCCTGGGGGAAGGCTGAGCCTCGTCGGGTTCGTGGACGAACACGCCGAGGCCCTCGAAGCGGACCTGCTCCGCTACTACGGCATCGACCTGCTCGACTGGCACCGGGACCGCCTCTCCGCGCGGCGGCTCTCGGTGCTCATCAAGCACCTGCCGCGGGACAGCGCCCTCAACCGCGACCTGTACGGCGAGGCCGCCGAATGGTCGGTGACGGACCATCTGCTGGCCGCCGCCGTGGACCATCTGGCGGCGGCGAACTGGATGTTCGCCTGCGTCAACTCGGACGAGCACGACCAGCCGGAGCCTCCGGCGCCCGTGCCGCGCCCGGGTGACGGGCCGGGGCCGACGGACGAGGACGGTCCCTGGAACGACGGGACCGACGGGACCGACGGCAAAGACGCCGGCCGGACAGCGGGCGGGGCGGGTGCGGGGACCGGGGCCGGCACGGCCACCGGACCCTCGACCGGCGTCGCTCCGCACGGCGCCCAGGCCGACGCCCAGGCACCGTCCGCGGTCCAGCTGGCCCGGTTCTTCGCCTGAGCCGGGGCGGGACCGGTGGTGACGCTCACCGGGATCCCGGTGCCCCCGGCTGCTCGTCCCGGCGCCGGCCGGCCGCCCGGCCCTCCATTTCGTCGGCGAGGGCCCGGGCCCGGTCCGACAGCCGGCGGCGTTCGTCGCCTCCGGCCCCGGACGGGTCGGCCGGATCCTGCGCGGAGCGCTCCGCGGCTTCCGTACGGCGTCCCCTGTCCCGCCCGGCGGCTCCCGTGTCGCCGGGCCGGTCCAGCGGGGGAACGCTGGGGCGGCCGTTACGGCGGACCACCGGACGCCGCTCCGCGGGTGCCGACCGCTTCTCCCGCACCTCACGGGCGGAGAGGAGGAAGTCACCCGAGGACTCACCCGAGGGGCCTGCGGACTCGTCCCCGGCGCCTCCGAGCCCGTCGGGTCCGTCGCCGTCGCGTCCGTCCTGTCCTTCCCGTCCGTCCTCGTCCTCCCGCCGGTCCGAGGCCGGCCGGAGCACGTTGCTCCTGCTCCCCCGCGGGGGCGCGGTCACGGGGACCGGCGCGCCGTCCGCCACGGACCGCTCGCGTTCGCCGCGCTGCTCCACTCGTGTCACCTCGGAAGGGGGCCGCAGCAGCTGGACGTACGGGAGCTGGATGACCTCGCCGCCGGGCTCGCCCTCCGCCCGTCGTGCCCTGCGCGGGCGGCGGCCGGTGCGGGCGTCCTCCTGGCCCTGGAGGTAGGCGGCGGTGATCCGTTCCTCGTAGGCCCGGCGGATCGCGGGGAGCTGCTCGGCGACGACGTCGGCCCAACCCGCGCTGTAGGCGGCCGTTTCGCGGCGGTCGAGCTCGGCTCGCGGCAGGGTCACGAGGTCTTCCGGGTCGTAGCCGTGACGGAGGACGAGCTCGGAGACGCGGGCGATGAGATGTGGAAGATCGGGAGACTGTTCCAGCCAGTCGATCAGATGATCATGTCGCGCATTGTTGGCGTCGCCGTCCACCCCGTTGGCCTTGCTCTCGTCCCCTGTCTCTCCGCGCCCCCCGCGCGCGGACGGCCACCCGTCGCCGTCCACCGTCGTCCGACGGGCCCTCAGGTCGCTTGCGGGGCCCTGTAGTTCGTGCGTTCCCTTACCGACGGGAGAACGGCCGGATCCTACTCCACGAACCTGACACAAAATTCAGTGCACCCTGCATCGCCGCAGGTCCGGACCGCAGAATCACGGAGAGTCCTCGGCAAACACGGAACGGCACCACGTCATTACTCGTACACTAGTTCGAACGGACGCTTCGTACACCCCAGGAGCGTCATCAGCACCACAGCCCAGCGGACAGACCGGAAAGCAGGCCCGACATGGCGACTGGCACCAGCAACTCCCCGAAGCAGCCGATCGACACCTACACCCGCCTCGCCCATCTCCTGCACACCACGGCCCCCGACAGCGAGGCCCTGCTCGACCGGGTGTACGAAGAACTGCTCGCCCGGGAGTCGCGCGCCTACGCGGCGGGGTGGTCGGACGCGCTGACGGAAGCGCGGCGGGCGGGCCACCCACGACGCCCGTAGGGACAGGCCGGGGAGACGACGCCGGATCTCCGGCGAGCGGGGACCGGCGCACCCGGAACGCCGTAACCGTCAGAACAACAGAGCGACCACTTGGCCCACGGTCATGGCGAGCCCGAGCAGCAGGACCGGCACCCCGAAAAGGACGACCCCGGCACCTCTCCAGACCAGGGTCCGCGCCGCCAGTGTGCAGACCGCGACGTCCGGGTTCTCCGGGTCGTGGACGACCTCGATGCGCCGCGGATCGCCGCCGATCCCCGGCGCCGCGTAGTCGGCCCTGATCTCGTGTGCGCCGCCCTCCAGGTCGGTGTAGCGGAAGTACTTCCGCCGACCGGTCCCGCGGTCGAACAGCGCCACGACCGCGACCCCCCGCTTTCTCAGCACCCAGCGTCGGCGCGCCGCCACGGCCGCCGGCCCGACGAGAAGGATGCCGAGGGCGAGCGGCATCACTCCCGTCGCCCACAGCAGCGCCCGGAACGGCCTTCCCGCCAGGGCCAGCCCGGCGATACCGGCGAGATAGACCGCGAGGACAGCGAACTCCTGCGCGCGCATGCGCCGATTCCGGCGCCGGGCGGTCTCCGACGTGCCCGTCGGCAGCACGTCGACCAGAGACGCCCCGCCCTGTGGCGGTCCCGTCTCCGACCGCTCCCGGTTGATCACCTCGACGAGGCGCGCCGCCGCTGAGGCGTCCCGGCCTTCCACCACGAACACCGGCCCCGGCCCGCCGTCACCGCCCCACAGCGCCACCTCGACCGACCGGCCGCCGCGCCCCGTCACCCGGGCCCCTTCGACAGCCGCCATCGGTATCCGCCGACGCGCTCCCTTCTGCAGCAGCCAGACGGCCCTGGCCTCGAGCCAGATGCTCTCGCCCTGTCCACGGAGCGTGATCGACGGCAGCGGGGCGGGCGACGGCGACGGCTCGGACCGACGGGGCATGACTACCTCTTTCCCAAGGCCAGTGGGCGGTCGTGCTCGCTGCACAGAGTCCCACAACCCTCCCGGCCGGGCACTGCGTTCGCGCAGCCGGCACCCAAGCGAGGAGAAGCCCGTGTCCACACCGTCCGAACCCGTCGACCTGAAGGAACTCAAGAAGAAGCAGGACGACCAGCAGACCCAGATCGACAACCTGACCTCGTCACTCGACGGCAAGCTGACCTCCGCCGAGTTCGGAACAAAATGGGACGAGAAGAAGGAGCAGGCCGACAAGCAGGCGAAGAAGGAGAACAACAAGTTCCTCGACGATTACGAGGGCTTTCAGGCCACGGCGCTCACCGGCCAGAAGTCGGAAGCGAACATCGCCAAGGAAGAGGTCAACGGCCTCAACGCCGCGGTCAACACCCTGGCCCTGTCGTTGGTCGCACTCGAGTTCTCCTGGAGCCTGTTCAAGATCGAGTTCAAGCCGCTGTTCACCCCCCGGTGGGTCGACAAGGTCAACCAGGCCATCGGCCGGTTGCAGGACCGGCGCGGCTGGAACAACCCCGAGGGCGACGCCCAGCGGGAGCTCGACCAGATCAAACTCGCCACGAGGCACCTTCAGAACCGAGCCCACGACGCACACGTCCGGATCGCCAAGACGAACCTGCGCATCGACAAGCTCCAGGGAAAGATCAACGCGGACCGGCGCGCGCTGCGGGAGACCCTGCGGACCAACGACAGGTCGGCCCGTTCCATGCCGCTCGGAAACCTCTCCGGGACGGAAGCCGACATCCGGCGGCTCGAAATCCGCGTCCAGGCCCTGGTGCGTGCCCTCTGACACCCTCGCGGCCCTTCATCTGACCGCCGACACCAGGGAGCTCCGTATCCATGTCCCTTTCCCGTTCACTGCAGAACACGTCGTCGACACTCAAGAACTTCAAGACCCAGGCGGACGGCGCCGGCCGCGCCGTCGACACCCTGAAGAGCAAGGCAGGTTCCGGCGCGGGCGAACTCAAGCGCCTGAAGAGCTCGGCCCAGGAGGCCGAGAAGGAACTGAAGGACCTCAAGACCGCCTCCGACCAGGCCGAGAAGTCCATCTCCAAAGCCGGGAAGACCGGTTCCACGGCCGGCAAGAACCTCGGCAAGTACGAGTCCGGGGCGAGCAAGGCGGCCAAAGGCCAGGACAAGATGAACAAGTCGATGAAGGGCAACTTCTTCGGCATGCTCATGGACCTGCTCATGCCGCTCATCGAGAAGGTCGTCGAGATGGCGACCAGGTCGAAGACCATGCAGAAGGTCCTGCAGACCGCCTTCGGCGTGATCAAGTCGGTGATCAGCAGCGTCATGAAGGCCATCGGGCCGATCATGAAGAACGCCGCCAAGCTGATCAAGTCGGTCTGGAACGGCATCAAGACGGCGATCTCCAAGGTCGTGAAGGCCGTCGCCACCGTCATCAAGACCTACGTCAACATCTGGAAGAAGGTCATCAGCACCGCGCTGAAGGCGATCAAGACGGTCGTCTCCAGCGTCTGGAAGGGCATCAAGGCCGTCATCTCCCCGGTCGTCAACTGGGTCAAGTCGGCGATCCCGAACGCCTTCCGGGCCGTCAAGGACAAGCTGTCCAGCATCTGGGGCGGCCTCAAGGGCATCGCGAGCCGGGCCTTCGACGGCATCAAGAGCGCGGTGAAGGGCCCGATCAACGCGGTCATCGGCATCATCAACCGCGCCATCGGCGCCCTCAACGGCATCAAGGTCTCGATCCCCGGCTGGGTCCCGGGCGTCGGCGGCAAGACCTTCGGCGTCAGCCTGCCGAAGATCCCCATGCTGGCCACCGGCGGTGTCGTCATGCCCCGCTCCGGCGGTGTCCCGGCGATCCTCGCCGAGGCCGGTGAGGCGGAGGCCGTCCTGCCGCTGAGCAAGCTCGACCGGCTGCTGCGGCGGGCCGCCGCCCAGGGTTCGGCGTACGCCGGGGCCGCCGGGAGGGGTGGCGGCGCGCTGCACATCGAGCACTACCACGCGGCGGAGAACAGCAGCCCGCAGCGGACCGCCGACGCGCTGATGTTCCTGGCGAAGGCACGCGGATGAGTGCCGTCGTGACAGCGGCGGGGCCCGCCGACCTGTTCGCCGGCGTCGCCTCGGCCCTCCGTTCCTTCCGGGCCGGCGTCGCGGGGAGCGGCAACACGCTGCGCTCGCTGACCGAGGGCGTCAAGAAGGCCGCCACCGGCACCGCCGGCGTCCGCTCCGCCACCGACCAGACCGCCACCGCCGTACGCCGGACCAAGGCCAACGCCGACGCCGCCGCCCGCTCAGTGGCCAAGGCCGGCAAGACCGCGACCACCGCGGCCACCGGTGTGAAGTCCGTCGGCGGCAAGGCCAGGGGCTCCACCCGTTCCGTCCGCAAGCTCCTGGCGGCGGCAGGCGGCGTGGTGGCCCTGGTAGGCGGCCTCATCGGCGTCGCCGGGCTCCTCGGCCCCGCCCTCGGCGCCTTCGGCACCGCCATGACCATCGGCGCGGGCGTCATGCTCGTCATCAACGCCCTCACCCGCGCCAACCCCATCGGCTTCGTCACCGGGCTCCTTCTCCCGGTCGCCGGCTGGCTGATCGCTCTCGCGATGAACTCCGAGACCGGGCAACGGCTGATGGAACAGCTCGCCACCCTCGTCCTGAAGTACGTCGAGGGCTATCTGACCGTCATGACCCCGCTGCTCAAGGGCATCGCGAGCGCGCTGAACACGTACGTCACCGGCTACCTCGGGGTGATCACCACCGCGCTCACCGCCATCGGTGCCCTCGTCGGCACCGGGTTCGCCGTGCTGAAGGCGCTGACCACCGGGGACACCCGGGCACTCAGCGGCAAGGTGTCGTCGGTCTGGCGGGGGTTCAAGGACGCGGTCAAGCCCGCCCTGCGGTGGATCACCCAGGACATCCCCCGGATGTTCACCCGGGTCAAGGAGGCCACCTCCAGCACCCTGGACGCGCTGGGGAAGTTCGTCACCACCGGCGCGCAGACCGTCGCCGGCGTGGTCAAGGGCCCGATCCAGGGGCTGATCGCCTTCGCCAACTGGGTCATCGACAAGCTCAACTCCCTGAGCTTCTCGATCCTCGGCAAGAAGTTCGGCGTGGACCTGGACAGGATCCCGATGCTCGCCGAGGGCGGTGTCGCCGTCCCCGGCGCCTCCCGCCAGGCCGGCAAGGTGCTGCCGCTGAGCGCGCTGGAACGCCGGCGGGAGCTCGCCCGCAGACACCGGACCGCCGGTGAACACCGGTACCACATCAAGGAGTTCCACGAGAGCCGGGGCGCCGGCGCCCGAGGCACCGCGGAAGACCTGCTCTTCCTCGCATCCGCTCACGCCTGCACATGACAGTGAGGTGACGGCCCCATGGCCGAGACGACGACAACCGCATACACCGAAGACGTGGCCCCCGGCTCACTCATCACCCGCGACGGGCAGATGCAGTGGGCCGGACTGCTGATGGGCCCCGGCACCCCGTACGAGATCGACCGTGCGGGCCTGAGCGGCTGGGAGGACCTGCCGGAGTACGACGCCTCCGACGCCGACCACCCCACCGCGCACGGCGCCTGGCCCGGTGCCCGCTACGCCAGGCCGCGCAAGATCGGCGGCACGGTGTGGACCGTCCCCCAGCAGGACGAGGCCGCCTCCTCGCTCGCCGCGATGCGCGCCCTGCGCCAGGCGCTGATGCTCGGCGACTCCGAGCGCTGGCTGGCGGTACGGCTGCACGGCGAGACCCTGGCCGTGCGGGCCCGGGTCAGCCAGCGCGTGCTGGCCGCCGACCGGACGTACACCACGCAGGGCGTCTCCCGGGCGTCCGTGCAGTGGTACGCCACCGACCCGCGCCGCTACTCGGTCACCGAGCAGACCGCGGTCACCGGCGCCCCGCAGCCGGAAAGCGGTCTGACCTGGCCGCTGACCTGGCCGCTGTACTGGGGCCAGACGGCCTCCACCGGTGATGTGAACGCCGACAACACCGGCTCCGCGCCCACCCATCCAGTGATCGCCTTCACCGGTCCGTGCGTCAACCCGACGGTGACCGACCGCGCCTCCGCCCGCCGGCTGCGCTACCTGATCACCCTCACCGCCGGCGACGAGCTCGTCGTCGACACCGCCGCCGGCACGGTCACGCTCAACGGCACCGCCTCCCGCCGCAACACCGCCGACGCCGACAGCAGCCCCGAGGAACTGTTCGCCTTCGAGCCGGGCCGTGCCCAGCTGGCGTTCCGGCCGGACACGTACGACACGGGCGCCCGGATGACCGTCCGCTGGCGCGGGGCGGAGTGGTGATCCGATGACCGTACGAGCATCCTGGCTCACCGAGATCGGCCAGACCCGGGAGGACACCCGGGTCACGCTGTCCGGTCTGCTCACCCCGAACGGCCTGGTGGCGGAGAACATCCCGCTCAAGGCCCGGGGCGGCATCGTCCCCGGCGGCTTCGCCCTCACCGGCACCACCGGCGGCATGACCTTCACCGTCGGCACCGGCCGCGCCTTCGTACAGGGCGGCCGGACCGCCCAGGGCGCCTACCCGGTGGCCGTGACCGAGCCGGAGACCCTGACGGTCACCGACGGGGACGCCCTGTACAGCCGTATCGACCTCGTCGAACTGGTCGTGCGGGACGACGTCCACGACGGCACCGGCGCCACGGAGGCCGTCGTCCGCCTGGTCAGGGGCGCCCCGGCGGCCACCCCCGTGGCACCGAGCAGCCCCGACGGCAGCGCCCTGCCGCTCTACCAGATCAGGGTGCCCGCCGGGGCCTCCGCCGGTTCCGGCGGCCTGGCCTGGGAGAGCGCGGTCACCAGCCTGCGGTACCCGACGGTGGCCCTCGGCGGGATCGTCCCGGCGAGCGGCTTCGACGGCGCGTACGCCGGACAGTACCGGGACAACGCGGGCGTCCTGGAGCGCTGGTACGGCACCGCCTGGGTGCCGTACCCGAAGGGCGTCGGCGGCATCGCCCCGGCCGGCACGCTCACCACCGGAAGCTACGCCGGCCAGTACCGCGAGGACGCCGCCGGACTGCTCCAGCGCTGGGACGGCTCCGCCTGGCGGTACGCGGAGGGCCGTACGACCGTGCTGCTCAGCGTCTCGCAGACCACCGCGCAGTCGGTGCCCACCGGCGCGTGGACGCAGATCAGCATGCAGAGCACCGACGTGGACGACGCGGCCGGCTGGTCGGGCTCGAACACCTACACGGTGCCCAGGACCGGCTGGTGGCGGGTGTCCTGCTCCATCACCTGGTACACGGAGGCCACCTCCGGCAACCGCGGCGCGCGCATCTACCAGAACGGCTCCGGCGTCCCGCGGGGCACCTGGCTGATCGGCGCGGGTCCGGGCGCGACCAGCGTCGGCGGCAGCTGCCTGCTCCGGATGACCGCCGGAGACAAGCTCGCCCTCTACGGGCTGCAGCAGTCGGGCTCCACCATCACCACCCTCGGCGGCTCCGGCTACGCCACCAACCTCACGGCCGAATGGCTCAGGTCCTGACGGGCCTTCGGCTTCCCTGTCCCTTCCGCAGACCACAGGAGACCCGCAGATGAACCTGCGCAGCTCATGGGTGGCCGAGACCGGCCAGACCCGCGAGGACACCCGTCTGACCCAGATCGGCGCGACCACCCCGGCCAATCCCCTCCAGGTCCGTTCCGGCATCCTCCCCGGCTCCTACGACGGCCAGTACCGCCTGTCGGGCTTCTGGATGGAGGGCCACGCGGGCAGCATGTCCGCGACCGTCCACGAGGGCCGGGCCGTCATCCAGGCCGACGGCGGCCAGGGCGCCTACCCGGTCGCGCTGGCCGAGCCGTTCCCCCTCACCTTCGCCGCCGGCCAGGCGCAGGACCGCTACGACATGGTCGTCCTGCGGATCTATGACGACCTCTACGACGAGTCCGGTCTCACCAAGGCCGCCGTCGAGATCGTCCAGGGCACGCCGGACACCAACCCGGTGGAGCCCGCCCTGCCGGACATCGTGCTGCCGATCTACCGGGTCCGGGTCCGGGCCGGCGTCAGCGCCGGCAACGGCGGCATCAACTGGAACAACGACGCCCTGGACCTGCGCGTCCCGACCGTCGCGGTCGGCGGCATCCTGCCCGTGGTCGGCGACACCGGCAACGGCGCCTACCCGGGCCAGTACCGCGACGCCGGCGGCGCGCTCCAGCGCTGGGACGGCTCCGCCTGGGTGTCGTACCCGAGCGCGCTGGGCGGCATCGCCCCGGCCGGCACGGTCACCACGGCCAGCTACACCGGCCAGTACCGCGACAGCTCCACCGGGCAGCTCCAGCGCTGGAACGGCTCGACGTGGGTGCCGTACCAGCCGGTGCCGACCTGGACCGACTACACGCCCAAGTGGGGCGCGGAGACGGGCACCGCCCCCACCGTCGGCAACGGCACCCTCGCCGGCTCGTACGTGAAGATGGGCACCCTCGTGCACGTCCGGATCTACCTCAAGATCGGTTCGACGACCAACCTGGCGGCGCAGGCCGCCAACGGCAACTGGAACTTCACCCTGCCGGTCGCGCCGGTCTCCTCGACCTGGAAGCTGGACGGCCGGGTGCTGAACGTGCTCGGCTTCGACACCTCCACGGGCCTGCAGTACCCGGGCAGCGGGCTGCTGTCGGTCACGGGCGGCGGCACCGTGCGCAACCTGCGCGAGTCCCTGAAGCAGGCCAACGCCTTCTGGGACAAGGGCTTCCCGTTCGCGTGGGCGGCCGGCGACGTGCTCTCCATCCACGGCACCTACGAATCCGCCTCCTGATCCGGCCGCACCTCGAAGGACTCGCCATGAACGCACGCTCCGCCTGGCTGTCCCCCGACGGCCAGACCCGGCAGGACACCCGGGTCACCCAGGTCGGCGCCGTCACCCCGGTCACCGACATCAAGGGGCGCTCCGGCGTCCTGCCCGGCTCCGAGGGCGGCCAGTACCGGGTCACCGGCCTGTGGCTGGCCGGCACGGCCGGGACCATGTCCGCCACCGTCGGCGTCGGCCGGGCCGTGATCCAGTCGACGGTCGCCCGCGGCGCCTACCCGGTCGCCGTCACCGAACCGGTCCCGCTCACCTTCGCCGACGGCGACCCGCAGTACGGCCGGATCGACCTGGTCGTCCTGCGGATCCACGACCACGACCACGACGGCTCCGGCCGCTACGAGGCCGCCGTCGAGATCGTCCGGGGCCAGGCGGCGGCCCAGCCCGTCGCGCCCACGGCCCCCGACACCTCGCTGGCGCTGTTCACCGTCGCCGTCCCGGCCGGCCGGAGCGCCGGCAACGGCGGCATCGACTGGGACAGCGCCCGCGTCGACCTGCGCCCCACCACCGTCGCGGTCGGCGGCATCCTCCCGACCCGCTCCGACGACACCGCGCCCGGCGGCTACCCCGGCCAGTACCGGGACGTCAACGACACGCTCCAGCGCTGGAACGGCACCGCCTGGGTGCCGTACCCCAAGGGCGTCGGCGGCATCGCGCCCGCCGGCGCGGTCACCACCGGCAGCTACACCGGCCAGTACCGCGAGTCGTCCACCGGCGTCCTCCAGCGCTGGAACGGCTCGGTGTGGGTGCCGGCCGTGGTGACGCCCCTGTACACGGGGTCCCTGGACGCCGGGTACACCACGTCGACCACGTACACGGCCGCCCTGAGCGACACGGCGGTCACCGCGCTGTCCCTGAACTTCACCGCTCCGGGCACCGGCGCGGTCCTGCTGCACTTCGGCGCCCGCATGACGACGAAGGACAGCAGCACCGCCACCGCGTACATGGCCCCGCAGATCAGCCAGGGCGGCACGGTGACCTTCGCGCCGAACGACGAGTACGCGGCCGTGTACGGCGGCGCGGTCGGCGCCTCGGTCGCGACGATGTGGCGGCTGTACAACCTCACGCCCGGCACGGTCTACACGATGACCGCCATGCACCGCTCCAGCGACGCCGCGGTGGCCTGCTGGTTCGACAGCATCTTCCTGCGCGTCGACCCGATCAACTGATCCGCCCCCTCACGGAAAGGAGTCGACATGCCCGTACGCTCCGGATGGCTGTCCCCCGACGGCCAGTCCCGCGAGGACACCCGGCTCGTCTCGCTCGGCGCCCTCACCCCGACCTCGCCCGTCGCCACCCGCTCCGGCATCCTGCCGGGCTCGGCCGACGGCCAGTACCGCATCTCCGGCTTCACGCTGACCGGCACGACCGGCACCATGAGCGCCACGGTCAGCCCCGGCCGGGCCGTCGTGCAGAGCACCGACGCCCGGGGCGCCTACCCGGTCGCGCTGACCGAGTACCTGCCCCTCACCTTCGCCGACGGCAACGCCCAGTACAGCCGCATCGACCTGGTCGTCCTGCGCGTCCACGACGACACCTACGACGGCTCCGGCCGTCACGAGGCCGTCGTCGAGATCGTCGAGGGCACGGCCGCCGCCCTCCCGGCGGTTCCCGCCGCGCCCGGCCTGTCCCTTCCGCTGTACGAGGTCCTGGTGCCGGCGGGCGCGAGCGCGGGCGCGGGCGGCATCGCGTGGAACACGGCGGTCACCGGGCGCCGTACGGCCACGGTCGCGGTCGGCGGCATCCTGCCCGTCACCACCGACACCACCAACGGCTCCTATCCCGGCCAGTACCGCGACCTCGGCGGCCAGCTCCAGCGCTGGAACGGCACCGCCTGGGCCGACTACCCGGTCCTGCCCACCTGGCAGAGCTGGACCCCGGCGTGGACCACCAACTCCGGCGCCGCCACGCCCGCCTACGGCAACGCCTCGCTCAACTGCCGGTACGTGAAGTTCGGCACCACCGTGCACCTCCACTTCTCGATCACGTTCGGCAGCACCACCACCTACGGCACCAGCCCCACCACCTCGGACAACTGGCGCTTCTCGCTGCCGGTGGCCGCGTCGGCGACCCACCCGCAGATCGGCTTCGCCGAGCTGGGCGCCGCCAACGAGACCCGTGCGCTGGCACGGATGTACTGCGGCACCGCCACCACCTTCGAGATGCAGGTGTCCACGGGCCGGCCCAACGCCACCGCCTTCGCCAACACCGGCTCCGTGGACGCCCTGACGCCCTGGACCTGGGCGAGCGGCAACACCATCCGGGGCACCGCCACCTACGAGGCCGCGTCATGACGACCACCAGCCCCTACCGGGCGATCTTCTGCGACCTGCTCACCGACCGCACCATCGACATCCTGCCCCTGCGCGACGTCACCGTCGACGACTACATCGGCAAGGCCGGCTCGCTCTCGGGCACGATCCCCGTGCCCAACGAGGAGATGGCCGTCCGCGTCCGCCGCATCGAGGAGGGCCGCACCTCGGTCTACCTCCAGCGCGGCAACGACCTGTGGTGGGGCGGCATCATCTGGACGTCCACCCTGCAGAGCGACGACCGGGGCGTCCTCACCCTCGGCATCCAGGCGGCCACCTTCGAGTCCTACGCGGGCCGCCGCCGCATCCGGGCCGCCACCCCCGTCTACGACCCCCTGTACAAACTGGAGTTCAAGAACAGGTACCAGCTGGACATCGTCCGGGGCCTGTGGACCGACCTGCAGAACGCGCTGCCCGGCGGCAACATCGGCGTCACCTACGGCGACGAGCACTCCGGCGTGAAACGGACGGTCACCTACCGGGACGGCGACGAGACCGTCTACCTGGAGGCGATCGACGCGCTCGCCGGCCTGGAGAACGGCTTCGAGCACCACATCGCCGTCTACCGCGACCCGGCCACCGGCGCGCGCGTGCGCCGGCTGCGACTGGGCAGCCCGAAGATCGAGATCGGCACCAGCGACCTGGTCATGGACCGGCCGGGCACGATCCTGTCGTACTCCTTCCCGCGCGACGCCACCCGTGGCGGCACCACCGCCCGTGCCCGCGGCGCCTCCACCAACACCAACCAGGCCGAGGAGTCCCGGCCGCTGGCCTCCCGGGTCGCGGTCGCCACGGAGCTGATCGGCGATACCGGCGCCGGCTACCCGCGCATCGACCTGTCCTCCGACCACAACGAGATCACCGACGGCGCCACCCTGAACGCCCTGGCCGGCGCCGAACTCGCCTCGGCCACCGGCGCGGTGGTCATCCCCGAGATCACCGTCCGTCTCGACGACCTGGTGCCGCCCGCGCTGCTCGGCCGGACCGTGCGCATCCGGATCACCGACGAGTGGTGGACCGAGGGCCTCGACGCCCGCTACCGGATCATCGGGGTCAAGGTCAGCCCGGCCCAGCGCGGCCGGCCCGACACCGCCGAGCTCTACCTGGAGGAGGCCTGATGCCCCAGCTCCCCGAAGACATCATCGACCGGCTGACCCAGATGGAACGCCGGATCCAGCAGCTGTCGACGGCCGTCAACAGCCGGCCGGCACTCAACAAGGTCTCCGGCGGCGGGGTCGAGATCACCGACGGCGGCTACCTGGCCGTACGGCCGCCGGACGGCGGTCCGGCCGTGTTCGCCGTCGGATCGTGGAGCGGCGACGAGTACGGCCTGGCCATCCGCCGCCAGACCGGTTCCCTCGCCCTGAGCCTGCACAACGGCGACGGCTCCAGCACCTCGCTCCAGCCGCTGCGGATCTTCGACAACGGCGGCCGGGAGATCTTCGCCGACGACGTCAACACCGGCGGCATCGCCCGGCCCTGGATGACCATGCTGCCCCCGCAGGACAGCTCGACCGCCCGCTGGCCGCAGACCACGGCGACCGCCTGGACCACCGTCGCGATGTCGTACAACGTCGTCTGGCAGCCCAAGATGCGGCTCATCGTCAGCACCAAGGTCAGCTCCGGCGGCGCCGGCTCGGTCCAGGTGCTCGTCAACGGCGCCGAGTGGGGCACGGTCGTCGCCGCCGGCACGGACTTCGACCACACCGGGCCGATCAGCAGCGACTTCCCGTCGGTCTACGGCACGACGGTCAAGTTCGAGATCCAGGCCAGGGCCACGACCGGCACCGTCTACGCCAATCCCGTGCTCATGCACGGCCGCCAGAGCTGACCCCGAGGAAGGCACCGCACCATGGACATCGACACCAGCCAGCCCTGGGGCGTCGCGATCGACTACGCCGGCCGCGCCACCCTCACCGAGGCCGGCCACACCATCCACGTCAACGTCTCCGACACCAGCCTCAACAGCATCATCGCGCCGGACTCGATCACCGGGACCTACTCCCCCGTCAACATCACCGCCCAGTTCACCGAGACCGGCGACAACGGGGCCCTGCTGCGCGGCACCGGCAGGGTCACGGTCATGCCCGTCGGAACGGCCCCGGTCGTCCCCGACCAGACGGCCGTGCAGCGAGCGGTCGCCGCGGCACTGGCCGACTTCCGGGCCAACCGGGCGGCGTACGTCGCGCTGTGCGCCGCGTGGGCGACGGACGAGGGCGGCGACGACGGCGACCCGGACACCGGGGGCGGCGAGACCGACACGGGCACCGGCGACGAGACCGACACCGGCACCGGCGGTGACACCTCCACCGAGACCGGAGGTGAGACGGACCCCGGCACCGGCCTCTGACCCACGCCCCGGTCACCCCACGCACCCCGAGCCACTCCCGCGGCCGGGGTTTTCTCATGCCCGCACCGCCCCCAGGGAGGCACCGCCCATGGCCAACCCCCTCTCCGCCACCGCCCTCGCGTCCGCCCTGCGGGCCGAGGGCGTCACCGTCGTCGAACACGCCGGCTGGCGCACCAACAACCGCAACCACAAGGGAAGCTGGGGCCCCGTCAACGGCGTCATCGTCCACCACACCGTCACCACCGGCACCAGCGCCACCGTCAGCCTGTGCTTCAACGGCCACGCCGACCTGCCCGGCCCGCTCTGCCACGGCGTGATCGCCAAGGACGGCACGGTCCACCTCGTCGGCAACGGCCGGGCCAACCACGCCGGCGTCGGCGACCCCGACGTCCTCGCCGCGGTCGCCGCCGAACGCGCCACCCTGCCCGCCCCGAACCAGCGCACCACGGACGGCAACGCCCACTTCTACGGCTTCGAATGCGTCAACCTCGGCGACGGCAAGGACCCGTGGCCCGAGGCCCAGCTGGAGGCCATCGTGCGCGCCTGTGCCGCCCTGTGCCGGGCGCACGGCTGGAGCGCCCGTTCGGTCATCGGCCACAAGGAGTGGACCAGCGCCAAGATCGATCCGCGCGGCTTCGCCATGACGGATCTGCGCGCCCGCGTCGCCGCCCGGCTGACCAGGGCACCGGCCACCCCCGGCACCGGTGCCGTCCAGCCCGTCCACCAGCCCTTCCCGGGCGCCGCGTGGTTCCGGAAGCAGCCCCGGTCGGCGATCGTCACCGCCATGGGCAAGCGCCTGGTGGCGGTCGGCTGCTCCGCGTACGAGGACGGCCCCGGCCCGCAGTGGACCGAGGCCGACCGCAGGTCGTACGCCAAGTGGCAGCGCAGGCTCGGCTACACCGGCGCCGCCGCCGACGGCTGGCCCGGCGCCAAGTCCTGGGCGGCGCTCAAGGTCCCGTACAGCTCCTGAAGACACCCTGCCGAGCGCCCCGGCCCCGCCGGAAAGTCCCCCGAACGTCCTTCGAGAAACGAGGTCGCCGTGTCAGACGCCGCCAAGCGAACCCTCCGTACCGTCGTGCAGTCCGCTGTCGGCCTGTGCGTCCTGCTCCCGGCGGTCGTCGACGCCGTCGGCGTCCCCGCGACGCTGCCCTGGGTGGCCGGCGCCCTGACCGTGGCGGCGGGCGTCACCCGGGCCATGGCCGTCCCCGCGGTCCAGTCCCTGCTGCCCGCGTGGCTGCGCACGGACGCCCCACCGACCGAAAAGAGCAGCGCGTGAACGAATCCCCCTCCCTCTCCGACCCGGCCGTCGTCGCCGTCGAACTGGAGCGGCTGCGCGGCACCGTCGAGGCCGGCTTCGCCCGCGCCGACGGCCAGCTCGCGCTGCTGGTGCAGCGCAGCGACCAGACCGACAAGCAGCTCGCCGACCACGAACAGCGCCTCGACGCCCTGGAACGCTCCCGTTGGCCGATCGCCAGCATCGGCGCCCTGGCCGCGATGGCGACGGCGGCCGTCGCCCTCTGGGAGCTGACCGGACGGTGAACACGCCGAAGGGCGGTCCCCCCGTACGTCACGTACGGGGGGACCGCCCTTCGACTCATGCCCGCTTACTGGTTGTACGGACCGTAGTCGTAGTCCTCCAGCGGAACGGCCTGGCCGGAGCCCGTGCCGAACGGCGAGTAGTCGATGTCGTCGTAGCCGACGGCCGAGTACATCGCGGCCTTCGCCTCCTCGGTCGGCTCGACCCGGATGTTGCGGTAGCGGGACAGACCCGTACCGGCCGGGATGAGCTTACCGATGATGACGTTCTCCTTGAGGCCGATCAGGGAGTCGGACTTGGCGTTGATCGCCGCGTCCGTGAGCACCCTGGTCGTCTCCTGGAAGGACGCCGCCGACAGCCAGGACTCCGTGGCCAGCGAGGCCTTGGTGATACCCATGAGCTGCGGACGACCGGAGGCCGGGTGACCGCCCTCCTGGACCACACGACGGTTCTCCTGCTCGAACTTCGAGCGCTCGACCAGCTCGCCGGGCAGCAGCTCGGCGTCGCCGGACTCGATGATCGTCACGCGGCGCAGCATCTGCCGGATGATGATCTCGATGTGCTTGTCGTGGATCGACACACCCTGCGAGTTGTACACCTTCTGGACCTCGCCGACCAGGTGGACCTGGACGGCACGCTGGCCCAGGATGCGCAGCACGTCGTGCGGGTTGGTGGCACCCACGGTGAGCTTCTGACCCACCTCGACGTGCTCGCCCTCGCTGACCAGGAGTCGAGCACGCTTCGAGATCGGGTAGGCCGTCTCGTCGCTGCCGTCGTCCGGCGTGATGACGATCTTCTTGGTCTTCTCGGTCTCCTCGATCCGCACGCGGCCGGAGGCCTCGGAGATCGGGGCGACACCCTTCGGGGTACGGGCCTCGAAGAGCTCGACGACACGCGGCAGACCCTGGGTGATGTCGTCACCGGCCACACCACCGGTGTGGAAGGTACGCATCGTCAGCTGGGTACCGGGCTCACCGATGGACTGGGCGGCGATGATGCCGACCGCCTCACCGATGTCGACCAGCTTGCCGGTGGCCAGCGAGCGGCCGTAGCACATGGCGCAGGTGCCGACGGCGGACTCGCAGGTCAGGACCGAGCGGGTCTTGACCGTCTCCACGCCGTGCTTGACCAGCTCGTCGATGAGCACGTCGCCGAGGTCGGTACCGGCCGGGGCCAGCACCTTGCCGTCGACCACGATGTCCTCGGCGAGGCAGCGCGCGTACACCGACGTCTCGACGTTGCCCGTCTTGCGCAGGACACCGTCGTCGCCGCGCTCGGCGATCGCCAGCTTGAGGCCACGGTCGGTGCCGCAGTCCTCCTCGCGGATGATGACGTCCTGGGAGACGTCGACCAGACGACGGGTGAGGTAACCCGAGTCGGCGGTACGCAGAGCGGTGTCCGCCAGACCCTTACGGGCACCGTGGGTGGAGATGAAGTACTCCAGCACGGACAGACCCTCACGGAACGACGCCTTGATCGGACGCGGGATCGTCTCGTTCTTCGCGTTCGACACCAGACCACGCATACCGGCGATCTGACGCATCTGCATCATGTTGCCTCGTGCACCCGAGTTCACCATCATGAAGATCGGGTTGGTCTTCGGGAAGTTGTCGTTCATCGCCTCGGCGACCTCGTTGGTCGCCTTGGTCCAGATCGCGATGAGCTCCTGCGTGCGCTCGTCCTTGGTGATCAGACCGCGCTCGTACTGCTTCTGGACCTTCTCGTCCTGCGCCTCGTAGCCCTTGACGATCTCCTTCTTCGCCTCGGGAACGACGACGTCGGAGATGGCGACGGTGACGCCGGAACGGGTGGCCCAGTAGAAGCCGGCCGCCTTCAGGTTGTCGAGCGTCGCCGCCACGATGACCTTCGGGTAGCGCTCGGCGAGGTCGTTGACGATCTCGGAGAGCTGCTTCTTGCCGACCTCGTAGTCGACGAACGGGTAGTCCTCGGGCAGCAGCTCGTTGAAGAGCGCACGACCCAGCGTGGTCTTCAGACGGAAGCTGTCACCCTGCTGCCACTCCGGCTCGCCCTCCTCCTGCGCCGGCGGGGTCCAGCCGCGCGGCGGGATGGTGCCGACCGGGAAGCGGATGTCGATCCTCGACTGGAGCGAGAGCTCGCCCGCGTCGAAGGCCATGATCGCCTCGGCGACGGAGGAGAAGGAGCGGTCCTCACCCTTGACGTCCCGCATCTCACCGTCGGTGGTGAGGAAGAACAGACCGAGGACCATGTCCTGGGTCGGCATCGTCACCGGACGGCCGTCGGCGGGCTTGAGGATGTTGTTCGAGGACAGCATCAGGATGCGGGCCTCGGCCTGCGCCTCCGCGGACAGCGGCAGGTGCACGGCCATCTGGTCACCGTCGAAGTCCGCGTTGAACGCGGTGCAGACGAGCGGGTGGATCTGGATGGCCTTGCCCTCGACCAGCTGCGGCTCGAAGGCCTGGATGCCGAGGCGGTGCAGGGTGGGCGCACGGTTCAGCAGCACCGGGTGCTCGGCGATGACCTCTTCGAGGACGTCGTACACCACGGTGCGGCCGCGCTCGACCATGCGCTTGGCGCTCTTGATGTTCTGCGCGTGGTTCAGGTCGACCAGGCGCTTCATCACGAACGGCTTGAACAGCTCCAGCGCCATCGCCTTCGGCAGACCGCACTGGTGCAGCTTCAGCTGCGGACCGACGACGATCACGGAACGCGCGGAGTAGTCCACACGCTTGCCGAGCAGGTTCTGACGGAATCGACCCTGCTTGCCCTTCAGCATGTCGCTGAGGGACTTCAGCGGGCGGTTACCGGGACCGGTGACCGGACGGCCACGACGGCCGTTGTCGAACAGCGCGTCCACGGCCTCCTGGAGCATGCGCTTCTCGTTGTTCACGATGATCTCGGGCGCACCGAGGTCGAGAAGGCGCTTCAGGCGGTTGTTCCGGTTGATGACACGGCGGTACAGGTCGTTCAGGTCGGAGGTCGCGAAACGGCCACCGTCCAGCTGCACCATCGGACGCAGGTCCGGCGGGATGACCGGCACGCAGTCGAGCACCATGCCCTTGGGGCTGTTGCTGGTCTGCAGGAACGCGGAGACGACCTTGAGGCGCTTGAGCGCACGGGTCTTCTTCTGGCCCTTGCCGGTGCGGATGATCTCGCGGAGCCGCTCGGCCTCCTCGTCGAGGTCGAAGGACTCCAGGCGCTTCTGCAGCGCCGCGGCACCCATCGAGCCGTCGAAGTACGTGCCGAAGCGGTCACGCAGCTCGCGGTAGAGCAGCTCGTCGCCCTCGAGGTCCTGGACCTTGAGGTTCTTGAAGCGGGTCCACACCTCGTCGAGACGGTCGATCTCGCGCTGGGCGCGGTCGCGCAGCTGCTTCATCTCGCGCTCGGCGCCTTCGCGCACCTTGCGGCGCACGTCGGCCTTGGCGCCCTCGGCCTCGAGCTCGGCCAGGTCGGTCTCGAGCTTCTTGGCGCGGGCCTCCAGGTCGGCGTCCCGGCGGTTCTCGATCTGCTGCCGCTCGACGGAGACGTGCGCCTCCAGGGAGGGCAGGTCACGCGTACGGCGCTCCTCGTCGACGTACGTGATCATGTACGCCGCGAAGTAGATGACCTTCTCGAGGTCCTTGGGAGCCAGGTCGAGCAGGTAGCCCAGCCGGCTGGGGACGCCCTTGAAGTACCAGATGTGCGTGACGGGGGCGGCCAGCTCAATGTGGCCCATCCGCTCACGGCGCACCTTGGCGCGGGTCACCTCGACGCCGCAGCGCTCACAGATGATGCCCTTGAAGCGGACGCGCTTGTACTTGCCGCAGTAGCACTCCCAGTCCCGGGTCGGACCGAAGATCTTCTCGCAGAAGAGTCCGTCCTTCTCGGGCTTGAGGGTGCGGTAGTTGATGGTCTCGGGCTTCTTGACCTCGCCGTGGCTCCACTGACGGATGTCGTCAGCGGTAGCCAGACCGATCCGGAGCTCGTCGAAGAAGTTGACGTCGAGCACTATGCGTCAATCCCTCTCAGGGTTGTAAGTCTTGGGGTCTGAAACGGGGGTCCCGGGGCCGGCGGGCCTTGATCGCTCAAGGCCCGCCGGACTCCCGTCAGACCTCTTCGACGCTGCTCGGCTCGCGCCGGGACAGGTCGATGCCGAGCTCCTCCGCAGCGCGGAAGACGTCCTCGTCGGTGTCGCGCATCTCGATGGACATGCCGTCCGAGGACAGCACCTCCACGTTGAGGCACAGGGACTGCATCTCCTTGATGAGCACCTTGAAGGACTCGGGGATGCCGGGCTCAGGGATGTTCTCGCCCTTGACGATGGCCTCGTAGACCTTCACGCGGCCGGTGACGTCGTCGGACTTGATGGTCAGCAGTTCCTGGAGGGCGTACGCGGCGCCGTAGGCCTCGAGGGCCCACACCTCCATCTCACCGAACCGCTGGCCACCGAACTGGGCCTTACCACCCAGCGGCTGCTGGGTGATCATCGAGTACGGACCGGTCGAACGGGCGTGCAGCTTGTCGTCGACCAGGTGGTGCAGCTTCAGGATGTACATGTAGCCGACCGAGATCGGGTCCGGGAACGGCTCACCGCTACGGCCGTCGAACAGCCGCGCCTTGCCGGACGGGAGCACCATGCGCTCGCCGTCGCGGTTCGGGATGGTGTGCTGCAGCAGACCCGCCAGCTCGTCCTCACGCGCACCGTCGAACACCGGGGTGGCGACGTTGGTGCCCGGGGCGACCTGGTCGGCGCCGATGGCCTGCAGGCGCTGGGCCCACTCGTCGGCGAGACCGGAGACGTCCCAGCCGCGGCTGGCGAGCCAGCCGAGGTGGATCTCCAGCACCTGTCCCGGGTTCATTCGGGACGGCACACCGAGCGGGTTGAGGATGATGTCGACCGGGGTCCCGTCCTCGAGGAACGGCATGTCCTCGATGGGCAGGATCTTGGAGATGACACCCTTGTTGCCGTGACGGCCGGCGAGCTTGTCACCGTCGGTGATCTTGCGCTTCTGCGCGACGTAGACGCGCACCAGCTGGTTCACACCGGGGGGAAGCTCGTCGCCCTCCTCGCGGTCGAAGACGCGCACGCCGATGACCTTGCCGGTCTCGCCGTGCGGCACCTTCAGCGAGGTGTCACGGACCTCACGGGCCTTCTCACCGAAGATGGCGCGCAGCAGGCGCTCCTCGGGCGTCAGCTCGGTCTCACCCTTCGGGGTGACCTTGCCGACGAGGATGTCACCGGCGATGACCTCGGCACCGATACGGATGATGCCGCGCTCGTCGAGGTCGGCGAGGACCTCCTCGGAGACGTTCGGGATGTCCCGGGTGATCTCCTCGGGGCCGAGCTTGGTGTCACGGGCGTCGACCTCGTGCTCCTCGATGTGGATCGAGGAGAGGACGTCGTCCTGCACGAGGCGCTGCGACAGGATGATCGCGTCCTCGTAGTTGTGACCCTCCCACGGCATGAACGCCACGAGCAGGTTCTTGCCCAGCGCCATCTCGCCGTTCTGGGTGGCCGGACCGTCGGCGAGGACCTGGCCCTCGATGATCCGGTCGCCCTCGTTGACGATGACCTTCTGGTTGACCGAGGTGCCCTGGTTGGAGCGGGCGAACTTGGCCAGGCGGTACGTGATGTACGTGCCGTCGTCGTTGGCGGTGGTGATGTAGTCCGCGGAGACCTCCTGGACCACACCCGCCTTCTCGGCCTTGACCACGTCGCCGGCGTCGACGGCGGAGCGGTACTCCATGCCGGTGCCGACGAGCGGGGACTCGGACTTAATCAGCGGCACGGCCTGACGCATCATGTTCGCGCCCATGAGGGCACGGTTGGCGTCGTCGTGCTCGAGGAACGGGATCATGGCGGTCGCGACCGACACCATCTGGCGCGGCGAGACGTCCATGTAGTTCACGTCGTCGGGCGCGACGTAGTCGACCTCGCCACCACGGCGGCGGACCAGGACGCGGGCCTCGGCGAACCGCAGGTCATCGGTGAGCGTGGCGTTGGCCTGCGCGATGACGAAGCGGTCCTCCTCGTCGGCGGTCAGGTAGTCCACCTCGTCGGTGACCTGGCCCTCGACGACCTTGCGGTACGGGGTCTCGACGAAACCGAACGCGTTGACGCGACCGTAGGAGGCGAGCGAGCCGATCAGACCGATGTTCGGGCCTTCGGGGGTCTCGATCGGGCACATACGGCCGTAGTGCGACGGGTGCACGTCACGGACCTCGAAGCCGGCCCGCTCACGGGACAGACCACCCGGGCCGAGCGCGGACAGACGACGCTTGTGCGTCAGCCCGGACAGCGGGTTGTTCTGGTCCATGAACTGCGACAGCTGGCTGGTGCCGAAGAACTCCTTGATGGAGGCGACGACCGGCCGGATGTTGATCAGCGTCTGCGGCGTGATCGCCTCGACGTCCTGAGTCGTCATGCGCTCGCGGACGACGCGCTCCATACGCGCCAGGCCCGTACGGACCTGGTTCTGGATGAGCTCGCCGACGCTGCGCAGACGACGGTTGCCGAAGTGGTCGATGTCGTCGGTCTCGACGACGATCGACTCGCCGCTGTCGCCGACCGTCTCGGTCTCACCGGCGTGCAGCTTCACCAGGTACTTGATCGTCGAGATGATGTCCTCGACGGTCAGGATGCCCGCGTCGAGCGGGGCGTCCGCACCCAGCTTCTTGTTGACCTTGTAGCGGCCGACCTTCGCGAGGTCGTAGCGCTTGGGGTTGAAGTAGAGGTTCTCAAGGAGCGTCTGCGCGGCCTCACGCGTGGGGGGCTCGCCCGGACGCAGCTTGCGGTAGATGTCGAGCAGCGCGTCGTCCTGGCCCTGGGTGTGGTCCTTCTCCAGGGTGGCGCGCATGGACTCGTACTCGCCGAACTCCTCGAGGATCTGCTCGGTCGTCCAGCCGAGCGCCTTGAGGAGGACGGTCACCGACTGCTTGCGCTTGCGGTCGATACGGACGCCGACCATGTCGCGCTTGTCGATCTCCATCTCCAGCCAGGCACCCCGGGACGGGATGATCTTGGCGGAGAAGATGTCCTTGTCGGACGTCTTGTCGATGCTGGAGTCGAAGTAGACACCCGGGGAACGGACCAACTGCGACACGACGACACGCTCGGTGCCGTTGATGACGAAGGTGCCCTTGTTGGTCATGAGCGGGAAGTCGCCCATGAAGACCGTCTGGGACTTGATCTCGCCGGTCTCGTTGTTGGTGAACTCGGCCGTCACGAAGAGCGGAGCCGCGTACGTGAAGTCGCGCTCCTTGCACTCGTCGATGCTGTTCTTCGGCGGCTCGAAACGGTGGTCGCGGAAGGTCAGCGACATCGACCCGGAGAAGTCCTCGATCGGGGAGATCTCCTCGAAGATCTCCTCGAGGCCGGACTTGGTGGGGACATCCTGACCGTTCTCGAGAGCCTCCTCGACGCGAGCCTTCCACGCGTCGTTGCCGAGCAGCCAGTCGAAGCTCTCGGTTTGCAGCGCGAGAAGGTTCGGAACCTCGAGGGGCTCCTTGATCTTTGCAAAGGAGATGCGCAGCGGGGCGGTGCTGGCAGCGTTGTTCGTATTCGCGGTCGAGGCGTTGCGCGAGGCGGCCAAGAGGGGGTCCTTCCGAGGGCTCGGACTCACTACGCGCGTACCGGCCCCTCCCCCCACACAGAGACAGAGATCCCAGGTCAGAGATGTCTGTAGTCGGTGTCAAGGCGAGGGCATGCCCCTGGTGACGGGCAGGGGACAGCTAACAGGCAGCGCAAAGGGTCAGTGTAGCCACTTGGCACACTGATGTCCAGTGCGGGTTCTTTGCGACCCTCGTTGCTCTCAACGCCCTCGGTCTGCTGGCCCTCAACGCACGGTGATACTGCCCTCTTCGCCGTCGATCCATGCCTCGGATTCGGATCCTTGTGACGACGCGTCCTGAGAATTGCGCGCTGCGTGCGGTTCGTCAAGGCCCCCTTGCCCGAACGGGGGTTCCCGGAGACACGACGAAGATCACCATACCCCCCGCGTACGCGGGTGCAAGGCAACCGTGGCCACGCCCCCGGAACGCCGAAGAGCGACCACCCGGATGGATGATCGCTCTTCGGTGCGCGGGCGTTACAGCCCCCAGGGGACTGTTTCAGCCTTTGCTCGCGGCCGTCGCCGGCCGCAGGGTGTTACTTGACCTCGACGGAGGCGCCGGCGCCCTTGAGGGCCTCGGCGGCCTTCTCCGCGGCGTCCTTGGCGACCTTCTCGAGGACGGGCTTCGGGGCGCCGTCCACGAGGTCCTTGGCCTCCTTCAGGCCCAGGGAGGTCAGCTCACGCACGACCTTGATGACCTGGATCTTCTTGTCGCCGGCACCGGTGAGGACGACGTCGAACTCGTCCTTCTCCTCCTCGGCGGCGGCGGCCGGGGCACCCGGGGCGCCGGCGGCGGCAACGGCGACCGGGGCGGCGGCGGTGACGTCGAACTTCTCCTCGAACGCCTTCACGAACTCGGAGAGCTCGATGAGGGTCATCTCCTCGAACTGCGCGAGCAGGTCTTCCTGGCTGAGCTTCGCCATGACGGGCGATCCTTCCACTAATTCGGCTGGTGCCGGATGTACATGTCTGGCGGGCGTACGTTCGGCCCGCTACGACCGCTGCTCGAGACGGGCTGTCTCAGGCGGCGGTCAATGCGCGAGCCGAGTTACTCGGCACCGCCCTGCTCGTCCTGCTTGGCGCGCAGCGCGTCCACGGTGCGGACGAGCTTCGACGGCAGCGCCTGGAAGACAGCGGCAGCCTGCGACTGCTTGCCCTTCAGAGCACCGGCCAGCTTGGAGAGCAGAACCTCGCGGGACTCGAGGTCCGCAAGCTTCTTGATGTCGTCGGCGGACAGCGCCTTGCCGTCAAGGACACCGCCCTTGATGACGAGGTTGGGGTTGTCCTTGGCGAAGTCACGAAGACCCTTCGCCGACTCCACCGGGTCACCGGTGACGAAGGCAACCGCCGTCGGACCGTTGAACAGGTCGTCGAGCGTCGAGATCCCGGCCTCGTTGGCCGCAATCTTGGTCAGCGTGTTCTTCACCACGGCGTACTGGGCGTTCTCACCGAGCGAACGGCGCAGCGTCTTCAGCTGCGCCACGGTGAGACCCCGGTACTCGGTCAGCACGGCGGCGTTCGAGCTGCGGAACTGCTCCGTCAGCTCGGCTACCGCGGCAGCCTTGTCGGGCCTTGCCATGAGCGTCGGCCTCCTTCCGGGTGATGACGACCGCTCGGAAGGGGCTGGGACAAACGAAACGCCCCGGCGCAGGCGCACGGGGCGTAGCTCGACCAAACGAATTCCATGGGGCGGAGTCCGTCCGGGAGCACTTCCACTGTCACCTGCGCGGGTCGTCCGCATTTCAGCGGATCCTTCGGCCACCGCACCCTCTCTCGAGTGCACGGCAACGACCAGCGGTCTTTGGCTTCGGTAGGAGCGTACGGGAACGGGGCGCTGTCAAGCAAATCCGCCCGTACGGGGCTCTCAGCCCCCTGCCTTCCTCATCTCCTCGGCCATGTCGACGGTGTCCGAGGCGGGCGGCGCCTTCACGGTCACCGGCTTGCCGAGGTCGCGCAGGGTGACGGTGACATCGAGCTCGCCGTGCCGCCCGAAGCCCCGCATGCGCAGCTGCCTGGTGTGCTCCGCGTCGTCGATCCACACGTCCATGGTCAGCTCGTCGACGCCCGCCTTCTCGTACTGCGCGAGGGCCTGCTCGCGCCGCTGGCGGACGTTCTTGTCCTCGTCCGCGTAGGAGGCCCGGATGGCGTCGAGGGTGGCCGTGCCCTGGTAGTGCGTGGTGCGCACGCCCCCGACGGTCTCGGTGCCGGTCTTCTCCAGGTCGTCGGCCGCGGTCAGGAAGGCGCTCTCCTGGGCCGGGTTCTGCCGGACCTTGTCGGCCATCGGACCGGAGTCGACCGCCAGGCCGCCCGGGGTCGTGGACCTGCCCGGCGCACCGAACTTGATCCAGTGCTTGCCGTCCTCGTTGGCCTCGTCGCTGCCCCAGTACACCGCCCCGCCGACCAGCCGGACCTCGCCGGTGCCCTTGTCGGGCCCACTCAGCACCACCGACTTCAGGCTCATGGCCGGCGGCTCGGTCGCGATCGCGCCCTCGGCCTCGATCCGGCCCTCCTCCGGCATGCGGCCGGTCATCCGGTAGCGCAGGGAGGTGAGCTTCTCCGTCTTGTCGGCGGCCCGGGCGACGGCGGCGGCCCCGGCGGACGCGTCGCCCCCGCCCTCCGTACCGCCGTCCGGGCCCCCCATCGCGCCGCAACCGGCGACGAGCAGCGCGGACAGCGCGAGGACACCGACAGAAGACCTCATGCAATTCCCCCCGGGAAACCAGCACAGTGAACACACGGTCGATTCACAGCAAGGGTGTGAAGGTATCCCAGAGGGGCGGGTGGGGTCCTGTGAATTCCCGCGGGGCTCAGCTGCCGCCCTGCTCCTTCAGCAGCACGGTGAAGTCCGCGGTGTCGCCCGCCGGAGGCGCCTCGACCCGAACCTCGGTGCCGTAGTCGCTGTAGTACGCGGTCTGGCGGTACTCCCCGGTCGCCGTCCGGCCCTTCTCGACCTTCTTGACGAGCAGGTCCCGGTCGTCGACCCAGATGTCGACGGTCTCGCTGCTGACGCCGGCCCGCTCCAGCTGCCGCCTCAGCGCGGCGTCGGCCACGTCCTCCACGTCCACCGTGCCGGAGTAGTGCGTGGTGGCCCGTCCGTCCACGCTCTCCGCACCGACCGTGTGCACGTCGTCGGAGTGCAGCAGCAGCTTCACCGACTGGTCGGGGGTGATGTTGCGCATCTGGTCCGCGAAGTCGGCGCCGGCGCCGAGGCCCGCCAGATCGTCGTACGCGTATCTGACCCAGTGCCTGCCGCCGGTCTTCGCGGCGAGTGCCTCGCCCGTCCGCGCGTAGTAGGCGTCGGTCAGGTAGCGGGCCTCCATGGTGGTGATGCCGAGCTCGCTCATCGCCTCGGCCGTCGTGCCGCCCGTGTACGTGATCGTGAGGGTGCCGGTGAGGCCCTCGTCCCAGCCGAGGGCGCCTGCGGCCCTCAGGGAGAGCGTGGTGCCCATGACGGCCGTGGACCTCACCCGGGCCGACGCGGCCCGTCCGGTGGCCCGCTCGGCGGATCGCAGGGCGGTGAGGGACGCGGGCGCCGCCCGGTGCTCCTCCTCGGACTGTCCCGGGGAGGAGCAGCCGGCCGACCCGGTCAGTACGGCCGCCACCACCAGCGCGATTCCCCCACGGCCCGTCGTCCACTTCATCGGTCCCCCTGTGCGATTCGCCGTGTCCGCACGCTAACCCAGGTCAGGGCACCCCCGTACGGGAACGGGAAACGGGCCCCGCACCTGAAGGTGCGAGGCCCGTGACCGACTTCGGTGAGCGCTGGGGCTCAGACCGCCGCCGGGTCCTCCTCGACGAGGAGGTTGCGGGTGCGGTTCGGGTCGACCGGAATGCCGGGGCCCATCGTGGTGGTGATGGCGGCCTTCTTGATGTAGCGACCCTTGGCGGCGGACGGCTTCAGACGGAGGATCTCCTCCAGGGCCGCGCCGTAGTTCTCCACCAGCTTGTCGTCGTCGAACGACGTCTTGCCGATGATGAAGTGCAGGTTCGAGTGCTTGTCGACGCGGAACTCGATCTTGCCGCCCTTGATCTCGGTGACGGCCTTGGCCACGTCGGGGGTGACGGTGCCGGTCTTCGGGTTCGGCATCAGACCACGCGGACCGAGCACGCGGCCGAGGCGGCCGACCTTGCCCATGAGGTCCGGGGTGGCGACGACGGCGTCGAAGTCCAGACGGCCCTTCGCGACCTCGTCGATCAGTTCGTCGGAGCCGACGATGTCGGCGCCCGCGGCCTCCGCGGCCGCAGCACGGTCACCGGTCGCGAAGACCAGGACCCGGGCGGTCTTGCCGGTGCCGTGCGGCAGGTTCACGGTGCCACGGACCATCTGGTCGGCCTTGCGCGGGTCGACACCCAGACGGAAGGCGACCTCGACGGTGCCGTCGAACTTGGTCGTGGAGGTCTCCTTGGCGAGACGGACGGCCTCGAGCGGGGCGTAGAGCTTCTCCCGGTCGACCTTGGCGTCCGCAGCGCGGAGAGACTTGCTGCGCTTGCTCACTACTGCTCCTGTGTGTTCTGAGGAGTCGTGGTCCGGGCCGAGCAGGCCCTCCCACGTGCGGCCGAGGCCGCGTTTCTACGAAGGTGCTACGGGGCTGGGGGTCAGCCCTCGACCGTGACGCCCATGGAACGCGCGGTGCCGGCGATGATCTTCGCGGCGGCGTCCAGGTCGTTGGCGTTGAGGTCGGGGAGCTTGGTCTGGGCGATCTCGCGGACCTGCGCCTCGGTGATCTTGGCGACCTTGGTCTTGTGCGGCTCGCCCGAGCCCTTCTCGATGCCCGCGGCCTTGAGGATCATCTTGGCGGCCGGCGGCGTCTTGGTGATGAAGGTGAAGGAACGGTCCTCGTAGACCGTGATCTCCACCGGGATCACCCAGCCACGCTGCGACTCGGTCGCGGCGTTGTAGGCCTTGCAGAACTCCATGATGTTGACGCCGTGCTGACCCAGCGCCGGGCCGACCGGCGGAGCCGGGTTGGCGGCGCCGGCCTGGATCTGGAGCTTGATGAGCCCCGTGACCTTCTTCTTCTTGGGAGGCATAGCTCTCCGGGTCCTTTCGGTTCGGGTCCTGCCCGCGCTCGGGGACCACCCGGACGCAGGCATACCGCACAACGATAACGGGTATAGATGCGCGGCTGAAAACCGAGCAGGTCAGACCGGCTGCGAAGAGCCTGTCTGACCTGCCCGGAAGCGGTAGTTCCAGAAAAGCGTCCCGTGCGGGACTAGTTCTTCTGGATCTGGTCGAAGCTCAGCTCGACCGGGGTCTCACGACCGAAGATCTCCACCAGACCCTTGACCTTCTTGGAGTCGGCGTTGATCTCGTTGATGGTGGCCTGCAGCGTGGCGAACGGGCCGTCGGTGACGGTGACCGAGTCGCCGACCTCGAAGTCCAGCACCTGGACCTCGACCTTGCGCTGCGGAGCCGGCTTGCCCTCGGCCTCGGCGGCCTCGCGGGCGGCCTTCTCCTCGGCCTCCGGGGCGAGCATCTTGACGATCTCGTCCAGGGTCAGCGGGTACGGGTCGTAGGCGTTGCCCACGAAGCCGGTGACGCCGGGGGTGTTGCGGACGACGCCCCAGGACTCGTTCGTCAGGTCCATGCGGACGAGGACGTAACCCGGCAGCTTGTTCTGCTTGATCGTCTTGCGGTCGCCGTTCTTGATCTGGACGACCTCTTCCTGCGGCACCTCGGCCTGGAAGATGTAGTCCTCGACGTTCAGCGAGACGGCGCGCTGCTCCAGGTTGGTCTTCACGCGGTTCTCGTAACCGGCGTAGGTGTGGATCACATACCACTCGCCGGGCAGCGTGCGCAGCTCCTCGCGCAGGGCGGCGACGGGGTCGACGGGCTCGGCCGGCTCTTCCTCGGTCTCGGCCTCGTCGGCTTCTTCCTCGTCCTCCGCGACGGCCTCGTCGGCCTCTTCCTCGTCCTCGACGTGGAGGGCGGCTTCCTCGGCGGGCTCCCCCGCCTCGGCGTCGGCAGCCTCGAACTCGTCCAGGTCCTCGTCCGCGCCCTCGACGATGTCGAGCTCGTCGGCAGCCGACTCGTCCGGCTCGATGGCGTCGTTCAGGTTCTGGTCAGACACGGTGGCTGCTTCTTCCTGGATACATAGGGGTGGAACACGCGAAAGGGGCGCCGATCACCCGGCGCCCTTCGCTCTCGGCTCAGCCGAAGACGTACTTGGCGGCGTGGCTGAGTCCATAGTCAATCACGGTCACCAGGCCGATCATGATGACGACGAAGATGATCACCACGGTCGTGTACGTCGTCAGCTGGCTCCGCGTCGGCCAGACGACCTTGCGAAGCTCCGCGACGATCTGGCGGTAGAAGAGTGCGAGCCGCTTCAGCGGACCCTTCTTGGCCCGCTTGCCGCCCTTACGGGTCTTTTTCTTGGCCTCAGGGACCTCGTCCTGGGCATCAGGCGTGTCGATGGAGCCCACGGCATCCGCCATTCGTCCTCACCTGTTCCCGGGTCGTGGCCGTGCCGCGCCCGGTCTGAGCCGCACGGCGGTGCATTGCTGTACGTACATGCGCACACATCCTGGCGAAGGTGTGTGTAGCAGGGCCGGAGGGACTTGAACCCCCAACCGCTGGTTTTGGAGACCAGTGCTCTACCAATTGAGCTACGACCCTTTGTGTGTCCCCCAACGTACCGCATCCGGCCGGATGCTCGGTGTGCACCGGTTGCGGCACGGCTGTTGAAGGCCAACGACGTAGGAGTGTACGTGGTCCGGGGCGCCTCGTCGAACGGAAAGTGCCCAGCGAGGCGCCCCTGGTGGAAGATCGTCGGGAAATCACCGGAAGATCACGCAGGCCACCACCGGGTTCATGGGCGGATACGGACGCGTGTTCAGCGGTTTGCCCGTGCATGTTCAGTCTGTGAAACCCGCGTGCCGGGCCGGTTTCCTGTCTGAAAACATGGGTTCCATGAGCGCTGCAACCCCTCCCACCGAGCGCCGGGTCTCCGCCCGCGTCGGCGCGATCTCCGAGTCCGCCACCCTCGCCGTGGACGCCAAGGCCAAGGCCCTGAAGGCCGCCGGACGTCCGGTGATCGGCTTTGGCGCCGGTGAGCCCGACTTCCCGACCCCGGACTACATCGTCCAGGCCGCGATCGAGGCCTGCAAGAACCCGAAGTACCACCGCTACACGCCGGCCGGCGGACTGCCCGAGCTGAAGGCCGCGATCGCCGCCAAGACCCTGCGCGACTCGAACTACGAGGTCGACCCGGCCCAGATCCTGGTCACCAACGGCGGCAAGCAGGCGATCTACGAGGCCTTCGCCGCGATCCTCGACCCGGGCGACGAGGTCATCGTCCCGGCGCCGTACTGGACGACGTACCCGGAGTCGATCCGGCTGGCCGGCGGTGTGCCGGTGGAGGTCGTCGCGGACGAGACGACCGGCTACCGGGTCTCGGTGGAGCAGCTGGAGGCGGCGCGCACGGAGAAGACGAAGGTCGTGCTCTTCGTCTCCCCCTCCAACCCGACCGGCGCGGTCTACAGCGCGGAGGAGGCCGAGGCGATCGGCCGCTGGGCCGTCGAGCACGGCCTGTGGGTCCTGACGGACGAGATCTACGAGCACCTGGTTTACGGCGACGCGACGTTCACCTCGCTCCCGGCGGTCCTGCCCGAGCTGCGCGACAAGTGCATCGTGGTCAACGGCGTCGCGAAGACGTACGCCATGACGGGCTGGCGGGTCGGCTGGATCATCGGCCCCAAGGACGTCGTGAAGGCCGCGACGAACCTCCAGTCGCACGCGACCTCCAACGTCTCCAACGTGGCGCAGGTCGCCGCGCTGGCCGCCGTCTCCGGTGACCTGGACGCCGTGGCGACGATGCGGGAGGCCTTCGACCGCCGCCGCAAGACCATCGTCCGGATGCTCAACGAGATCGACGGCGTGGTCTGCCCCGAGCCCGAGGGCGCCTTCTACGCGTACCCGTCGGTGAAGGCGCTGATCGGCAAGGAGATCCGCGGCAAGCGCCCGCAGGACTCGGTGGAGCTGGCCGCGCTCATCCTGGAGGAGGCCGAGGTCGCGGTCGTCCCGGGCGAGGCCTTCGGCACGCCGGGCTACCTGCGGCTGTCGTACGCGCTGGGTGACGAGGACCTCGTCGAGGGCGTGAGCCGGATTCAGAAGCTGCTGGCCGAGGCCAGGGACTGACACCTCACGCGCGGAGGGCCACCCCGGGACGTTCCGGGGTGGCCCTTCATCGTCCGTGCGAGCGAGACCGTTCGTGCGAGCAGGACCACGTTCGTGGATTCCGCTTCCGGGAGGGCCGGGACGTACGGCAGGATCCTGGGATGGAGCGTGTACGTGATGTCTCTGAGCTGCCGAAAGCCCATCTGCACCTGCACTTCACCGGATCGATGCGGCCGACCACCCTGCTGGAGCTGGCCGACAAGTACGGGGTCCACCTGCCGGAGGCGCTGACCGACGCGCTGAACAAGGGGGAGTCGCCGAAGCTGCGGGCGACGGACGAACGGGGCTGGTTCCGCTTCCAGCGCCTGTACGACGCGGCCCGCTCGTGCCTGAGGGAGCCCGAGGACATCCAGCGCCTGGTGCGGGAGGCCGCCGAGGAGGACGTGCGGGACGGCTCGGGCTGGCTGGAGATCCAGGTCGACCCCACGTCGTACGCCCCTCGGCTGGGCGGTCTGATCCCGGCGCTGGAGATCATCCTGGACGCGGTGGAGACCGCCTCGCGGGAAACCGGGCTCGGTATGCGCGTCCTGGTGGCCGCCAACCGTATGAAGCACCCTCTGGACGCCCGCACCCTGGCCCGCCTGGCCGTCCGTTACGCGGACCAGGGCGTGGTGGGCTTCGGCCTCTCCAACGACGAGCGCCGGGGCTTGGCGCGGGACTTCGACCGCGCCTTCGCCATCGCCCGGGAGGGCGGCCTGCTGTCCGCCCCGCACGGAGGCGAGCTCACCGGCCCCGCGTCGGTCCGCGACTGCCTGGACGACCTGCACGCCTCACGCATCGGCCACGGAGTACGCGCCGCCGAGGACCCCCGGCTCCTGAAACGCCTCGCCGACCGGGGCGTGACCTGCGAGGTGTGCCCCGCCTCGAACGTGGCCCTGGGCGTCTACGAGAAGCCGGAGGAGGTCCCCCTGCGCATCCTCTACGAGGCGGGCGTCCCCATGGCCCTGGGCGCGGACGACCCCCTCCTCTTCGGCTCCCGCCTGGCCGCCCAGTACGAACTGGCCCGTCGCCACCACGGCTTCACCGACGAGGAGCTGGCGGAACTGGCCCGCCAGTCGATCCGGGGCTCGGCGGCCCCCGAGGACGTCAGGCGCAAGCTCCTGGAGGGTGTGGACGCCTGGCTGGCCTGAGCGCCGCCCCGACTGTCCGGACAGGCCAGGCGCGGCCTCGGCCCTACAGGCCGACGCCCACCATCACCGGCTCGTTGACCAGCGTGATGCCGAACGCCTCCCGCACCCCGGCCACGACCTCCCGCGCCAGTGCGAGCAGGTCCTCGGTCGTCGCCTCGCCCCGGTTGGTGAGGGCGAGGGTGTGCTTGGTGGAGATGCGGGCGGGTCCGCTGCCGTAGCCCTTGGTGAAGCCCGCCTTGTCGATCAGCCAGGCCGCGGAGGTCTTGGTGTGGCCGTCGCCGGCCGGGTAGGCGGGCGGCTCCACGCCGTCGCCGAGCCGCTCCTTCACGCGCGCGTGGAACACGGCGAAGTCGGCGTCGGTGAGGATCGGGTTGGTGAAGAACGACCCGGCCGACCAGGTGTCGTGGTCCTCGGGGTCGAGGACCATGCCCTTGCCGGCCCGCAGCTTCAGCACGGTCTCCCGCGCCTCGGCGAGCGGCACACGGTCGCCGGGCTCCACGCCCAGCGCGCGGGCCGTCTCGGCGTACTTGAGGGGCGCCGAGAGCCCGTCCGCGTCCTCCAGCTCGAAGCGGACGTGCAGGACGACGTACCGGTCGGGGTCGGCCTTGAAACGGCTGTGCCGGTAGGAGAAGGCGCACTCGTCGTTGCCGAGGGTGACGGTCTCGCCGGCGCGGCGGTCGTACGCGATGACCTCGGTGATCGTGGAGGAGACCTCCTGGCCGTACGCGCCCACGTTCTGGATGGGGGTGGCGCCGGCCGAGCCGGGGATGCCGGCCAGGCATTCGACGCCGGCGAGTCCGGCCTCCACCGTGCGGGCGACGGCGTCGGTCCACACCTCGCCGGCCGCCAGCTCCAGCGTCGTACCGGTGAGCTCGAAGCCGGTGGTGGCGACGCGCAGGGCGGTGCCCGCGAAGCCCTTGTCGCCGATGACGAGGTTGGAGCCGCCGCCGACGACGAGCAGCGGTGTGCCGTCGGCGTCGGCCTCGCGCACGGCGGCGACCACCTCGGCGTCGGTCGTCGCGGTCACCAGCCGGGTGGCGGGACCGCCCAGCCGGAAGGTGGTCAGCGGGGCGAGCGGGGCGTCGTGGAGTTCCAGCACGCGCCCAAGCCTACGAGACGGCACCGACAGCCCCGCCCGCCCTCACGCACGCGTAAGGGGCGCCCCCCGAGGGGAGAACGCCCCTTACCCACACCACGGACGTCGCGGCTCAGGCCAGCCGCACGACGGCCCGCGACATCCCGAGCACCTTCTGCCCGCCGCTGGTCACCGTCAGGTCGACCCGCACGGTGTTGTCGTCGAGCTTGGCCGCGACCTTGCCGCCGACCTCGATCACGGCGCCCCGGTCGTCGTTCGGCACGACGACGGGCTTGGTGAAGCGGACGCCGTAGTCGACGACCGAGCCCGGGTCGCCGGTCCAGTCGGTGACGACGCGGATCGCCTCGGCCATGGTGAACATGCCGTGCGCGATGACGTCCGGCAGGCCCACCTCCTTGGCGAACCTCTCGTTCCAGTGGATCGGGTTGAAGTCCCCGGAGGCGCCCGCGTACTGCACGAGTGTGGCGCGGGTCACGGGGAACGACTGCGCCGGCAGCTCGGTGCCGACCTCGACGTCGTCGTAGGCGATCTTCGCCGTCATGTCAGCCCTCCTCGGCCGCGCGGGCGACCAGCTTCGTCCAGGCGGTCACGACGTGCTCGCCGGCCTCGTCGTGGACCTCGCCGCGGATGTCCAGGATGTCGTTGCCGGCCAGGGACTTGATGCCCTCGATGGTCGAGGTCACGGTGAGCCGGTCACCGGCGCGCACCGGCCGCCGGTAGGCGAACTTCTGGTCACCGTGCACCACCCGGCTGTAGTCCAGGCCGAGCTGCGGGTCCCGGACGACCTGTCCGGCGGCCTTGAAGGTGATGGAGAACACGAAGGTCGGCGGGGCGATCACATCGGGGTACCCGAGCGCCTTGGCGGCCTCCGGGTCCGTGTACGCCGGGTTGGTGTCCCCCACGGCCTCGGCGAACTCGCGGATCTTCTCCCGGCCCACCTCATAGGGGTCGGTGGGCGGGTAGGTCCGCCCCACGAAGGACTGGTCGAGCGCCATGGGCTCGGCACCTCCTGGATTGCTCTACTGACCGGTACTGGTCGCTCAACGACGCGAGGCCGCCCCCGATCACTCGGGGACGGCCTCGCATACGAGCCTGATTTATCGCGTTTCGCGGTGCGCGGTGTGCGCGTTGCAACGCGGGCAGTGCTTCTTCATCTCAAGACGGTCCGGGTTGTTACGCCGGTTCTTCTTGGTGATGTAGTTCCGCTCCTTGCACTCCACGCAGGCCAGCGTGATCTTCGGGCGGACGTCGGTGGCAGCCACGTGAGTGCTCCTTGACGAACGGATGGGACAATTCAACGCAAGAAAGAGTAGCCGATCGAAGGACCGACCCCACAATCGGCTACTGTCAGTAGCGGTGACCGGACTTGAACCGGTGACACAGCGATTATGAGCCGCTTGCTCTACCGACTGAGCTACACCGCTTTGATGCGATCGGACCCCGCCTTGCGGCGGGAACCTCTCACACCAGAGCCCCAATACGGAATCGAACCGTAGACCTTCTCCTTACCATGGAGACGCTCTGCCGACTGAGCTATTGGGGCGAGCGATGAAGACATTACACGGTCCGCCGCCGTTCACCCAAATCCGTTCCGGGGGCCCGGCCCCACCCCACCCGGGGCTCTCTGTCCGGGCCTGCCCAGGACCGTTTCCCATGGGTACCGCCGGGCCCGTGAGCCCCTCCGGCCCACCGGGGCACACCGGTACGACTATTGCGCTCCTCCCCGACAGCACCGGACGGCCGCCCTAGGCTCGACCCACTCTGCGTGATCTTGCCCCGAGCCCCGAGCCCGGGCCCCGAGCCCTCCTCACCGCCGAGCCACTGGAGCGCGATGCCCGACAGCCAGCCGCAGCCGCCCCACTCGCCGTCCGCGTCGTCGCACTCGTCCTCGTCCGCGTCGTCCTCGTCGCCGTCGTCCTCGCCGTCCGCTCCGTCGCCGGACGGCCGGCCGGACCCGGATGCCCTCCTGCTGTGCGGCGCACGCCTCACGGACGGCCGGACCGTGGACGTACGGCTGGGCCACGGGCGCATCGAGGCGGTCGGTACGGCCGGCAGCCTGGCACCCGGTCCCGGCGCCGGCGCCCGCGTGGACCTCGGCGGCTACCTGCTCCTGCCCGCACCCGCGGAACCCCACGCCCACGCCGACACCGCCCTGACCGCCGACACCGACGGGCCCGCCCCGAACGCCCCCGAGGACGTCCAGCGCCGTGCCACGGAGGCCGCGCTGCTGCAACTCGGCCACGGCGCGACCGCCCTGCGCGCCCACGTGCGGGTGGGCGACCTCCAGGGGCTCGGCGCGCTGGCCGCCGTTCTGCAGGCCCGGCGTGCGCTGCGCGGACTCGCCGAACTGGCGGCCGTGGCGATGCCCCGGGTGCTGACCGGGGCGGCCGGCGCCGACGGGCTCGCGATCCTGCGCGACGCGATGAAGATGGGCGCCTCCGTGGTGGGCGGCTGCCCGGACACGGACCCCGATCCGACCGGCTACGTGGAGACCGTCCTGGAGGTCGCCTCCGAGCACGGCTGCCCCGTCGACCTGCACACCGACGCCGCCGACCCGGCCCGCCTTGCCCGCCTGGCCGCGATGGCCGGCGGTCTGCGCCCGGGCGTCACCGTCGGCCCCTGCACCGCCCTCGCCCACCTCCCCGCCGAGGCCGCCACCCGCACCGCCGACCAACTGGCCGCCGCCGGCGTGACGGTGGTCTGCCTCCCCCAGGGCGGCTGCGGCGCGGTGGAACGCCGCGGCACCGCCCCCGTACGGCTGCTGCGCGCGGCCGGCGTCCGTGTCGCGGCCGGCAGCGGGGCCCTGCGGGACGTCTGCAACCCCGTCGGCCGCGGCGACCCCCTGGAGGCCGCCTACCTCCTCGCCTCCCGCCACGGTCTGCGCCCCGAGGACGCCTACGACGCCGTGAGCACCTCCGCCCGGGCGGCCCTGGGCCTCCCCGAGGTCCGCGTGGAGGCGGGGTTCCCCGCCGACCTCCTGGCGGTCCGCGGCGACCGCCTGCCGGCCGCGCTGTCCCTGGCGTACAGCCGCATCGTGATCCACCAGGGCCGGGTGGTGTCCCGCACGAGCGCGGTCCGTGAGTACTGCGACTCGGCGGCGACCGTGGTGCGCGGGCTGCCGCGGCAGGGGTGGGGTGAGGTGCCGTAGGGACCCGTGCCGGACCGCCTGGCGTCCGCTCAGGCGTTCGAGCTGGGCGGCGGGTGGGGTCGTCGGGGCGTACGGTCGGAAGCATGCGCATTGTCATCGCTGGGGGACACGGTCAGATCGCGCTGCGGCTGGAGCGCCTGCTCGCCGCGCGCGGGGACGAGGTCGCGGGGATCATCCGCAGGGACGAGCAGGGCGACGACCTGCGGGCCGTCGGCGCCGAACCGGTCGTACTGGACCTGGAGTCTGCGTCGGTCGAGGAGGTCACCGAGCGGTTGCGGGGCGCGGACGCGGCGGTGTTCGCGGCGGGCGCGGGCCCGGGCAGCGGAACGGCCCGCAAGGAGACCGTCGACAAGGGCGCGGCGGTGCTGTTCGCGGACGCGGCGGTCCGGGCGGGCGTACGGCGCTTCGTGGTCGTGTCGTCGTACGGCGCCGACCCCGGCCACCCGGGTGGGGAGGTCTTCGACGTGTACCTGCGCGCCAAGGGCGAGGCGGACGCGTACGTCCAGGGTCTGGAGGCCCTCGACTGGACGATCCTGCGCCCGGGTTCGCTGACGGACGACGCGGGCAGGGGGCTGGTCCGGCTGGAGGCGCACACGGGCCGCGGCTCGGTGCCGCGCGACGACGTGGCCGCGGTCCTGGCGGAGTTGCTGGACACCCCGGCGACGGCCGGCCTGACCCTGGAACTGGTCGGCGGGTCGACGCCGGTGTCGGTGGCGGTGAAGTCGGTCGCGGGGAACTGATGTTCGCCCGTACAGGTCGTCCGTACAGATCGTCCGTGCAGGTCGTCCGTGCAGGTCGTCCGGTCAGAACAGGGGCAGCTGACCGGGCATGTCGGGCACGACGTACCCGTCCAACGACGGCTGGACCGCGCCCAGTTGTGCCGCCCTGCGGGAGCCGGGGCAGGAGGTGAGCTGCCCGCTCTCCCGTGCCCCCGGTGGGTCGTGCCGGGCGAAGCGGCCGGCGACGACGGCGATCTCGCGACGGCACTCGGGGCACGTGCTGCGGCGGCTGGACATGGGGCAAGTCTGCCCCAGTGCGCCACGCGGGTGCGCCTCGCTACCGCGGGCCCCGCGCGCCCCGCTCGCCGCGCGGAAGTGCGCCCCTCTCCCTAGCATCCGTACATGTGGCACATACCTTCGAGGAACTCGTGGAGAAGCAGCGCGCGGCCGACGAGGCGCACGCGAGGGTCCTGCACCTGCGGGACACCTACGGCGCGCCCACGGCTGCCCCCTGGTCGGAAACCCAGACCGACACCTACGAAACCGCGTGGCGCGCCTGGCGCGACCTCGCCCGGGACGTCCAGGCCGCGGTGACCGAGTACGCCAAGGACGAGGGCAGATCGCGCACGGACGTCGAGGCGGACGTGAAGAGGACCGCGAAGAGCCCCGAGGAGGCGCCTTCCGGGCAGGACTGACGACCCAACTGACGACCCGCTCCACCCGGCCCCGAGCGGCCGAGCGGAAGCGGGCAGATCGAGCGGCGACGCCACCCGCGCCGTGACATCGTGATGCCATGACCGTCGAGGTGCGCCCCGCTTTTGTCTTCGAGGACGTCCGCACGGTGCTCGGCCCGAAGTCGCCGACGGCGAACGTCTGCTGGTGCCTGAGCTACCGGATCCCGTCCAGGCTCAACAACGAGCTCCGCGGACCGGCCCGGGGTGAGTACGTGGCCGAGCTGTGCCGTACCGGTCCCCCTCCGGGGGTCCTCGCCTACGACGGCGACGAGCCGGTCGGCTGGGCCGCGGTGGCACCGCGCTCGGAGACCTCCTTCGCACGCAACCGCAAGATCCCGCACGTCGACGGCCTGCCGGTCTGGTCACTGTGGTGCATCCGCGTACGCCCTGGACACCGGAAGAAGGGCATCTCGCACGCCCTCATCACCGGCGCGGTCGCGTTCGCCCGTTCCCAGGGCGCCCCGGCGATCGAGGCGTACCCCCTCGACAACGGCGATGCCAGGGTCGACCTCACGATGGCGTACGCCGGAATCCGCAGGAACTTCGAACGCGCCGGCTTCACCCACGCCGCCGACACCACCTCGGTCCTGGCCGGCCATCCCCGCATCCTGATGCGACGGGACCTGCGCTGACGATGAGGAGGCGTATCGGGGTACGACGAAGGGCCCGTGACCTGCTGGACAGCAGGTCACGGGCCCTTCGTTCCGTGTGGCGGCGCCAGGATTCGAACCTGGGAAGGCTGAGCCGGCAGATTTACAGTCTGCTCCCTTTGGCCGCTCGGGCACACCGCCGGGTTTGCTGCAGTTCGAACCGCTTTTTGGCGGTGCTCCCTGGCAACGACGTAAACGATACCCGATGGGGAGGGGTGCTCCGCCACCTGGATTCCGCGCCGCCGGGACCGAGCCGGGTGGCTAGGCTTGTCCGGATGCGGCCCGCGTCTTACGCCGGGCTCGGCGACAGCCCCACGGACGCCGACACGCACCCGATACGTCACCCGATACAAGGAGCCACAGGACATGGCCGACTCCAGTTTCGACATCGTCTCGAAGGTCGAGCGGCAGGAGGTCGACAACGCCCTCAACCAGGCCGCCAAGGAAATCTCGCAGCGCTACGACTTCAAGGGCGTCGGCGCCTCGATCTCGTGGTCCGGTGAGAAGATCCTCATGGAGGCGAACTCCGAGGACCGGGTGAAGGCTGTCCTCGACGTCTTCCAGTCGAAGCTGATCAAGCGCGGGATCTCGCTGAAGGCGCTGGACGCCGGTGAGCCCCAGCTCTCCGGCAAGGAGTACAAGCTCTTCGCGGAGATCAAGGAGGGCATCTCCCAGGAGAACGCGAAGAAGGTCGCCAAACTCATCCGCGACGAGGGCCCCAAGGGCGTGAAGGCCCAGGTGCAGGGCGACGAACTGCGCGTCAGCTCCAAGAGCCGCGACGACCTGCAGGCCGTCATCGCCCTGCTGAAGGGCCAGGACTTCGACTTCGCGCTGCAGTTCGTGAACTACCGGTAGGCACTCGTACCGGTCACCCGGTGCTGCCGGTGACGAGGAGCAAGAGGAAGGGTGGGCGCCGGCCAGGGCCCGCCCTTCCCGCCCGTCGGCAGCCGGTCAGGGGCGCGCTCAGTCGCGCGAATGGCCGAACAGGATGCGGTAGACGATCAGGAGCACGAGGGATCCGCCGATGGCGGCGGCCCAGGTGGCGCCGTCGTAGAAGTCCTTGGTGATGGGGTGGTCCAGCCAGCGGGCCGATATCCAGCCGCCGATGAACGCGCCCGCGATGCCGATGAAGGTCGTGCCGATGAAGCCGCCCGGGTCCCGGCCCGGCAGCAGGACCTTGGCGATGACTCCGGCCAACAGCCCCAGAATGATCCAGCTGATGATGCTCATGCCCTGAACCTGCCCTTCCGCGCTGTGCCCGCACTGTCCCGGTCCTGTGACGTCGCCCCGGACCGGCTGTGCGTTCGTGCGTCATGCGCCGTTCTCGTCGTGCGTGGGGAGCGCCTCGTGGTCTGTCGAGCCGCGCCCTGTCGATGCGTGCCCTGCGTTCCGGCGTACCGGTTCATGCCGTGTTGAGCTGGACGACGCCCTGGTGGCGTCCCATGGTTTCGCCGCTCAGTAAGGTGCGGCCCATGACACAGTCCGGTCCGGCCGCCGAACTGCGGCGCACCCTGGGTGTCGGGGACGCCGTGGTCGTCGGGCTCGGCTCGATGATCGGCGCCGGCATCTTCGCCGCCCTCGCTCCCGCCGCGCACGCCGCCGGCTCCGGACTGCTGCTCGGGCTCGCCCTCGCCGCACTGGTCGCCTACTGCAACGCCACGTCGTCGGCCCGTCTGGCCGCGCTCTACCCGGCCTCGGGCGGCACCTACGTGTACGGACGCGAGCGTCTCGGTCCGTTCTGGGGGTATCTCGCGGGTTGGTCGTTCGTGGTCGGGAAGACGGCCTCCTGTGCGGCGATGGCTCTGACGGTCGGGGCGTACGTCTGGCCGGGGCAGGCGCACGCGGTGGCGGTCGCGGCCGTGGTGGCGCTGACCGCGGTGAACTACGGCGGCATCCAGAAGTCGGCCTGGCTGACGCGGGCGATCGTGGCGGTGGTCCTGGCGGTCCTCGCCGCCGTGGTCGTGGTCTGTCTGGGGTCCGGGGAGTCCGACGCCGGGCGGCTGGACGTCGGGGCGTCCGGTGGCGTCGGCGGGGTGCTGCAGGCCGCCGGTCTGCTGTTCTTCGCGTTCGCCGGGTACGCGCGCATCGCGACCCTCGGCGAGGAGGTACGGGATCCGGCGCGCACCATCCCCCGCGCGATTCCGCTGGCGCTGGGCATCGCGCTGGCCGTGTACGCGGGTGTGGCCGTGGCTGTCCTTTCGGTGCTGGGGGCAGGGGACCTCGGGCGCGCGGCGGCGCCGCTGGCCGACGCGGTGCGGGCGGCCGGCGTGCCGGGGCTGGTGCCGGTGGTCCGGGTCGGGGCCGCCGTGGCAGCGCTGGGTTCGCTGCTCGCCCTCATCCTGGGCGTCTCGCGTACGACGCTGGCCATGGCGCGGGACCGCCATCTGCCCGGCGCGCTGTCCGCGGTGCATCCGCGCTTCCAGGTACCGCACCGGGCCGAACTGGCCGTGGGCGCGGTGGTCGCGGCCCTGGCCGCCACGGTGGACGTACGGGGCGCGATCGGATTCTCCTCCTTCGGTGTGCTGGCGTACTACGCGGTGGCCAACGCCTCGGCGTGGACCCTGGATCCGGCTCCCCTGAAGCGGGCGCTGCCCGCCGTGGGTCTCCTCGGGTGCGTGGTGCTGGCGTTCGCGCTGCCGGGGGCGTCGGTGATCGCGGGGGCGGGCGTGCTGGCGGTGGGTGTGGTCGCGTACGCGGTACGGGGGCGGATGGCCGCGGGGCGGCGGTAGGGCCGCCGAGGTGGGCGACCGCGCATCCGTACGGTGAGGTCGGCGCTCAGGCCGTCCCGGATATCGGAACGCGCGCCAGGGACGGGCGGGGGCCGTGCCTCCCGCCGGTCGGATGTGCGCCTGTTCGTTCTCGGTCATGCGTTCATGATGCGGGGCGCCACTGACATCCGGGGCCGGCCTGTGGACAACCGGCCGGTTGTGGACAACGGGAGGTCGAAGGGCCCGCGTCGGGGGTCGGTGGCGTCCGCGCCCGCCGGGGACGCGGCTGGGGTCAGCGGGCGGCGAACGGCTGGTCCGTGGGAACGATCTCGCGCCCCAGCGGGAGCAGGGAGACCGGGATCAGCTTGAAGTTGGCGATGCCGAACGGGATGCCGATGATCGTCAGGCAGAGAGCGACGCCGGTGACGATGTGGGCCAGGGCCAGCCACCAGCCGGCGAGGATCAGCCACAGCACGTTGCCGAGGCAGGAGGGGGCTCCGGCGTCGCGGCGCTCGACCGTGGTGTGGCCGAAGGGCCAGAGGGCGTAGACGCCGATACGGAACGCCGCGATGCCGAACGGGATGCCGATGATCGTCACGCAGAGCAGCAGGCCCGCCAGCATGTACCCGAGGAAGAGCCAGAAGCCGCTGAGGATGAGCCAGATGACGTTCAGGATGGTCTTCACTGGTGGTGTCCTGCCATCTTCTCGAGACGGGCGATGCGCTCCGCCATCGGCGGGTGCGTCGAGAACATCTTGGACAGTCCCTGGCCCGGCCGGAACGGGTTCGCGATCATCATGTGGCTCGCGGTCTCGATGCGGGGCTCGGGGGGCAGCGGGAGTTGTTTGGTGCCGAGTTCGAGCTTGCGCAGGGCACCGGCGAGGGCCAAGGGGTCGCCGGTGAGCTGGGCGCCGGAGGCGTCGGCCTCGTACTCGCGGGAACGGCTGATGGCGAGTTGGATGAGGGATGCGGCGAGCGGACCCAGCAGCATGATCAGGAGCATGCCGAAAAGGCCGGGGCCGTCGTCGTCGTCCGAGCGGCCGATGGGGATGAGCCAGGCGAAGTTGACCAGGAACATGATCACGGAGGCGAGGGCGCCGGCGACCGAGGCGATGAGGATGTCCCGGTTGTAGACGTGGCTCAGCTCGTGGCCGATGACGCCGCGCAGTTCGCGCTCGTCGAGGAGGCGCAGGATGCCCTCCGTGCAGCACACGGCCGCGTTGCGCGGGTTGCGGCCGGTGGCGAAGGCGTTGGGGGCCTCGGTCGGGGAGATGTACAGGCGGGGCATGGGCTGGCGGGCCTGGGTGGAGAGGTCGCGGACCATGCGGTAGAGGCCCGGGGCCTCGAACTCGCTCACGGGGCGGGCACGCATCGCGCGCAGGGCCAGCTTGTCGCTGTTCCAGTAGGCGTAGGCGTTGGTGCCGAGCGCGATCAGGACGGCGACCACGAGCCCGGCGCGTCCGAAGAAGCTGCCGATGACGATGATGAGTGCGGACAGTCCCCCGAGGAGTACTGCGGTCCTGAGCCCGTTGTGCCGGCGGTGCACGGTACGCCCTCCAAGTCGTGCGGCAGGGGAACCCTTCGCTTGCTGATCTTGCCTCTGGTCTGCGATGCCACTGGTGTCGTGGTGTCACGTCCAGTGGAACCTCCCGGTTTGGTCAACGCCAGGCGAACAGCACTAGTTCCCTTGTGCCTCCGAGGGCATGCGCGGGCCGTCCGGGTGAGGGGCGCCGGAACGGATCAGAAGAGGGCCGTGTCGGCGAAGCGCAGGACGAGCTGGGGTGCTCCGGAGAGGGCGAGGCCGACGATCGCGGTGAGGGTGAGGGCGGCCGTGAGGGGCGCGGGGACGCGGTGCTGGACGGGCTCGCCCTCGGGGGCGCGGAAGAGCAGCGCCGTCCACTGGAGGTAGTAGTACAGGGCGATGACCACGTTGACGGCCATGACGACCGCGAGCCAGCCCAGGTCCGCGTCGACGGCCGCCGAGAAGACGGTGACCTTGGCGAAGAGGCCGATGATGCCCGGGGGCAGTCCGGCGAGGCAGAGCAGGAAGAAGGCCAGGAGGAGGGCGGCCAGGGGGTTCCTCGCGTACAGGCCCCGGTAGTCCGTGAGGCGGTTCGCCGGACTCGTACGGCCGACCAGGGCGGCCACCGCGAAGGCGCCCAGGTTCACGGCGCCGTACATGAGCGCGTAGGCGACGGTGGAGCCGATGGCGTGGTCGGGGTCGTCGGTGTACGCGGCGGCGGCGATCGGGACGAGGAGGTAGCCGGCCTGGCCGACGGAGGACCAGGCGAGGAGGCGTACGGCGCTGTACGCGCGCGTGGCCTGCTGGCGGAGGGCGCCGACGTTGCCGACGGTCATGGTGAGGGCGGCCAGCGCGGCGAGGGCGGGGCCCCAGACGTCGGCGTACGAGGGGAAGCCGACGACCGTGACGAGGATGAGGCCGGAGAAGCCGACCGCCTTGCCGACGACGGACAGGTAGGCGGCGACGGGCAGGGGGGCGCCGATGTAGGTGTCGGGGACCCAGAAGTGGAAGGGGACGGCGGCCGTCTTGAAGGCGAAGCCGATGAGGGTGAGCACCACACCGGTCTGGGCGAGGATGTGCAGTTGGCCGTCCACGTCCTGGATGCGGTCGGCGATCCGGGTGAGGTGGAGGCTGCCGGTCGTGGCGTAGACGAAGCTGATGCCCAGGAGGCTGACGGCGGTCGCGGTGACGGAGGACAGGAAGAACTTCAGGGCCGCCTCGGACGACCTGCGGTCGCCGTGCCGGATGCCGACGAGGGCGAAGGCTGGCAGGGAGGCGACCTCCAGGGCGACGACGAGGGTGGCGAGGTCACGGGAGGCGGGCAGGAGGGCGGCGCCCGCGGCGGAGGAGAGCAGCAGGAACCAGAACTCCCCCTCGGGCAGGCGCCCCCGCGCGTCCTTCAGGGCGGTGACCGACAGAAGGGCGGCCAGCAGTGCGCCGCCGAGGACCAGGAACTGGATGACCAGGGTGAAGCGGTCGGCGGTGTAGCTGCACACGCGCGGGTCGCCGGTCAGGCAGAAGGTGGAGCGGTCGCCGTCCAGGAGGGGCAGCAGGAGGGCCGTGGACACGGCGAGCCCGGCGACGGAGAGCCGGCCGAGGAGCGGCTTCCTCGCCTCGGGCAGGAACAGGTCGGTGACGAGGACGGCGAGGCCGACGACCGCCGCGAGGGTGGGCGGGGCGATCGCGAGCCAGTCGACGGACTGGACCAGCGACTCGGACTGGGCCAGGGGCTGGGCCAGGGGCTGGGCCAGGGAGCTCATCGGGTGCCTCCTGCGAGGAGCTGCTGCACGGCCGGGTCGGTCAGGCCGAGGAGTGCCTTCGGCCAGAGGCCGGCGACGACGGTGAGGACGACGAGCGGCGTCCAGGCCGCGAACTCGTAGCCGCGGACGTCGGTGAGGCGCGGGGCGTCCTGGCGGACGGCGCCCATGCAGACGCGGCGGACCACGACGAGCAGGTAGGCGGCCGTCAGCAGGGTGCCGAACGCGCCGATCGCGGTGAAGGTGAGGAAGGCGGGGCGGCTGAGGCCGTCGGCGGGGTCGAAGGCGCCGAACAGGGCGAGCATCTCGCCCCAGAACCCGGCGAGGCCGGGCAGGCCGAGCGAGGCGACCGCCGCGAAGGCGAGGAGGCCGCCGAGGCGCGGGGCCCTGCCGTACAGGGCGGCGCCGGTCTCCTCGGCGAGGGTGTCGAGGTCGGTGGTGCCGGTGCGGTCCTTCAGGGCGCCGACCAGGAAGAACAGGAGGCCGGTGATGAGGCCGTGGGCGATGTTGGCGAACAGGGCGCCGTTGACGCCGGTCGGGGTCATGGAGGCGACGCCGAGGAGGACGAAGCCCATGTGGCCGACGGAGGAGTAGGCGATGAGGCGCTTGAGGTCGCCCTTGGCGCCGCGCTTGGCGAGGGCCAGGCAGGCCAGGGACCCGTAGATGATGCCGACGACGGCGAAGGCGGCGAGGTAGGGCGCGAAGGTGTGGAAGCCGTCGGGCGCGACCGGGAGGAGGATCCGGACGAATCCGTACGTACCCATCTTCAGCAGGACGCCGGCGAGGAGGACCGATCCGACGGTCGGGGCGGCGGTGTGGGCATCGGGCAGCCAGCTGTGCAGCGGCCACATCGGGGTCTTGACCGCGAGCCCGATCCCGATCGACGCAACGGCGATGACCTGCACGGATGTGGTCAGCGACCGGCCGTTGTCAGTGGCGAGTGCCACCATGTCGAACGTGCCCGCCGTGATTCCGACCAGGAGCAGGCCCAGCAGCATGACGACGGACCCGAGCAGCGTGTACAGGATGAACTTCCAGGCCGCCTGGGTCCGGCCCGCACCGCCCCAGCGGGCGATGAGGAAGTACATCGGGATCAGGACCGTCTCGAAGGCGAGGAAGAACAGCAGCAGGTCGAGGACGGCGAAGGTGGCGAGCGTGCCGGACTCGAGGACGAGCAGCAGCGCGACGAAGGCCTTCGGGCTCGGGCCCGCGGGCAGGTTGAAGTACGAGTAGAGCGCGCAGAGGAAGGTCAGCAGCGCGGTCAGGACCAGAAGGGGGAGGGAGATGCCGTCGATGCCGAGGTGGATGCGCACGTCGAGTGCGGGGATCCAGCTGATGTCGGTCGTGGCCTGCATCTTCGACGGCTGGTCGTGGTCGAAGCCGAGCGCGAGGACGAGCGCGGCGATGAGGATCGCGCCGGTCACGGTCACGCCGTGCCGCAGCACGGCCTGCTCGGGTGACTTCCCCCTCAGCCCGGGCGGGGCCGGCAGGAGAGCGGCGGCGGCGCCGAGGAGCGGGCCGACGACGATGAACGCCAGAAGGAACTGCATCACGGACTCGCTGATATCGATCACGCCTGCTCACGCTCCCGTGGCGACGAGGAGGACGGCGACCGCCAGGACGACGGTGCCGGCGAGCAGCGCGCTCACATAGGTCTGGACGTTGCCGGTCTGGGCGCGCCGTACGGCGGTGCCGAGCCAGCGGGGCAGGGTGCCCGCGCCGCGTACGTAGGTGTCGACGACCTCGCGGTCGAGGAACCGGACGAGGCTCGCTGCGGCCTGCACCGGGCGGACGAACAGGGCCCGGTAGACGGCGTCGAGGTGGAAGCCGACGGCCGCGTGGCGGTGCAGCGGGCCCAGCAGGAGCCGTCCGGGGTCGGCCGGGTCGGGGGCGGAGGCGATGTCTCCGTAGGCGGGCGTGTGGGTCGCGATGGCCTCGGCCTCGACCTGCCCGGCGTCACCCTCGGGGTGGGCGGCGACCGCGCCCAGGGGTGTGCGGGCGGTGAGCGCGGTGGTGTGCCGCCAGGCGGCGTGGACGGCGAGGCCGCCGACGAGGGCGGCGCCCGTACCGAGGACGGAGGTGGTGAGGGTCGGGGCGAGGTCCTGGCCGTCGAACCAGTCGGGGAGCGAGCGGTAGGCCAGCCCGCCGAGGGCGAGGGAGGGCACGGCGAGCACCCACAGGACGACGGTCATCGGCAGCGGCTGCCGGCCGTGGTCGGGGGCCTCGGTGCCCCGGCCGCGGAAGGCCAGCAGCCACAGTCGCGTCGCGTAGGCGGCGGTGAGGAGGGCGGTGAGCAGGCCCGCGGCGAGGACGATCCAGCCCGCGGCGGCGGGGGCGTGCTCGGTGTGGCCGGTGGAGACGTGCTCGGCGGCGCCGAGGACGGATTCCTTGGAGAAGAAGCCGCTGAAGGGCGGGATCGCGGCGAGCGCGAGGAGCGCCACGGTCATCGTCCAGAAGGCGTCGGGGACGCGGTCGCGCAGGTGGCTCATGCGGGACATGGCGGCCAGCGAGTTGGTGCCGGCGGCGTGGATGATCACGCCGGCGGCGAGGAACAGCAGCGCCTTGAAGGCGCCGTGCGAGAGGAGGTGGAAGACGGCGGCACCGCGGTCGCCGACGGCCAGGGCTCCGGTCATGTAGCCGAGCTGGCCGATCGTCGAGTAGGCGAGGACGCGCTTGATGTCGTCCTGGGCGAGCGCGGCGAGACCCGAGCCGGCCATCGTGACGGCGGCCATGACGGCGAGGACGACCATCGCGGCCTGGGAGGCCTCGAACACCGGGAGGAGACGGGCGATGAAGTAGACACCGGCGGCGACCATCGTCGCGGCGTGGATCAGCGCGGAGACGGGTGTCGGGCCCGCCATCGCGTCCGGAAGCCAGGAGTGCAGCGGGAACTGCGCGGACTTGCCGGCCACGCCGGCCAGGAGCAGCAGGGCGATGAGCGTCGGGTGGTCGAGTCCGCCGTGTGCGACGGCGCCGAGGACCCGCGTGACGCGGAAGGAGCCGGCGTCGGTGGCGAGGGCGAACAGGCCGATGAGGAAGGGTACGTCGCCGAGCTTGGTGACGAGGAAGGCCTTGATCGAGGCGGCGCGGGCCTCGGGGGTCTCCCAGTAGTGGCCGACCAGGAAGTAGGAGCAGATGCCCATGACCTCCCAGCCGACCAGCAGCACGATCAGGTCGCCGGAGTAGACGACGAGGAACATCGCGGAGGTGAACAGGGAGACGAGGGCCGCGTAGGAGGGGTAGCGAGGGTCGTCGCGGAGGTAGCCGGTGGAGTAGATCTGCACGCAGGTGGCGACGAGGCCGACCAGGACGGCGACGAGGGCGGCGAAGCCGTCGATGTGCAGGGCCAGCTCGATCGGGACCGAGCCGGTGGGCGTGAGTTCGGTGGCCGCGTCGACGGCCGCGTCGCCGCCCTGGCGGACGGCGACCAGGACGGCCACGACGAGGGAGGTGAGGGTCGGCAGGACGGCGAGCGGGCGGACGAAGCCGGGGGCCGTACGGCCGAGGAGCAGGCCGGCGACGGCGCCGAGGAACGGCAGGAGGGGGACGAGGACGGCGAGGGTGGTCGTGGTCACGCGGTGGCCTCAGCCTTCTCGGTCCGCTCGGTCGGCTCGGCCGTGTGGGTGTCGCTGTCGGGGCCGTCGCCCGGGTGGCTCTCGTGGCCCTCGGCGGTGTCGCGGAGCTTGTCGATGTCCGCGGTGCCCCGGTTGCGGTGGACGGCGAGGACGATCGCCAGGCCGATGCCGATCTCGGCGGCGGCGATGGCGATGGTGAACAGGGTCAGGGCCTGGCCGGAGTGCAGGGTCTCCTCGGCGGCCCTGCTGAGCCAGACGTCGAAGGCGACGAGGTTGAGGTTGACGGCGTTGAGCATCAGCTCGACCGACATCAGGACCAGGATGGCGTTGCGGCGGGCGAGGACGCCGTACAGGCCGGTGGAGAAGAGGAGGGCGGCGAGGACGGCGGGATAGGCGAGGTGCATCAGCGGACACCTTCCGTGTCGGCCTTGTCCTCGCCCGGGTTGCGCGCGCCGGACTTGCCCGGGCCGGGCTTCCCCGCGTCGGACTTGCCCGCGCCGGGCGTCTCCGCCTTGGCCTTGCGGGAGAGGACGATCGCGCCGACCAGGGCGGCGAGGAGGAGGACGGAGAGGGCCTCGAAGGGGAGGACCCAGTGCTGGAAGAGGCTCGCGCCGGTGACCTTCGTCGAGCCGGCGGCAGGCCCGTCGAGGTCGATCCAGGTGGCGCGGAAGGCGTCGACGACGACCCAGACCAGGGCGGCCGCGGCGGCGACGGCCACGGCGAGGGCGGCCCAGCGGTTGCCGGAGTCGGCGTCCGGGGAGCGGCCGATGGGGGCCCGGGTGAGCATCAGACCGAACAGGAGGAGGACGACGACGGAACCGACGTAGATGAGGACCTGCACCCAGGCGATGAACTCGGCGGTGAGCAGCAGGTACTCGACGGCCAGGCCGCCGAGGGCGACCACCAGCCACAGGGCGGCGTGGACCAGTTGCCGGGTGGTGACGGTGACGAGGGCGGCCCCGAAGGTGACCAGGCCGACGAGGACGAAGGCGATCTCGACGCCGGTCGGGGAGAGGAAGCCGTGGGCTTCGGCTGCGAGGCTCACGCGTCCCCCTCCTGTGGGTCGGCCTGGGCGGCGGCCAGCTTCTCGGCCGTCTTGCGGGCGGCGGCGATCTCCTTGGGTTCCTCCGCGCCGGGGTCGAGGGCGGGCGGGGCCGGGACGGTCCACATCCACTCGCGGAGCTTGTCGCGTTCGTGGGTGAGGTCGCGGATGTCGGTCTCGGCGTACTCGAACTCCGGGGACCAGAACAGGGCGTCGAAAGGACAGACCTCGATGCAGATACCGCAGTACATGCACAGGGAGAAGTCGATGGCGAAGCGGTCGAGGACGTTGCGGCTGCGTTCGCGGCCGCCGGGGGTCGCCGCCGGGATCGTCTCCTTGTGGGAGTCGATGTAGATGCACCAGTCGGGGCACTCACGCGCGCACAGCATGCAGACCGTGCAGTTCTCCTCGAACAGGCCGATCACACCGCGGGTTCGAGGCGGGAGGTCGGGCTGGGTGTCCGGGTACTGCTCGGTGACGGTCTTCCTCATCATCGTGCGCAGGGTGACGGCCAGACCTTTGGCGAGGCCGCTGCCGGGGATGCGGGGCCGGGTGGGCGGGACAGGCTCGGCCATGGCTACTGGATCACCACCTTGACGATGCCGGTGAGGGCGATCTGGGCGAGGGAGAGGGGGACGAGCAGGGTCCAGGACAGCTTCTGGAGCTGGTCCTCGCGCAGTCGGGGGTAGGTGACGCGGAGCCAGATGACCAGGAAGGCGAGCAGCGCCGTCTTCAGCAGGGTCCAGACCCAGCCGAGGCCGTCGGCACCCCAGGGGCCGTGCCAGCCGCCCAGGAAGAGGACGGTGGTCAGGCCGCAGAGGACGACGATCCCGGCGTACTCGGCGAGGAGGAAGAGGGCGAAGCGGAGACCGGTGTACTCGGTGTACGCGCCGAAGATGATCTCCGAGTCGGCGACGGGCATGTCGAAGGGGGGCCGCTGGAGTTCGGCGAGGCCGGCGACGAAGAAGACGATCGCGCCGACGATCTGCCAGGGCAGCCACCACCACTCGAAGGCGTCGAGGATGCCGGGGATCGACACCGTCCCGGCCGCCATCGCCACCGAGGCGGCGGCGAGGAGCATCGGGAGTTCGTAGGCGAGGAGCTGGGCGGCGGTGCGCAGGCCGCCGAGGAGGGAGAACTTGTTCGCGCTGGCCCAGCCGGCCATCAGCGAGCCGAGGACACCCACGCCCATCACGGCGAGGACGAAGAAGACACCCGCGTCGACGACCTCGCCGACCGCGCCCTCGCTCGGGCCGATCGGGATGGCGAGGAGGACGAGGAGGTACGGGAGGAGGGCGACGGCGGGGGCGAGCTGGAAGATACGGCGGTCCGCGCCCGCCGGGACGACGTCCTCCTTCTGCGCGAACTTCACGCCGTCCGCGATCAGCTGGGCCCAGCCGTGGAATCCGCCGGCGTACATCGGGCCGAGGCGGCCCTGCATGTGGGCCATCACCTTGTGCTCGGTCTGGCCGATGATCAGGGGGAAGGTGAGGAAGACGACGAAGACGACCAGGAGTCGCAGGGCGACGTCGAGAGCGTCGTTCACTGCGGGCCTCCTTGGGGGTTCGCCGGGGGTGTGGTGTCGGGGGTGTCGTCCGTGTCGGGGGTGGGTGCCTTCTGGGGAGACGGCGCCTTCTCGGGAGACGGCTCCGCCTCGGGGGACGGCGCCTTCCCGGGAGTCGGCTCCCTGTCCGGGGCCGACGCGGGCTCCGGCGCCGACCCGGCCTGCGGGGCCGACCGGGACTCCGGCACCGACCCGGACTCCGGCACCGGCTCGGACTCCGGCCGCTCGGGGACGGTCCCTGCCGGCTTCGGCCGCTCGGAGTCGGCCCCTGCCGGCTTCGGCCGCTCGGAGTCGGCCCCTGCCGGCTTCGGCCGCTCGGAGTCGGCCCCTGCCGGCTTCGGCCGCTCGGAGTCGGGCTCCTTCCGCTGTGGTTCGTCGAAGGCCGGGCGGGCGTGGTGCCAGGGGGCGTCGGAGCTGCGGGGGCCTGCCGGGGAGGGCGGGGGCGCCGGGGACTCTCCGGCAGGCGTCGCCTCAGCGGCCGGCGTCCGCTGCGATGACGACCCCTCGCTGACGCTTCGGGACCGGCGCGGTCCGGCCGTGCTCCGGGGCGGGCGCGAAGCCGACGGTGCCGGGGCCGACGCCGCCGGGGAAGCCGAAGCCCCCCAAGCTCCCGTACCCGCCGTACCCGTCGACGGCGCGGGCGTCGTGGCCCCTGCGGCCGTCGGAGCAGAGGTGCCCCCGGTCACCGCGCCCGACGTGGGTTCCGTGCCCGTCGCGGGTTCCGGCGTCGCCGCCTGGCTGACCGAGCCCTCGGCCGCCGTGCGCGTCCGCCGTACCGGGCGCTCTCCGGCTGCCCGCGCGGGACGTTCCGCGGTGCCCCGGGCCGGTCGTTCGCCGGCCGCGCGGCCCGCCGCCGCGCCCCGGGCCGGGCGGGCCGGGGCAGGCGGGAGCTGGCCCTTGAGGGGGCCCCACTCGTTCGGGTCGGGGACGCCAGGGGGGAGCATCTGGCGGCGCTTGGGGCCGCCGTGCTCGGACTCGCCGGGTTCCTTGGCGCCGGGCCAGGCCTTGGCGACGCGCGCCGCGAGGACGAAGTCCTTGCGGAGGGGGTGGCCTTCGAAGCCCTCCGGGAGCAGCAGGTGGTCCAGGGCCGGATGCCCCTCGAAGACGACGCCGAACATCTCGTGGGTCTCGCGTTCGTGCCAGGCGGCGCCCGCGTAGACGTCGACGGCTGAGGCGAGGGTGGGGGCCTCGTGCGGGACCGTCGTGCGCACCAGCAGCCGGCGGACCGGCGAGAGGGCGACGACGTGGGCGGAGACGCGGAAGCCGGTGCCCGGTTCGTCGACCGCGCTGAGCCAGTCGAAGTAGGTGCAGCCCAGACGGTCGCGGGCCGTCTCCAGCGCCGTGGTCCAGGCGGCCGGGGGGACGTCCACCGTCAGGACGTCGTACGCCTCCTCGGCCGTGGCGTCCGGGCCGAAGAGCTCCTCGGCGGGGGTGGGCAGCCAGCCGACGGAGGTCATCGGTCCGCCTCCCCGGAAACGCCGGACGGCGGCTGGACCAGACCGCTCTGCAGCGCGGCCGTCGACGGGCGGGACGTGCCGTACCGCTCGCCCAGCGACTCGCGGGCGATCTTCTCCTGGAGCTTGAGGATGCCCTGGAGCAGCGCTTCGGGGCGGGGCGGGCAGCCGGGGACGTAGACGTCCACCGGGATGATCTGGTCGACGCCCTTGGTGACGGAGTACGAGTCCCAGTAGGGGCCGCCGCAGTTGCTGCACGCGCCGAAGGAGATGACGTACTTCGGCTCGGGCATCTGCTCGTAGAGGCGCTTCACGGCCGGGGCCATCTTGTCCGTGACCGTGCCCGAGACGACCATGAGGTCGGCCTGGCGCGGGCCGGGGGCGAAGGGGATGACGCCCAGGCGGATGAAGTCGTGGCGGGCCATCGACGCGGCGATGAACTCGATCGCGCAGCAGGCGAGGCCGAAGTTGAAGACCCACAGGGAGTAGCGGCGGCCCCAGTTGAGGACGACCTTCATCGGCTCGGGGGCGAGGCGGGCGAGGGCGCCCAGCCGCTTGGGCTCCGGGAGGTACACGGGCTCGGAAGGAGCGGGGGTCACGTCCATGCCAGGACGCCCTTCTTGTAGGCGTACAGCAGGCCCACGGCCAGGAAGCCGAGGAAGAGGAACATCTCCACGAGGGTGGTGGCGCCGTAGCCGGGGGCCGCGAAGACCGTCGCCCAGGGGAAGAGGAAGATCGAGTCGACCGCGAAGATCACGTAGAGGAAGGCGTAGACGTAGTAGCGGACCTGGGTGTGGGCCCAGCCCTCGCCGACGGGGTCGACGCCGCACTCGTACGTCAGGAGCTTCTCGGGGGTCGGGACCACGGGGCGCAGCAGGCGGCCCGCGCCGAAGGCGACCGCGACGAACAGCACGCCGACAGCGGCGAGCAGTCCGACGACCGCGTAGGAGTGGAAGTAGTCCGACGCGACGACGACCGTGGAATCCCTCAACGTTTCGTGCGACGTCTGCGGCACCGTCCGTCCCTCGCTCCCCGACCTCGGCCTGTTCGACGATCTGTACGCACGGGAGTCTAGGGCCTGATAAAAGCACGGTAAGCAGCCCGTCTCGCCCGGGGCAACGGGGGTGGGGCTTTCCCCAGGCGACGGAAGGGGCGTACTGCATGGCGCGGCGGCGCGCCGCGCGGCACGCTAACCCATATGACCGCATCCCAGTCTGCCCCCGGAGCCGGGCAGCACCACTCCTCCCCCAGAGCCGGGCACCCGCCCGCTCCCGAAGCCGGACACCCGCCCCTTCCCGGATCCGGGTACCCGCCCGGCCCCGCCGCGGTGCGCCCGCCCGTCGTGTCCGTGCCGGTGGCCGTGCCGGTGCCCGGCCGGGGGGCGGTGGGGCGCGAGGACCGCCTGCCGCCGGCCCGTCTCGCCTACGACGCGCACACGTGGAAGGAGATCGCGCATCTCCTGGCGAACCTGCCGATGTCGCTCTTCGGCTTCACGTACGTGATGACGGTGCTGTTCACCGGCGCCACGTTGACGCTGACGGTGGTCGGACTGCCGCTGCTCGCGCTGGGGCTGCTGGGGGCGCGGCTGATCGGCCGGTTCGAGCGGGGGCGGGCGCGGCTGCTGCTCGGGGTACGGGTCGACGAGCCGAGCCCGCTGCCGTTACGCCGGGCGGGCAACGTCTTCCAGGGGATGTGGCTGGCGCTGAGGGACCCGGTGGCCTGGCGGACGGTCCTGTACGACTTCATCCGGCTGCCGTGGGGCCTCGTCACGTTCACGGTCGTCTTCACCTCGCTGTTCGTGCTGTGGCCGGTGCTGCCGTTCGTGGCGCGCGGGCTGGCCAACGCGGACCGCGCGATGGTCCGTGCCCTGCTGTCCCCGTCCGACGAGCTGGAGCGGCGGATCGCCGAACTGGAGTCCGACCGGGGGGTCGTGGTCGACACGGCCGCCGCCGACCTGCGGCGCATCGAGCGGGACCTGCACGACGGGGCGCAGGCCCGGCTCGTCAACCTGGCGATGGGCCTGGGCCTGGCCAAGGAGAAGCTGCTGGAGGACCCCGACGCGGCGTCGGCGATGGTCGAGGAGGCGCACGGCGAGGTGAAGCTCGCCCTGCAGGAGCTGCGGGACCTCGCCCGGGGCATCCATCCGGCCGTCCTGACCGACCGGGGCCTGGACGCGGCGCTGTCGTCGGTGGCGTCGCGGTGCACGGTGCCGGTGACGGTGACGGCCGACCTGCCGTCGAGGCCGGCGCAGGCCATCGAGGGCATCGCCTACTTCACCGTCTCCGAGCTGCTGCAGAACGTCAGCAAGCACAGCGGGGCGCGGTCGGCCTCCGTCGACGTGTGGCGGGTGGAGAACCGGCTGCTCATCCAGGTGTCGGACGACGGCCGGGGTGGTGCGCGGCTCGACGGCGGCACGGGGATGCGGGGGCTCGCGGAGCGGCTGGGCGCCGTGGACGGCCTGTTCGTCGTGGACTCGCCGCCGGGCGGCCCGACGACGGTGACCGCCGAGCTGCCCTGGCGGGACCGGACGGAGCAGCCGGGCCGGACGGATCAGCCGGACCGGCCGAGCCGGCCGAAGCGCGCGGGGTAGGGAAAACCCCCCGTCCAAGACGCCGACGGACTCCATGGTCCGTGCACCCGCCACCGAGCAGGCTGGAGGTAGGGGGCGACACCTGACGAACGCCCGGCTGCGACGGGCGGGCGGAACCCACGGTCCGCGGCCCACCGGGTCCGCGGCCCACCGTGACCAACCGGGAGCGGCCCACCGGGGCCGGCCCGCCGACCGTCGGGAACCCGCCGACACCCCGCGGACGAGACGAGTAGAACGGACGACGCCGATGGCCACGCAGTACAGCGAGTACGGGGAGTTCACCCGGTACACGGACGGGTCCGCGCACGGTCCCGGCGACGGACGCCGGCACCGGCTGCCGCTCGCGCTGCGGGCGCCGGTCGAGGCGCGGGCCTGGCGCGAGTTCGCCTATGTGCTGCTGGGCCTGCCGATCAGCGTCGTGCTGTTCGTGTTCGCGGTGACGATGCTGTCGCTGGGCGCGGGGCTGCTGGTGACGTTCCTCGGCATCCCGGTGCTGGCGGCGGGGCTGGCCGGCTGCCGGGGCTTCGGGGCGGTGGAGCGGACGCGGGCGCGGGCCCTGCTCGGCCTGGAGGTGGCCACGCCCGAGCCGCTGCGGCCGCGCGCGCGGGGCGCGCTGGCCTGGATGGGCGCGATGCTCAGGAGCGGCACGTCCTGGCGGCACGTGCTGTACGCGGTGCTGCACCTGCCGTGGGCGGTGTTCTCCTTCTCCGTCGCGGTCGCCTTCTGGGCGTACGGCTGGGCGATGCTGACGTATCCGCTGTGGTTCTGGCTGTTCCCGATGTACGGCGGGCAGGGCGGGCTCCAGCTGTACGGGGACGAGCAGCACCGGGTCTACCTCGACAACCCGTTCGAGATCACCGTGACCGCATTGGTGGGTCTGCTGTTCACGCTGGCCACGCCGTGGATCGTGCGGGCGCTGACCACCGTGGACCGGGTGATGGTGCACGGACTGCTGGGGCCGTCCCGGCTGGCGTCGCGGGTGGTGGAGCTGGAGTCCGACCGGGGGGTCGTGGTGGACGCGGCGGCGGCCGACCTGCGGCGCATCGAGCGGGACCTGCACGACGGGGCGCAGGCGCGGCTGGTGGCGCTGGCGATGGACCTGGGGCTGGCGAAGGAGAAGCTGCGCGAGGACCCGCAGGCGGCGGCACGGATGGTGGACGAGGCACACGGCGAGGTGAAGACGGCGTTGCAGGAACTGCGGGACCTGGCGCGGGGCATCCACCCGGCGGTGCTGACCGACCGGGGCCTGGACGCGGCGCTGTCGGCGGTGGCGTCCCGGTGCACCGTGCCGGTGCAGGTGGAGGTCGACCTCACGCAGCGGCCGGCGCCGGCCATCGAGGGCATCGCCTACTTCACCGTCTCCGAGCTGCTCCAGAACGTCAGCAAGCACAGCCGGGCGCGGTCGGCCTCGGTCGACGTGTGGCGGGTGGAGAACCGGCTGATGGTGCAGGTCGTCGACGACGGCGTGGGCGGCGCGGACACCTCCGCCGGGTCGGGCCTCGCGGGCCTGGCCGGCCGGCTGGACGCGGTGGACGGAATCCTGGTGGTGGACTCACCCGTGGGCGGCCCGACCCGGGTGACGGCGGAACTGCCGTGGCGGTCGGTCTAGCCGGGGACGGCGACCGGGTCCGGCCCCGGTAGGTGCTGCGGGCGGGGCGGCGATCGGGTCAGGCCCCGGTAGGTATCACCCGCCGAGGCCGCGATCGGGTCCGGTCCCGGTAGGCAGCACCACCCACCAGGACCGCGGTCGAGTCCCACCCCGGTAGGCACCACCCACCGGCACCGCGGCCTCCTCTCCGTCGGGCCGGTTGGCGATCGGGCACGCGCCCTGGCACGCTGCTTCCCCTTCGTGCGGATCGGGGGCGGTGCGGTGGCCGGGTACGGGATTCTCGGGCGGATGCGGGGGCGGGCGAACGGGCGGCGGGCGATGGCCCCCGGGCCGCTGCCGGTGGACGGCGGTGCGGCGACCGCGCCGCCGGCGACGGGTACGCCCTTCGACCACCGGGTGCGGGTCCTGGTGGAGATACGCGACGACCCCGACGAGATCGCGCTGGCGCAGGAGGTCGTCGGGGGGTTCGGGTGGCCGATGCGGGCGCCGAGGGCGGGTGAGGGCCCGGCGGGGGGTGTGGCCGCCTCGCACGTGGCCCGGGTGGTCGAGGTACGGCTGCTGGGGGCGCGGCGCGGGATCGCCGCGCAGGCGGCGCACGAGCTGGACCGGCTGGCCCGCGGCACCGGGCTCTCGCTGGTCGTGCGGGAGGCCGCGCTGATCCGCAGGGCGGAGGAGCCGGGGCAGGAGTGGGAGGTCGTGCCGGTCGCCGTCTCCCCGCGGGAGCGGGTGCGCGCCTTCTTCGCGGGCGGCGACAAGGACGACCGGCCAGAGCACGTCATCTGTGTGCCGGCCGGGTCGTCGTCCCCGACGCCGGACATCGCCTCCCTGTCCACCGCGCTCGACCCCCAGCCGTTCGTCGCGGCCGAGTACCGGCTGCGGCGCCTGACCTTCCGGCCGTCGATGGCGGCGCTGCTGGTCGTCGGCCTCGGTCTGCTGGGCACGGTGGGCCTCGGGAGCCTGATCCACGTGACCGACCTGACGCCGGGGACGGCCCGGAGCCTGATCCGGCCCCTCGCTCTCGCCCTCTGCCTGACGCTGGCCTGCAGCGTGGGCTCGTTCGGGCTGGCGCACGCCGTCCGCTACTCCACCGCGCTGCGCCTCGCCCTGCCGTGGACCCTCCCGCTGGCCCTGCCCGTCCTCCTGGCCGGCGTGCCCCGGGTCGGCGGTGTCGTCCAGGACAGGTACCTCGCGCACTTCGACCTCCCCGGCGATCCCGTGACCACCGGCTGGTGGGACTCACTGCGGGCCGGTGTGTTCACCTGTCTGTGCGCGCTGGCCGGTTTCCTCCTGCTCGTCGGGACAGCGGGCTTCGTGCACCGCCTCGGCGCGCGGGCCGGTGCCCCGTTCTCGCACTCCCTGCTGCTCGGCGCCCTGTACGGCACGGTCGCGGCGCTCCTGCTGTCGGTCGTGGCCGTCGGCCGGGTCGACGTCGTCGCCGCGGACGACCGGCACGCCCTCGCCGAGGGCCGCACCCCGGACGGCCTGTACGGCCTCGAACCCGAGTTCGTCTGCGTCCGCCCCACCACGAGGACACCCCCCGTCTACGGCACCCTCCCGCCCGCCACCCGCCCCGTCGTCACGTTCGGTCCGTCCGGTGACCGGGTCTCCCTCTGGGACCCGGAAACCGGCCAGTCCCTGAGCATGCGGCTGGAAGACGCCGTTTTCGTGCCGGCCGGGACGCAGAAGGGCCGGTCGGTCTGTCCACAGGCCCGGTAGAGAAGCGCGATTAGCGCGATACTGAGGGCCGACGACGGACGCGGGTGCGCTGGGGGGCCGGAATTCGTGGAGGACAGGGTGCGGGTGGTCATCGCCGAGGATTCGGTGCTGTTGCGGGAGGGGCTGACCCGGTTGCTGACCGACCGGGGGCACGAGGTGGTGGCGGGGGTCGGGGACGCCGAGGCGCTGGTGAAGACGATCAGCGAGCTGGACGCGGAGGGTGCGCTGCCCGACGTCGTGGTCGCCGATGTCCGGATGCCGCCCACGCACACCGACGAGGGGGTGCGGGCCGCCGTGCAGCTGCGCAGGGCGCACGCGGGGCTCGGGGTGCTGGTGCTGTCGCAGTACGTGGAGGAGAGGTACGCCACCGAACTGCTGGCCGGTTCCAGCCGGGGCGTGGGCTATCTGCTCAAGGACCGGGTGGCCGAGGTGCGGGAGTTCGTGGACGCGGTGGTGCGGGTCGCGCGCGGTGGTACGGCCCTGGACCCGGAGGTGGTGGCGCAGCTGCTCGGGCGCAGTCGTAAGCAGGACGTGCTCGCGGGGCTGACCCCGCGGGAGCGGGAGGTCCTGGGGCTGATGGCCGAGGGACGGACGAACTCGGCGATCGCCAGGCAGCTGGTGGTGAGCGACGGAGCGGTCGAGAAGCACGTCAGCAACATCTTCCTCAAGCTCGGCCTGTCCCCCAGCGACGGCGATCACCGGCGGGTGCTCGCGGTCCTCACGTACCTGAATTCCTGAAGCCGGTGCTGTCGGCGTGCGGTCGGCCGGCCGGTGTGTGACACGAGAACCGGCGGGTCGGCCGGAGCGTCTTTCCGGCACAGTGCCGGAGGGCGGGAAATCATGGCCAGTCGGGGCGCCGGGCCGTCTCGGGACGGTGTCCGTCATACGAATGGCCGAGGGAAGGCGACCCTTGCAGACGTAGGGTTGATCCAGGGAGGGCCTTCGGGAAGGCCCTCCCGGACAGCCACCTCGAGGGAGGTCCAGTTCAGTGACCAGTCAGGTCAGCAGCCCAGCGGAACAGGCCGACGAGACCGTCGTGGGAGAGCAGCGCAAACCGGGCGGGACGAAGGATGTCCGTCGTCTCGACCGGGTGATCATCAGGTTCGCGGGGGACTCCGGTGACGGTATGCAGCTCACCGGCGACCGCTTCACCTCCGAAACGGCGGCGTTCGGCAACGACCTGTCGACCTTGCCGAACTTCCCCGCCGAGATCCGCGCGCCCGCCGGCACCCTCCCCGGCGTCTCCTCGTTCCAGCTGCACTTCGCCGACCACGACATCCTCACCCCGGGTGACGCGCCCAATGTGCTGGTCGCCATGAACCCGGCGGCCCTGAAGGCGAACATCGGCGACGTGCCGCGCGGCGCGGAGATCATCGTCAACACCGACGAGTTCACCAAACGGGCGATGCAGAAGGTGGGCTACGACAGCTCACCGCTGGAGGACGGGTCACTCGACGGCTACCAGCTCCACCCGGTGCCGCTGACGACACTGACCGTCGAGGCTCTGAAGGACTTCGACCTCACCCGCAAGGAGGCCGAGCGCAGCAAGAACATGTTCGCGCTCGGCCTTTTGTCATGGATGTACCACCGGCCGACGGAGGGCACCGAGAGGTTCCTGAGGTCGAAGTTCGCGAAGAAGCCGGACATCGCGGCCGCCAACATCGCCGCCTTCCGCGCCGGCTGGAACTTCGGCGAGACCACCGAGGACTTCGCCGTCTCCTACGAGGTCGCCCCGGCGGCGAAGACCTTCCCGGTCGGCACGTACCGGAACATCTCCGGGAACCTCGCGCTGGCCTACGGCCTGATCACCGCCTCCCGTCAGGCGGATCTGCCGCTGTTCCTGGGCTCGTACCCGATCACCCCGGCCTCGGACATCCTGCACGAGCTGAGCAGGCACAAGAACTTCGGCGTGCGGACCTTCCAGGCCGAGGACGAGATCGCGGGCATCGGGGCGGCGCTGGGGGCGGCCTTCGGCGGGTCGCTCGCCGTGACCACGACGTCCGGTCCGGGGGTGGCGCTGAAGTCGGAGACCATCGGGCTCGCCGTCTCCCTGGAGCTGCCGCTGCTGGTCGTGGACATCCAGCGTGGCGGGCCGTCCACCGGGCTGCCGACCAAGACCGAGCAGGCCGACCTGCTCCAGGCGATGTACGGCCGCAACGGCGAGGCCCCGGTCCCGGTCGTCGCGCCGTGCACGCCGGCCGACTGCTTCGACGCGGCTGTGGAGGCCGCCCGGATCGCGCTCACCTACCGCACGCCGGTGATGCTGTTGTCCGACGGCTACCTCGCCAACGGCTCCGAGCCCTGGCGGATCCCGGAGCTGGACGAGCTCCCGGACCTCAGCGTGCAGTTCGCGCAGGGCCCCAACCACACCCTGGAGGACGGCACCGAGGTCTTCTGGCCGTACAAGCGCGATCCGCAGAGCCTGGCCCGGCCGTGGGCGGTCCCGGGCACACCGGGCCTGGAGCACCGCATCGGCGGCATCGAGAAGGAGGACGGCACGGGCAACATCTCGTACGCCCCCGCCAACCACGACTTCATGGTCCGCATCCGCCAGGCCAAGATCGACGGTATCGACGTCCCGGACGTCGAGGTCGACGACCCGCACGGGGCCGGAACCCTGGTCCTGGGCTGGGGATCCACCTACGGGCCCATCACCGCCGCCGTACGACGGCTGCGGGCGGCCGGGGAGTCCATCGGGCAGGCGCATCTGCGGCACCTGAACCCGTTCCCGAAGAACCTGGGCGCGGTGCTGAAGGCGTACGACAAGGTCGTGATCCCCGAGATGAACCTCGGCCAGCTCGCCACCCTGATCCGGGCCCGGTATCTGGTCGACGCGCGCTCGTACAACCAGGTCAACGGCATGCCGTTCAAGGCGGAACAGCTCGCCGCGGCGCTCAAGGAGGCCATCGATGGCTGAGACGTCCACGGAGGCCACGGGCACGATCGAGGCCCTCTCGCTCGTGCCGAAGGCCGAGGCCAGACAGTCCATGAAGGACTTCAAGTCCGACCAGGAAGTGCGCTGGTGCCCCGGCTGCGGCGACTACGCGATCCTCGCCGCGGTCCAGGGCTTCATGCCGCAGCTGGGCCTGGCCAGGGAGAACATCGTGTTCGTCTCCGGCATCGGCTGCTCCTCGCGCTTCCCGTACTACATGAACACCTACGGCATGCACTCCATCCACGGACGGGCACCCGCCATCGCGACGGGCCTGGCCGCCTCCCGGCGGGACCTGTCCGTCTGGGTGGTCACCGGCGACGGCGACGCCCTCTCCATCGGCGGCAACCACCTCATCCACGCCCTGCGCCGCAACGTCAACCTCAAGATCCTGCTGTTCAACAACCGGATCTACGGCCTCACCAAGGGCCAGTACTCCCCCACCTCCGAGGTCGGCAAGATCACCAAGTCCACGCCGATGGGCTCGCTGGACGCGCCCTTCAACCCCGTCTCCCTCGCCATCGGCGCCGAGGCGTCCTTCGTGGCACGCACCATCGACTCCGACCGCAAGCACCTCACGGAGGTACTGCGCCAGGCCGCCGCCCACCCGGGCACGGCACTGATCGAGATCTACCAGAACTGCAACATCTTCAACGACGGCGCCTTCGAGGCCCTCAAGGACAAGCGGTCGGCCGAGGAGGCCGTGATCCGGCTGGAACACGGCCGGCCGATCCGGTTCGGGAGCGACCTGTCGAAGGGGGTCGTGCGGGACACGTCCACCGGCGACCTGAGGGTCGTCACCGTAACCCCGGAGAACGAGGCCGAGGTGCTGGTCCACGACGCGCACTCCGCGTCCCCGACCACCGCCTTCGCGCTGTCCCGGCTGGCCGACCCGGACACCCTGCACAACACGCCGATCGGGGTCTTCCGCGCCGTCGAGCGGCCGGTCTACGACACGCAGATGGCCGAACAGCTGGACGCCGCGATCGAGCAGCGCGGCAAGGGCGACCTGGCGGCGCTGCTGGCCGGCGGGGACACCTGGACGGTCGTCGGCTGAGAGAGGCCGGACCCGTCGTGGATCACGAGGCCCGGGACGTCGGTTCCCGGGCCTCGTCGTATGCCCGGCGGGCCTTCTCGACGTCGGCCATGCGCTCCCGCGCCCATCCGGCGAGCCCGCGCACCTGTTCCGCCGCCTCACGGCCGAGGTCGGTGAGGGAGTAGTCGACGCGGGGCGGGATGACCGGCTTGGCGTCGCGGTGGACCAGGCCGTCGCGCTCCAGGGTCTGGAGGGTCTGGGTGAGCATCTTCTCGCTGACGGCCCGGCCGAACCGGCTGATCACCCGGCGCAGCTCGCTGAACCGATGCGGGCGGTCGAGCAGTTCGATCAGGACGAGGACGCCCCAGCGGCTGGTGACGTGCTCCAGGACGAGACGGGACGGGCACATGCCCCCGGAGTCCGGCGCTTCCCCCTGCATGCTTACGGTCATGCCAGTACCTTACTTCAAAGTGGGTACTTTCGCATAGTTAGCGCAACTCCTAGGGTTAGTGCCAGACCGCACCCCCCAAGGAGTTGTGAACCATGAGCATCGTCGTCACCGGAGCCACCGGCCACCTGGGCCGCCACGTCGTGGAGCAGTTGCTGGAGAAGGTTCCGGCCGAGCAGATCACCGCCGTCGTGCGGGACGAGGCGAAGGCCGCCGATCTCGCGGCCCGTGGGGTGAGGCTCGCGGTCGCCGACTACAACGCGCCCGAGACCTTCGACGGCCTGTTCGCCGCCGGGGACAAGGTGCTGCTGATCTCGGGCAACGAGTTCGACAAGGGCCGCCCGCGGCAGCACCAGGCCGTCATCGACGCCGCCGGGGCGGCCGGGGTCGCGCTGCTCGCGTACACCAGCGCTCCGGGTTCCCTGACCGCCGCGCTGGCCGACGACCACCGCGCCACCGAGGAGGCCCTGATCGCCTCCGGCCTGCCTTACACGCTCCTGCGCAACGGCTGGTACCACGAGAACTACACCGAGCAGCTCGCCCCGGTGCTCGAACACAACGCGGTCGTCGCGGCCGCCGGTGAGGGCCGGGTGTCCTCCGCCGCCCGCGCGGACTACGCCGCCGCCGCGGTGGCCGTACTGACCGGTGAGGGCCACGAGAACAAGACGTACGAGCTCGGCGGCGACGAGGCGTGGAGCTTCGCCGAGTACGCGGCGGAGCTGAGCCGGCAGACCGGCAGGGAGATCGGCTACAGCGCCGTGTCCACCGAGGCCCTGACCGGCATCCTGACCGGCGCCGGGCTGCCCGAGCCGCTCGCCGCGGTACTCGCCGGGGTCGACGCGTCGATCGAGAAGGGCGAACTGGTCGTCTCCACCGGCGACCTCTCCCGCCTGGCCGGCCGCCCGACCACCCCGCTCTCCGAGGCGATCACGGCGGCGCTCAAGGGCTGACCTCACGGGCCTCACGGGCTGACCTCACGGGAGCCCGGCCAAGGGGCCGGAACCCGTCCGGCTCCCGGGCGGCGTCCGCCCTGACGGCCCTCCGGCCCGAGCACCCCCGCCTGTCATGACCGTATGCCGATACGGGCATGACAGGCGGGGGTGCTCGGCGTTACCTTCGTGCACGCATGCCCACGCACCACGCATGCCTGTCGTCAGAAGGAGGGCCGATGGCCGGGACGTCTAAGGGTGAGGGCCGGACCGGCCTGCTGAACGGCTTCGCGGCCTACGGGATGTGGGGGCTCGTCCCCCTCTTCTGGCCCCTGCTCAAGCCCGCCGGGGCGGCGGAGATCCTCGCCCACCGGATGGTGTGGTCCCTGGTGTTCGTCGCCGTCGCGCTGGTCGTCGTGCGGCGCTGGGCGTGGGCGGGTGAGCTGCTGCGACAGCCGCGCCGGCTGGCACTGATCGCGGTCGCCGCCGCCGTGATCACCGTCAACTGGGGCGTCTACATCTGGGCCGTGAACAGCGGGCACGTCGTGGAGGCGTCCCTCGGCTACTTCATCAACCCCCTCGTCACCATCGCCATGGGCGTGCTGATCCTGAAGGAGCGGCTGCGGCCCGTGCAGTGGGCGGCGGTCGGCGTCGCCTTCGCCGCCGTGCTGGTCCTGACCGTCGCCTACGGCCGCCCGCCGTGGATCTCCCTCTGCCTCGCCTTCTCCTTCGCCCTCTACGGGCTGGTGAAGAAGAAGGTCAACCTCGGCGGCGTCGAGTCCCTGACCGCCGAGACCGCGATCCAGTTCCTGCCCGCCCTCGGCTACCTGCTGTGGCTGTCCGCCGACGGCGGCTCCACCTTCGCGAGCGAGGGCGCCGGGCACGCCGCCCTGCTCGCCTCCACCGGCATCGTCACCGCGCTCCCCCTCGTCTGCTTCGGCGCGGCGGCGATCCGCGTGCCGCTGTCCACGCTGGGCCTGCTGCAGTACCTGGCGCCGGTCTTCCAGTTCCTGCTCGGCGTCCTCTACTTCGGCGAGGCCATGCCGCCCGAGCGCTGGGCCGGGTTCGCGCTGGTCTGGCTGGCCCTGACCCTGCTCACCGGGGACGCGCTGCGCACCGCACGCCGGACGGCCCGCACGCTCGCCGCCGGGACCGGTACGCCCCGCGCCGTCCCGGCGACGGGCGTCGCCGACGCCGTACGGACGGCGGACAGCGCACCTTCCGGGCGGGAGGCACCCACGGCGCCCGCCCCGTCCTCCGTCACCGCCCCGTCACCGGTCACCGAGCCGTCCCGGAACACCGAGCCGCAGTCCGCCGAGCCGTCACCGATCGCCAAGCCGTAGCGGGAACTCGCGCCGACGGGCGGGAGGTTGTACGCGAGGACGCGCGGCGGCGGGTCGTGCACGACGACGCGCGGCAGGCGGAGGCGTGGGTTCAGGGCGCCCGGAGCCTATAACTGGTGGCATGACGCAGACACCCGCACCCGTGCACTGGAAGCTCGTCGTCGACAGCGCCGACCCGCACGCCCAGGCCGACTTCTGGGCCGCCGCGCTGCACTACGAGGTCGAGGACAACAGCGCGCTCGTCGAGCGGCTGCTGGAAGCCGGGGCACTGCCGGGCGAGGCGACGGTGGAGTTCCACGGCCGGCCCGCCTTCCGGGACCTGATCGCCGTACGGCATCCCGAGGACCCGTTCGACGCGGACAGCGGGACCGGGCTGGGGCGGCGGTTGCTGTTCCAGCGGGTGCCGGAGGCCAAGTCGGTGAAGAACCGGCTGCATCTCGATCTGCATCCCGGCGACGGGCGGCGCGAGACCGAGGTCGAACGGCTGACGGCGCTGGGGGCGAGCGTGCTGCGGGAGGTGAGGGAGCCGTCCGGGAGCTGGGTGGTGATGGCGGATCCGGAGGGCAACGAGTTCTGCGTGCAGTGAGCGCGTGCGCCCGGTGCGCGCACCCGGGGACGGGTACCGCGTGCGCGCGCCCAGGCACGTCCGGCGGGCACGTACCGGGCGCGTTCACCGGGCAGGCGGACGCGCTCCGCTATCTGAACTGACTGTCCAGATAGCCCTCTTGACGGAGAGTTGGCCACAGCTTCACCATCCAGGCACCCCATTCACTGCGGGTTCCCCGTGGCCACCCCATGGGGAGCCCCTGCGGAACTCGGAGCCCCCCACCATGAAGCTCTCCGTCTCCGGGCGGGCGACGGCGGCCGCCGTCGTCGCCGCCGCCACGCTGCTCGCCACCGGATCCACAGCCGGCGCGGCGCCCGCCCCCGAGCCCGCCACGGTCGCCGCGGCCCCCGACATCCCGGTGGCCGACGTCAAGGCGCACCTGACCCAGTTGCAGTCCATCGCCACCGCCAACGGCGGCAACCGCGCCCACGGCCGCACCGGCTACAAGGCCTCCCTCGACTACGTGAAGGCCAAGCTGGACGCCGCCGGATTCACCACCACCGTCCAGCAGTTCACCGCCTCCGGACGCGTCGGCTACAACCTCATCGCCGACTGGCCCGGCGGCGACGCCAACCAGGTCGTCATGGCCGGCTCGCACCTCGACAGCGTCAGCTCCGGCGCCGGCATCAACGACAACGGCACCGGCTCGGCGGCCGTCCTGGAGGCCGCGCTGACCGTGGCCCGTACCGACTACCAACCGACCAAGCACCTGCGGTTCGCCTGGTGGGGCGCGGAGGAACTCGGCCTGGTCGGCTCGCGGTACTACGTCAACAGCCTGTCCGCCGCGAACCGGGCCCGTATCAGCGGCTACCTCAACTTCGACATGATCGGCTCACCGAACCCCGGTTACTTCGTCTACGACGACGACCCGGCCATCGAGAAGACGTTCAAGGACTACTTCACCGGCCTCGGCGTCCCGACCGAGATCGAGACCGAGGGCGACGGCCGCTCCGACCACGCGCCCTTCAAGAGCGCGGGCGTCCCGGTCGGCGGCCTGTTCACCGGCGCCGGCCGCACGAAGACCGCGGCACAGGCGGCCAAGTGGGGCGGTACGGCCGGGCAGGCCTTCGACCGCTGCTACCACTCCTCCTGCGACACCACGGCCAACGTCAACGACACCGCGCTGAACCGCAACGCGGACGCGCTCGCGTACGCGGTGTGGACACTGTCGGCGTAGACCCGCGGGATGCACCGTCGGGGTGGAACGGCGGGTGACACCGTCGGCGTGGAACGCCGGGTCACTCCCGCGGAAGCGCCCCCGAGGCGCGGGCCCGCTCGGACAGCCGGGTCATGCGGGCGCGCGCCGACTCCAACTGCTCGGCCTCCTCGGCGGCCGGCCCCTCCTCGAGGGTCAACTCCGTCCACAGGGCCAGGAGTTCGGTCCCCAGATTGAGGCCCTGCAAGGGGTCGCGTACGGCACGCCAGGCCGCCACCGCGCTCTGGACGTTGCCGTACGCGGCCTCCGCGTCGTGGGAGCGGCGGTGGATCCGGGCCAGGTCGAGGGAGAGATGGAAGGAGCGGAGCGGGTCACCGGCCAGGTAGGCGATGTACGCGGTGAGTTCGCGCAGCCGCAGTACCTCCGGGTGCTCCGGCCCCAGCGTCCCCGAGGCCTCCGTCACGGTCCGCTCCGCGAGCGCCGCCGCCGCGTCTATGCGGCCCGCCCGCACGGCCTCGTTGATCTGCGCGATCGGCTCCCCGAGGACGGCGGGCGCGCCGCCGCCCCCCGGAAGCGTGCGCGGGTCGTCCCCGAGCACGGCCTCCGCCACGGCGTCGAAGCCGCGGGCGGGAGTGGGCTTGGGGTCGGGGTCGAGGTCGGGTCCGGACCCGGCGTTCAGGCCGGCTTCGGGGAAGAGGACGGGGGCGGGAGCGGACTCGGGGACGGGGGCGGGGACGGGCGTCGGCTCGTCAGCGGGACCAGGGGCAGGGGCCGGCTCGGCGTCCGTGGTGAGGCCGGTGTCCGGGGCCGGCGGCGCGTCCATCGGGGGCGGCGGTCCGAAGACGCCCGTCGGGGCGGTGACCGTGCCGGGAGCCGGGACGTCGTCCTGCGGCTGCGGCTCGCTGACCGCGCGCAACGGGAAGGTGGGAGCCGTGTCCCTCACCGGTTCCTGCACCGGTTCCTGCACCGGTTCCGGCACGGACCGCAGGAGGTGCGTGGGCTGGTCCCGCTTCTCCGGCTCCCTCTGCGGAGCCACCCCCAGCGGTTTCCCCGCGAAGTGGCTGGAACCGTCCGGGTCGACGCGCAGCGGAACGACGTAGCCGATGCGCTCGTCGTGGACCGTGGCGGCGACCGAGTGCCCGGTGGCGAGGGCGATGCGGTGGAGGTGGGCGAGGACGGCGTGCTGGACCTCCTGGCCCTCGGCCGTCACGACGGGGACGCCGCCGATCGTCGCCGGCCCGCCCCCGGGGACGTGCACGTCGAGCGGCGCCACCACGGCGGCCGGACCCCCGGCGTGCTGCTGTTCCCGCTTCTTCTCGCGGCTGAGTCGCGACATGGGTTCCCTCACTCGAACACGTCTCCCGTGCACGTACCTCGTGCTCATAACCCGTGCACCGGTACGTACACGTACTGTTGAGTCTCTCCGCCCGCTCCCCGTCCTGACGTCACCGCGACGTCACAGCCTCGTTGCAAGGGCCGGCCGTCCCGAGGGGGAGGACCCGGCGGGGCGACGGGGCCGAGCCGGAGCCGGGCCGGGGACGGAGCCGGGCCGGGGCCGGGCGCGGACGAGGAGGAGCACGGATCATGCGGACGACGGACGGGCAGCGCGGACCGGAGATCTGGATCCGCGGGCCGGTGGCCGCACCGGAGCCGGCTCCGGGACCGGGGCCGTACGGGTCCGTGGCCGCCTCCGCCGCCACGCCCCGGCGCTTCTCGTGGCTCGCCACCCACGGCGGGGCCGGCACCTCCACGCTCGCCACCGTCTACGGCGGCCATGACTGCGGACGCGACTGGCCCGGCCCGGACGCCCCCGTGTCCGTGCTGCTGGTCGCCCGGACGCACGCGACCGGTCTGGAGTCCGCCCTGCGGGCCCTGGAGGTCTTCCGTCGCGGGCAGGCCCCGCCCGGCCTCGACCTGGACGCGGTCGTCCTGGTCGCGGACGCCCCGGGCCGTCTGCCCCGCCCGCTCGTCCAGCGGGTACGGCTGATCGAGTCGGTCATCGACGTGTACCGCGTCCCCTGGGTCACGTCCTGGCGCCTCGGCGACCTCTCCGGGGCGCCGCCCCGCGCGACGGAACCGCTGTCCCGCCTCACCGGCGCGAGCACGCGGCGGGCGCGCTGAACCCGCCCGCGCCCACGGCGCCGTCCTCGCACCCGGCACCGCCTCCCGCGTCCGCCGCCGGGACCGCCGCCGCCGTACGGGAGGGGCGGCTGCGGGCCGTCGACGTCGTCGCGGGTGCGCTGGAGCGGATCCGGCGGGCCGACCGTGCGGTGTGCGCGTTCGCCGAGGTGTGGGAGGAGACGGCGGTGGCGTCGGCGGGTGAGGTCGACGCGCGGGTCGCCGCGGGTGAGCGGCTGCCGCTGGCCGGAGTGCCGATCGGCGTCAAGGGGCGGTACGGGCTGCGGGCGGCGGGGCCGCTGATCGACGCCGGGTGTGTTCCGGTGGGGGCGACCGCCGTGCCCGGTCCCGGAACTCCCTGGCAGACCTGGGGACTCGGTGCGCACGGCCGTACCGTCAATCCCTGGCGGGCCGACCGTACGCCGGGCGGCTCCTCGGCCGGCTCCGCGGCGGCGGTCGCGGCCGGTCTCGTCCCGCTCGCGACCGGCAGTGACGGGGCGGGTTCGGTGCGGATCCCGGCGGCGTGGTGCGGGATCGTCGGCCTGAAGGTCACCAACGGCCGGTTCCCGTCGGCCGACCGTACGGGGCTGGCGGCGCCGGGGGTGCTCGCGCGGTACGCGGCGGACGCCGAGGCGTACTGGCGGGTGATGACCGGGGAGCCGTCGGCCGTCTCCCCGCCGCGGGGCCCTCGTCCGCCGACCGCCGTCTTCTCCGCCGACCTCGGTTTCGCCGATCCCGACCCGGGGCTCCTGGCCCTGGCGCGCGCCGCCGCCGTGCGTCTCGCGGACGCCGGTGCCGTACGGCTGCCGCGGCCCGGAGCACCGGTACGGCTGGTGGACCCCGCACCCGCCTGGCTCGCGCTGCGTGCCCCACGCGCCGCCGACGCCGGTACCGGGACCGGCCCCGCAGCGGCCGTGCGGGAGGTCAACGACCGGCGGCTGGCCGACGTCTTCGCGCGGGCCGACCTGCTGCTGACCCCCACGACCCCTTATCCCCCGCACGGCCACGAAGGGCCCGGTGAGCGTTACTCGACGGCGCTCACCTGGGCGTTCAACCTGAGCGGGCATCCGGCGATCAGCATCCCGGCCGGGGTCGGCACGGACGGGTGCCCGGTCGGGCTCCAGGTGGTGGCGGCGCACGGGAGGGAGGCGCTGTTGCTGGCCGTGGCGGCGGCCGCCGAGGCGGAGGGCGGGGTCCCGGTACCGCCGACGGAAACCACTGGCGCACCTGGTTGCACACGCATATAATGCACATGCGCTTTATCGTCGTACGCCGACAATTTGGGGGATCACCATGAGCACCCGCCGTTTCCTGTTCGTGCTGGGCAGCGCTCGCAGCGAGGGCAACACCGAGCTGCTGGCCCGCCGGGCCGCCGAGCAGCTGCCCGCCGATGTGGAGCAGGAGTGGCTCGACCTCACCGAGCACCCGCTGCCCGACTTCGAGGACCTGCGCCACGACGAGGACCACGTCCGCCCGTCCGGGGGCAGCGCGGCACTGCTGCTCGACGCCACGCTCGCGGCGACGGACATCGTGATCGCCTCGCCGCTGTACTGGTACACGCTCTCCGGCCAGACCAAGCGCTACCTGGACTACTGGTCGGGCTGGCTGCGCACGCCCGGCCTCGACTTCAAGGCGACGCTCGCCGGGCGCACCCTGTGGGGTGTCAGCGCCCTCGCCCACGAGGAGGAGGTGGTCGCCGAGCCGCTGATCGGGGCGCTGCACAACTCGGCCGCGTACATGGGGATGCGGTTCGGCGGGGTGCTGCTCGGCAACGGCAGCAAGCCCGGTGACGTTCTGAAGGACACGGAGGCGCTGACGCGCGCGAAGACCTTCTTCGCGCAGGAGGCGCCCCTCGCCCGCTTCCCCTACGAGACCGAGTGACGGCAGCGGCTACGCGGTGATGTCCTTCGCCGTGAAGCGCGCCCAGGCCGCCGAGCCGAAGACGGCCACGTACAGGGCCTGGAGGCCGAGGTTCTTCTGGAGTTCCTCCCAGCGGACCGGGTCGCGCATCAGGTCGGCGAAGGACAGCCAGTAGTGCGGGAAGAGGTACGGCTGGATGGCGTGCAGCTGCGGGATCTGGTCGAGGATCTGCACAGTGGTCAGCAGGCCCACGGTCGTCGCCATCGCCGCGATCCCGCTGTTGGTGAGCGTGGAGACGAACAGGCCGAGCGCGGCCACGCCCAGCAGGGACGCGGCGACGACCAGGGCGATCAGCAGGGTTCTGAGCAGGCCGTCGGCGAAGCTGATGCGCGTCCCGGAGATGGTCGTGAGGTCGCCGAGGGGGAACAGCAGCGCTCCGACCGCGAGCGCCGAGACCGCGACGACGAGGGTGGCCAGCAGGCAGAACGCCGCCATGGTCACGTACTTGGCGAGCAGGAGGCGGGTGCGGCCGGCGGGGGCGACCAGGAGGTAGCGCAGGGTGCCGGCGTTCGCCTCGCCGGCGACCGCGTCACCCGCCACGACGCCGACGGCCATCGGCAGGAAGAACGGGAGCGTCGCGGCCAGCGCGGTGAACACCAGGAACAGGCCGTTGTTGGTGATCTGCGCCATGAACGCCGGCCCCTCGCCACCGCCGCCCTGGGGGCCGGCCGTCGAACCGTCACCGGTCTCGATCCGGACGGCGATCCCGACGAGGACCGGCACGGCCGCCAGCACGCCCAGCAGGGCGAGGGTGCGCCAGCGCCGCAGGGTGATGAGGAACTCGCTGCGGAAGAGGCCGAGGGTCCACAAGGGGCCGGCCGTCCGGACGGCTTCGGTGTGCGCCGGTGCCGGTGTCGTCGTGTCAGCCCGCGACATCGAACCCCTCCCCGGTCAGGGCCACGAACGCGTCCTCCAGGGAGGCCCGTTCCACGCCGAAGCCGCGGACGCGGACGCCCGCCGTCACCAGAGCGGCGTTGAGGTCGGCCGGCTCGCGGTCGGTGGGCTCGCCCGTGACCCGGTCCTCACCGACGACGACGTCGCCCACGCCCTGTTCCTTCAGCACCCGGGCCGCGTCCACCGTGTCCGGGGTGGTCACGACGAGCCGGCCCCGCGCCCGGGCGGCGAGGTCGCCCACCGGGCCCTGGATGAGAAGACGCCCGCGTGCCATCACGGCCGCGTGCGTGCAGACCTGCTCGATCTCGTCGAGGAGGTGGGAGGAGAGGAAGACGGTGGTGCCGTCGGCGGCCAGCTCCCGGACCAGGACACGGATCTCGCGCATGCCCTGCGGGTCCAGACCGTTGGTCGGCTCGTCGAGGACGAGCAGGCGGCGGGGCTGGAGGAGCGCGGCGGCCAGGCCCAGTCGCTGCTTCATGCCGAGCGAGTACGCCTTCGCCTTCTTGCCGGCGGCGGCCGTCAGCCCCACCCGCTCCAGCGCCTGCGCCACGCGGTCACGCCGGGTGCGCGGGTCGGCGGTCGGGTCGGCGGCGTCGTAGCGCAGGAGGTTGTCGCGGCCGGAGAGGAAGCCGTAGAGGGCGGGGCCCTCGATGAGGGCCCCGACGTGCGGCAGGACGGCGCGGGAGGCGTGCGGCATGGGCCGCCCCAGCACCCGCGCCGTGCCGGAGGTGGGCTCGATCAGGCCCATCAGCATGCGGATCGTGGTGGTCTTGCCCGAGCCGTTCGGACCGAGGAAGCCGAAGACGCTGCCCGCCGGGACGGCCAGGTCGAGGCCGTCGACGGCGAGCTGTCCGCCGCGGTAGCGCTTGGTGAGGGCGCGGGTGTGGATGACGGTGTCCTCCGCACCCGGCGCCGCTGCGGGCGCCTCCGCCGCGCCGTCGTCCATCGGCTCCCCCGATCGTCGCTTCTCGTCAGGGTACTTACTGCCCCGCGTCGGCCGCCTTGACGAGGGCTTCCTTGGTGACGGCGCCGACGTAGACCTTGCCGTCGTCCGTGACCAGGGCGTTGATCAGACGGGTGGAGAAGACGGTGCCGGAGCCGAACTTGCCGGTGACCTTGTCGCCGAAGGAGTCCAGGAAGCCGCCGAGACCGCCCGCGTCGGGGAGGTCGCCGGAGGACGGAACGCCTTCACCGCCGGTGTCGAAGGTGGCCACCGAGGTCCAGCCCTCGCCGAGGACGTCGAGACCGGCGAGGTCCCGGCCGAGGTCCTCCTCGGGGAGCTTGCCCGAGGGCTCGGGCACCTCGGCCGTGTCGTCGGCGTCCCCCTCGGTGACCTCCGCGCCCTTGGGCGGGGTGAAGTCGAAGGTCGAGGCGGCCGGCCTGGCGAAGCTGACCTGGGTGAAGCCGGCGTCCACGACGGCGGCACCGCCGCTCGCCGGGGTCAGGGTGAACTTCAGCGGCAGCCCGGTGCTCGCGTCCACGGCCACGCTGATCGCGCCGACGGTGGACCCGGACTGCCTGGGCTTGACCAGCAGCCTGTAGGCGTCGCGGCCGGCCACCTGGACGGTGCCGTCGACGGTGACGGACGTGGTGTCGTCGACGGCCTTCAGGGCCTCCTCGGCGAGCTCCTTGGGCGTGGCGGGGACGGGCGTCCCGGCGTCCTTCGCGCCCTCCTCGACGGTGGAGTGGTACACCTCGTTCGAGGCGCTGTCGTACCCCCACACGTCCTTGCCGTTGTGGATGACGCTGTACTCGGCGGCGTTCTCCAGCAGCGAGAGCTTCTGCCTGTCCGGACCGTCGGCGGCGACGCGCAGGGTGTGCGTGCCGGAGGCGAGTTCGGTGAGCTTGGCGGACGGGTCGGCGGACGAGCCGCCCTTCTCCCCCGTGGCGCCGGAGAGCAGCCCGCTCTCCAGTCCGCCCAGGTCCGGCAGGCCCAGATCGGTGCTGATCTTCACGGTGCCGGAGAGCTGCTGGACGTCCGAGGCGGCCATCTTCTCGATGAGCTGCTGTGCGCTGATCTTCGGCAGATCGGGGTCGCCCGAGTCGGCCAGCGCCGGGACGAGCCCGATCGTCGCCGCCGCGACGCCCGCCACGGTGACCGGAACGACGTACCGCACGGCCTTGCGCCGTCCGACACGCGGGTCGTCGGCCTCCCCGGCGTGCGTGCTGTCGTCGGATGCGTACGGTGCCATGTGTGCCTTACCTCCGTCGTCGGCGGCGGCTGGTCATCTCGCGAGGGTCCCCACCCCGAGCCGCCATTCTCACCCGAATCGGTGAGGAGTGGTGATTTCCGTGGTTTCCATCTGACCAAATCGGCCGGCCACATACGTCAACCCGAGGACTCAACTCCGCGTACGCCTGCGGTATGACACGGGGTGGGGCGGGCGGGGGTTACCCGTAGGGGTGGGGGCGGAAGCGGGGACGGGACGGGGGCTGGAGACGACTCGGCCCGACGGCTGACCACCTCACCCGGCCCGGTGCACCACCGCGTCGCACAGTTCCATGAGCGCCGCCTTGGCCGCGCACTCGCGCAGCGGCGCCAGCGCGGACCGCGCCTCCTTCGCGTACCGCACGGTGTCCCGCCGGGCCTGTTCCAGCGCCGGGTGGGCCCGGAGGGCCGTCAGCGCCTCGGCGTGCCGGGCGTCGTCGCTCAGGTCGGAGTCCAGCAGCTCGCAGAGCGCGATGTCCTCGGGCAGGGACAGCCGGGCCGCCCGCTCCCGCAGCCGCAGCACCGGCAGCGTGGGGATGCCCTCCCGAAGGTCCGTGCCCGGCGTCTTGCCCGACTCGTGCGAGTCCGACGCGATGTCCAGCACGTCGTCCGCGAGCTGGAAGGCGACCCCGAGCCGCTCGCCGTACTGCGTCAGCACGTCCACGACCGTCTCGTCGGCGCCGGACATCATCGCCCCGAACCGGCACGAGACCGCCACCAGCGACCCGGTCTTCCCGCCGAGCACGTCGAGGTAGTGCTCGACCGGGTCCCGGCCGTCCGTCGGCCCCGCCGTCTCCAGGATCTGGCCGGTGACCAGCCGCTCGAACGCCTGCGCCTGCACCCGCACCGCCTCGGGCCCGAGGTCGGCGAGGATGTGCGAGGCGCGGGCGAAGAGGAAGTCGCCGGTGAGGACGGCCACCGAGTTGCCCCAGCGGGTGTTCGCGCTCGGCACCCCCCGCCGGACCGCCGCCTCGTCCATCACGTCGTCGTGGTACAGCGTGGCCAGGTGGGTGAGCTCCACCACCACGGCCGAGGGCACCACGCCCGGCCCGTACGGATCACCGAACTGCGCCGCGAGCATCACGAGCAACGGCCGGAACCGCTTTCCGCCCGCCCGCACCAGGTGCTGGGCGGCCTCCGTGATGAAGGGAACCTCACTCTTGGTGGCCTCGAGCAAGCCTTCCTCGACAGCCGCCAATCCGGCCTGGACATCGGCTTCCAGAGCCTGGTCCCGCACGCTCAGCCCGAACGGCCCGACGACGGTCACGAGGGGTCTCCTGTCTGCTGGTGTCTACTGGCGATTACACGGTTTGTCGATAGGTCGCTGCCATCACTCGAGTCAGCGTATCCGGTCACGTTTCGATCACCGATAAGCCCCCACGTCCTCCGGGTCCCCCCGTCGCCCGACCGGGAGGCGCCGGGAGGTGTCCGGATGAGCCCGGGCGGCTTCGGATCACGACCGGTATGTTTCCGATCAATCGATACGAACGGACATTCATCGACTGACCGGGAAGTCTCGATTCATGTCCCGGGCGGCGGCGCACGTCGCGTCCGGCGACCGGCGTCCTCCCGGCCGTGCCCATGCCGCTCCGGCCGGCCGGAATCTCCGCCTCCGCCTCGGTGGCCCGCGGCGCCGCGGTCGCCCACCCGACCGCCGTCACCCGGCCGAGCGAAGGCACGCCGCGGACCACGCGGTCGCCCCTGCCGCGGTCGACCCAGTCGCGGTCGGCCCAGTCGCGGTCGACCGAGTCGCGGTCGCCCCCACCGCGGTCACGCCTGCCGCGGTCACCTCCGCCGCGGCAGCCGCCGGTCCGGCCGCACCGGCCGCCGCACCCCGGCCGCACCGCGTGACGGACCCCGCCCACCGGCCTCTCCGGGGTCCCACTGCCGCACATCCGCACGCCCTCGACAACGACGCCCACGGGAGCGGGGGTTCCGTTCTCGTCGTAGAGCCGTCGAGGCATCGAGCCGTGCGGCCGTGGAGCCGTGGGCATACGTGGTCGGCGGAGACGGGCTCCCGCGTGACCGGAATCACGGAGGGCGGTCGCCCCGGAGCAGGGAAGCCGGGGTGCCGGGATCTCCCGCGAGGGTCCGCGCACCCGTGCCGCCCGTCGCGAGCGCCCGACCGTGCTCCACGAGCCGCACACCTCTCCTTGTCGCGCCCCTTAAAAGGGACTTGATGTTTATTGTCCGATTCACCCCTCTTGTTAGGGCGGGTGACTTGGCTCACTCGGCGGTCGATGGGGCGACCCGTATCGGACGCTGTTATTCCGCTTTTCCCGTACGTGAGTTGACGTTTGCCGACAGCAAAGGATCAAGCACCCCATAGACCTCTGATCAAGGTCAATACGGGTGTTCTGTGAATCCGGTACTTGTTCCGGACATGTGCTCTCGCATACGTTCCCGGCCAGTCGGGCGGACGCCTAATCCTGCCGCCGCCCTTCACCACCCATCGACGAACACTCGCGCACGGCAGGAGCGGGGGAACCAGGCAGGACGCCGGGGCCGTACGTCACGCACGTACCGGACCCGGCTCGGGGTGAAGTCGCGCCGCCGTACCCCACGGTGGCCGGCCGGGCACCTCCCGCCCGAACCCGACAGCTCACCTCGCAGGCGCCGGAGAGGAACCTCGCCATGTCCGCCACCGCTCAGCCCCGCCGCGTCCGCACCCGTCTCGCCCGCACCGTCGCCGTCGTCTGCACCGGCGCCGCCGTGCTCGCCCTCCCGCTGGTCGGCGCGACCAGCGCCTCCGCGGCCACCACGTCCTCGTCCACCACGATCGCCGGGTACCCCAACAACCTCGACGGCTGGATCCGCGAGTCGCTCGCGATCATGGCTGAGCGGGGCATTCCGGGCACCTACAACGGCATCTACCGCAACATCATGCGCGAGTCGTCGGGCAACCCGAAGGCCATCAACCTGTGGGACTCCAACGCGGCCGCCGGCACCCCGTCCAAGGGCCTGCTCCAGGTCATCGACCCGACCTTCGCCGCCTACCACGTGCCCGGCACCCTGTACGACCCGTACGACCCGGTCGCCAACATCACCGCGGCCTGCAACTACGCGGCCGATCGCTACGGCTCGATCGACAACGTCTTCGGCGCCTACTGATCCCGGCTCCCCCAGCGGCACTCGGCGCTGCCCAGCGCCGCCCAACGTTGCTCAGCGGCGCGCGGTGGCGCTCCTGAGTGCTCGCTCGCGGGCACTCAGGGGAAGAGGCGTTCGAGGACGACGGCCACGCCGTCGTCCTCGTTCGACGTCGTCACCTCGTCGGCCACCGCTTTCAGTTCGGGATGGGCGTTGGCCATCGCGACGCCGCGTGCCGCCCAGTCGAACATCGGGATGTCGTTGGGCATGTCCCCGAAGGCGAGCGTGTCCTGCGCCCTCAGGCCCAGGTGTTCGGCGGCCAGCGCCAGACCCGTCGCCTTGGTGATGCCGCACGGCTGGAGCTCCACCGTGCCGGGCCCCGACATGGTGACGGTCGCGAGCGAGCCGACCACCGAGCGGGCCGTCGCCGCCAACTCGTCGTCGCACAGGGTGGGATGACGCAGCAGCACCTTGCTGATCGGCGCGCACCACAGGTCGGCGCGCGAGGCGACGCGCAGGGCCGGCAGGGTCGGGTGCGGCATCCGGTAGCCCGGCTCGATGAGCGTCAGCCCGTCGACGCCGTCCTGGTCGACGGCCGCGTACACCTCCCCGACCTCCGCCTCGATCTTGCCGAGCGCGGTCTCGGCCAGTTCCCGGTCCAGGGTGACCGACCACAGCAGGCGGTCCGCGCCGGCGTCGTACAGCTGCGCGCCCTGTCCGCACACCGCGAGCCCCCTGCTGTGCAGGTTCTCCAGCAGCGGCCGTACCCGGGGTGCCGGGCGGCCCGTCACCACGAGGTGGCGGGCCCCGGCGGCCGCCACCCGCGCGAGCGCGTCGAGCGACCGGTCGGAGAACGTGTCGTCGCCGCGGAGCAGCGTTCCGTCCAGGTCGGTGGCGACGAGGGAGTACGCGCAGCGCGCGGCATGTGCGAGGGAGGCGGCCATGATCAGAGAATACGGATCCCGGCGGCCCCCAACTCACCGTCGGTTCAGTCCGAAGCGGCGCCCCCGGGCTCCTTCGGGGGACCGCGGGAGAACAGCGCGGGCGAGGACTCGGCGGGGTCGCGGCGGGCGAGAAACGGCTTTCTGCCGCAACGCCGGGTACGGACCGGTTAAAGGCGTCTGCACCGGTTGGCAACAACTTGCTCCGCTACCTACCGCCCGAACTGCCTGGAGCGGTACCGTCCAAGAGTCCAGGGGGGACTTGATCGGGGGGTCAGGTTGAGCAGTGGACGTATTCGTGTGCTGAGGGCGGACGACCTCGGCGAGGGGGAACGGGAGCGGTGGCGGGCGCTGCGCGCCGCGTCCACGGTTGCGCGCAATCCGTTCATGGAACCGGAGTTCACCGACGCCGTGGGCCGCGTACGGTCCCGCGCGCGGGTGGCGGTGGTGTACGAGGGGCGTGAGCCGGTCGGCTTCCTGCCCCACGAGCGGGGCCGGCTCGGCCAGGGCCAGGCCCTCGCGTACGGCGTCTCGGACGCCCAGGGAGCCGTGCTGAGCCCGGGAATCGGACTGAACGCGGACGAACTGATGCGGGCCTGTTCCCTGTCGAGCTTCGCCTTCGACAACCTGGAGGCGGAACAGGGGCTGTTCGTCCCGCACGCGGCCGCCGAGTACGCGGCCTACGTCATCGACGTGGAGAAGGGGTACGAGACCTACGAGTCCGTCCTGCGCGCGCAGTCGCCGAAGTTCCTGAAGACGACGCTCGCCAAGGAACGCAGGCTCGGCCGCCAGGTGGGCCCGTTGCGGTTCGTGTTCGACGAGCGTGACCCGGCCGCGCTGCGCACGCTCATGGCGTGGAAGTCGGCGCAGTACCGCAGGACGGGCCGCCGGGACCGGTTCGCGCAGGACTGGATCATCCGGCTCGTGCACGCGCTCGCCGAGACGCGCGCCCCGGAGTGCTCCGGCACGCTGTCCGTCCTGTACGCCGGTGAGCGGCCGATCGCCGCGCACTTCGGACTGCGCTCGGCGACCGTCCTGGCCTGCTGGTTCCCGGCGTACGACCCGGAGTTCTCCAAGTACTCGCCCGGCCTGGTGCTGCATCTGCGGATGGCCGAGGCGTCGGCCGCCGAGGGCGTCGGCCTGCTCGACCTGGGGCGGGGCGCGGCCGAGTACAAGGACTCGCTGAAGACGGGTGAGCTGCCCGTCTACGAGGGCGCGTGGACGCGTCCGGGGGCGGGCGCCGCGCTCTACTGGCTCAGCCGTGAGCCAGCGCGCCGGGCGCACCACTTCGTCCGGAACCGGCCGGGGCTCGCGTCGGTGGCCGCCCGGATCCTGAAGAACGCGGGCCGGCTGCGACGGTCGTGACCCGGTTCGTGGCGGGGAGGCGCCGGGGCGGGAGAGAGGCCGTGGCGGGCAGAGGTGTCGTGCTCGGGGAGAGCTGTCGTGCACGGGCAGAGGTCATGGCAGGGGAGGTGTCGTGGCAGGAAGTGGAGCCGTGGCGGGTCAGGAGCCGTGGCGGGGAGAGGTGTCATGGCAGGGGGACAGTCGATGAGATCAGGGGGGTTCATGTCCCGCGCACGTGTGGAGCAGGAGATCCGGCGGTTCCTCGCCATCAAGCCTGTTCAGGTCGCCGAGCTGGACCTGGAGGGCGCCGAGGCCGTCCTCAGGCCCGGTCCCGGCAGCCCGCCCGTCACCGACGGGGAGGTGTTCCTCCTGGTCAGAAGGGGTGGCCGACCGGTCGGCACGCTGCTCGGGCGGGTCCCGGAGGGCGCCGACCCGAAGACGGTCCTGGCCGGTCCGGCCCGGGAGCGGTTCGCCGAGGAGCCCGCGGGGGCGAACGCCGCGGGCTCCACGGCCGCGCCCCCGCCTCCCGTCCCGGACACCACGGTCGTCATCGCCACCCGTGAACGCACCGACCGGCTGGCCCACGCGCTCGACTCGATGCTCGCCCAGGACCACCCGGACTTCGAGATCGTCGTCGTCGACAACGCGCCGGTGACGGACGCCACCCGGGACCTGATCGAGCGCAAGTACGCCGAGCGCGTGCGGTACGTGACCGAGCCGGTGCCCGGTCTCGCCGTCGCGCACAACAGGGGTGTCGAGGCCGCGCGCGGCGAGGTGATCGCCTTCACCGACGACGACGTGGTCGCCGACCCGCGCTGGCTGACCGAACTCACCGCGCCCTTCGCCGCCGACCCCGGCCTCGGCTGCGCCACCGGCCTGATCCTGCCCGCCCGGCTGCGCACACCGGCCCAGGTGCTGCTGGAGAGCCACGGCGGCTTCGCGAAGGGCTTCACGGCCCGCACGTACGACCCGCACGACCCGCCCGCCGACGATCCCCTGTTCCCGTTCACGGCCGGCCGGTTCGGCTCCGGCGCCAACATGGCCTTCCGGACCGGCGTACTGCGCGCGGTCGGCGGCTTCGACCCGGCGACCGGCGCCGGCACGCTCGCCCGCGGCGGCGACGACCTCTACGGCTTCGTCCGCGTCCTCGCCCAGGGCCATCGCCTGCGCTACACCCCGCAGGCCCTGGTCTGGCACCACCACCGGGAGACCTGGCGGGACCTGGAGACCCAGGCGTACGGCTACGGCGCCGGCCTCACCGCCTACCTCACCGCGATCCTCGTCAACCGCCCCGCCCTGCTGCCCGCGTTCCTCGCCCGCCTGCCCCGGGGTCTGGCCTACGCCCGGGCCCTGACCGCGACGCGGGAGACGGACGCCGGGGGCGCGCCGGGCGACCACGACGACCGGACCCACCCCTGGCCACGACGCCTGTCCAGGCTCCAGCGCCGCGGAATGGCCTACGGCCCCGTCGGCTACCTCCGGGCCCGCCGCGCCCTGCGTACGGGCCCGGCCTCCGGGGGCTCACGATGAGGGGGGCGGAGGGGGGCAGAGACGGTATAGGCGAGGCGAACGAGCCGGTGACCGGGGCGGGGAGCCTCGGGGCCGGGGCGGGTGGCTTCCCTGTCGGGGAAGGCGAACCGGAGACCGGGGCGGGCGGCCTCGGGGGCGGGGTGTTCGGGGCGGACCGGGGTGGTGGCTCGGTGGGTGGGGTGGAGGGCTCGCGGGTGCGGGCGGGGATTCCGGTGTTGCTCTACCACGCCGTGATGGAGGACCCGCCCGACTGGATCGCCGAGTTCACGGTCACTCCGCGGCAGTTCGCGGCGCATCTCGATGCCGTCGTCGACAGTGGTCGCACACCCGTGACGGTGGGTGCGCTCGCCGACCACCTGGCCGGGCGGGCGCCGTTGCCCACCCGGCCGGTGCTGCTGACCTTCGACGACGGTTTCGCCGACCTGCCGGGTCCGACCGCCGAGGCGCTGGCCGGGCGGGGACTGACCGCCACCGCCTACCTCACCACCGGTGCCATCGCGCCGGGTGGACGCAGTCTGCTGCCGCCCGCCCCGATGATGACCCTGCAGCAGGCGCCGGCACTGGAGCAGTACGGCATGGAGGTCGGCAGCCACACCGTCACCCACGCCCAGCTCGACACCCTCGCGCCCCGGGACCTCGCGCGCGAACTGCGCGACTCCCGGGCCGTACTGCAGGACGCGCTCGGGCACGACGTCCGCCATCTCGCCTACCCGCACGGCTACAACAGCGGGCGGGTACGCCGTACGGCGGCCGCCGCCGGTTACGAGACGGCCACCGCCGTACGGCACGCGCTCAGTTCGGACCGGGACGAGCGGTACCGCATCGCCCGGCTCATCGTGCGCCGAAGTCACACCGTCGCCGACGTCGAGAGCTGGCTGGCGGGCGAGGGGGCCCGCGTCGCGCCCTACCGGGACGGCGCGAAGACGGTCGCGTGGCGGTGGTACCGGCGGGCCCGCGCGGTGGTGCGCGGGCCCGTGTTCGCGGGATGAGCTCGCCGGCTGCGTTCGCGGGAAGCTCGGGCCTGCATGCGCGGGCTGCGTTCTCGGGATGAGTTCGCGGGGCGGCCCCGCGGCCCCTGTCCGGCAGGCGGTCTCCGGCCCCGCTCCCTACCCCAACGGCTGGTTGAGGTAGGGATCGGAGACCGCCGTGCGCAGGCTGTCCCACGCCTGGTCGTTGGCCAGGGCCAGATCGCAGTGGGGTCCGGGGTCGCGGTAGTTCCACTGGAGCGCGGCCTTGACCCCCGTCAGGCCTTTCAGGACCGCCGGGACCCGCGCGTACCACTCGGCCTGGCGGCCGGGCCGTGACGGGTCGTTCGCGGTGCCGAACTCGGACAGCATCAGCGGCTTGTCGTCGGAGATGTTCCCGCGGATCCAGTCGTGTGTGGCCCGCTGGGTCTGGGCGAAGGTCAGCCAGCCCGCCTGGTGGCAGCGGTAGTAGTTGTACTGGTTGTAGGCGACCCAGTCGACGTAGTCGTCGCCGGGATACATCCGCTTGATCAGGTCGGCGTGCTCCAGGTAACCGGTGGTGATCCAGGTCCACACCACGTTGGTCACGCCCAGCTGCCGGAACCGGTCGTGGATGTGCCGGTAGGCCCGGACGTAGTCCTCCGGGGTGCCGTTGGCCGGCGTGCGGGTGTCCATCTCCAGGTCGAAGGAGAGGAAGACCTTCTTGCCGAACCGCTGGACGCGCCGGGCCTGCACGTCGATGACGGACGCGTCGAGGTCGCCGTCGGCTATCTGCTTCCAGGTGGGCTGCTGGGCCTTCGTGCCGCCCCACCACTTGCTCTCCCAGGACAGCAGCAGCAAGTGGTCGTCGGCGGCGACCCGCTGCTCCTCCTCGGTGAGCAACTGCCCCTCCACGCGTTCGCCCTGGACCAGGGACATGTCGTGGTACGTGTACACGATGTCGAGCTTGCGGCCGATGCGTTCCTCGTAGGCGCGGACCTTGCGCCCGAGGTCGGTCTTGCTGTGCGGGACGAAGGCGCCGAACCAGGCGCCGCAGGGCGGTTCGAGGAGCGCCGTCGGAGCGCACTCCCCGCCCAGGGCGGAGGGCCGCGACCCGGACGCCCGGCCGTCACCGGAGCCGGCGTCCTTTGGGCCGACGGCGTCCCGCAGGAGCAGCACGGCCGTCAGGACGGCGCACAGGACCGTGGCGACGGCGAGCAGGAGGTGGCGGGGGCGGTCAGGAATGCGGGGCCGACGGGGGTCGCGAGGTCGGGGCACGGGGAGTCGGAGAACTCGGAGTCGGGACACGGGGATTCGGGACACGGGAAGTCGGCGCGGGCGTCGGTGGCGGCGACGGTGTCCACGGCGGTCGTCGCCGAGAGGGCGGTCGTCGCCGACAAGGCGGTCGTCGCCGACAAGGCAGTCGTCGCCGACAAGGCGGTCGTCGCCCGGCGGACGGTCGTCGCCGGAAGGGTGGGGCAACCTCACAGAGCAGAACCCTTCCCAGTCCTCGTCGGGGAGACGCGCAGCCGCGGGCAGAACGCGGCGACCGTGGTCAGCAGCGTGAGCGTGAGCAGGACGCGCTGCGCGCTGAAGGCTTGCGTGGCGATGAACACCGTCGCCGCGAGCAGCACGAGGGCCAGGCTCACGAAGACGGTCAGCATCAGCCGTTCCAGCAGGTCGGAGTGGCGTTCGAAGGCCGGGTCCCGGAGCTCGACGGGCCCCGCGGCGGGGGCCGTGGCCAGCGCGGGCCCGCAGATTCTGAGCAGGGCGGCGCCCGGCCCGGCCGCCAGGAAGGCGATCATCGCCGTGCCCCGCAGCGGGGAGCCGTCGGGCAGCGCCAGGGCGGACAGGGCGAGCCAGCCGCCGAACGGGGGCAGCATCCGCACGACGAGTTCCTGCGGGGTCACCGGACCGCCTCCCTCAGTACGTACGCCGACCCGGCGTCATTGGCGGCCACCCGTTCGAACAGGGGTGACGTGGCGACGGACCGCTCGACGCGGTCCAACTGGCCGTCGGTCAGCAGCCCGTTCATCTCGGCGTCGGCGAACTGTCCTCGGGTGAACAGCAGATAGGCCCGGCCGGGCGACTCCACGGCGGACATGTCGCGTGCGAGGGTGGCGGCCGGGTCGCGCACGATCCGGTCGACGTGCTCACGCGCGTCGTCGAGGAACCAGTAGTGGTCCACTCTCCAGTACTGGTCGAAGGCGAGCGGGTAGTTGCGGTCGGCCGCGACGACGAGGGAGTTGTCGGGCGCCTGGTCGAAGACCTGCTGGACGAGGTCCACTTCGGCGGGCGGGAAGTAGCTGATGCGGTCCTTGCCGGAGTAGCTCGGCACGAAGGCGAGGGCGCCGGCGAGGAGGGCGAGCAGGGGGAGCCAGACGTAGCGGCGGGGCTCGGGCTGCCCGCCGCGCTGATGGCCGCGGTGGGGCTCGGGCTGGTCGCCGCGGTGGGGGCCGGGCAGGCCGCCGCGGTGGAGTTCGGCCCGCCCGCTGTTCTGCAGTGCCGTCAGCGTGCGCACCTGCGGCAGCAGGGCCGCCGCGGCGAAGAAGGCGGCGCCGGGCAGCGTGAACATCAGCACCCGGAAGATCATCTCGCTGCCGTAGCTGCTCGCGCCGAGCATCGGCAGCGGCGCGGCCGCGAGCAGCAGCAGCGGCATCGCGCGGTGGCGCAGCACCGGCCGGCGCAGCACGCCCACCACGGCGAGCAGCAGCACCGACGCCGACAGCAGCCGGGCCACCCAGGACGTCGTCACCGCGCCCGTGCCGGTCGGGGTCGCCCCGTATCCGGTGGAGACGTTGCCGCCGATGTCGCCGATCGAGCGGATCATCTCGGGCATCGTCGCGGAGAGGAAGGGCAGCGCGGCCGTCAGGCACCAGGCCAGGAAGATCACCGCGGTGGCGATCAGCGGGACCTTGTCGCGGTAGCGGCGGACGAGGAGCAGGGCGGCCAGCGAGACGATCAGCATGGCCGGGGTGAGCTGGTGCGAGATGACGATGGCGACGACCAGCACGGTCAGCAGGACCGTCCAGACCGCCCGGCGCTGCCGCGCCACGGTCTGGCCGGGGCGGCCGTAGCGGCGCAGGACGACGGCCAGCACACCGAGGTGGAGGGCGAAGGCGACGGACTGGGGGGAGAAGTAGTCCTGGCCCACCCAGTTGGCGACGTAGAAGAGCCAGACCGCGGTCCAGATCAGGCGCCGGTCCTCGGTGAACGTGCGGTAGACCAGCAGCAGCGGGAGCAGCAGCATCAGGCTGGAGACCAGCGGCCACCAGGCCATGAACTGCGCGGCGGCGTCCACGCCGAGCAGCTTGACGAGGGTGGCCTGGGCGGCGAAGAAGCCCGGCCACTGGTCGTAGACGGCGAGGTCCCCGAGCACGTCCTCGCTCTGCAGCCGGCCCGCGGTCAGCAGGTGGTCGATGATCGCGTCGTGCTTCCACGCCCACGCGTACAGCGGCGTCGGGTACACCACGGCCTGGGTGGCGCGCTCCATCACCAGCAGGCCGAGTACGTACGCCGGCGCCCAGACGGGGTGGCGGCGCGGGCCGCGGAGGGTGAGCCAGAAGCCGGCCGTGAGCAGCGTAAGGCCCGCCCAGAAGGCGGGGTGCACCGCGGTGAACAGGCCGAAGTCGTCCAGGTCGGAGACGTCGGTGTGGGTCACCGCCCAGCCCCACAGGGCGAGGGCGACGAGCAGCGCGAGGGCCGGGTGCAGGGCGGCGTTGCGCCAGGGGCGTACGGGCGGGAGGTCGGCGAGGTCGCTCACCGGCTCATCACCTGCCGGAGCGGGCACATCCGCAACGGGTGCATCCGCAACGGTCGCGGTCGCGGAGGCGGGCTCCGGCTGGGACGCGGTGGCCACGTCGGCTCCCGGGCCCGGTACGGGCTCCGGTTCGGATCTCTCCCGTGGAGTGGTTGGCGGACGCACGACGGTTCCCCCCTGGCGTTCGGCTCTGAGCTTGATCAGTCGCTGGACGGGTCTCGGCTTCGGTCGGTGCAACGGGTGTTCCCGTACGCGGCGTGCGGACCTCGCGCGGGCTCCGGCGGTGGCGAGCGGCGCGCGTCCTCGGCCGAGGACGGCCGGTGCGCGGACCCCGCCGGCCCCGGGTGCGTGGGGGCCGCCGACGCCGGACCGTGGGCGGACTGCGGCGAGGTCGGGCGGTGGGCGGACTCCGGCGGTGGCGGGTGGTGGGCGGACTCCTCTGCCGCCGGGCGGTGAGCGGACTCCGTCGGCGTCGAGCCGTGGGCGGACTCCGCCGACGTCAGACGGTGGGCGGACTCCCCCGCCGCCGGACCGTGGGCGGACTCCGTCGGTGGCTCGGCGCGACGGAGTGACAGGAGCAGGACGAGCAGGAACAGCACGGCGAGCACCGGCAGCGCGAGGGGCGCGAGCGCCTCTCTCCCCGCCCAGCCCCCCACGGCGGCGAGATAGACGACCCCCCAGCGCGCCGCCCACGGCAGCCGCCCGCCCGGACGGTCGCCGAAGCGGTGTCCCACGCGGTCGAGCAGCAGCCACAGCAGGACCAGGCACAGCAGCTGACAGACGGGCGGCACCCAGCGCAGCAGCGGGTCCGGGCCGGGCAGGCCCAGTGTCTGCGCGAAGAACGCGGCCGTCTCCCCGTAGAACGTCCCGCCCAGCGGCCTTGGTTCCCGGCCGAGGGCGACGGGGACGGAGTACAGGGCGAGCGCGACGACGCCCAGGGCGGTACCGGGCAGCCGGGTGTCGTGCCGCACGTCCAGTGTCACGGCGGCGACGAACAGCACGAGCAGCAGGACGCCGGCGACGATCGCCGGGCCGGGCAGCCGGCCGAGCATCCCGCCGCCGCTCAGGGGAGCGGCGAGGCCGTCCTCGACGTACCCGCCGAGCCACGGCAGGTTCCGCAGCGCCGCCCAGAACACGACGGCGGTGACGCCGATCAGGCTCCACAGCCCGGCGCGCAGCCACCGCTGGCCGCGCTCGGACCAGATGCCGTTGCCCTCGTAACCGGGAGCCGGCGCACGCGACACCCCGTCGGGGCTCTCCGCGGGCGCGGCTCCCTTGGGGGGCCGGACGATGACGGCGAGCGTGTCCGCCTCCAGGGCCTCCCGCTCGTATCCGGGACGCCCTATGAACAACGCGACGGTGTCCTGGTCGGAGGGCTCGTGGGCGGCCCGGCGGGCCCAGCTCGTGCCGTAGCCGGCGGTGGCGTTCAGCCGGGACCAGCCAGAACCGTCCCCGGGGAGCGCGTCGGCGGGGACGGCGTCCGCCGGGGCGGGGGCGGTCTGTTCGACGGGGGGCGCGGCGGTCACGGCGGCCGTCTCGCGCAGCGCCGCCCGCAGCCCGACCACCGAGACGACGGCGATCAGCGACATGCTCAGCAGCACCGCCCAACCCGCGCCCGCGATGCCCGCGGGGGTGAACAGGACGGCCGCGCTGCCCAGGACCAGCGTGCACATGGCGCCCTGGAGCGCGGCGAGCACACCGGTGCGGCCCTGGACGCGCAGCACCCCGATGTACAGCTCCACCACGACCCGCGGCAGCGCTCCGGCGGCCAGCAGCCGCAGCACGGTCGTGCCGTGCTCGGCGTAGTCCTCGCTGAACGGCAGCAGGATCTGCGGGGCGAACAGCACCAGCACCAGCACCACCGGCACCAGCAGCAGGATCATGCGGCGCAGCGCCCCGCGGACACCGTCGGCCAGGTGGCGCGGGTCGTGCGAGGCGTGCGCGGTGAGGGAGGAGGCCATGTTGATGGCCATGAACTCCATCGTGCCGCCGACGGTGTACGCCACGTAGAAGTAGCCGTTCTCGGCGGCGCTGAAGCGGACCGCGACCATCACCGGCAGCAGGTTGATCATCGCCAGGCTGAACAGCGCGCCCAGCGAGTCCCCGGCGAGGAAGCGGCCCATCTCCGTCAGCCGGGGCGGCTCCAGGTCACGGTCGGCGGCGGCCTGGCGCGGGATGAGTCTGCGGAAGATCAGCCAGCCGAGCGGCAGGGTCGAGAAGGCGATGGCGACGGCCCAGGACACGAAGATGCCGAGCACCGGCAACGCGCCCGCGAACACGACCAGCAGGATCAGCTTGCCGACGGAGAACACCGCGTTGCCGACCGGCACCCACCCCGACCTGCGCAGTCCGGTCAACACCCCGTCCTGGAGCGTGAGCAGCGCCCACGCCACGCAGGCGACGACGAACGCCGCCCCCGCGACCGGCGTGCCGAGCGGCGCGTACGTCGCCCCCCACAGGTCGAGCGTGAGCAGGAAGACGAACGCGGCGATGGCCACGACCACCGAGCTCGCCGCGTACGCCCGCCACACCAGGGAGCCGGTCGCCCGTCCCGCGCGCGGGACGAAACGGACCACGGCACCGATCATCGTCGTCGCCGTGATGCTGGCGAGCAGACGCATCGCGGCGATCGCGGCGGAGCCCTGGCCCACGGCCTCCTCCGCGTAGTAGCGGGCGGCCACCAGCCAGAACCCCAGGCCGAGCACGGCGGACACGCCGGTGCTGAGCATGAGGAAGTAGGCGTTCCGGAACAGGGAGTCGGAGCCGTGGCCCTCCCGCTCGGGCTCGGCCACGCCCTTCCCGGCGGAGCCGGTCGGGCCGGCGGGCGGTGCGCCGGCCGGCGCGAGGGGCTCGTGCAGCTGAATCCCCGCCTGTCTGCCGGCCGGCGACCCGTTCCGGCTCCCGGCCTGCGCGTCGGTGTGTGTCCCGGCGTGTGTCCCGGCCCGTGTCTCAGCCACGCGTCGGCTCCAGCCCTCCCGGCGCGTCGGCCGGCCGCACGCCGGACTCCTGAAGCACCTCGACGACCTGCCGCGCCCGCAGCGGATCCACGGGCAGCGCGTGCCGCGCGAACCAGCGGGCCCCGGCCGGATCGGGCGAGGGGTCCGTGAAGGCCGCCCCCGCGTAGTCGTCCAGGGGCGGGTCATAGAGGTACCCGACGACGATCCCCCGCCGCGCGAGCGCCGCGATCGCGGCCTCCCGGTCGGCGACGAACAGGGGCACACGGAAGAGTGGTTGGACACCGGACGCGGCCCCGGCGGAAGCCCCGTCCTGGGAGCTCGTGCGCGCCGGGGAGCCCGGACGGACCGAGGAGCCCGGACGCGCCGAGGAACCCGTGCGCGCCGAGGAACCCGGAAGGAGCGAGGAGCCCGAACGGGCGGGCCCCGGCCCGGACGAAAAGCCCCTCCCGGGCGAGGACCCCGGACGAGTCGACAAGTCCGAAGAGGCGGAGGAGTCAGAAGGGGCTGAAGGGGCGGAGGAGTCAGAAGGGGCCGAGGAGTCAGAAGGGAACGCCGAGCCCTGTCGTGAGGCCGACAGCGTCCCCCGCTGGGCGCGCCCCGTTCCCGGGACAGCGCCCGAGCCGGTCGGGGAGCCGAGGCCGGCCCGCTCCCCGTCCGGCGCCGCGCTCCCCCCGCCGTGCCCGACCGACCTCGCCCACGGCGTCGACAGCAGCAGCCCGGTGCCCGCCCGGCAGGCGTCCAGCACCCCGTCCAGTCGGTCGAGCCTGCGCCCGACGCGGCCCAGGCGCAGCGGGCCGGACCGCAGCCGGTAGTCGTGCATGTCGACGCGGACCCAGGCGTCGTGCGCGGTGAGGTCCGGCGCCCTCTCGACGGCCCGCGCCAGTTCCCGCGCCCGCAAGGGCATCCTGATCTCCTCGCGCTCCATCAGCCCGAGCAGCCGCATCGTGGCCCACGCGGCCCGCCGAAGCCGTAGTCCCCGCACGGCCGCCTCGGCGTACGGCCGTACCGTGAAGGCGATTTCGGCGGTGAGCCGGCCGGGCAGCAGCAGGTCCTCGCAGGTCTTCGCCAGGGTCTCGCGCAGACCCGGGTCGGCACAGGACAGGAAGCCCCCCGCCTGGGCCCCGACATGCTTGGACAGGCTGAAGACGGAGGCGTCCCCCCAGGCGCCGACCGGCCGACCGCCCACCTCGCTGCCGATGGCGTGCGCCCCGTCCTCCAACAGCGGGATCCCCAGGGCGTCGCACGTGTCCCGCAGGCGCGGCGCGTCGTCCGGATTGCCGTACAGGTTGGTCGTGAGCACCGCGGACAGCGAGCCCCACACCTCGGCGGGCACCGCGTCGACGTCGATCGACGCGTCCAGCGGGTTCAACGGCGCCTGCACCGGCCTGAGTCCGGCCGCGAGCACCACGAAGAAGATCACGTCGTCGTTGACCGGCGACATCAACACCCGTCCGCCGGGCGGGCACCAGTGGCGCAAGGCCACGAACAGCCCGAACCGGCACGACGGCACGTACACGCATTCCCGGCCGAGTCTGCCGCGCATGGTCTCTTCCAGCCGTTTCGGCCGTGCACCACGCCGCGCCGACCCGAGGCCGGCCTCCCCAATGGCCATCCGCCCCCCAGGTGTGCCAGGGGAAAGCCCTCTCCCCGAGGCCTTCCAGCACCCGCCCAGAGTCTCCCTGTTCGCACCGCTCCGTCAAGAATGCGGTCCGGCCCGTGGACAACGTGCCGTACACGACCGGATGCGGAGCGCTGCGAGTCGGCCACCCCGTCTCCCGCCTCCCGAGTCACGTGCGTGTCGCCGCGGTGTCTTCCCCGCGAGGTCAGCCGTAACGTGTGCGGCGGCTCGGCACACCGGCGGAGCGCCTCCGGAGCGGCCGCGCCACACCCGCACATGGCGAGCATCCGGCCACGGCGAACACATGTGCATATTGGGCGCATGCGCGGCGCACACGCGGCGCATCCACGGCGAGCACGAAAGCGAGGCAGCACCCGATGCCCCCCTTGGCCCCGTTCGACCTCCCCGAGGGCGACCCCTTCGGCCCGCACAACCTCCCGTACGGCGTCTTCTCCCTCCCCGGATCCGGGCAGCGCACCGTCGGCGTCCGGCTCGGCGACCACGTCCTGGACGCGGGCGCCGCCGCCCGGGCCCTCGGCTCCCCGCACGCCGCCCTGCTCACCGCCCCGACCCTCAACCCGCTGCTGGCTGCGGGCCGCACGACCTGGTTCGAGGTCCGCGGCTCCCTCACCGAGTGGGTCACGGACCCGTCCCGCCACGACACCCTCGCCCCGCTGCTGCACCCCCTCTCCGCGGTGACCCTGCACCTGCCCTTCGAGGTCGCCGACTACGTCGACTTCTACGCCTCCGAGCACCACGCCCGGAACGCGGGCGCCATCTTCCGCCCGGACGCCACGGACACCCTCCTGCCCAACTGGAAGCACCTGCCCATCGGCTACCACGGCCGGGCCGGCACGGTCGTGGTGTCCGGCACGGACGTCGTCCGCCCGTCGGGCCAGCGCAAGGCGCCCACGGAGCCCACCCCCGTCTTCGGTCCGTCCGCACGGCTCGACATCGAGGCCGAGGTCGGCTTCGTGGTGGGCGTGCCGTCCCGGCAGGGCCGCCCGGTCCCGCTCGCCGACTTCCGCGAGCACGTCTTCGGCCTGTGCCTCCTCAACGACTGGTCGGCCCGCGACATCCAGGCCTGGGAGTACGTGCCCCTCGGCCCGTTCCTCGCGAAGTCCTTCGCCACGTCGGTCTCCGCGTGGATCACCCCGCTGGAAGCGCTGGAGGCGGCACGGATCTCACCCCCCGAACGCACCCACCCCCTGCTGCCCTACCTGGACGACGCGTCCACCGAACCCGCCGGCTACGACCTGCGCATCTCCGTCGCCCTCAACGGTCACGTCATCTCCGAACCCCCCTTCTCCACCATGTACTGGACGGCCGCGCAGCAACTCGCCCACATGACGGTCAACGGCGCCTGCCTGCGCACCGGTGACCTGTACGGCTCGGGCACGGTGAGCGGCCCGGCCGCAGACCAGCGGGGCTCCCTCCTGGAGCTGACCTGGAACGGCCGTGACCCCCTGGAACTCCCCGACGGCAAGCGCACCTACCTTGAGGACGGGGACGTGGTGACCCTGTCGGCCTGGGCCCCGGGGCCGGACGGTCTGCGCGTCGGCCTGGGAGAGGTGAGCGGGCGGGTTCTCGCGGGCTGACTCCGGCGGTTCCCGCCGTCATACTGGCGGCGGGAACGGTCCTCGCGCCGGACCCGCCGCACACACCACGCACCACACACCCCGCACCACGCACCGCGCACCCGGAGCACGGCCGCCCGGCCCGGCACCGCCGGTCCGTCAGGTCCGGCAGATCCGACCGGTCCGTCAGGACGGCCGGCCCGTCCGCTCCGACCCGTTCTCCATCCGTCCTCTCCGACCAGGATCCGGAGCCCGTGGCATGACTCTCTGCCTGCTCCTGCTGAGCGTCGTCGCGCTGGCCGCCGCCGTGCCGGCCCCGCGTGCGCTGACCCGGGCCGAGTGGCCCGAGCGGGAACCGGTGGTCGCGCTGTGGGTGTGGCAGTGCCTGGTCGCCACGGTCCTGCTGTGTTGTCTGACGGCCCTGGTGCTGGGTGCCGCAGCCGTCTTCCACACCGTCCGCCGTCAGGTCTTCGCCCCCGCACCGCCCGCCGTGACCGAGGCCTACGACCTCTCCACCAGCCCGGTGTGGACGACGGCCCTGACCCTGCTGCTGGCCTGCGGGGCCGCCTGGACCACCGCGATGCTCGCCCGCGAGCTGGTCGAGGCACGCCGCCGCCGCGGCCGGGCCCGCGCGCACCTGCGGGAACGCGCCCCGGACCTGCCCGCGGGCCTGCCCCCGGCCCGGGGCCCGCTGCTGGTCCTGGAGGACGAGTACCCGGACGCCTGGTGGATGCCCGGCAACCCTCCCCAACTGATCGTGACCACCGGTGCCCTCCACCGCCTCACCTCCCCTCAACTCGACGCGGTCCTCACCCACGAACGCGGTCACGCCCGCGCCCACCACGACTGGCTGCTGCACCTGTCGACGGCCCTGGCGACCGGCTTCCCGCGCGTCCCGCTGTTCGCCCACTTCTGCGACCAGACCCACCGGCTGGTCGAACTCGCCGCCGACGACACGGCGTCCCGCCGCTGCGGCCACCTCACCACGGCGCTGGCCCTGATCGAGCTGAACCAGCACCGGGGCGTCCTGTCCTGCGCGTCCAGCCGCCGCCTCCTGGGCGAACGCGTGGACCGTCTCCTCCAGCCGCCCCCACGGCTGCTCCGCCGGCACCGCGCGCTGACGACGACGGTGGCGGCGCTGGTCCCGCTGCTGCCCCTGCTGATCACCTTCGCCCCGGGGCTGACGGCACTGACCTGAACCCCACCCACCGGCCCCCTCAACTGCCTTGCACCGTGCGAACCTTGACGTGTTCACATGGTCGGCGCGGCACTAGAGTGGGACGGTGACCCCTCCGCCGGAAGACCCGCCGTCGCTGATCGGCGAAGACGACCGCGACGCGGCCGTGCAGCGCCTGCAGGAGGCGTACGCCGAAGGGCACATCTCCCACGAGGAGATGGACGAAGGCCTCGATCAGGTGCTCACGGCCAAGACGCACAGCGAGCTCGTGTCGGCCCTGGCCTCGCTCCCGGAGCAGAATGCCGGCACCACGTCCACGATCGCCGCCGTCAGCGGACGGATCAAGCGGCGCGGCACATGGCGCGTGCCCCGGGTCCTCAAGGTCGAGTCCGCGTTCGGAAGGGTCCACCTCGACCTGTCCCGGGCCGTCATCGAGCATCCGGTGGTCGACATCGAGCTGCGCATCGGCACCGGAAAAGCCAAGATCACGGTGCCTCGCGACGCGATCGTCGATGTCGAGGGTCTGCGCAACGGGTGGAAGGACACCCTCTACAGGGCGCGGCGGCGCTCGGGTCCCGGCGGGCCGAGGATCCGGATATCCGGGGCCATGGGCTTCGGACGGCTGAAGATCCGCCACGCGCGGCGTTGAGGCCCCGTCCGGTACCAGGATCACCTGTCCGGCGATTCACGGCGTCAGATCCAGTCATCGGACTCCGGCTCCGGCTCCGTCTCGGGCCAGTCGTGCGGGCCGTGGGGGTCGTCGGGGTCCTCCTGGCCGTGTGCTTGCGGTGTCGCCCCCGGAGTCGGGCCGGGGGCGTCGCTCAGCGACGCCAGCACCGCGACCACGCCTTCCCCGTACGTCGCCAGCTTCTTCTCGCCGACGCCGCTGATGCCGCCGAGCTGCTGCACCGACGTCGGCCACACCGTGGCGATCTCCCGCAGGGTGGCGTCGTGGAAGATCACGTACGCCGGGACGCCCTGCTCGCGGGCCTGTTCGGCGCGCCAGGCGCGCAGGGCCTCGAAGGCGGGGAGCAGTTCCTCCGGCAGCTCGGCGGCGGCCGTTCTGGCCTTGCGGTCGCCGCGGCCGGAGGACGACGAGCCCGACTTCGCGGCGGCCGGCTTCTTCGGCTCCTTGCGCAGCGGCACCTCGCGCTCGCGCCGGAGCACCGCACCGCTGGCCTCCGTCAGGACGAGCGTGCCGTAGTCCCCTTCGACCGCGAGCAGTCCCTGCGCCAGCAACTGCCGTACGACGCCCCGCCACTGGCCCTCGGACAGGTCCTCGCCGATGCCGAAGACGGACAACTGGTCGTGGTCGAACTGGATCACCTTGGCGGTGCGCTTGCCCATCAGGATGTCGACGATCTGTACGGCGCCGAACTTCTGTCCGCGTTCCCGCTGCAGCCGGACCACCGTCGACAGCACCTTCTGGGCGGCGATCGTGCCGTCCCAGGTCTCCGGTGGCGCGAGGCAGGTGTCGCAGTTGCCGCAGCCCGCCGGGTCGGGCTCCTGTCCGAAATAGGCGAGGAGCTGTCCGCGGCGGCAGCGGGCCGTCTCGCACAGCGCCAGCATCGAGTCCAGGTGGGCCGCGGCCCGCCTCCGGAAGGCCTCGTCGCCCTCTCCGGACTGGATCAGCTTGCGCTGCTGGATGACGTCGTTGAGGCCGTACGCCATCCAGGCTGTCGACGGCAGTCCGTCACGGCCGGCGCGGCCGGTCTCCTGGTAGTAGCCCTCGATCGACTTGGGCAGGTCCAGGTGGGCGACGAACCGCACGTCCGGCTTGTCGATGCCCATGCCGAAGGCGATGGTCGCGACCACGACCAGGCCTTCCTCCCGGAGGAACCGGGACTGGTGTGCCGCGCGTGTGCCCGCGTCGAGGCCCGCGTGGTACGGCACCGCCTCGATGCCGTTGCGGGAGAGGAACTCGGCGGTCTTGTCCACGGAGTTGCGGGAGAGGCAGTAGACGATGCCCGCGTCGCCGGCGTGTTCCTCGCGCAGGAAGCCGAGGAGCTGTTTCTTGGGGTCGGCCTTCGGCACGATCCGGTACTGGATGTTGGGCCGGTCGAAGCTCGCCACGAAGTGCCGGGCCGTCGGCATGTTGAGCCGCTGGGTGATCTCCTGGTGCGTGGCGCGCGTGGCCGTCGCCGTGAGCGCGATGCGCGGGACGTCGGGCCAGCGGTCGCCGAGCAGGGACAGGGTGAGGTAGTCGGGGCGGAAGTCGTGGCCCCACTGGGACACGCAGTGGGCCTCGTCGATCGCGAAGACCGCGATCTTGCCGCGGGAGAGCAGGTCCAGCGTGGAGTCCAGGCGCAGCCGCTCCGGGGCGAGATAGAGCAGGTCCAGCTCGCCGGCGAGGAACTCGGCCTCGACCGTACGCCGCTCGTCGAAGTCCTGCGTGGAGTTCATGAACCCGGCGCGCACGCCGAGCGCCCGCAGGGCGTCCACCTGGTCCTGCATCAGCGCGATGAGGGGGGAGACGACGACACCGGTGCCTGGCCTGACCAGGGCCGGGATCTGATAGCACAGTGACTTGCCGCCGCCGGTGGGCATGAGGACGACGGCGTCTCCGCCGGCCACCACGTGGTCGATGACGGCTTCCTGCTCGCCGCGGAAGGCGTCGTACCCGAAGACGCGGTGCAGCGTGGCCAGCGCCTCGCTGTCCGTCCCCGGTGTCCCGGTGGTTCCTGGCATCTCGATGATCCCGCCTGTCCCGCGCATAGTCCCGTCCCCCGTGTGTCGTCCCTCGACCACTGCCTCCACGATAGGGGCCCGGACTGACACGGCCGGAGTTATCCACAGGCTTCCGCATCCGCAGGCGCCGCCCGTGCGCTCCTCACCGTCCGGCACGCCGTCGCCGTCGGCACCGGGAGCCGTTCCGCCTCGGTCTCCGTATCCGTCTCCGTATCCGTCCGTCTCCGTTCCGTATCCGTGACCGTTCCTTCTCCGCCTCCGCCTCCCGTCAGCGGCACCCGCGCCGCTCCCGGTACACAGGTCGGCCCGGCACCCCGCGTACGGGTGCCGGGCCGGTCTGCTTGCTCGGTCCGGGGTGCTCAGCGCACGAAGACTCCCGCCTGTCCGGCCAGGTCCAGGAAGTACTGCGGCGCCACACCGAGCACCAGCGTCACCGCCACGCCGACCGCGATCGCCGTCGTCGTCAGCGGCGACGGCACGGCGACGGTGGGGCCCTCGGCCCTCGGCTCGCTGAAGAACATCAGCACGATGACCCGGATGTAGAAGAACGCCGCGATCGCCGAGGAGATCACACCGACCACGACCAGCGGCGCCGCGCCGCCCTCCGCGGCCGCCTTGAACACGGCGAACTTCCCGGCGAAGCCGGAGGTCAGCGGGATGCCGGCGAAGGCCAGCAGGAACACCGCGAAGACGGCCGCCACCAGGGGGGACCGACGGCCCAGCCCGGCCCACTTGGACAGGTGGGTGGCCTCCCCGCCCGCGTCCCGCACCAGCGTGACCACCGCGAACGCGCCGATCGTCACGAAGGAGTACGCCGCCAGGTAGAAGAGGACGGAGGACACACCGTCGGGGGTGGTGGCGATGACACCCGCGAGGATGAATCCGGCGTGCGCGATGGACGAGTACGCCAGCAGTCGCTTGATGTCGGTCTGGGTGATCGCGACGATCGCGCCGCCCAGCATGGTGACGATCGCGACGCCCCACATGACCGGCCGCCAGTCCCAGCGCAGACCGGGCAGCACGACGTACAGGATGCGCAGCAGCGCGCCGAAGGCGGCGACCTTGGTGGCGGCGGCCATGAAGCCGGTGACCGGGGTGGGCGCGCCCTGGTAGACGTCGGGTGTCCACATGTGGAAGGGGACCGCGCCGACCTTGAACAGCAGGCCCATGACGATCATCGCGGCGCCGATGAGGAGCAGCGCGTCGTTGCCCATGGTGTCGGCGAGGGCGGGGCTGACGTTGGTGACGGTGCCGTCGACGACCTGCGCGATGGTGGCGTAGGAGACGGAGCCCGCGTAGCCGTAGAGCAGGGCGATGCCGAAGAGGGTGAACGCGGAGGCGAAGGCGCCGAGCAGGAAGTACTTGACGGCTGCCTCCTGCGACATGAGCCGCTTGCGGCGGGCCAGCGCGCACAGCAGGTACAGCGGGAGCGAGAAGACTTCCAGGGCGATGAAGAGGGTCAGCAGGTCGTTGGCCGACGGGAAGATCAGCATGCCCGCGACCGCGAAGAGCAGCAGCGGGAAGACCTCGGTGGTCGTGAACCCGGCCTTGACGGCGGCCTTCTCGCTGTCGCTGCCGGGCACGGACGCGGCCTGGGCGGCGAAGGAGTCGACGCGATTGCCGTGGGCCACCGGGTCGAGCCGTCGTTCGGCGAAGGTGAACAGACCGACGAGGGCGGCCAGCAGGATGGTGCCCTGGAGGAACAGGGCCGGCCCGTCGACGGCGATCGCGCCCATCGCGGCGATGCGCGCCTTGGTGGTGCCGTATCCGTCCGCCGCCAGCGCCACCACGGCGGCGAACGCGGCGGTCAACGCGACGACGGAGACGAAGAGTTGGGCGTAGTAGCGGGACTTGCGCGGCACGAAGGCCTCGACCAGGATCCCGATGATCGCCGCGCCGACGACGATCAGCGTGGGCGACAATTGCGCGTATTCGATCTTCGGCGCGTCGATCTTCGAGATCGGGTCGGCCGCGGTTGTCCACAGGCTGTGGACGGCTGCTGTGCTCACTTGGCCGCCTCCACCTCGGGCTGGGGATCCTTCTTCTGTACGTCGGACAGCGTCTGCTTGACCGCGGGGTCGACGATGTCCGTGACGGGCTTGGGGTAGACGCCCAGGAAGATCAACAACACGATCAGCGGGGCGACGACCAGGAGCTCACGCGGGCGCAGGTCGGGCATCGTGGAGACCTCGGGTTTCACCGGGCCGGTCATCGTCCTCTGGTAGAGGACGAGGGTGTAGAGCGCGGCGAGGACGATGCCGAAGGTGGCGATGATGCCGATCGCCGGGTACCGCGCGAACGTGCCGACCAGGACCAGGAACTCGCTGACGAAGGGCGCCAGGCCCGGAAGCGAGAGGGTCGCGAGTCCGCCGATCAGGAACGTGCCGGCGAGCACGGGGGCGACCTTCTGCACACCGCCGTAGTCGGCGATGAGCCGCGAGCCGCGCCGGGAGATCAGGAAGCCGGCGACCAGCATCAGCGCGGCCGTCGAGATCCCGTGGTTGACCATGTAGAGCGTCGCGCCCGACTGGCCCTGGCTGGTCATCGCGAAGATGCCCATGATGATGAACCCGAAGTGCGAGATCGACGCGTACGCCACCAGTCGCTTGATGTCCCGCTGGCCGACGGCGAGCAGCGCCCCGTAGATGATGCTGATCAGTGCCAGGACGAGGATGGCGGGCGTCGCCCACTTCGACGCCTCCGGGAAGAGCTGGAGGCAGAAGCGGAGCATCGCGAAGGTGCCGACCTTGTCGACGACCGCCGTGATCAGGACGGCGACGGGGGCGGTGGACTCGCCCATGGCGTTGGGCAGCCAGGTGTGCAGCGGCCACAGGGGCGCCTTCACCGCGAAGGCGAAGAAGAAGCCCAGGAACAGCCAGCGTTCGGTGGTGGTCGCCATGTCGAGCGAACCGTTGGCCCGGGCTTCGGCGATCTCCGTGAGGGAGAAGTTCCCCGCGACCACGTACAGCCCGATCACCGCGGCCAGCATGATCAGCCCGCCGACCAGGTTGTAGAGGAGGAACTTCACGGCCGCGTACGACCGTTGCGTGGACGCCGTCTCCTCGCCGTGCTCGTGGGCACGGTCGCCGAAGCCGCCGATGAGGAAGTACATCGGGATCAGCATGGCTTCGAAGAAGATGTAGAAGAGGAAGACGTCGGTGGCCTCGAAGGAGAGGATCACCATCGCCTCGACGGCCAGGATCAGGGCGAAGAAGCCCTGCGTCGGCCGCCACCGCTTGCTGCCCGTCTCCAGCGGGTCGGCGTCGTGCCAGCCCGCCAGGATGATGAACGGGATCAGCAGCGCCGTGAGCGCGATGAGCGCCACCGCGATGCCGTCCACGCCCAGCTCGTACCTGACCCCGAAGTCGGCGATCCAGGAGTGGGACTCCGTGAGCTGGTAGCGGTCGCCGCCCGGGTCGAAGCGGACCAGGACGACGATCGCCAGGGCGAGCGTGGCGAGCGAGAAGAACAGCGCCAGGGATTTGGCGGCGTTGCGCCGCGCGGCCGGGACGGCGGCTGTGGCGACCGCCCCGAGCGCGGGGAGCGCCGCCGTCGCTGTCAGCAGGGGAAAGGACATCGGTATCAGACCGCCCTCATCAGCAGGGTCGCGGCGATGAGGACCGCCGCACCGCCGAACATCGAGACCGCGTAGGAACGCGCGAAGCCGTTCTGGAGCTTGCGCATGCGTCCGGAGAGGCCGCCGACCGAGGCCGCCGTGCCGTTGACGACGCCGTCGACCAGGGTGTGGTCGACGTACACCAGGGAGCGGGTGAGGTGCTCGCCGCCGCGGACGAGGACGACGTGGTTGAAGTCGTCCTGGAGCAGGTCGCGCCGGGCGGCACGGGTGAGCAGCGACCCGCGCGGGGCGACGGCCGGGACCGGGCGGCGGCCGTACTGGGCGTAGGCGAGTGCCACGCCGATGACCATCACGGCCACCGTGGACAGCGTGACCGTCAGGGCGCTGACCGGAGGGTGCCCGTGCTCGTGTCCGGTGACGGGCTCCAGCCAGTGCACGAAGCGGTCGCCGATGCTGAAGAAGGCACCGCCGAAGACGGATCCGACGGCCAGCACGATCATCGGGATCGTCATGACCCTGGGCGACTCGTGCGGGTGCGGCTCGGCGTGGTCGCCGCCGTGGGCCGCGGCGGGCTCCGCGCTGGGCGCCTTGGGGGAGCGCGTGGGCTGGTTCCTCCAGCGCTCCTCGCCGAAGAACGTCATCAGCATCACGCGCGTCATGTAGTAGGCGGTGATGGCCGCGCCGAGCAGCGCGCAGCCGCCGAGGATCCAGCCCTCGGTGCCGCCCTTGGCGAACGCCGCCTCGATGATCTTGTCCTTGGAGAAGAAGCCGGACAGGCCCGGGAAGCCGATGATGGCCAGGTAGCCGAGGCCGAAGGTGACGAAGGTGATCGGCATGTACGTGCGCAGGCCGCCGTACTTGCGCATGTCGACCTCGTCGTTCATGCCGTGCATGACCGAGCCGGCGCCGAGGAACAGGCCGGCCTTGAAGAAGCCGTGCGTCACCAGGTGCATGATGGCGAAGACGTAGCCGATGGGGCCGAGGCCCGCGGCCAGCACCATGTAGCCGATCTGCGACATGGTCGAGCCGGCCAGCGCCTTCTTGATGTCGTCCTTCGCGCAACCGACGATCGCACCGAACAGGAGCGTGACGGCGCCGACGACGGTGACGACGAGCTGTGCGTCGGGAGCCGCGTTGAAGATCGCTCCGGAGCGGACGATCAGGTAGACGCCCGCGGTCACCATGGTCGCCGCGTGGATGAGGGCGGAGACCGGGGTGGGGCCCTCCATCGCGTCGCCGAGCCAGGACTGCAGCGGCACCTGGGCGGACTTGCCGCAGGCGGCGAGCAGCAGCATCAGGGCGATGGCCGTGAGCTGGCCCTCCGTCGCGTCGCCGGCGAGCCCCGCCTCCTCGTGCGTGCCGAGCAGCGGGCCGAAGGCGAAGGTGCCGAAGGTGGTGAACATCAGCATGATGGCGATCGACAGGCCCATGTCGCCGACGCGGTTGACCAGGAAGGCCTTCTTCGCGGCGGTGGCGGCGCTGGGCTTGTGCTGCCAGAAGCCGATGAGCAGGTAGGAGGCGAGACCGACGCCCTCCCAGCCGACGTACAGCAGCAGGTAGTTGTCGGCGAGGACGAGCAGCAGCATCGCCGCGAGGAACAGGTTCAGGTAGCCGAAGAAGCGGCGGCGCCGCTCGTCGTGCTCCATGTACCCGATCGAGTACAGGTGGATCAGCGAGCCGACGCCCGTGATCAGCAGCACGAACGTCATCGACAGCTGGTCGACGCGGAAGGCGACGTCCGCCTGGAAGCCGCCGACCGGGATCCAGCTGAACAGGTGCTGCGTCAGCGTCCGGTCGTCGGCGTCCTTGCCGAGCAGGTCGGCGAAGAGGACGAGGCCGAGCACGAAGGAGACGGCGGCGAGCAGGGTGCCGATCCAGTGGCCGACGGCGTCGAGCCGGCGGCCGCCGACCAGGAGGACGGCCGCTCCGAGCAGGGGCGCCGCGATCAGCAGCGCAATCAGGTTCTCCACGATTCTTCCGACCCCTTACAGCTTCATCAGGCTGGCGTCGTCGACCGAGGCCGAGTGGCGGGAACGGAAAAGCGACACGATGATCGCGAGTCCGACCACGACCTCCGCGGCGGCGACGACCATCGTGAAGAAGGCGATGATCTGGCCGTCGAGATTGCCGTGCATCCGGGAGAAGGCGACGAAGGCGAGGTTGCAGGCGTTGAGCATCAGCTCGACGCACATGAACACGACGATCGCGTTGCGCCTGATCAGCACGCCCGTCGCGCCGATCGTGAACAGCAGGGCGGCGAGGTACAGGTAGTTGACCGGGTTCACTTCGACGCCTCCTCGGTCCGCTGGGACTTCCGCTTGAAGAGCGGCGACTCGATCGCGGTCCGGTCCAGGCGCTCCTCCGCGCGCTGTTCCAGCGCCTTGAGGTCGTTGAGCGCCTCGGTGGACACGTCACGGACCTGGCCGCGCTCGCGCAGCGTCTTGCTGACCGTGAGCTCCGACGGGGTGCCGTCGGGCAGCAGGCCCGCGATGTCCACGGCATTGTGCCGCGCGTACACCCCGGGTGCCGGCAGCGGCGGTACGTGCTTGCCCTCGCGGACGCGCTGTTCGGCCAGCTCGCGCTGGGTCCTGGCCCGCTCGGTGCGCTCGCGGTGGGTGAGCACCATGGCGCCGACGGCGGCCGTGATGAGCAGGGCGCCGGTGATCTCGAAGGCGAAGACGTACTTGGTGAAGATGAGGGCCGCGAGGCCCTGCACGTTGCCGCCCGCGTTGGCCTCGGTGAGGCCGTTGAACTCCGTCAGGGAGGCGTTGCCGATGCCGGCGACGAGCAGGATGCCGAAGCCGAGCCCGCACAGGAGGGCCAGCCAGCGCTGGCCCTTGATGGTCTCCTTCAGGGAGTCCGCCGCGGTGACGCCGACGAGCATCACCACGAACAGGAACAGCATCATGATCGCGCCGGTGTAGACGACGATCTGCACGATGCCCAGGAAGTAGGCGCCGTTGGCGAGGTAGAACACCGCCAGGACGATCATGGTGCCGGCGAGGCAGAGCGCGCTGTGCACGGCCCTCTTCATGAAGACGGTGCACAGGGCGCCGATCACCGCGACGGTGCCGAGCACCCAGAACTGGAACGCCTCGCCGGTGGAGGTGGAGTAGGCGGCGAGCTGCGCGCTCATCGGCCGATCACCTCCCCGGAGGCGGGCTCGTCCTCGCCGAACGTCGAGGCGGCCTCCTGCGGGGCCTCGCCCTTGGAGACGGCGACCTGCCGCTCGGTGCCCGGCGCGGCCTCCGTGACCAGGCCCCGGTAGTAGTCCTGCTCGTCAGTCCCGGGGTAGATGGCGTGCGGCGTGTCGACCATGCCGTCCTCGAGGCCGGCCAGCAGCTGTTCCTTGGTGTAGATCAGGTTGGCGCGGCTGGAGTCGGCGAGCTCGAACTCGTTGGTCATCGTGAGCGCGCGCGTGGGGCACGCCTCGATGCACAGGCCGCACAGGATGCAGCGGGCGTAGTTGATCTGGTAGACGCGCCCGTACCGCTCGCCCGGCGAGTAGCGCTCCTCGTCGGTGTTGTCCGCGCCCTCGACGTAGATGGCGTCGGCGGGGCAGGCCCAGGCGCACAGCTCGCAGCCGACGCACTTCTCCAGGCCGTCCGGATGGCGGTTGAGCTGGTGCCGTCCGTGGAACCGCGGAGCCGTGGTCTTCCTCTGCTCCGGGTACTGCTCGGTCAGCCGCTTCTTGAACATGGCCTTGAAGGTCACGCCGAAGCCGGCCACGGGGTTCTGGAAACCGGGCTCGGTCTCCTTGGGCTCCTCAGCCATCGGACGCCTCCTTTCCATCCAGCGATCCGTCACTGACAGTGTCCGTCCCGCCACTGACAATCAGCTCCCGCTCCCGGCGCGGGCGGCGCCTCGGGACCGGCGGCAGCTCCTGTCCCGGCAGTGGCGGCACGGGGAATCCACCCGCCATCGGGTCGAAGCCGGCGGGTTCGGCGGGGACCTCGGCCTGCTTGCCGCGGTCGCGGAACATGTCCGCGACGAAGGAGAGCAGCAGCAGGACCAGGACGGCGCCGCCGACGTAGAGGGCGATGTCGGCGAAGTCGTAGTTCTCGTTGCGCAGGGTGCGCACGGTGGCGACGAGCATCAGCCACGTCACCGAGACGGGGATGAGGACCTTCCAGCCGAGCTTCATCAGCTGGTCGTAGCGGACCCGCGGGAGCGTGCCGCGCAGCCAGATGAAGAAGAACAGCAGCAGCTGCACCTTGACCGTGAACCAGAGCATCGGCCACCAGCCGTGGTTCGCGCCCTCCCAGAAGCCGCTGACCGGCCAGGGTGCCCGCCAGCCGCCGAGGAACAGCGTCACCGACACGGCCGACACCGTCACCATGTTCACGTACTCGGCGAGCATGAACATCGCGAACTTGATCGACGAGTACTCGGTGTTGAAGCCGCCGACCAGGTCGCCCTCGGACTCCGGCATGTCGAAGGGGGCGCGGTTGGTCTCCCCGACCATCGTGACGATGTAGAGGATGAAGGAGACCGGCAGCAGCAGGATGTACCAGCGGTCCTGCTGCTGCTCGACGATCGTCGACGTCGACATCGACCCGGAGTAGAGGAACACCGAGGCGAACGCGGCGCCCATGGCGATCTCGTAGGAGATCATCTGCGCGCAGGAGCGCAGGCCGCCCAGCAGCGGATAGGTGGATCCTGAGCTCCAGCCCGCCAGCACGATGCCGTAGATGCCGACCGAGGCGACCGCGAGGATGTAGAGCATCGCGATCGGCAGGTCGGTGAGCTGCATCGTGGTGCGCTGGCCGAAGATCGAGATCTCGTTGCCGGCCGGGCCGAAGGGGATCACCGCGATCGCCATGAAGGCCGGGATGGCCGCGACGATCGGTGCGAGGACGTAGACGACCTTGTCCGCGCGTTTGACGACGAGGTCTTCCTTCAGCATCAGCTTCACGCCGTCGGCGAGCGACTGGAGCATGCCCCAGGGGCCGTGCCGGTTGGGGCCGATGCGCAGCTGCATCCAGGCGACGACCTTGCGCTCCCAGACGATGGAGAACAGCACGGTCACCATCAGGAAGGCGAAGCAGAAGACCGCCTTGACGACGACCAGCCACCAGGGGTCGCGGCCGAACATCGAGAGGTCTTCCACGGCGAGGTACGGGCTCATGCCTCCACCTCCTGGGGGGCTTCGGCGGCCGGCGCCGCCGGGCCGATGCGGACGAGGGAACCGGGCCGGGCCCCGGTGTCGGAGGCGACGCCCCCGCCCACGGAGTTCAGCGGGAGCCACACCACCCGGTCGGGCATCTCGGTGATCCTCACGGGGAGTTCCGCCGTTCCGGCGGTGCCGGTGACGGCGAGTACGTCGCCGTCCTCGACGCCGGCCTCGGCGGCCGTGGCCGCGGAGACGCGCGCGTACGCGGCGTGCCGCGTCCCGGCGAGCGCCTCGTCGCCCTGCTGGAGGACGCCCTGGTCGAGCAGCAGCCGGTGCCCGGCGAGCACGGCCTCACCGGCGGCGGGCCGCGGCAGGACGCCCGCGCTCTCCAGCGGTTCGGTGGCCCGCGGCCCGTCCCAGGCGCCGAGCCGGTCCAGCTCCGCGCGCACGGTGCGCAGGTCCGGCAGGCCCAGGTGGACGTCCATGGCGTCGGCCAGCATCTGGAGCACGCGCGCGTCGCCCGGCGCCAGGCGGCGGGTCATCTGGTCCGGCTTGAGCGCGGCCTCGAAGAAGCGCACCCGGCCTTCCCAGTTGAGGAAGGCGCCCGCCTTCTCGGCGACCGCGGCCACGGGCAGGACGACGTCGGCGTGCTCGGTGATCTCACTGGGCCGCAGTTCCAGCGACACCAGGAAGCCGACCTCGGCGAGCGCCTCACGCGCGCGTGCCGGGTCGGGCAGGTCGGCGACCTCCACGCCCGCGACGAGCAGCGCCTGAAGCTCGCCGCCCCGGGCGGCCTCGACGATCTGCCCGGTGTCGCGGCCGTAGCGGTGCGGGAGTTCGGCGACACCCCAGACCGCCGCGACCTCGTCCCGCGCGCGCGGGTCGGTGGCCGGACGTCCGCCCGGCAGCAGCGACGGCAGGGCGCCGGCCTCGATCGCGCCCCGCTCACCGGCCCGGCGTGGAATCCACACCAGGTCGGCTCCGGTCGCGGTCGCGGCCCGTACGGCCGCGGTGAGGCCACCGGCCACGGCGGCCAGTCGCTCGCCGACGACGAGCACCGCGCCCTCGGTGCGCAGCGCCTCGGCGGCCCTGCTGCCCGCTCCCTCCAGGCCGACCCCGGCGGACAGCGCGTCCAGCCACTCGGTCTCGGTGCCCGGAGCGGCCGGCAGCAGCGTGCCGCCCGCCTTCTCCAGGCCGCGGGTGGCGTGCGTGGCCAGCGAGAACACCTGCTGACCGTGCTTGCGCCAGGCCTTGCGCAGCCGCAGGAAGACGCCGGGTGCCTCCTCCTCGGACTCGAAGCCGACCAGCAGGACGGCGGGTGCCTTCTCCAGCGAGGTGTACGTGACGCCGCCGCCGTCGAGGTCGCGGCCGTGCCCGGCCACCGCCGCCGCCAGGAAGTCGGCCTCCTCGCTGCTGTGCACGCGCGCGCGGAAGTCGATGTCGTTGGTGGCGAGCGCCACGCGGGCGAACTTGCTGTACGCGTAGGCGTCCTCGATGGTGAGGCGGCCGCCGGTCAGGACACCGGTCCGGCCGCGCGAGGCGAGCAGACCCTGCGCCGCGATCTGCAGCGCCTCCGGCCAGGACGCCGGTACGAGGGCGCCTTCGGCGTTCCGCACGAGGGGCGTCTCGAGCCGGTCGCGCTGCTGCGCGTACCGGAACGCGAAGCGCCCCTTGTCGCAGATCCACTCCTCGTTGACCTCGGGGTCCGGGGCGGCCAGGCGCCGCATGACCTTGCCGCGCCGGTGGTCGGTGCGGGTGGCGCAGCCGCCGGAGCAGTGCTCGCACACGGAGTGCGAGGAGATCAGGTCGAAGGGCCGGGAGCGGAACCGGTACGCCGCCGACGTCAGCGCGCCCACCGGGCAGATCTGGATGGTGTTGCCGGAGAAGTACGACTCGAAGGGGTCGCCCTCACCGGTGCCGACCTGTTGCAGCGCGCCCCGCTCGATCAGCTCGATCATCGGGTCGCCGGCGATCTGGTTGGAGAAGCGGGTGCAGCGGGCGCACAGCACGCACCGCTCGCGGTCGAGCAGCACCTGTGTGGAGATGGGGACGGGCTTCTCGTACGTGCGTTTGCGGCCCTCGAAGCGGGACTCGGCGTTGCCGTGCGACATGGCCTGGTTCTGCAGGGGGCACTCGCCGCCCTTGTCGCAGACGGGGCAGTCCAGCGGGTGGTTGATGAGGAGCAGTTCCATCACACCGTGCTGGGCCTTCTCGGCGACCGGCGAGGTGAGGTGGGTCCTCACCACCATGCCGTCCGTGCACGTGATCGTGCAGGAGGCCATGGGCTTGCGCTGGCCCTCGACCTCGACGATGCACTGGCGGCAGGCACCGGCGGGGTCGAGGAGGGGGTGGTCGCAGAAGCGCGGGATCTCGATGCCGAGCTGTTCGGCGGCCCGGATGACCAGGGTGCCCTTGGGCACGCTGATCTCGGCGCCGTCGATCGTCAGTGTGACGAGATCCTGCGGCGGGACCGCCGCCTCTCCCCCACCGGCGGGAGCGTTGGTGGTCACGGTCATGCGTTCACCTCCGTGCGGTCGGCCCAGGCCGTCGACTTGGCCGGGTCGAAGGGGCAGCCGCGGCCCGTGATGTGCTCCACGTACTCCTCGCGGAAGTACTCGAGCGAGGAGAAGATCGGCGAGGCGGCACCGTCGCCGAGGGCGCAGAAGGACTTGCCGTTGATGTTGTCGGCGATGTCGTTGAGCTTGTCGAGGTCGGACATCGCGCCCTTGCCGGCCTCGATGTCCCGCAGCAGCTGCACCAGCCAGTACGTGCCCTCGCGGCACGGCGTGCACTTGCCGCAGGACTCGTGTGCGTAGAACTCGGTCCAGCGGGTGACGGCACGCACGACGCAGGTCGTCTCGTCGAAGCACTGGAGGGCTTTCGTGCCGAGCATGGAACCCGCGGCGCCCACTCCTTCGTAGTCGAGAGGGACGTCGAGGTGCTCGTCGGTGAACATCGGGGTCGAGGAGCCGCCCGGCGTCCAGAACTTGAGGCGGTGCCCCGGTCGCATGCCGCCGCTCATCTCGAGGAGCTGACGGAGGGTGATGCCGAGCGGGGCCTCGTACTGGCCGGGGCTGGCGACGTGCCCGCTGAGCGAGTACAGCGTGAAGCCCGGGGACTTCTCGCTGCCCATCGACCTGAACCATTCCTTGCCGTTGTTCAGGATCGCGGGAACCGACGCGATCGACTCGACGTTGTTCACCACAGTCGGGCACGCGTAGAGGCCCGCGACAGCAGGGAAAGGAGGGCGCAGCCGCGGTTGACCACGGCGGCCTTCTAGCGAGTCGAGCAGCGCGGTCTCCTCGCCGCAGATGTACGCGCCGGCGCCGGCGTGCACGGTGAGTTCGAGGTCGAGTCCGCTGCCCAGGATGTTCTCGCCGAGGTAACCCGCCGCGTAGGCCTCGCGCACGGCCTCGTGCAACCGCCGCAGAACGGGGACGACCTCACCACGCAGATAGATGAAGGCATGCGACGACCTGATGGCGTAGCACGCGATGACGATGCCCTCGATGAGGCTGTGCGGGTTCGCGAAGAGGAGCGGGATGTCCTTGCAGGTCCCCGGCTCCGACTCGTCGGCGTTGACAACCAGATAGTGCGGTTTTCCATCACCCTGCGGGATGAACTGCCACTTCATGCCCGTCGGGAATCCCGCGCCGCCGCGCCCGCGCAGGCCGGAGTCCTTGACGTACGCGATCACGTCGTCGGGTGACATGGCGAGCGCCTTGCGGAGCCCCTCGTACCCCTCGTGCCTCCGGTAGACGTCCAGCGTCCAGGACCTGTCCTCGTCCCAGAAGGCCGACAGCACGGGTGCGAGCAGCTTCTCGGGGCTGGTGTCTTTCAGCTCGGTTGCCAAGGTCATCACTCCCCCTCCTCGGCGGTAGGCCCTGCCGGGTGGGCGGGGTCGGAGGCCGAGGTGTCCTGCGGCGCGTCATGCGAACTGAGGTGCTCGGACGGCGACGGCTCGTGCACGGCCCTGTCCTGCGGCTCGTCGTGCGGTCCGCCGTCGCGCGGGTGGACCACGCGCGCGGGTGCGGCCTCTCCCTTCGCCAGGCGGAGGCCCACCAGCGACGCCGGTCCGGCGCTGCCGCTCGCCTCGACGGCGCCCTCGCGCTCGTCGGGGAAGCCCGCCAGGATGCGGGCGGTCTCCTTGAAGGTGCACAGCGGCGCCCCGCGGGTGGGCGAGACCGTACGTCCGGTCCGCAGGTCGTCCACCAGTCGCTTGGCGCTCTGCACGGTCTGGTTGTCGAAGAACTCCCAGTTGACCATCACGACCGGCGCGAAGTCGCAGGCCGCGTTGCACTCGATGTGCTCCAGGGTGATCTTGCCGTCGTCGGTGGTCTCGCCGTTGCCGACGCCGAGGTACTCCTGGAGCTCCTCGAAGATGGCGTCGCCGCCCATCACCGCGCAGAGGGTGTTGGTGCAGACGCCCACCTGGTAGTCACCGCTCGGGCGGCGCCGGTACATGGTGTAGAAGGTGGCGACCGCGGTGACCTCGGCGGTGGTCAGGTCCAGCACGTCCGCGCAGAAGCGCATCCCGGTGCGCGTGACGTGTCCCTCCTCCGACTGCACGAGGTGCAGCAACGGCAGGAGGGCGGACCGGGAGTCGGGGTAGCGGGCGATGATCTCGCGCGCGTCCCGCTCGAGCCGGGCTCGGACGTCGTCCGGGTAGGCGGGCGCGGGCAGCTCGGGCATACCGAGGCTGACGCCGCGCTCCGAAGATGAGGTGGTCACCGGTCGACGCCTCCCATCACGGGGTCGATGGACGCGACGGCGACGATGACGTCGGCGACCTGGCCGCCCTCGCACATCGCCGCCATGGCCTGCAGGTTGGTGAAGGACGGGTCGCGGAAGTGGACCCGGTAGGGCCGGGTGCCGCCGTCGGACACGGCGTGCACCCCGAGCTCGCCCTTGGGCGACTCGACGGCCGCGTACGCCTGTCCCGGCGGGACGCGGAAGCCCTCGGTGACCAGCTTGAAGTGGTGGATCAGGGCCTCCATGGAGGTGCCCATGATCTTCTTGATGTGGTCGAGGGAGTTGCCGAGGCCGTCCGGGCCCAGGGCGAGCTGGGCGGGCCAGGCGATCTTCTTGTCGCCGACCATGACCGGGCCGGGCTGCAGCCGGTCCAGGCACTGCTCGACGATCCTGAGGGACTGGCGCATCTCCTCGAGGCGGACCAGGAAGCGGCCGTAGGCGTCGCAGGAGTCGGCGGTCGGGACGTCGAAGTCGTAGGTCTCGTAGTCGCAGTACGGCTGTGTCTTGCGCAGGTCGTGCGGCAGGCCGGTGGAGCGCAGGATCGGGCCGGTGGCGCCGAGGGCCATGCAGCCCGCCAGGTCGAGGTAGCCGATGTCCTGCATGCGCGCCTTGAAGATGGGGTTCCCGGTGGCGAGCTTGTCGTACTCCGGGAGGTTCTTCTTCATCTTCTTCACGAACTCGCGGATCTGGTCCACCGCGCCGGGCGGCAGGTCCTGGGCGAGTCCGCCGGGGCGGATGTACGCGTGGTTCATCCTGAGGCCCGTGATGAGCTCGTAGATGTCGAGGATCATTTCGCGATCACGGAATCCGTAGATCATGATCGTGGTGGCGCCCAGTTCCATCCCGCCGGTGGCGATGCACACCAGGTGGGAGGACATCCGGTTCAGCTCCATCAGGAGCACCCGGATGATCTTGGCGCGTTCGGTGATCTGGTCCTCGATGCCGAGGAGCTTCTCCACGGCGAGGCAGTAGGCGGTCTCGTTGAAGAAGGACGTCAGGTAGTCCATGCGCGTCACGAACGTGGTGCCCTGCGTCCAGGTCCGGTACTCGAGGTTCTTCTCGATGCCGGTGTGCAGGTAGCCGATGCCGCAGCGGGCCTCGGTGACCGTCTCGCCCTCGATCTCCAGGATCAGGCGGAGCACCCCGTGGGTGGAGGGGTGCTGGGGGCCCATGTTGACGACGATGCGCTCGTCGTCGGCGCGGGCCGCGGACTGGACGACCTCGTCCCAGTCGCCACCGGTGACCGTGTAGACGGTCCCCTCGGTGGTCTCGCGTGCCGATGCTGACTGCGTGCTCACGAGTACGACCTCCGCTGGTCCGGAGCCGGGATCTGGGCGCCCTTGTACTCGACGGGGATGCCGCCGAGGGGATAGTCCTTGCGCTGCGGATGGCCCTGCCAGTCGTCCGGCATCATGATCCGCGTCAGGGCCGGGTGACCGTCGAAGACGATTCCGAAGAAGTCGTAGGTCTCGCGCTCGTGCCAGTCGTTGGTGGGATAGACGGACACCAGGGACGGGACGTGCGGGTCGCCGTCCGGGGCGCTGACCTCGAGGCGGATCAGCCGGTTGTGGGTGATCGAGCGCAGGTGGTAGACGGCGTGCAGCTCGCGGCCCTTGTCGTTCGGGTAGTGGACGCCGCTGACGCCGGTGCACAGTTCGAAGCGCAGGGCCGGGTCGTCGCGCAGGGTGCGGGCGACGCGCGGCAGGTGCTCGCGTTCGATGTGGAAGGTCAGTTCGCCTCGGTCGACGACCGTCTTCTCGATCGCGTTCTCGGGGAGGAGGCCCTGCTCCTCCAGCGCGCCCTCCAGTTCGTCGGCGACCTCGTCGAACCAGCCGCCGTAGGGCCGGCTCGCCGGTCCCGGGAGCCGGACCGAGCGGACCAGGCCGCCGTAGCCGGAGGTGTCGCCGCCGTTGTCGGCGCCGAACATGCCGCGCTGGACGCGGATCTCCTCGCCGCCCTGGCCGCGCCGACCGGGGAGGTTGGACGCGGAGAGGTCCTTCTCGGGGTTGGTCCCGTTCGCCCCTCCGCCGGTGCCGTTCGCGTCGCTCACCGCAGCAGCCCCTTCATCTCGATCGTGGGCAGGGCCTTGAGCGCCGCTTCCTCCGCCTCGCGGGCCGCCTCCTCGGCGTTCACGCCCAGCTTGGAGTTCTGGATCTTGTGGTGGAGCTTGAGGATCGCGTCCATGAGCATCTCCGGGCGCGGTGGGCAGCCGGGGAGGTAGATGTCGACGGGGACGATGTGGTCGACGCCCTGGACGATCGCGTAGTTGTTGAACATGCCGCCCGAGGACGCGCACACGCCCATGGAGATCACCCACTTGGGGTTCGGCATCTGGTCGTAGACCTGCCGGAGCACCGGCGCCATCTTCTGGCTGACCCGGCCCGCGACGATCATCAGGTCCGCCTGGCGGGGCGAACCGCGGAAGACCTCCATGCCGAAGCGCGCCAGGTCGTAGCGGCCGGCACCGGTGGTCATCATCTCGATGGCGCAGCAGGCGAGGCCGAACGTGGCGGGGAAGACGGACGCCTTGCGCACCCAGCCCGCGGCCTGCTCGACGGTGGTCAGCAGGAAACCGCTCGGCAGCTTTTCTTCGAGTCCCATGACTAAAGGCCCCTCAGTCCCATTCCAGGCCGCCGCGCCGCCACACGTACGCGTAGGCGACGAAGACGGTGAGCACGAAGAGCAGCATCTCCACGAGCCCGAAAAGCCCCAGGGCGTCGAAGGTGACGGCCCAGGGGTAGAGGAAGACGATCTCGATGTCGAAGACGATGAAGAGCATCGCCGTCAGGTAGTACTTGATGGGGAAGCGCCCGCCGCCGGCCGGCGTGGGGGTCGGCTCGATACCGCACTCGTAGGCCTCGAGCTTGGCGCGGTTGTACCGCTTCGGCCCGATCAACGTGGCCATGACCACGGAGAAGATCGCAAAGCCTGCCCCGAGGGCTCCCAGTACGAGGATGGGCGCATACGCGTTCACCGCTCCTCGCTCCTCTCAGTCGGCACTGACTGCTGGCGATGGCATGGACTCACTTCCGTCCCACATGACCCGCGAGCCCCGCTGGTCCCGGCGAAGATCGCGAACATGTGAAGCAGGTCACAAGCCCAACTGCCTCGCATCTTATGCCTGCCACTCTGTGATCTGCGACACGGGGTATTGCACAAGCTTTGTGATCTCCACCACCTGACGAAGGATCATGAAGTCATATCAGTAGTGATCTTCGTACGGGAAGCGTCAGAGTGATCACAAGAAGTGACATTTACGCTCGTCGCCGCAGGCCAGGCAGGCGCGTCTCCATATCAAGAAACTTCCCTTGCATGCAAATTGGCGCTGGACGCGGAGCCCTGCTAGAGGACGCGATCATGCGCCGGGAGGGGGCGGTAAGGCGGCTGCGGGCACGTGCACGCGTTCACGAGCGGAGTCGGTCGTTCCGTTCGCGCGGGACGCGGGTGGACCGGTGACCGTTCCGTGACCTCCGCCACATCCGCGAGGGGCGCCCAAGAACCGGGCTTGGCCAACGGCCCCAACCAGTGGTAGGCGCGGGGCAATTCGGGCGTAACAGCGAAAGCCCATGATCACAGGCTTGATCACTTGCGTCCGCAATGTCCGTTAAGGCGTCAATAAAGAAGGACGGGACCGGTGTTCGGGGCCGCCATTGAGCAAATGTGGCGCACCACACGTTTCTTGAAGGTATGAAGGAGCCCCTGGTACCGGTTGTACCCATGTCCCACACCGCTCACATACGCAGCCACCGGAAACCCCGCCGCAGCGCGTCGACGATCGCGATGCGGGCCGGAGTCGCCAGTGGTGTCCTCGGCACGCTGGCCGTCGCCACGGCGGCCGGTTCGGCCAACGCCGCCGAGCCGGTGACGCAGACGCTCGAACTGCCCGTCCTCACGGGTGACGTGGCCGCTCAGGTCGCGCAGTCCGCCCAGGCCACGCAGCAGGCCGCGGCGAACTACCAGCTGGAGGCCGAGCGTGACGCGGCCGCCGCCGCGGCCGCCAAGGAGGCGAAGAAGGACCTCGCCGCCGCCAAGAAGGCCGAGGCGAAGAAGAAGGCCGAGGAGGCCCGCAGGGCGGCCGCCGAAGCCGCCGCCTCCCGCTCCTCGGAGCGGACCACCCTCTTGGCGTCCGCCTCCACCACCACCTCCGTCTCCGCTCCCGCCAGCGGCAGCGTGGCGACCGTCATCGCCTTCCTCAAGGCGCAGGTGGGCGACGCCTACGTCATGGGCGCCACCGGGCCCAACGCGTGGGACTGCTCCTCGCTCGTCCAGGCCGCGTTCAAGCAGGTCGGCGTCGACCTGCCGCGTGTCTCGCAGGACCAGTCGATGGTCGGCACCGACGTGTCCCTGTCCAACCTCCAGGTCGGCGACATCCTGTACTGGGGCGGCAAGGGTTCCGCCTACCACGTGGGCGTCTACATCGGTGACGGCCAGTACCTGGACGCGGCCAACCCGTCCAAGGGCGTCGTCATCCAGGACCTCTCCGGCTACCCGGCGTCGGGTGCGGTGCGCGTGCTCTGACGCGCGCCCGCGCCCAGCGCGGGGGACGGAGACGAAGGGCCGCGGCCGCTCGGGGGCAGCGGCCCTTCCGGCTGCCCTGCGCCGCCCCGGGCCCCTGCCCCCGGTTTCCGGGCCTCTGGACCCGGCGCACGCCGGTTACCGGCCTCCCGACCTCCCGACCCGGCGCATGCCGTTACCGGCCTCCTGGTCCCCGCGGCCCGACCCAGCCGCGCCAGTCGGCGAAATGGTCACCGTACGGCTCGTGTCCGGCATGTCGGACACATCGTCGACCCGGTGCCGACGCGGTCATCCCCGCCGGACCGCCGGGGAACAGGCTTCCCCCGCCGGGCAGCAGGCGGACGTGCCCTCACCGCGTGACCGAGCCGGCCCACCACCCGGTCAGCCCGCGTGCCGGTCACACCCGCGTGCCGGTCACACCCGCTCGCCGGTCACGCCCCCCTGCCGGCCGCACCGCCCCCGTGCACGCCCCCCGGTGCGCGCCACCGAGGGGGTCACCGTTTCTCACGCCTTCGGCGCCACCTTGCTCAGGCCGTTGATGATGCGGTCCATCGCGTCACCGCCCGTCGGGTCGGTGAGGTTGGCGAGCATCTTCAGGGTGAACTTCATCAGCAGGGGGTGCGTCAGGCCGCGCTGGGCCGCGATCTTCATGACCTTCGGGTTGCCGATGAGCTTCACGAAGGCGCGGCCCAGCGTGTAGTAGCCGCCGTAGGTGTCCTTGAGGATCCGCGGGTAGCGCTGCAGGGCCAGTTCGCGCTGGCCGGGGGTGGCGCGGGCGTGGGCCTGGACGATGACGTCGGCGGCGATCTGGCCGGACTCCATGGCGTAGGCGATGCCCTCGCCGTTGAAGGGGTTCACCAGGCCGCCGGCGTCGCCGACGAGGAGCAGGCCCTTGGTGTAGTGCGGCTGGCGGTTGAAGGCCATGGGGAGGGCCGCGCCGCGGATGGGGCCCGTCATGTTGTCCGGGGTGTAGCCCCAGTCCTCGGGCATGGAGGCGCACCAGGCCTTCAGGACCTCGCGCCAGTCGAGTTCCTTGAAGGAGTCGGAGGTGTTGAGGACGCCCAGGCCGACGTTGGAGGTGCCGTCGCCCATGCCGAAGATCCAGCCGTAGCCCGGGAGGAGGCGGTCCTCGCCCGGCCCCCGCCGGTCCCACAGCTCCAGCCAGGACTCCAGGTAGTCGTCCTCGTGGCGCGGGGAGGTGAAGTACGTGCGCACCGCGACGCCCATCGGGCGGTCCTCGCGGCGGTGCAGGCCCATCGCCAGGGACAGCCGGGTGGAGTTGCCGTCGGCGGCGACGACGAGCGGGGCGTGGAAGGTGACCTCGCGCTTCTCCTCGCCCAGTTTGGCGTGCACGCCGGTGATGCGGCCGGTGCGGTCGTCGATGACGGGGGCGCCGACGTTGCAGCGCTCGTACAGCCGGGCGCCCGCCTTCTGGGCCTGGCGGGCCAGCTGCTCGTCGAAGTCGTCGCGCTTGCGGACGAGTCCGTAGTCGGGGAAGGAGGCGAGGTCCGGCCAGTCGAGCCGGAGGCGGACACCGCCGCCGATGATGCGCAGGCCCTTGTTGCGCAGCCAGCCGGCCTCCTCGGAGATGTCGATGCCCATGGCCACGAGCTGCTTGACGGCGCGCGGGGTGAGGCCGTCGCCGCAGACCTTCTCGCGCGGGAACTCGGTCTTCTCGAGCAGGAGTACGTCGAGTCCCGCCTTGGCGAGGTGGTACGCGGTCGTGGAGCCGGCCGGCCCCGCCCCGACGACGATCACATCGGCGGTGTTTTCGGAGAGGGGCTCGGTCACGGTCACGGCGGGATCTCCCCAAGTTCGACATCTGTGTGCCGCCCGGCACTGGACACGGGCAGTCTATTCAGCAGAATTGATCACCCGGCTGAAGGGCTGCCCCCGTGAACCGAGCACTCCCCGCAGTACGGCTGCGTGTCCCGACGGACGAGGACGCGGTCGCGTGGCACCGGGTCTTCGACCACCCGGACGTCATGGAGTTCCACGGCGGCAGGTCCGCCGGGCTGTCGGTCTACGAGGAGCTCACCGCCCGCCAGCGCCGGCACGACGCCGAGCGCGGCTTCTGTCTGTGGACCGTGCTCGACGAGTCGGGCCGGGTCATCGGCTTCACCGGTGCCCAGCCCTGGGAGCGGGACTGGGGTCCCACGGGGGAGATCGAGATCGGCTGGCGGCTCGGCCGGGAGCACTGGGGTCAGGGGTATGTCACCGCGGCCGCGCGGATGACGCTGGAGCGGGTGCGGGCGGCCGGGGTGCCGGGCGTCGTGGCCATGGTCGACGCGCGCAACACCCGTTCCATCGCGGTCACGCGGCGGCTCGGCATGCGGCTGGCCGAGGTCTTCACGACGCCCGAGTCACAGCGGGAAGGGCACTGTTACCGCCTCGACCTCCACAGCGGTGACACGGTGTGACCGATCGTCACTGATGGGCACCGAACGCTTACGGTGGCACCCCCGAGGCGGTCCCCCCCGTGGCCCGACTCCGCCGAGGGCGAGGGCGAGGGCGAGGACGGCGGGGTACGGGCGTACGCGAGCCGCGGCTGCCCAAGCCCGGTGGGGGTGGGCCGGCACACGAGCGGGACCGGCCGGGGGATCACGTCGAGGCGTCCCCGGCCGGCCCCGGCGGGAAGGCCGGGGTCAGCTCTCCTTGAAGCCCCGGTGCAGGGTCACCACGCCGCCGGTCAGGTTGCGCCAGGCGACCTTGGACCAGCCGGCCTTGCGCAGGTGCTCGGCCAGGGCGGGCTGGTCGGGCCAGGCGCGGATGGACTCGGCGAGGTAGACGTACGCGTCGGGGTTCGAGGACACCGCGCGCGCGACCGGGGGCAGGGCGCGCATCAGGTACTCGGTGTAGACGGTGCGGAAGGGCGCCCAGGTCGGGTGCGAGAACTCGCAGATCACGACCCGGCCGCCGGGCCGCGTCACCCGGTACATCTCCCGCAGGGCGGCGTCGAAGTCCTGCACGTTGCGCAGCCCGAAGGAGATGGTGACGGCGTCGAAGGTGTCGTCCTTGAACGGCAGCCTCGTCGCGTCGCCCGCGGTGAACGGCAGCCAGGTGTGCTTCCTCTTGCCGACCTGGAGCATGCCCAGGGAGAAGTCGCAGGGGACGACGTAGGCGCCGGTCCGCGCGAACGGCAGCGAGGAGGTGGCCGTGCCCGCCGCCAGGTCCAGGATCTTCTGCGCGGGACGGGCGTCGACCGCCCGGGCGACCTCCTTGCGCCATCTCCGGTCCTGACCGAGCGACAGGACGTCGTTGGTCAGGTCGTACCGTTCCGCCACGTCGTCGAACATCGAGGCGACTTCGTGCGGCTGCTTGTTCAGGGAAGCGCGGGTCACCCGCCCATTGTGGCAGGGCGGCCCGGAGGGTCACGGCAGCAGCCTCGGCCTCTTTCGCGCCGCCACGTCCTCGACCCACCCGCACAGCAGCACGAAGACCACGATCAGCAGCCAGCCGACGCCGAACATGAACCACTGGCTTTCCAGCGGCAGGTACCTCACGAACGCGGGCACGTTCCAGAAGCGGTCGATCAGCGGTACCGCCAGGATCAGGGCGATCTCGTGCCAGAGGTAGATCGTCACCGCCCGCGCGTTGAAGACGGTGACGATCCGGTTCGTGCGCCGCAGGCGGGTGAGCCAGGCGAAGTCGATCCGGAAGTACGCCTTCGCCCACATCAGCAGCATCACGAAGCCGGCCGACCAGAAGGCCTGCGCGAGGGGGTCCTCGTCCAGGTCGTAGGTGCCGTACTCGGCCTGGTGGGAGAAGGCGTACCAGCCGCCGTAGGCCATCGCGGCGAGCGAGAGGACGACCACCAGGGCCGGCTTCGTCCGCTGGAGGACGCCGTCGCGGTGGGCGAAGCCGAGCATCCAGCAGAAGAGGTACGTCGACAGGTCCCACAGGGCGGTGCCGGCCCGGTTGTCCGGTCCGGCCCAGACGAAGTTCAGGACGAGGACCGGGGCGAGGGAGAGGGCGAGTACGAGGACCGGGGCGAGGCGGAACACCCGCAGCAGCAGCGGGGAGAGCAGGACGAACCAGAGGTAGGTGCGCAGGTACCAGAGGATCTCCCAGGCCTGCTCGCCCCAGGCGTTGCCCGGGGGGTCGCCCAGCGGGACGATCCAGTAGACGATCTGCCAGCCCGGCATCCAGTCGTGGACCAGCATCGCCCCGACCACGAAGACGCCCCAGAACCAGAAGGGGGGCAGGAGCCGGCGGAGCCTGCTCCTCACCACCGTGAGCGCGGGGCGCTCCAGGGACTTCGCCATCAGGGTGCCGGCCAGGCCGAACATGATGCCCATGGACGGGAAGACCAGACCGGCCCAGGCCCACCCGAAGGTGTGGTAGCCGACGACCCGGATCAGCGCGAGGGCGCGGAGGGTGTCGAAGTAGCGGTCCCGGGCCGGGGGTCTCACCTGCGGCAGCGGGGCCGTGTCCGAGGAGGCGGCCGGCGTGGCCGGCCGGACCGTCCCCGGGGCCGGCCGGACCGCTCCCTTGCTGTGCGCCCCCACTCAGCTCACCCCCGCCGGGGTCCCCACCTCGCCCGTCCGCTTCAGCTTCTGCCAGCGGAGGCGGCCGCCGGTGAGGGCGGTGATGCAGGAGTGGATGAGGACGAGGTACATCATCTGGCGGTAGGCGAGCTGCTGGAGCGGCATCATCAGCAGGTAGCGGTACTTCTCCCGGTCGAGGCGGAAGGCGTACGCGGCGCAGACGAGCTGGATGCCCAGCACCGCCAGCCACGCCAGCAGGGCCGCCTTGAAGTCGATGAAGATCATCGAGTAGGCGGTGAACACGTCGATGAGCGGGGCGAAGACCGGCGTGATGATCTGGAAGAGGACCACCAGCGGCATGCCGACGCGGCCGAAGCGGCCCGAGGCGCCCTTGTCCGTCAGGGACTTGCGGTGCTTCCACAGCGCCTGCATGGTGCCGTAGGACCACCGGTAGCGCTGGGACCACAGCTGCTTCAGGGAGCCGGGCGCCTCCGTCCAGGCCCTGGCGTGCTCCTGGTAGACGACGTGCCACCCGGCGCGGTGCATGGCGATGGTGATGTCGGTGTCCTCGGCGAGGGTGTCCTCGCTCATGCCGCCGACCTCCAGGACCGCGTCGCGGCGGAACGCGCCGATCGCGCCGGGGATGGTCGGCATGCAGCGCAGCAGGTCGTACATGCGGCGGTCGAGGTTGAAGCCCATCACGTACTCGATGTGCTGCCAGGCGCCGATGACGGTGTTGCGGTTGCCGACCTTGGCGTTGCCGGCGACCGCGCCGACCCTCGGGTCGGCGAAGGGCTGCACCAGCTGGTGCACGGCGTCCGGCTCGAAGACGGTGTCGCCGTCCATCATGATGACGATGTCGTGGCCGGCGTTGCGGACACCGTTGTTGAGGGCGGCCGGCTTGCCGGCGTTCTCCTGGCGGATCACGCGGACGTTCGTCATGCCGAGCTTCTCGGCCGCGGCGCGGGCGATCTCGGAGGTGCCGTCGGTGGAGCCGTCGTCCACGACGAGGATCTCGATCGGGTGGGTGCTCCGCGCCAGCGACTCCAGGGTGTTGGCGATGCACTCCTTCTCGTTGTACGCCGGGACGATCACGCTGACCGGCCGGGTGATCCTCGGCCCCCAGCTGAAGCGGCGTTTGTTGCGGATCCGGTAGTGGCGGCGGGCGAGGATGAGCATCATCCCGAAGCGGCCCATGACGGCCACGCCCACCACCATCAGGCCGACCGAGAGCGCCGGGACCGTCCACTCGGCGAAGGCGACCGCCGCGACCAGGGCCTTGCCCTCGTACAGGGTGAGTCCGGTGGCCTCGCGGTGGGACGCCTGGAGGGCGTTCACGGCGGTGCCGTCGCCCTGGCCGTTCGGCACGGTGCCACCGGGCTGCGCGCCCGTGGAACCGGCCGTGCCCGCGGCGCCCGCGCCGGCGGCAGCGGCCCCGGTGGACCCGTCGGTCGCTTCGGCGGTCGCTTCGGCGGTCGCTTCGGTCCCGGCTCCCGCGGCCGCCTCGGCGGTCTGCTGTCCGGCGGCTCCGGGCGCGGCCCCCAGCTGTTGCCCCATCACGCCGCTGACGGTGGTGAAGGTGTACCCGGCCGCCTTCATCTTCTCGATGTACGTCGGCAGCGCCTTGATCGTCTGCGAGCGCTCGCCGCCCGCGTCGTGGAAGAGCACCGACGCGCCCTTGCCGTCCTCCGGCGTGGCCCACTTGATGATCTTCGAGACGCCGGGACGCTTCCAGTCGTCGCTGTCGGTGTCGATGAAGACGCTGGTGTAGCCCTCTTCGCCGAGCTTCTCGTACACGGGCCAGCTGTAGTTGTCGATGGCGTCCGTCTCGGAGGAGTAGGGCGCGCGGAACAGCGTGGTGGTGATGCCTGCCGCGCCCGCGAGCGCGAGCTGGGTCTGCTGCATCTCGCGGTCGACGCGGGCGTCGCTCTGGTAGGAGAGGTCGACGTGGGTGAAGGTGTGGATGCCCACCTCGTGGCCCTGCTCGACCATGTCCTTCACGATGTCGGGGTAGCGCGAGACCATCGAGCCGACCACGAAGAACGTGGCGGGCACGTCGTACTCCTCGAGGATCTCCAGCACCTGGGGGCTCCAGGTGGGGTTGGGACCGTCGTCGAAGGTGAGCGCGATCGTCTTGTCGGGCACCGAGACGGTGGTGGCCTGCCCGCCCCGGAAGGTGAGGATCGGGCCGCCCTCGAGGATGTCGTCGGGCACCTTGCTGGCGCTGGCCCCGGTGCGCACGCGCTGGTCGCCGCCGACCTCGGCGCGCAGGTATCCGTCGAGGAGCATCACGCTGGTCAGCGCGAGCAGGAGCAGCAGGGCGAGGATGACCCGCGGTTTCTGCAGCGCCGCGGCCTTGCCCGCCGCCCGCTCGATGCGGGAGGGGGCGCGGCGCCGGCCGCGGGAGGGAGTCGTCGTCATGGGGGTGGCCTGCGTTCCGGTCGGTGGCGTCAGTCGGCGGTCGCCGAGGCGGAGGGGGACGGGGAGGCGGTGCCCGAGGGCTGGGTGGCGCCCGGCAGGCCGACCTGGTTGCCCATGCCGCCGTCCGGTCGCAGACCGCCGGGGCCCTGGCCGCCCTGGCCGTCGGCGCCGAACGGCAGCAGCGAGGACGGGGTCAGCGACGTGCCCCAGCCCATGAAGGCGGCGCCGATGACGGCCGCGTAGGCGAGGCAGCCGACGCCGAGGAAGAGGCCGATCCGGCGCAGCAGCTTGGACCTGCGTCCGGAGTTGTCGACGAACACGGGGCCTTCGGCGGAGTCGTGCTCGCGTTTGCGACGGCGACCGCGAGCGGTCGCCCGGCTTTCGATGGCAGGCTCGGAATGCATTCCCCAGACATTAGGGAGTCTTTATGTGCCATAAACTCTGGACTTCATGTGAGGCAACCATGAGAAACGGCCGAACCTGTGGCCTGACTGAGAGATCCGGGAAATCACCGCACACTCATCTCCCCACACGGCGAGACGTAATGTCCCTTTTGGGTGGCGAATCATCCCTTTTTGTACCTTTACGGCAGTGAGCTGTCTGTCTGTTCACCGCCCCCGCGCCGATCGCCCGCATGTGAGACATTTCCACTTCGGAAACGCAGTTTGTTTCCAGCCTGAGACAGAAATCACGAGAGCGGGTGCATGCGCAATGAGGAGTTTCCTGAAGCCGGTGGCCGGGCTCTGTTGTCTGTTTGCCCTGGCCACGGCGGGATGCTCCGCGGGGTCCGACGGCACGTCGGACGCGGCACCCTCGTCCCCGCGGCAGAGCAGCAGCGCCTCCCCGTCAAAGAGCGCCACGTCGGGCAGCGGTACCTCCTACGCCCCCTACGTGAGCGCCACGGAGGCCTCCGCCAACGACTCGGCGGGCTCCCCCACGACGTACAACCTGGCCTTCGTCGTCTCCGACGGCAGCGGCTGCACGCCGGAGTGGAACGGGGCCTACGCGATCGGTGACACGACCGTGAAGTCCCGCATCTCCGCGCTCAGGGAGTCGGGCGCCTCCGTCCGCGTCTCCTTCGGCGGGGCCTCCGGGAAGGAGCTGGCGGCGACCTGTGACAGCGCGTCGGAGCTGGCGGCGGCGTACGGCGCGGCCCTCGACGCGGCCGGCTCCACGCAGGCCGACTTCGACGTCGAGGGCGACGAGCTGACCGACTCGGCCTCGGTCGCCCTGCGTTCGCAGGCCATCGCCGAGCTCCAGCGGGACCGGCCCGGCCTCCAGGTCTCCTTCACCCTCCCGGTGATGCCCTCCGGGCTGGACGCGGACAGCCTCGCGCTGCTGACGTCGGCGAACAAGTACGACGTCCAGGTCTCCACCGTCAACCTGATGACGATGAACTACGGCGAGTCGTACACCGGCGACATGGGCGGGTACGCGATCACCTCGGCCACCGCCGCGCACACGCAGCTGAAGGAGATGTTCGGCACGACGGACGCCGCGGCCTGGAAGGGCATGGCGCTCACCTCGATGATCGGCGTCAACGACGTCGACAACGAGACGTTCACGCTCGCCGACGCGGCGCAGGTGCGGACGTTCGCCGAGGGGAAGGGCATCTCCTGGGTGTCGATGTGGTCGACCTTCCGCGACCAGCGGTGCGAGGAGGGTTCCTCCGCGGACGACGCGCTGACCACGTGCAGCGGGGTGGAGCAGGAGGACGGGGCGTTCGCGGAGGCGTTCTCGGAGTAGGACGCGGCCCCGCGGGGCGCGTTCAGCGCCGCCGGTAGACCAGGCGCCCCTCGACCACCGTGGCCACGCAGGTGGCGACCCCGCGTTCGGCGAGCGCGGCCTCGTCCGGGACGTCGAAGACGGCGAACCGGGCGGCGGATCCGGCCTCCCTCGGTTCGGCGAACATCACCGGCCGGCCGGAGGCGTACGGGTCGAGCGAGGGCACCCCGCCGGGACGCCCGAGGCGCCCCACGACCCCCAGGCCGGAGCGGCGCACGGCGTCGCGTACCGCGCGGTTGCGCAGTTCCTCGCAGGCCGCCGCGACCGTGCCGTTCGCCAGCATGCGCTGCACCCCGCGCCGGGCGCTCGCCCCCCAGCGGGCGTCGTCCATGGCGAGGGCCTCGAGCGCGTCCCCGGTCAGCGGCTCGGTGCCCAGCTCGTCGGCCTCGCGCGGGTCCGGGTGGTAGGCCTGCTCCAGCAGCTCGTCGCCGTGCGGGTTGACGAGGCCGGGGCTGAGGATGCCGGGCCACTGGCGCACCCGGGCCCGGGGGTGGGCGGCGAGCAGTTCCTCCAGGGGGCCCGCCCCGGCGATCCACGCGCCCTTGACGGCGAGCGCCCGGCCCGTGGAGTCCGCGTGGATCGTGAGCATCGGGCGGCTAGTTGGACGCGAGGATCTTCAGTTCGGGGTGTGCCGTGCCGCCCGCGATCGCCGTCGAGGAGATGTGGGAGGCGACCCGCTCGTCGACGGGGTCGTTCGCCGGGTCGTCGTGGACGACCAGGTGCTCGTACGTCGTGGAGCGCTGCGCCGGGACGCGGCCCGCCTTCCGGATCAGGTCGATGATCTCCAGGCGGTTGGAGCGGTGCTTGGCGCCGGCCGAGGAGACGACGTTCTCCTCGAGCATGATCGAGCCGAGGTCGTCCGCGCCGTAGTGCAGGGAGAGCTGGCCGACCTCCTTGCCGGTCGTCAGCCAGGAGCCCTGGATGTGGCGGACGTTGTCGAGGAAGAGGCGGGCGACCGCGATCATCCGCAGGTACTCGAAGAGGGTCGCCTGGGTGCGGCCCTTCAGGTGGTTGTTCTCGGGCTGGTAGGTGTACGGGATGAAGGCCCGGAAGCCGCCCGTGCGGTCCTGCACGTCACGGATCATCCGCAGGTGCTCGATGCGCTCGGCGTTCGTCTCGCCCGTGCCCATCAGCATGGTGGAGGTGGACTCGACGCCGAGGGTGTGCGCGGTCTCCATGATCTCCAGCCAGCGCTCGCCGGACTCCTTCAGCGGCGCGATGGCCTTGCGCGGGCGCTCCGGCAGCAGTTCGGCGCCGGCGCCGGCGAAGGAGTCCAGGCCCGCGGCGTGGATGCGCTGGATCGCCTCCTCCACGGACACCTTCGAGATCCGCGCCATGTGCTCGACCTCGCTCGCCCCCAGGCTGTGGATGACGAGCTGCGGGAACTCCTTCTTGATGGCGGAGAAGTGCTTCTCGTAGTACTCGACGCCGTAGTCCGGGTGGTGTCCGCCCTGGAACATGATCTGGGTCCCGCCCAGTTCCACGGTCTCCGCGCACCGGCGCAGAATGTCCTCCAGGTCGCGCGTCCAGCCCTTGGCGGTGTCCTTCGGGGCCGCGTAGAAGGCGCAGAACTTGCACGCCGTGACGCACACGTTCGTGTAGTTGATGTTCCGCTCGATGATGTACGTCGCGATGTGCTCGATCCCGGCGTACTGACGGCGGCGTACGGCGTCGGCGGCGGCGCCCAGCGCGTGCAGGGGCGCGTCGCGGTAGAGGGCGAGCGCCTCCTCGGGCGTGATCCGTCCGCCCGCGGCGGCTCGGTCGAGGACGGCTGTGACATCAACAGAGGTGAGGTCGGCCTTCTCGGTCACCGGAGCGTCCCTTTCGTCAAGGGTGTGGATCGTCAAGGGTTGACGCACGGACCGAACCAGCCTACGCCAGCCGTTTTCGCCGTCGGCCGTCAGGCCGTGTACGCGCCGATCAGCAGCCCCACGAGGACGCCCGCGATCAGGAACGGCCCGAACGGGATCGCCGTCCCGCGCCCGGCCCTGCCCGTCACGAGGAGCACGCCGCCGTACAGCGCGCCGAGCAGGAACCCGGCGAACGTGCCCAGCATGACCGCGGCCCAGCCGTACCAGCCGAGGACGACGCCCGCGCCGAGCGCCAGTTTCACGTCTCCGAGGCCCATGCCGTCGGAGTTGAGGAGGTGCAGCACGAGGTAGCCGGCGCTCAGCGCGAGCGAGCCCAGCAGGGCCGTCGTCCACCGCCCGGCGTGCTCGGGCAGCAGCGCGGCCACGCCGAGCAGGGCGATCGCGGCGGCGGCGAGCGGCAGGGTCAGCGGGTCGGGCAGCCGCCGCACCCGCAGGTCGACCACCGCGAGCAGCACGCCGACGGGCGCGAGCGCCAGCCAGACGGCCAGCTCGGGGCGGGCGCCGGTGGCGAGGGCGAGGGTGACGCAGAGGAGGGCGGTCAGGGTGGCGAGGAGGGGGGTGCCGGGGCCGTACGGCGCGGCCGCGCCGGCGCACGCGGGGCAGCGGGCGGGGCCGATCCAGCCGCGGAGCGGATGCCCGCCCGGACAGGCACTCCGCCAGCCCGCCGGGGTGTCGTCGACGGACACCGGATCCTCAACCGGATCCTTCCCCTTGACGGACACCGGGTCCCCGACCCGGCCCTGACCCTCGCCGGTCCCCGGATCCCCGACCGGGCCCTGGCCTTCGCCGGTCCCCGGATCCCCGACCCGGCCCTGACCCTCGCCGGACGCCGGGTCCTCGCCCGAGGCCCCGCTCTCCTCCTCGTGCTCGTGCTGGTGCGGCACGGAGAAGCGGTAGACCGCCCGGGGCAGCAGCGCGCCCGTCACCGCGCCCCACAGCGCCGCGAGGGCGAGCAGCACGGCGTCGACCGGTGTGAGCTCGCTCATCGGGGACCCGCCGGGCTTCCCGTGGAGCGTGCGGTGCGGTGTCGCGCCATGGCGGTGTCCTGGGTCGGGTGCGGGCGGGGTCGTCACCGGGGCCGGTGCTCAGGCGCATGGAGCTTACCGAGACACAGCGATACTGCGGACGGCGCCCGACCGGATCACACGCTCACCCAAGGACACACCCGCTCATGCCCCGTACGACCCCACCACGCCCCCTCGACGTCGAGGCGGAGTTTCCCGAACTGGCCGCCCACCGTGGCCTGTCCACCCGTCTCCATCCCCGCCCCGGGGACCCGGGGCCGACGGAGAGTTCCGTGGGCGGTCCCCTCCTCTGGCCCGCGGACGAGCCCTGGCCGGTCTGCCGGACACCCCATCGCCGTGACCGGGGGCGGCGCATCGAGGACGTCCACGAGGAGCGCCGCGTCCTGGCGCGGGCCTGGCTGCGGACGACCGGCACCGGACCCTCGGACGAGGAGCGGGAGACGGTGACGGCCCTGCGCCGCAGGCACCGCGTCCCCGGCCTGGACGACACGACGCCCCTCCCTCTCCTCCCCCTGGCCCAGTTGTTCGCCAGGGACGTCCCCGGCCTCGGTGCCCCCGAGGGCAGTGACCTCCTCCAGGTCCTGTGGTGTCCCTTCGACGCCCATGCCGGCCACGGCCCCGGTCTCCGCCTGGTGTGGCGTCGCGCGGCCGACGTCGGCGCGCTCCTGACCGAGCCGCCACGCCCGCCGGTGGTCGGCAGCGCCGACTACGTGCCGGAGCCGTGCGTGCTCGACCCCGAGCCGGTCGTGGAGCACCAGTACCAGGAGCTTCTCGGCGCGGAACTGTGCGAGCGGATCGAGGAGTGGGAGGAAGCGGCGGAGGAGGCGGCCGAGGACGACGACGAAGCCGACGACGAGGCCGACTGCGTCACGTACCACCACGACCTCTCCCTCGCCCCCGGCTGGAAGGTCGGCGGGTTCGCGAGCTGGAGCGTGACCGGACCGGCCGACCTGGTCTGCTCCTGCGGCGCACCGACGCGACTGCTGCTGACGGTGGCCGGCAGCGAGTGGGACCGGGGCAGCCTCAGCTGGGTCCCCGTGGAGGACCGCGAGCGGATCGACACCTACGACGCGAACGTCCCCACCCGGGTCGTCGTGGGCCGGGGAGGTTCCCTCAACGTCTTCGTCTGCACGGCCGACCCGACCCACGAGCACCGGGTCAGCCTCCAGTGATGCGGTGGGACGCCCCGCCGCTCCCGGACGCTGACGTCACGTCACCCAGCCCGCCCGGGAGGGAAGCCCTCACCGTCCCCTGACGAGCCGGCCACCCCTCCGGCTACTTCACCCGGGACAACCGTGCCACCGGCTTGCCCTCCGCCGTGCTGTCCGAGGTGTAGGTGAGGTCGTCTCCGGTCGGGGTGAGGCGGATCGTGTGGGGGGCCGGGTTGCAGCCGCTGTGGTTGGTCCTCGCGCCGACCGACGTGGCGACGACCTCGTCCGGCTGCACCTGCTTCAGGGTGAGCACGTCGAGGCAGACCGCGCCGAGCAGGTCCGTCTGGCGCAGCTGCCCCAGTTCCTCGCCCACCTTCGCCTGGCGGACCGTCACCCGGAACGTGCCCATGGGCAGTCTGCCGTCGAGGCCGCTGCCCTCGCCCTCCCAGGTGCCGACGTAACGGGAGGGCAGTGCGGTGGCCGTGCCGCCGTCGCCCGCGGTCGGGGCGGCGGTGGGGGCCGGGGAGTAGGCGCCGCCGGCGGAGTCGTTGTCGCCGTCGGCGGGCTGCTTCGGCAGCAGGTCGGACACGAACACCGACCCCACCGTCACCGCGGCCATGGCTCCCGCGACCGCCAGCGCGACGGTGCAGCTCAGCCGCCGTCCGCGGCCGCCCTCCCCGGGCGTCGCGGCGGCCGCCACCGTCACGGAGACCTTCCCGGGCCGCTCCCTGTTCTCCCCGCCCTCCCGAGGCGCGGGAATCGCGTCCGCCGGCGCCGGCATCACGGGCGGCGGCCCGAACTCCCCCACCGTCGGGGGCGGGGGCGGCCACCCGCCCGCCCCCGCCGTCACCGGCGCCTGCGGAGTGCCAAACCCGGGCTCCCCGGACGCCGGCCGCGCTCGCGGCTCCCCGGGCTCCCCGGACGTCACCGGCACGCGAGGCGTCCCGGAGTCCCCGGTCCGCACCGGGACCCGGGGTGCCCCGGGCCCGCCCGCCGTCACCGACGGGCTGCTGAAGCCCACCGGCCCGGAGAGCGGGTCGGCTCCCGTCGCCTCCAGGTTCAGCAGTTCCACGGCGCCGCGGCTCACCCGTTCCACCAGGGGCCCCGGCAGCCATCCGCCCGCCACCAGCCGCGCCGCCCCCTGGGGGGCGAGCCGCCGGGCGACCTCTGCGGGAGTCGGGCGTGCCGCCGGTTCCTTCGCCAGGCAGGCCTCGACCACCTCGCGCAGCTCGCCGTCCAGCGCCCCGAGGACCGGCTCCTCGTGGACGACCTTGTAGAGGAGGGCGGCCGAGGAGTCCCCGGGGAACGGGGCTTCCCCCGTCGCCGCGTACGCCAGCACCGCGCCCAGGGAGAAGACGTCGGCCGCTCCGGTGGCGCCCTTGCCGAGGATCTGCTCGGGGGCCATGTAGCCGGGCGAGCCGACGGACACCCCGGTGGACGTCAGCGACGCCGTACCGTCCGTGGCCCGTGCGATGCCGAAGTCGATGAGGAGGGGCCCGTCGAGGGTCAGCAGGATGTTGGACGGCTTGACGTCCCGGTGGACGAGTCCCAGTCCGTGGACGTTCGCGAGCGCTTCCGCCAGCCCCGCCCCCAGCACCCGGACGGTGTGCGCCGGGAGCGCGCCCCCGCCCGGGGACCCGCCCCCGCCCGCGACGGCCGACGCCAGTGAGGGGCCGGCCGCGTACGCCGTGGCGACCCAGGGCACGCTCGCCTCCGGGTCGGCGTCCAGCACCGGCGCGGTCCAGGCGCCGCCCACCCGCCGGGCGGCCTCTACCTCGCGCCGGAAGCGGGCGCGGAACTCCTCGTCGAGCGCGAGGTGGGGGTGCACGATCTTCACGGCGACCGTGCGGCCGCCGGCACTGCGCCCCAGGTAGACGCGGCCCATCCCGCCGGACCCGAGCCGGCCGAGCAGCCGGTAGGGTCCCACGCCGGTGGGTTCGTCCGCTCCGAGCTGCTGCATGACGTCCATCCCTCCCCCGTACGTCCCGCTGGCAGACTACGGCGCTACGGCTGGAGCAGCCGCACCTTCACGTCCGCCGGGAAGCCCGTCGTCGGCCCGACCCGCCGCGCGAACTCGGTGACCGCCTCCAGTTGCGGTGCTCCGAAGCGGAAGTCGAGCGTGGTGAAGTACTCCTCCAGGACGCGCTCGTCGAAGGCCTCCCAACGGGCCGCCTGCTCGGCGACCTTGGCGACCTCCTCCAGGGAGAGGTTGCGGGAGTCGAGGAAGGCCTCGTGGACCTTGCGCGTGATGAACGGCTCGCGTTCGGCGTAGTCGCGGCGCGCGGCCCAGACCGCGAAGACGAACGGCAGTCCGGTCCACTCCTTCCAGAGCGCCCCGAGGTCGTGCACCTCCAGGCCGTACTTCGGCCCGTCCAGCAGGTTGGCCCGCAGTGCGGCGTCGCCGATGAGGACGCCCGCCTCCGCCTCCTGCATCATCAGGCTCAGGTCGGGCGGGCAGGTGTAGTAGTCGGGCTGGACGCCGAAGCGGTCGGAGAGCAGCAACTGGGCCAGGCGCACGGAGGTGCGCGAGGTGGAGCCGAGGGCGACCCGGGCGCCGTCGAGCCGCTCCAGCGGGACCTGGGAGACGATCACGCAGGACATGACCGGGCCGTCGCAGCCGACGGCGATGTCCGGGAAGGCGACCAGGTCGTCCGCGTTCCTCAGGAACTCCACGAGGGTGACGGGCCCGATGTCGAGGTCTCCCCGCACCAGCTGCTCGCTGAGCTTCTCCGGGGTGTCCTTGGTCAGCTCGAAGTCGAGGAGCGTGCCGGTTCTCGCGAGCCCCCAGTACAGGGGCAGGCAGTTCAGGAACTGGATGTGGCCGACGCGCGGCCGGGTGCGAGAAATGTCCACATCGCGAGACTAGACCCCGGCGAGCACGCCGCGGGGTCCACCCCCCGGGTCAACCGCTTCCCCGGATGTTCAAACATTCGGGTGACGTGATCTTGACCTCTATTGCATTCGGCTGCCCGCGTGCTAGGCTCGCCGCAAGTTGCAGTTTGGTTTCCCTTGCAGTACAGAGCCTGCGGAGCATGTGACCGCGGGCTCTCGTCGTTTTCAGAAGTATGCAGTTGTGCAGCACTGTTTTCACACTTGCAGGTTCTGGAGCAGGGCAACCCTTTGGGCCCAAGGAGGGCTTATGGCTACCGGAACCGTGAAGTGGTTCAACGCCGAAAAGGGCTTTGGCTTCATCGCCCAGGAGGGCGGCGGCCCCGACGTCTTCGTCCACTACTCCGCGATCAACGCCTCGGGTTTCCGTTCCCTCGAGGAGAACCAGCAGGTCTCCTTCGACGTGACCCAGGGCCCGAAGGGCCCGCAGGCGGAGAACGTCACCCCCGTGTGATCGTCGCACCTCGTGTGATCGCAGTCTGAGAGCAGTACCCAAGGAGCCCCGCGCCGTACGGCCGGGGCTCCTGCCTTTCCGGCGGGCGGGCCCGGCCTTTCCGCGCCCCAGCCCCTCCCGCGGCCCGATCCCTTTCCGCCGCCCGCCGCCTTTCGGCCACCGGAGCCCCTTTCCGCCATTCGGCGATGAATTCCCGGCGAACCCTTCCGGTCCCTCGCGTGTCTCACAGGTGCTGCATGACGAGCACGAAGGTCGTTCCCGGCACCAGCGCCTCGTACGAGTGCGGCACATCACCCCGGTACGTCATGTAGTCGCCGGGCTCCAGCTCGACCGTCTCCCCGGCCGGTCCCGCCTTCACCCTCCCCGTGCTCACGATCAGGTGCTCGACCGTGCCCGGGATGTGCGGCTCCGACACCCGGGCGGCCCCCGGTTCGGCCCGCAGGTGGTAGATGTCGCGCCGGGCGCCCGGCGGGCTGGCCGACAGCAGGGTCGCCACGTACGGCGCCTGCTCCGAGGCGACCGCCGGCCCCTGCCCCGCGCGGATCACCTGGACCGCGGGCACGGGCGGCTCCACCAGCGCGCTGAACGGCACGCCCAGCGCCACACCCAGCGCCCAGAGCGTCTCCACGCTCGGATTGCCGCTCGCCGCCTCCAGCTGCGACAGCGTGGACTTGGCGATGCCGGCCCGTTTGGCCAGCTCGGACAGGGACAGCCCGGCCCGGGTGCGCTCGCGCCGCAGGGAGGCGGCGATCCAGTCGAGGGGGAGACGGGAGGGGGTATCAGACATGCCGTTCGCTCCATCGGTACGCTCGTTCGCCTTGACGAACACAGTCCGGCTTGTTCATTGTAGAAAACATGCGTTCGCCTCAACGAACATCCCCGGCCTCGGCCCACGCGGTCCGGACGGCGCTCGTCCGGGACAGTTCACTCGTCTGGCTCGCCAGTGGGGTGGTCGGCGTCTCCTTCGGCGCGATCTCCGTCGCGGGCGGGCTGCCGGTCTGGGTGCCGGTGGTGATGTCGCTGGTGGTGTACGCGGGCTCGGCACAGTTCAGCGCGGTCGGCGTGCTGCTGGCCGGGGGCGGCCCGTTCGCCGCGGCGGCCACCGGTCTGCTCCTCAACACCCGCACGGCCGCCTTCAGCCTCGCCGTCGCCGAGCTCCTCGGCCCCGGCCGCGCGGCCCGTCTCCTCGGGGCGCACCTGGTGACCGACGAGACGGTCGCCTTCGCCCTGGCCCAGCCGGACCCGGCGCGCCGCCGCGCCGCCTTCTGGATCTCCGGGCTCGGCCTGTTCGCCGTGTGGAACGCGGGCGTCCTGGCCGGCGCGCTCGCCGGCACCGCCCTCGGTGACACCGCCGCCTACGGCCTGGACGCCGCCTTCCCCGCGGTCCTGGTGGCCCTGGTCCTCCCCGCGCTGCGCGAGGACCGGTCGCTGCGACGCTCGGCGGCCGTCGGCGCGCTCCTCGCCCTGGCGGCGACGCCCGTCGTCCCCGCCGGGGTGCCGGTGCTGCTGGCGCTCGCCGGGCTGTTTCTGTACGGCCGCGCGAGGGCCGCCGTATGAGTGCGTCGGTCGCCGTGATCCTGGTGCTGGCGGTGGGCACGTACGCCTTCCGGCTGGTCGGGCCCGCGCTGCACGGGCGGGTCGAGCTGCCCGCCCGGGTCCAGGAGCTGCTGTCGGCGGGTGCGGTGGTCCTGCTGGTCGCGCTGCTGGCGACGGGCGCGCTGACCGAGGGCGGCGGCTTCGCCGGGTGGGCCCGCCCGGCCGGGGTGCTGGTGGGCGGCGTCCTGGCGTGGCGGCGGGCGCCGTTCCCGGTGGTGGTGCTGGGCGCGGCGCTGGTCACGGCGGGGCTGCGGGCGGCGGGCGTGGCGTGAAAAGCTGATCATGTGGACAACGCTGAACAGGACAGCCCCGCGCCCGCACCGAACACTCCGGTGAACTGGCTCGCGCTCGGCCTCTCGACCGGTACGGCCCTGGGCACCGCGCTCGGGATGACCGTCTTCGACAACCTCGCCACCGGTCTCGCCGTGGGTCTGGGACTGGGCACGGCGATCGGCGCGGGCCTCGCCGCCCGCGCGCGCCGCGAAGAGGGCGAGGAGACCCCGGGACGTCCTGAGTAGGCTCCGGCCATGACCCACGCCGACCACCTCACCGCCACCCGCGCCTTCTACGACGCCATCGCCGACGACTACGCCGAGCGCTTCCACGACGCGCTCACCGCGAGGCCGTTGGACCGGGCCCTGCTCACCGCGTACGCCGAACTCGTCGGCGCGGGCGGGAAGGTGGCCGACCTGGGCTGCGGGCCGGGCCTGGTGACGGGTTTCCTCGCCTCGCTCGGCCTGTCGGTGTCCGGGCTCGACCTCTCGGAGTCGATGCTGGCGATCGCGCGCCGGGAGAACCCGGGGATCCGGTTCGAGCACGGCTCGATGCTGGAGCTGGAGGGGTCCGCGGACGGCTCCCTGGACGGGGTGGTCTCCTGGTACTCCTCCATCCACCTGCCGGTGGACGAACTGCCCGCCCTCTTCGCCGAGTTCCACCGCGTCCTGGTCCCGGGCGGGCACCTGCTGCTCGCCTTCCAGGTCGGCGACGAGCCCCGGCGCCACGACCGGCCGTGGGGCCACCCGGTGGCGCTGGACTTCCTGCGGCGCAGGCCGGAGCGGATGGCGGAGCTGCTGGCGGCGGCCGGTTTCGACGTCCGGGTCCGGACGGTACGCGAACCGGAACCGGATCTCGGCGAGGGCGTCCCGCAGGCCTGCCTCGTCGCGAGGTCGGCGTCTACGCGGCGGTGAGGACCCGTCGGCATTCGTCCCAGGCGGCCCGGCTCAGCAGCGGCCGGAGACGGGTGAAGAGGGCGAGGAGGTCCGGGCCGCACCGCTCGCGGAACGCGGGGTCGTGCTCGGCGAGGTCGAGTTCGTTGGCGGCGGTGAGGTCGGCGAAGTCGCGGAGCATGTGCGGGGCCGGGCTCCATCGGACGCCCGAGAAACGGTCGTGGAAGCAGGGGGCGGGCCCGGCGAGGGTCGGGTAGGTGGCCCGGCGGTCACAGCTCGCGTAGAAGTACACGATCTCCTCGGCCTCCCGGCCGATGACGTGCGCCAGTTCGGCACGGCGGGCCAGGGGGAGCAGGGGCTCGGGGAAGCCGTCGGTGCCGTAGAAGGCGTGGCAGAGGCCGGCGATCCGCAGGGCGGGGCGGGCCTCCCAGCCGGCGAGCCGGGAGCGTACGCGGCGCAGGTGGGCGAGGAGGGTGCCGCCCGGGTGGGCCAGGGCGCCCGCGCCCAGGTCCCGCAGCAGCGCCTCGGCTCTCAGCAGCGCCTCGTCTTCAGGCATGGCGGTGCCCTTCGTCGGATGCGGACGTGTCGTCGTGCGGGGTCGGCACCCGCTCCCGTCCCGGACGTCCGGATCGTCCACGGGAGCGGGAGCGGGTTGCCGCCCAGGGCCCTGAGGAGATCGTCGTACGGGCTCACAGCCCAGTCAATCCTAAGATTTTCTGCCCAACCCCAAGGCTAGGCTTGGGTCTTGTGACTCTTGAGGACCTGCGGGTGTTCGTCGCCGTGTGCCGGGCCGGGAGCCTCAGCGCCGTGGCCCGCGACCTGGGGTGTACGCAGTCGGCGGTGAGCCAGCACGTGAAGCGGCTGGAACGGGAGACGGGCGTCGGCCTGCTGGAACGCCAGCCGAGGGGGGTCGTGCCGACCCAGGCCGGCCGGATCCTGGAGGCGGCGGCCACCGAGGGCATCTCCGGACTCGACCTGGCGGTACGGCGGTTGCGCGACCTGGCCGACGGCGCGAGCGGGTTCGTCCGGGTCGCCACCGGGGCGACGACCGTTCGGCACTTCATGTCGGACGCCCTCGTCGCGTACCGGCGGCGCCACCCCGGGGTCCATCTGGAGTTCCGGACGGTGAGTTCGGGGCGGGGCAGTTTCGACGCGCTCGCCGACGGCACGCTCGACCTCGCCTGGATCACCCTCGGCCCGCCGGTGCGCGGCATCGAGCAGCGGCGGGTGGTCGACCTGCCCTGGATGCTGGCCGTCCCCGCCGACGACCCGCTCGCCGGCCACACCCGCGTGGACGTCACCGACCTGCGGGACGTCCGTGTGATCCGCCTCCCGCCGAACTCCGCCTCCGCCGCGCACCTGGAGGCGTGCTGCGCCGAGTTGGGCGTCCGCTTCACCTACGACACCGGCGTCGCCGACTGGGACACGGCCCTGCTCCTCGCCGAACTGGGCGTGGGCCGGGCGATCGTCCCGGCACTCCCGGGTCTGTCCGTCCCCGGCGACGGCGTCCTGCGCCTGATCCGCGTGCCCGCCCTGCGCCCCCTCCCGGTCGGCTGGGCCGTGCGCCGCTGGGACGCGCTCAGCCCGCCGGCGCGGGCGTTCGCGGACATGGTGACGGAGTGGCGGCGGGGAGGTGCCACGACGGTCGGCTGAGGGTCACGTGCCGCTCGTCGGCCGGGACCGGCCGGCAGGACGGCCCCGGCCGTCGTCCGGACCGGTCACGGCGGCCATGTCCTCGCCGGCCGCCGCCCCGTCGACCTCTCCGGAACGACGGCCACGCAAGGCCCGCACCGCGACGACCAGGCCCACGACGGCGGCGAGGGAACCGGCCAGCGCGCCCATCCCCTCGATCGTGCCTTTCAGCCACGCGAACGCGTCCCCGACCCAGGAGAACCGCCCCCGGCTCTCGGCGGGCCTCGGAGACACCTCGGCATGGCTGACGACGGGCTTCTCGAACAGCACGGTGGCCGTGTCGAGGTAGTAGGCGGTCATGGTGAGGGCGAACTCGGCCGTGCCCTCCCTCCGGGCGGTCACCTTCCACGTCCACTCCACCGGCTCCTCGTCCTTCGTCAGCACGTTCTGGCGTTCCGACGAGAGCGGGGTGCAGGTGACGGATCCCGAGCAGCGCAGCTTCATGCCGATCTGGGCTCCGGCCCGGACCTCCGTGACGGTCCGGCCGGCGGCCGGAGCCCGCTGCCAGCCGCCCTTCACGTAGGCCGTGAACAGGTCCGACTCCCCGGCCTCGAGGTCATAGGCGACCGCCGGGTCGGTGGAGGTGAGGGTGCCCTCGAAGAGCTCCTTGCGGGCGCGGTCCAACTTCTCCGCGAAGTCGTGCTGTTCGCTGTGCGGAAGGCGGGACACGGTCGGCGACTGCAAGGAATCGATCAGGAGCAGTGCGAGGGCAGCACTCGCCAGGAGACTGACTATCCACCACACCCTGACACCACGTCGCACCACGGCCCCCGTCCCTCGCCGTACCGGTCCGGCACTTCGACGAGCGTAGGTCTCAACGGACCAACGGTGCTCGGCCCAGCGGAAGTTCCGCCCATACCGTCTTGCCGACGTCCCGCCCGGCGACGCCCCAGGTTCGGGAGAGGACGGCGACGAGGACCAGCCCCCGACCGCCCTCCGCGTCCGCGTCCGTCACGATCCGCAGCCTCCGGTCCCCCCGCGCGTCACTCACCTCGATCCGCAGCGTGCCCTCCGGGAGCAGCAGCAGCCGCAGCTCGAAGTCCCGTCCCGGCACCCGGCCGTGCGTGACGGCGTTGGCGGCCAGCTCCGCGACGACGTGCTGCGCGGTGTCGCTCGCCTCGCTGTCGTGCGGGTAGCCCCAGGCGTCGAGCTGCTGCGCCGCCAGCCGCCGGGCGAGGCGGGCGCCCCGTGGCGTCGAGCTGAGGCGCAGGGTCAGTTCCCCGAGGGGGGTGGAGATCTGGGGGGAGATTTCGGAGTTCACCCGACCGAGCCTGGTCCGTTGTATCTACGCTGGCCAGGGGCGACTCGGCGACTCTGCGTAGCCGTACGGACGCGCAGAGGTGGCCGTACGGGCGTGTCGGCTGTGACCACGGGGACATGAAGGCGGTGCGGTGCATTGAGGGACGAACAGGAGCGGCGGCCGGAGACACCGGCGGAGGCCGACGGGACGACGGGGCTGTTCACGGCACTGGGCAAGATGCTCAAGCGGCTGAGGGAGCGCAAGGGGCTGACCCAGAAGGAGTTCGGCCAGCTGGTGGGGTACGGGCCGGATGCCATCTCGTCGATGGAGCGGGGAGTACGGCTCATCCGGCCCGAGGTGCTGGAGCGGGCGGACGCGCTGCTGGACGCGGGCGGGATGCTCGCGGACGCGATTCCCGAGGTGCGGGAGGCGATGGGGCGGACCCGGACGCGGCATCCGGAGTGGTATCGAAGCTACGCGGCCTTGGAGGCGGAGGCGCGGGAACTGCACTTCTACGCCAACCAAGGCGTGCCGGGGTTATTGCAGACGGAGAATTACGCGCGGGCGGTGTTCTCCCGTCGGCGTCCGCTGCTGGACGAGGAAACGATCGAGAAGCGCATCGCTGACCGACTGTCGCGTCAGCAGGTTCTCGACAAGTGGCCCCCGCCCATGTGCAGTTTCGTACTGGAGGAGGTGGTCCTTGATCGACCGATCGGCGGTCGGGCCGTCCGCGAGGCCCAGTTGAAGCAGCTGCTGCGCATTAGTGACCTGCGGAACGTGGAGATCCAGGTGATGCCGACCAGCATCGAGGACCACCCCAACATGGGCGGGGCGTTCAACCTGCTCACTCCTCAGAGGCACCCACAGGTTGCGTACACGGAGATCCAGGAGTACCCCCGCCTGATCACCGATCCGGAAGAGGTCCGCAAGATCGTCGACCGCCATGGGATGATCCGGGCGATGGCCCTCCCACCCAGGGATTCCCGGGCGTTGATCGACAAGAAGCTGGGGGAGTTGTGAGCAGCCAAGAACTCAACTGGTTCAAGTCCAGCTACAGCGACGGCGGCGGCGGCGAATGCCTGGAAACCGCCTACACCTGGCGCAAGTCGACGTACAGCGGCGGCGAAGGCGGCGAATGCCTGGAGGTGGCCGCCTGCCCCGCCACCATCCACGTCCGTGACTCCAAGAACCCCGCCGGCCCCCACCTCCGCCTCTCCCCCGCCGCCTGGGCCCATTTCCTCACCTACGGCAGTGGGTCCTCGTCCAGCGCCACCGGCTCCGCCAGCGCCGTCTCGTAACGGTCCCGGGGGAACGCGTACGGGCCCATCGCGAGTTCCCCCCACTCCTCCCGGTACGGCTGCCGGAAGGACGACCAGGTCACCGTCGTGGGCGTCACGGTGACGCGGGCCAGGAGGGGCCAGCAGCCCCAGATGCCGCACGGGCAGCCGAGGAGGGGCGTGGCATCGGCGGGGGTCAGGAAGTGGCCGGGGCGGTCCTCGAAGTCCCGTACGCCCAGCCCGCCGTGCTGGTCGCGGACGTGCTCCTCGATCTCCCTCTCGTCGTCCTCGAACTCCCCCTCCAGCTCCGCCCGCCACAGGCCCCGCGTCGCGTCCGCCACGGACGTGCGCAGGTCGGTGCCGTCGATCCGGATGCCCCAGAGGGGGTACGACGGGTGGTCGGCCGAGGGGTAGTGGAAGAACTCGATGCCGTTGAGGATGCCGTTCACGAAACGGCATCCTCCCCGGGCGCGGCCCGGCCCGCGAGCCCTTTACCGCTGCGCGTACAGCCCTTCCACCGTCTCCGCGAAGTCCCGCATGACCGCGTCGCGCCGCAGCTTCATGGACGGGGTGAGGTGGCCGTCCATCTCCGTGAAGTCGCGGGGCAGCACGGCGAACCGGCGGATCGACTCGGGGCGGGAGACCAGCTTGTTGGCCTCGTCGATCGCCCGCTGGAGGACCGCGTTCAACTCCTCGTCGCCGATCAGCAGCTCCGGCGGTACCGGGTGCTTGCCGTTCATCTGGCGCCAGTGGGTGAGACCGTCGGGGTCGAGGGTGAGGAGGGCGGAGACGTAGGGCCGGCCGTCGCCGACGACCATGGCCTGGGAGATCAGGGGGTGGGAGCGCAGCCAGTTCTCCAGCGGGGCGGGGGCGACGCTCTTGCCGCCCGCCGTGATGATCATCTCCTTCTTGCGGCCGGTGATGGTCAGGTAGCCCTCGTCGTCGAGTTCGCCGATGTCACCGGTGGCGAGCCAGCCGTCCGGGGCGGCGGGGACGACGCCGCCGGCCGCCGGGTCCCAGTAGCCGCGCAGCACGTGGTCGCCGGCGATGAGGATCTCGCCGTCCGCCGCGATGCGGATCTTCGTACCGGGCAGGGGCCAGCCCACCGTGCCCAGGCGGGGCTTGAGCGGCGGGGTGACCGTCGAGGCGCCGGTGGTCTCCGTGAGGCCGTAGCCCTCGTAGATCTCGATGCCGGCGCCCAGGTAGAACGCGGCCAGGCGGCGGCCCAGTGGGGAGCCGCCGCAGATGGCGTGGCGGACGCGGCCGCCCATGGCGTTGCGCAGGCGGCGGTAGACCAGCGGGTCGTAGAAGGTGCGGGCGGCGCGGAGGGTGGCGCCGGGGCCGGGTCCGGTGCCGGTCTTGTGGGCCTCGACCGCCTCGCCGTAGCGGACGGCCGTGTTCACCGCGCGGTCGAAGGAGGAGAGCCGGCCGCTCGCCTCCGCCTTCGCGCGGGCCGTGTTGAAGATCTTCTCCAGCATGTACGGGATCGCCAGGAGGCAAGTGGGTCTGAACGCGGCCAGGTCCGGCAGGAGGTCCTCGGACCTGAGGCTCGGGGCGTGGCCGAGGCGGACGCGGGCGCGGACGCAGGCGACGGCGACCATCCGGCCGAAGACGTGGGACATGGGGAGGAAGAGGAGGACGGAGAGGTCCTCGGTGTCCGACTTGAAGACCGGGTAGAGGAGTTCGATCGCGTTGTCGACCTCGGCGAAGAAGTTGCCGTGGGTGAGCGCGCAGCCCTTGGGGCGACCGGTGGTGCCGGAGGTGTAGATGAGGGTCGCGAGGGTGTCGGGGACCAGCATGCCCCGGCGGATGTCGACCTCGGCGTCGGGGGTGTGCTCGCCCAGTTCCGCGAGGCGCTCCACATGGCCCTTCTCCATCACCCACATGTGCTGGAGGTCGGGCAGCCGGTCGCGTTCGGGGCCGACGGCCGCCGCCTGGGCGACCGTCTCGGTGACCAGGGCGACCGCGCCGGAGTCCTGGAGGATCCAGCGGGTCTGGAAGACGGAGGAGGTGGGGTAGACGGGGACGGTGACCAGGCCGGCCGCCCAGGCGGCGAAGTCGAGCAGCGTCCACTCGTACCTCGTGCGGGCCATGATGGCGATCCGGTCGCCCGGCACCAGGCCCTCGGCTATCAGCCCCTTGGCCACGGCGTGCACCTGGGCGGCGAACCGCTCGGCGGTCACGTCCGTCCACCGGCCGTCCTGCGTCTTGCGGCTGAGGACCACCGCGTGGGGGGACGCCTCCGCGTTCTCGAAGGGCAGGTCGGCGAGCGACCCGTACGTCACCGGCCGCGCGAAGGCCGGTACGGACGCCTCCCGCACCGCCCCGTCCAGTCGCCGTGTCTCGGGTTCCACCAGGGCGGGGGGAGCGTCGTAGAAGTCGGTGGAGGCGGGGTACGGGGTGGACACGGGCGGCTCCCTGTGCGTGCAGCCGGAGAACTGCTTGCTGCATGAGATACGTGCCTCGTGTGCCGAGGCGTTCACCGGTTGGCCCCCAAGAAAGGGGTTACCACCGGTTAGGTAGGGGATCGTACGGCGTTCGCGTGTGCAGGCTGTGCGGTTTCGGGGGTGGTCCGGGGTCGGGCGTGTGCAATCTCGGGGGTTATGTGAAAAGAGTTCACCTTCGGCGGGTGCGGCCAACTCGCCGACGGGCCAACGGAACTGACGCACCGTCGATCCAGGGCGGGGCGGAAGGGGGCGGCCGGCCCCGAGTCCGCGCGGCGGGTCCGCCGGCGTCACGGCCGCTCCAGGATCGCCGTCACCCCCTGGCCGCCGGCCGCGCACACCGAGATCAGGCCGCGTGCGGGCCCCTCCCGCTCGGCGAGCAGCTTGGCGAGGGTGGCGACGATCCGGGCGCCCGTCGCCGCGAAGGGGTGGCCGGTCGCCAGGGACGAGCCCGCCACGTTCAGGCGGTCGCGGTCGACCGGCGCCAGACCCCGCTTCTCCCAGGCCGCCAGCGTCGCCAGCACCTGGGAGGCGAACGCCTCGTGGATCTCGACCAGGTCGAAGTCCTCGATACCGAGACCGGCCCGCTCCAGCATGCGCGGCACGGCGTACGCGGGCGCCATCAGCAGCCCGTCCTCGCCGCCGGCCACGTCACCGCGGACGAAGTCCACGGCCGCCGTCTCGTACGCGGTCAGGTAGGCGAGCGGCTCCAGGCCCCGCGCGTCGGCCCACTCCTCCGAGGCCAGGAGCACCACGGCGGCGCCGTCCGTCAGCGGGGTCGAGTTGCCCGCCGTCATCGTCGGGCCGGGGGCGTCGAGGCCGAACACCGGGTTGAGCAGGGCGAGTTTCTCCACCGTCGAGTCGGGGCGCAGGTTCTGGTCGCGGGTCAGGCCGCGGAAGGGAACGACGAGGTCCTGGAAGAAGCCGCGCTCGTAGGCGGCCGCCAGCCGCCGGTGGCTGGCCGCCGCCAGTTCGTCCTGCGCGGTGCGGCCGACGGCCCAGGCGCGGGCGGTGACCGCCGCGTGTTCGCCCATGGACAGGCCGGTACGCGGCTCGGCGTTGCGCGGGATGTCGGGGATCAGGTGGGAGGGGCGCACCTGCGCGAGGGCCTTCAGGCGGGCGCCCGCGCTCCTGGCCCTGCGGGCTTCGAGGAGGATGCGGCGCAGGCGGTCGTTGACCCCCAGGGGCGCGTCGCTGGCGGTGTCGGCGCCGCCCGCGACGGCCGACTCGGTCTGGCCGAGGGCGATCTTGTTGGCGGCGGCGACGACGGCCTGCAGCCCGGTCCCGCAGGCCTGCTGGATGTCGTACGCCGGGGTACGCGCGTCCAGGACCGAGCCGAGGACGGTCTCGCGGGCGAGGTTGAAGTCACGGCTGTGCTTGAGGACGGCGCCGGCGACCAGCTCGCCCACGGAGCCGGGCACGTCGAGTCCGTAGCGGGCGGCCAGACCGTCGACGGCCGCCGTGAGCATCTCCTGGTTGGAGGCGGTGGCGTACGGGCCGTCGGAGCGGGCGAACGGGACGCGGCTGCCGCCGACGATCGCGACCCGACGGGCCTCCGGTCGTTTCACGGGGCTCATCTCGACCTGCTCCTCACCTTTGACATAAGCTTACCGCCGGTAACCTTACTCCACAGTAAGAAGCCGGGGTAAGAACCGGGAACACTCCCGGAACAAGACACCGACACCGCCACCGGAACAGCCAGGCACTAGGAGTTGGACGTGGCCGACCGCTATCTGAGCTTCACCGCCACCGCACCCGGCCGCTTCCTCACCCGACGGCTCGGCCTCCCGCAACCGGCGACGCTCAGGCGCTGGTCACCGGGGCAGCCCTCCCTGCCGGGCGGCCTGCTGCACCTGACGGCCGGGACGTCCGGCCTCGACCTCACCCCGGTCCTCGCCCGTACGGGGCTGGAGAGCGGTACGCCGGAGCCGGCCGCCGTCGTCCTGGACGCCACCGGGGTGCGGGACGTGGACACGCTCGCCGAGGTGCACGCCCTGCTGCATCCCGCCGTGCGGTCGGTCGCGGTGAGCGGGCGGATCGTGGTGCTGGGCGCGCCCCTCGACCCCGACGACCACCACCAGGCGGCCGTCCAGCAGGCCCTGGAGGGCTTCATCCGCTCCCTGGGCAAGGAGATCGGCCGGGGCAGGACGGTGAACCTGGTCCGCCTCACCGACGCGGCCGCCGCCGAGTCCACCCTGCGCTTCCTGCTCTCCCCCAAGTCGGCCTACGTCAGCGGCCAGGTGATCGCCGTGGGCGCGCCGAGCGCGGGGACGTCCGGGGAGCCCGACGACCGGGACCGCCCCCTCGCCGGACGCACCGCCCTCGTCACCGGCGCCGCCCGGGGCATCGGCGAGGCCGTCGCCCGGACGCTGGCCCGGGACGGCGCCCGGGTCGTCGTCCTCGACGTACCGCGGGCCGAGGAGGACGCCCGCGCGGTCGCCGAGCGGCTCGGGGGCGGCGCCCTCGCCCTCCCCCTCGACATCACGGCCGCCGACGCGGGCGAGCGCATCGCCGCCGAACTCCCCGACGGGCTCGACGTGCTGGTCCACAACGCGGGCATCACCCGTGACCGCCGGCTGGTCAACATGCCCGCCGAGCGCTGGACCTCGGTGCTCGACGTCAACCTCGCGAGCGTGCTGCGGACCACCGACGCGCTGCTCGCCAAGGGCACCCTGCGGCCGGGCGGGCGGATCGTGGCCACCGCCTCCATCGCCGGGCTCGCGGGGAACGCGGGCCAGACGAACTACGGGGCGAGCAAGGCGGGCGTCGCCGGCCTGGTCCGCGCCCTCGCGCCCCGCGCGCTGGCCGAGCACGGGGTGACGGTGAACGCGGTCGCGCCGGGCTTCATCGAGACGCGGATGACGGCCGCGGTGCCGTTGTTCATCCGGGAGGCGGGACGCCGTATGAACTCCCTCGCCCAGGGCGGGCTGCCCGTCGACGTCGCCGAGACGACGGCCTGGCTCGCGCACCCGGGCTCCGGGGCGGTCAACGGACAGGTCGTGCGGGTGTGCGGCCAGAGCCTGCTGGGGGCCTGATGCCGACGCTGACGAGCCCGCCCGCGCTCGGCCCGCTCCTCGCCCGGGGCGCCCTGCTGTCGCCGTTCAAGCGCCCGCGCCCGGACGCCGACCACCCGCGCGCCCGCCTCCTCCTGCCCGGCCTGCGCATCGACCTGACCCGGCTGGCCGCCTACGAGCGGGTCTGCGGCTTCCCCACCGGCGAGGACGCCCTGCCGGTCACCTATCCGCACGTCCTCGGCTTCCCGCTGGCCATGCGGCTGATGAGCGCCCCGGACTTCCCGCTGCCCCTGCTCGGCCTCGTCCACACCTCGATCGACATCACCCGCCACCGGCCCCTGCCGGCCACCGGCACCTACGAACTCGCCGTCCACGTCGACCGGCTGGCCCCGCACCGGCGCGGCACCGAGGCGTCCGTCGTCACCGAGCTGCGGGACGGGGGCGAGACGGTGTGGGAGTCGCGCAGCACGTACCTGGCACGGCACCGCACCAGCGGGACACCCTCGGCCGAGCAGCCCGCACGGCACGTGCCCGGCCCCCTGCCCGTCCTCGACGAGTGGCGCCTCGCCGCCGACGTGGGCCGCCGCTACGGTGCCGCCTCCGGCGACCGCAACCCCATCCACCTGTACCCGCTCACCGCCCGCCTCTTCGGCTTCCCGCGCGCCATCGCCCACGGCATGTGGACCGCGGCCCGCTGCCTCGCCGCCCACGGCACCCCGCCGGCGGTGCGGATCAGCACGGAGTTCCGGGCACCGGTGCTGCTGCCGGGCACGGTGGCCTTCGCGGCGGACGGCAGCCGGTTCGAGCTGCGCGGGGTGGGGGACGCGGGGCGGGTGCACGTGAGCGGGCGGGTGGACCGGCTGGGGTGAGCTGGTGAACTCAGGCCGGGGGCCGGTGGGCCGGTGGGCTCGGCCCGGGAGACCTCGCGACCTGGGCTCGGGGGCCGTCCGGCGCCGGATCGTGGGCCGGGCACTACGCCTCCGGCGGTGACCAGGGACGGCCTGCCATGAGGTTCCCCAGGCCCGCCCACGCGAAGTTCATCAGGGTCGCCGCCGCCTGGCGGGCCGTGACGCCCTCGGTGGTGTTGGTCCAGGCGGCGAGGGACTCGGCGGCGCCGACCAGCGCCTCGGCGAGACCGGCCACCTCGCGCTCGGGCAGGTCGGGGTCGCGGTGCGCTTCCCGGGCGGCGACGGCGATCAGCTGGGTGACGAACGCGACGATCTCCGCGCGCATCGCCGCGACCTCGGCGGCGAACGGCTCGCCGTGGGTGCGGGCCTGGAGGTGCAGCACGGTCCAGGCGTGCGGGTGCTCGGCGGTGTGCGCGAAGAACGCCAGCAGGCCGTCCCAGAGCTGGCGGTCGGCGGGCAGGCCGGTGTCGACACCCGCGCGCACCGCCTCGACGAGCGCCTTGGCCTCCCGCCGGATGCAGGCGGTGAACAGGTCTTCCTTGGAGTTCAGGTACAGGTAGACCAACGGCTTGGACACGCCCGCCAGTTCGGCGATCTCGTCCATCGACGCGGCCATGTACCCCCGCCGCCCGAAGATCTCCACGGCTGCGTCCAGCATCTGCTGCTCGCGGACCGCACGCGGCATCCGCTTGGTCTTCACGGCACCCATGTGGGCCAGCCTAGTTGGGGCCGGCCGCGGGGAACTCCGTTACGACGCCTGCTCCTGGGCGCGGCCCTGGGCGTGGGCGGCGTCCACGGCGTCGTCCTCCTGCGCGCGGTTGGCCTCCAGACCGGCCTTCATCCGGTCCACCCGGCGCACGATCGTCTCCGAGGCGCGGTCGCGCTCCCTGCGCAGGGCGACGAAGCTGATCGGGGCGGAGATCACGAGCGCGAGCAGGATGATCCACATGCCGTTGGAGGAGCCGAGGCCGCGCGGGACCACACCGAAGTAGACGAGCCCCCAGACGGCCACGAGGCAGCCTGCGAAGACACCGAGGCGCATCAACGTGTAGCGGAGCATCTCAATCCACTCTTCCGATTCCAAAAGGGGCCGTCGTCCAGTGAAGCACGCCGGACCGCGGATCTTGGAGGGGGGTGTGTCCCCCCGGCGCCGTCAGCACAGGGGCAGCAGCAGGGTGATGTCGTCCCGTTCGTCCCCCGGCGCCACGCGTATCGCGCCGGGGACGCGGCCGACCTCCTTGTACCCGCAGGAGCCGTAGAAGTGCTCCAGGCCGAGGCCGCCCCGGCAGGTGAGGCGTATCGCCTCGATGCCGTCGAAGGTCCGGGCCGCGTCCGCGGCGGCGGCCAGCAGGTCGCGGCCGTAGCCCCTGCCCTGGTGGCGGGGGTGGACCATCACCGTGTAGAGCCACACCCAGTGCGTCATCAGCCGGTGCGTGTTGAAGGTGAGGAACCCGGTCGCGGCGACCTCCCCGGCCCCGTCGTGCCCGACGAGCAGCCGGGTGCGCCCCTCGGCCATCTGCGCCAGGTACCTGACCACCTCGGGGCGGATCTCCTCCCGCGTCACCGGGGGCACGAAGCCGACGGCGCCGCCCGCGTTGGTGACGTCCGTCCACAGGTCGAGGAGGCCGTCGCGCAGGGCGGGGGTGACGGCCGGGTCGAGAGTGAAGGTAAGGGACACGCAAGGATCGTATCCCTTACGCCTCCTGCGCTCACCGTGATGCTCACGACAGTGTGCTCACCGGTGCTCACGACAGGTGTGCTCGCCGTGAAGCTCACGACAGGACGCGGGCCGCCACCCTCAGGTCGGTGACCAGCCCCTGGTACGCGGCCTCGCGGTCGTCGGCGCGCAGCACCGAGGACGGGTGCACGGTCGGGACCAGCCGCTCCGGGCGGCCGTGGATCTCCCGCTCCAGGACCGTCCCGCGCACCTCGGTGACCCGGAACGACGAACCCAGCAGCGCCTTGCCCGCCGTGGCCCCCAGCACCACGATCAGCTCGGGCTCCACCACCGCGAGCTCGGCGGCCAGCCAGGGGCCGCACGCCGTCATCTCGCGCAGCGTGGGCGCCTTGTGGATCCGGCGCTTGCGCGGCTCGGCCCGCGTGAACTTGAAGTGCTTCACGGCGTTCGTGACGTAGGCCTCGCCGGGGTCGAGGCCGGCCTCGGCGAGCGCCCGGTCGAGCAGCTTCCCCGCGGGGCCGACGAAGGGCTTGCCCTGCCGGTCCTCCTGGTCGCCGGGCTGCTCGCCGACGAGCATGATCCGCGCGTGCGCGTCCCCCGCGCCGAAGACGGTCTGCGTGGCGTCCCGGTGCAGCGGGCAGCCGCGGCAGCCGGCGGCGGCCCGGCGGAGGGCGGGGAGAGCGGCGCCGTCAGGGACGAAGGGCGCGGCGGTGTAGGCGTCCTCGGGGGCCTTCGTGACAGCCATGCGGGACGAGTACCCCGGCCCGAGGACGGCGAACGAGGGGCGCTCAGGCCGTGGCCGACCCCGGGGCGTGGGGCTTCGCGCGCGGTTCCCCGCGCCCCTGAGGTCAGGACACTCCCGTCGGCCGAGAGGTCACACCCGCATCGGCTGCGGCGATTCCCTGCGGGCCGGGTCCGGGCCGTCGTACTCGCGGATGATCTCGTAGCGCGTGTTGCGCTCGACCGGGCGGAAGCCCGCGTCCCGGATCAGGTCCAGCAGGTCCTCGCGGGTCAGCTTGTTCGGCGTGCCGTAGTTGTCGGCGTCGTGGGTGATCTTGTACTCGACGACCGAGCCGTCCATGTCGTCCGCGCCGTGCTG
>NZ_JBITEN010000022.1:0-142712 GCF_044455165.1 Streptomyces sp. NPDC051315
CGGCCCCCCCGCGGCGCCGGGGCGGGCGCGCCGCCCCCGGGGGGGGGCGCCCCGGCCCCCGCCCCCCCCGCCGGCCCGCGGCCCCCCCCCCCCCCCCCCCCCCCCCCCCCCCCCCCCCCCCCACCGCTACTTCATCGGTGCCGCCGGTCCCGCCGGAGTGATCGGCGTAGCCGCCTGGGCCTGCGGGGACGCCGAGTTCGAGTACACCGACGGGGGCGCCACGGCGGCCGTCGGGTCCGCGTCCGGGGTCTCCTCCGCGGGAGCGGTCGCGCCGCCGACGATGCGGATGTCGGCGGCGTCGAAGGCGCGCTTGATGCGCCAGCGCAGCTCGCGCTCGACCGCCAGGGCCTTGCCGGGCATCGTCTTCGCGGAGACCCGGACGACCATCGAGTCCAGCAGCACGCTGTCCAGGCCGAGCACCTCGATCGGGCTCCACAGGAGCTCGTTCCAGGGCTCCTCCTTGCCCATCTTGTCGGCGACCTCGTCGAGGGTGGCCTTGACCCTGTCCAGGTCCTCGCTCGCCTTCACGGTGACGTCGACGCCGGCCGTCGCCCAGCCCTGGGAGAGGTTGCCGATCCGCTTGACCTCGCCGTTGCGGACGTACCAGATCTCGCCGTTGTCGCCGCGCAGCTTGGTCACGCGCAGTCCGACCTCGATGACCTCGCCGGTGGCGACGCCCGCGTCGATCTGGTCGCCGACGCCGTACTGGTCCTCGAGGATCATGAACACACCGGAGAGGAAGTCCGTGACCAGGTTGCGGGCGCCGAAACCGATCGCCACGCCCGCGACACCGGCGGACGCCAGCAGCGGGGCCAAGTTGATCTCGAACGTGCCCAGCACCATCAGCCCGGCCGTGCCGAGGATGAGGAAGCTCGCCACCGACCGCAGCACCGAGCCGATCGCCTGCGAGCGCTGGCGGCGGCGCTCGGCGTTGACCAGCAGACCACCCAGGGCCGTGCCGTCCACCGCCTGCACCGTGCGGTTCATGCGGTCGATGAGCTTGGTGATCGCCCGCCGCACCACCACTCTCAGGATTCCGGCGATCACCAGGATCAGCAGGACCCGCAGACCGATCGCGAGCCAGGTCGACCAGTTCTGCTCGACCCAGCTGGCGGCGTTCGTCGCGCTCTCCTGGGCGTCCTGGAGCGTCGGGACCGTCACCGTCGGCGACTCCGAGGGGGTCGGCGACGGCGACGAACCGGCGGCCAGTAGGACGGCGGGCAAGGACACGGCAGGTACCTCCACGTGCGGCACTGCTCCGTCCGGTGCGGCGGTCAAGGTGTTCAAGGTCACGAAAAGGTCACCGGACGGGCAGGAGAACCACACTAACGGGGCATCGTGTGTGCTTCGGCGGGATACGAGAAGGAGAGACCGTACTCACCCGCGCTTGAACAGGTTGTCGGCCGGGGGATGCTTTTTCCTGTGGTCGAAAACACTCCCAGCCCGTTACCGGGACATGGTGGCGCGTCCACCAGGCGAGAGGGGAGACTGACCACAGATCGTCCCGGCGCGAGCCACGCGCCGCCGACGCCCGAGGAGGCATCCGTGCCGCATGTCCTGGTCCTGAACGCGTCGTACGAGCCACTCGGCGTCGTACCGCTCCGCCGCGCGCTCGTCCTCGTCCTGGAGAACAAGGCAGTCTCCCTCGAGGAATCCGGCGCCTTCCTGCACAGCGCGACCGTCACTGTCCCCGCACCCAGCGTGGTCCGGCTCAAGCGATTCGTCCGGGTCCCCTATCGGGGGCCCGTTCCTCTCACCCGTCGCGCGCTCTTCGCCCGTGACGGGGGCCGGTGCATGTACTGCGGTGGCGTCGCAACCAGCGTCGACCACGTCATCCCGCGCAGCCGCGGGGGCAAGCACGTCTGGGACAACGTGGTGGCGTCCTGCCGCCGCTGCAACCACGTCAAGGCCGACCGGCACCTGGTCGAGCTCGGCTGGCGGCTGCGCCACAAACCCGCCCCGCCCACCGGTCTGGCCTGGCGCATCATCGGCACCGGCCATCGGGACCCGCGCTGGCTGCCGTACCTGCAGCCGTTCGGCGCGGACGACGCCCTGGCCCGGATCGACGGCATCTCCGCCTGACGACCCGGGCTCTCGCACGCCCCGTGGCCCGACGGACGGCCCGGCCACGGGGCCCTTCGGGGCGGGCGGGGCCCGATCTGCGGCCATGCGCTCAGGTGCGCGGTCCCTCCGGACGGGCCCCCCGGGCCGCGTACAGGGCGGTGCCCGCCGCGCAGGCCGCCGCGGCCGTCAGCCACGCGGCCGGTGTGTGCCCCGGCTGCGTCGGCCACGCCCACACGGTGACCGCGTGGCCGTGCACCCCCTCCGACGCCAGGTACACCGACCAGACGTAACCGCAGGCCGGCAACCAGCTCAGCCGGGCGCCCAGCAGGACGGCCGCGGCCGCCGTGAGGCCGGTGCAGCCGAGCAGGTTGCGGACCATGCCCCAGGGATCGGCGGCGAGCCCGTCGCCGCCGAGCACCGCGAGCGGCAGCAGCACGGCCATCGGGGCGGTCAGACCGAGCAGGTGCACCAGCCGGCGCGGCCACCAGGGGCGTACCGCCGTACGGTCCAGCTCGTCGCAGGCCGCGTACAGGCTCGTGCCGATCAGCGCGGCCGCCAGCAGCGGGGCCAGCGCCAGGACCGGCATCCCCCCGCCGGGGGCCGGCCCGGACGCCGCCCACAGGACGAGTCCGGCGGTCCCGGCGAGTCCGGCGAGGGTGCGCGGGAGGACGCGGGAGCGGACGTAGAGACGGACACCGGTCACAGGGCCGGCACCCCGCTCGGGTCGCAGTCGCCCACCGTCGCGAAGTACGCCGACAGCCAGGCCCGGCGCTCGTCCGCGTCCATCGCCGCCAGCCGGGCGCGGGCCGCCCGCCGGTCCTGGAGCTCGGCCCGCTCGGCCGCGTCGCCCTCGGCGGCGATCTCGTCGAAGACCCGCTGCGCGGGGCTCGGCGCGAGGAGGTTCTCCACGGCGTCGTCCGCCCGCCTCACGCGCGCGTCCAGCCTGTCGCAGTCCCCCCGGCCCAGCAACGCCATCACCGCCTCCCACGCGTACTGCTCCGGATCGGTCAGCCGCCCCCGCACCACCGACCAGCCGATCGGTGTCAGCATCGGCAGCTCCGCCTCGTCGGGCCCGGGAGCGCCCGGCCGGTCCTCGAACCGGACCGGCAGGTTGCGTACGCCCTCCAGCCGGCCGGTGACCCCCGACAGGGCCTCGGTGACCTGCGGCAACAGCTCGCCGTAGCGGGCGTTCACACAGACCTGCGGGCTGACGGAGGTGTCGCACACCTGCCGGGTCCGGTCCGGGTCGGTGTGCCACAGCCCGTCCCCGGTCTGCACCAGCAGTGCCCCGGCCGCCGTCGCCGCCGCCAGTGGCAGCAGGGCCGTGTACCGGCGGCGGGCCGCGTACGCCAGCACCGCGGCCGCCGTCAGCCCCGCCGTCCACACGGCCATCGCCGCCGGCTGCCACGCCACCGGGAGCAGGCTCTCCCCGACCGGGAGCACCGGGCTGAGGTAGCGGCCGGGGCCGACGTCCGCCCGGCCCGACAGGCCCAGGACGACATACCCGCCCAGCGCCAGGAGCGGGGCCGCCGCCCGCCAGGTCACCAGCCGCCCCACGACGTGACCCGCGACCGCGGCGGCCGCGACCACCACCGCGTCCGTCGCCAGCAGGTCCGGGCAGGGCCGGTCGCCGCGGGCGTACGGCCAGGTCGCGAGCAGCGCGCCGACCGCGGCGAGCAGATACCCGGCCGCCATCCACGACGCGAGCGGCAACGCCGCCGCCAGGAACCGCGCCAGCGGCCCGCGCACGGCCGTCTCCCACAGCTCCTCCGTGCCCCGTCGCCGCTCCCGCCCGCCCTGCCAGCAGCCCGCGGCCGCCGCCAGCGGCACGATGACCAGCAGCACGCCGTGCAGTTGGGTGCGGGTCTCGGCCCAGCCGCCCTGCCAGCGTTCCGCCTCGGCGGCCAGCAGCACGGCCGGCACGAGGAAGGCGGCGGCTCCGGCCCAGGGGGCGAAACCGCGGGTCGTCTCGGGGCGCAGCGGGTGGGCCGGGGGGCGCCGCGTCCGCGTGCGTTCCGTCATGAGGGTCACCGCGCCGACCCCAGGGGCGTGCGGGCGGCCCGGTGGGCGCGCAGGGCCGCCGTGTAGCCGCGTTCGATCGGGTTGTCCCCCACGCCGTCCGCGGTGTCCTCGCCCAGCGCCGTCAGCGAGGCCGGGGTGCCGCGGTACGCGACCCGGCCCGCGTCGAGGAGGGTGACCTCGGTGCAGGCGGCGGTCACGTCCTCCACCAGGTGCGTCGAGACGACGACCGTCGCGGAGGCGCCCAGCTCGCGCAGCAGCGCGCGGAACTCGACGCGCTGCTCGGGGTCCAGGCCCGCGGTCGGCTCGTCGAGGAGCAGGACGTCGGGCTCGTTGACGATGGCCTGGGCGATGCCGACGCGGCGGACCATGCCGCCGGACAGCGTCCTCACCTTCGCGTCGATGCGGTCGCCGAGGCCGACCCGGGCGACGGCCCGTTCCACGGCGGCCGGGGTGCCGGCGGCGGGCAGCTCCTTCAGCCAGGCCACGTACGCGACGAACTCGCGGACCGTGAACCCCGGGTAGTGGCCGAACTCCTGGGGCAGGTAGCCGAGCCGGCGGCGGACCGGGCCGCGCCGCCGGGGCTCGCCCACGTCCTCGCCGAGGAGCTCCACCCGCCCGGCGTCCGGCCGGGCGACGGTGGCCAGGACGCGGATCAGGGAGGTCTTGCCGGCGCCGTTCGGGCCGAGCAGGCCGTGCACGCCCGGGCCGAGGTCGAGGTCGACCGCGTCGAGGGCGACGGTCTTGCGGTGCCGGACGCGCAGGCCGGTCACTCGTATCGTGCTCAAGGGGTCTCCGTGTTCCGGGGAGGGGGTCACCGTCGGACCGGGCGGTCGTAGGCGGAGCGGCGGACGGCCAGCGCCGCGGCGCACAGCGCGGCCGCGCCCGCCCACGCGCCCTGGGCGAGCGGGCCGTCGAGGCAGGTGGACAGCTGGTCGGTCAGCCGGGTGAGCGGGGCGTCGGCGGATGAGGTCAGCGCCGGGGCGAGGACCGCGACCAGCCAGCCCGCGCCGGTCACCGAGGTGGCGGCACGGCAGCCGACGTACCCGGCCAGGGCCAGGGACGCGAGCGTCAGCGCGAGCCCCGGCAGCAGCCAGGCGGCCGCGCCCGGCGCACCCGAGGCGGGCAGCAGCAGGGCGGCGAGGGTGAGCAGCGGCAGGCTGACCGCCAGCACGGCGGCCGTCCGGGTCAGCAGCAGCCGCAGTCCGCCGGACGGGGTGGCGGCCGTGATCTCGTGCAGCGGGTCGGCGTGCGGCCCGTAGGACAGGGCGACCCCGAGGACGGGGACGACCGGTGCGACGGCCAGCAGCAGCGGGCGGGCCGCCTCGACACCGGCCCCGTACGCGAGCCCGACCGCCCCGAGGGCGACGAGCAGCACGGCCACCGGCCACGTCCCGCGCACGGCGGGCCCGGCGGCCCACCGGACCCGCGCGAGCGGGACCGAGACACGCGAGGACCAGAGCCGGGCGCGCGGAGACGGGGAGAGGGAAGGGGACGGGGACGTGGAGGGGGTGGGCGAGGGTCGCGGGGAGGGAGTGGGGGAGGGGGCCGGCGAGGGCCGTGGAGAAGAGGGGACGGGGGACGGCAGCGGGGCGGCGGCCGCCGGTGCCGACTCCCGCAGCACTGCCTCCCGCAGCACTGCCTCCCGCAGGTCTGACTCCCGCAGGTCTGACTCCCGCAGCGTCGCCTCGCGTACGTCCCGCAGCGTCGCCTCCAGCACCGCCTCCCGTACGTCCCGCAGCACCGCCCCCGCCGGTCCTTCCCGTACCGCGCGGGAGACGCGGGAGGCGCAGCCGGCGCAGTGCTCCAGGTGCTTGTCCAGGGACCAGGCGTCCGCCTCCGGGAGGGAGCGGTCGGCGTAACGGGCGACCATGTCGTCGGACGCGTGCCAGGGGGTCGTGGTCATGCCGGGCCTCCCGCCGGGGTCGGGCTCATCTGGGCCAGGGCCGCGCGCAGTTCGGCGCGGGCGCGCATCGCGCGGGTCTTGACCGTGCCCTCGGGTATGCCGAGCAGCCGCGCCGTCTCCCGGGTGGTGAGCCCGTCGACGACGGTCGCGCGCAGCACCTCCCGCAGCTCGGGGGAGATCCGCTCGAGGGCGGTGCCGACGTCGCCGAACTCCAGACCGGCCAGCACCCGTTCCTCGGCGGACGGCAGGGCACCCGCGGGCGCCCGCTCCACACGGGCCGTGTCCATCGGTGCCGTCTCGATCCGGGTGGCCCGCTCCTGGGCCCGCCGGGCGTCGACCAGACGCCGGGCGGCGATCGTCCACAGCCAGCCGCCGGCCTCCCCGCCGCCGTGTCCGGCCGCCGACCGCCACACGGTCACGAAGGTGTCCTGCACGACCTCGCGCACCACCTCGGCGTCGGCACAGCGCCGGGTCAGCCGCGCGTGCAGCCAGCCGGCGTGCCGGTCGTACAGCGCGGCCAGCGCGGCCGCGTCCCCGCCCGCGACGGCCCGCAGCAGCGCCGCGTCGGTGTCGCTCTCCCCCTGGCCCCTCATGGGGCGGAACAGTTTCACACCCTCTCTGTCGGTCGGCCCGTCGCCGACGGTTCACGGTCGCGCCCCGATGTCGGCCGACATGTCTGGATCGCGGGGTTCTGTAAAGAATGTCCGGGTGAGGAATGTGACGAGATGCGCGTTGTCCCCTCCCCGACGTCTGCGCGCGCGCCCGCTGGGTAGGGCTGCGGTTGACCCGTCAGACGCCGTACCCGACAAGGAGGCCGCCATGGCCGCATCGACCCACTCCTTGCTGCCGGTCCACTCCAAACGCCCGGCGGAGCTGACCGCCGTCCTCGAAGAGACCCACTTTTGCGTGTTCAGCGCGGAGGGAACCTGCGCCGAGGCCCCGCTGACCAGCGAGCCGCCGCTGCCCGACGCCGAGCCCCTCACCAGCGAGCCGCCGCTCGCCGCCGCGGATTCCGACGTCACGAGGCCCTAGATGACCGCACCCCGGCCGGCCACACCCCCCGACGAGGAGCTGACCCGTCTCGCCGCCCTGCACGGCGTCGCCTCCTCCTACAGCCCGTCCCCGGGCCGTACGGTCACCACCTCGGCCACCGCCGTCATCCGCGCCCTGGCCGCCCTGGGCGTCGACGCGAGCGGCCCGCGAGCCGTCCGCGCCGCGCTCGCCGCCCGGGAACGGGAGCTGGACGAACGGCTGCTGCCACCGACCGTCGTGTCCTGGACCGGCAACGACAGCGACAGCCGCGGTGGCGGTGAAGGCGACGGTGGCAGCGGCGATGGCGGTGGTGGTGCCGTGCCGGCCGCGTTCGCCGCGCTCCCGCCCGGCACCCGGCTGCTGGTCGAGACCGAGCAGGGCGAGACCCACGCGTCCGTCGAGGGACTGCCGCCGGGCGTGCACCGGGTGACCGCCACCGCGCCCGACGGGCGCACCGCCCGCGCCCACCTGATCGTGGCCCCGCCCCGCCTGCCCACGCCCGCGGGACGCATGTACGGACTCCTCGTCCAGCTCTACTCCCTGCTGTCCGAACGGTCCTGGGGCATGGGGGACCTCGGTGACCTCGCCGAGCTGGCCGGCTGGGCCGGGCGGGCGCTGGGGGCCGGGTTCGTGCAGGTCAACCCGCTGCACGCGGCCGTGCCGGGGGCGCCGACCGACCCCTCCCCGTACCGGCCCTCCTCACGCCGTTTCCCCGATCCGGTGCATCTGCGGGTGGAGGACGTCCCCGAGTTCGCCCACGTCGCCGACCCGGAGCTGGTGCGGACGCTGCGGGAGCGGGCGGGCCGGCTGCGGGAGACCGTGCTCGACAAGGGGGCGTTGATCGACCGGGACGCGGTCTGGGAGCTGAAGCGGGAGGCCCTGGAACGGGTCGCCGGTGTGCCGCTCGGACCCGGCCGCCACGCCGCCTACCGCGACTTCCTCGCCGAGGAGGGCCGGGCGCTGGAGGACCACGCCACGTGGTGCGCGCTGGCCGAGGTGCACGGCTCCGACTGGCACCGGTGGCCGGAGGGGCTGCGGGACCCCCGGTCCGCGGACACCGTGCGGGCCCGCGGTGAGCTGATGGACCGGGTCGACTTCTGGTCGCGTCTCGCCTGGCTCACGGACGCCCAGCTCACCGCCGCCCAGCGCGCCGCGCGCGAGGCGGGCATGCCGGTCGGGATCGTGCACGACCTCGCTGTCGGCGTGCACCCCGTCGGCGCCGACGCCTGGGCCCAGCAGGAGTATCTCGCCGCCGGCATGTCGGTCGGCGCGCCGCCGGACGCCTTCAACGCGCGCGGCCAGGACTGGGGCCTGCCGCCGTGGCGCCCGGACCGGCTCGCCGAGTCGGGCTACGCGCCGTTCCGCCGGCTGCTGAGGGCGCTGTTCCGTTACGCCGGCGCCCTGCGCATCGACCACGTCATGGGCCTGTTCCGCCTGTGGTGGGTCCCCCAGGGCGAGCCGCCCACCGAGGGCACCTACGTCCGCTACGACGCCGAGGCCATGCTCGCCGTCCTGGTGCTGGAGGCGTCCCGGGCGGGCGCGGTGGTGATCGGCGAGGACCTCGGCACCGTCGAGCCGGGCGTACGGGAGGCCCTGCGTGACCGCGGGGTGCTCGGCACGTCCGTGCTGTGGTTCGAGCGGGACTGGGAGGGCGACGGCCGCCCCCTGCCCCCCGACCGCTGGCGTGCCGACTGTCTCGCCACCGCCACCACCCACGACCTGCCGTCCACCGCCGCCCGCCTCACCGGCGACCACGTCGAACTCCGCGACCGGCTGGGTCTGCTGACCCGGCCCCTGGAGGAGGAGCGCGCGGAGAACGCCGCCGACACGGGGGAGTGGCTCGACCTGCTCGCCCGGCTGGGACTCCTGCGGGGCACCGGCGGGGGCGGCGGCCCGTCCGCCGAGGAGGCCGAGGTCCAGGCCGTCCACCGCTTCCTGCTGCGCACCCCCGCCCGGATGATCGGCGTCTGGCTCCCGGACGGCGTCGGCGACCGCCGCCCCCAGAACCTCCCCGGCACCTGGGACCAGTACCCGAACTGGCGACTGCCGATCGCGGACGCGGAGGGGCGCCCGGTGACACTGGAGGAGCTGGTGGCGTCACCGAGGCTCCACGCGCTGATCAACGTCCTGCGGGACACCGATCCGCCCGCCGCCTCCCGGGCGACGGGGGACGGGGCCGGTGCCGACGGCCCGTCCGGGTGAGTTCGCCGACGAGGTCCGTACGGGTGAGTGCGCGGCGAGTCGGGGGTTCGGGGGGGGCGGCCGGTCAGGGCCCAGGGGGTGGCCGGTCAGGGGCCGGAGGGGCGGACGGTGGCCGGGGTCCGGGACGGTCGGCGGTGGGTCCGGGGTGGTCGGCCGGGTCGTCGGAGGGCGGCCGGGGTCCGGGACGGGCAGCCCGCGGCCCCGCCGGCCGCGGCGTCGGCCGTCCATACGGCACCCCGGCCGCGCGTCCCCGCCCGCCGTTCGCTAACTTGGGCACCGTGGACAAGAAGAACGCCCTGCGCGCCGGCGCCCTGGCCGCCGGTACGACGCTGATGATGCTGCTCATGTCGTCCCCCGCGCTCGCGCTGACCCGCGACGACGGCGACGACCCCGGCCCGGGCCTGAGCGTCATCGAGACGCTGGGCCTCTTCGTGGTGGCCCCGATCGTGCTGTTCGTGGGCATCGCCGCCCTGGTGTGGGTGCTCGACAGGTCCAAGGACCGGCAGGACCCCACCAGCTCCAACATCACCGTCAAGGGCGGGGCGAAGGCCGAGGCCTGACCGGGGCGCTCCGGCGCTCCCTCCCCCCCGCCGGGCCCGCACCGGGCCCGCCGCACGCACCGCCGAGGGCGCCGCCCCCGTCGTCGTCCGCGCTTCCGCGGTCCGACGAGGGGAGCGGCGCTTTCGTGCGCGACGCCTGAGTGCGTGACGCTGGCGTGGGCGACGCCTGCGCGCGCCGCTCGCGTGCGGGACGCGGGGAACGCGTGCCGCAAGGGGAAGCGTGCCGCTAGGGAACGCGCGACGGTAGGAAGGGGACGTCAACGGCCGTCCGAAACCGGTCGGTGCGGGTGCGGGTCACCGTCATGGTTGACTCGTCGGCGTTGGCACCAGGAGGCCCCCATGAACGGCACCTCGCACGACGTGAGCACCCCCCACCCCCACTCGGTCGTCGTCGTGGGTTCCGGGCCCACCGGTCTCCTGCTCGCGGGTGACCTCGCGACGGCCGGCGTCCCCGTCACCGTCCTCGAGAAGCGGCCCCACAGGATCAGCAACCTCTCCCGCGCCTTCGTCCTGCACGCCCGCACCCTCGAACAGCTGGACGCGCGGGGCCTCGCCGACGAGCTGGAGGCCGTCGGCCGTCCCCTCGACCGCCTCCGCCTCTACGAGCGGCTCACCCTCGAGCTCGACACGCTCCCCTCCCGCTACCCCCACGTCCTCGTGATCCCGCAGTACGAGGTCGAGAAGGCCCTGGAGCGGCGTGCGGTCGAGGCCGGGGCGCTGTTCCGCCACGAGACCGAGGTGACCGGCCTCGCCCAGGACGCGGACGGCGTGACCGTCGAGACCCGCACGGCCGCCGGCGCCACCGAGACGCTGCGCGCCGCCTACGTCGTCGGCGCCGACGGGATGCGCAGCGCCGTGCGGAACGCCGTCGGCCTGCCCTTTCCCGGCCGGTCGGCCATTCGTTCCGTGGTCCTCGCGGACGTCCGTCTCGCCGAGGAGCCCGAGACACTGCTCACCGTCGACGCCGTCGGTGACGCCTTCGCCTTCCTCGCCCCCTTCGGCGACGGCTACCACCGGGTGATCGGCTGGGACCGGAGCCGTGACGTGCCCGAGGACGAGCCGCTCGACATCGAGGAGGTCGCGGAGATCACCCGTCTCGCCCTCGGCCGTGACTTCGGGATGCACGACGCCCGCTGGCTGTCCCGCTTCCACAGCGACGAGCGCCAGGCACCCGCCTACCGCGTCGGCCGGGTCTTCATCGCGGGCGACGCCGCACACGTGCACACCCCGGCCGGCGGTCAGGGCATGAACACCGGGCTGCAGGACGCGGCCAACCTGAGCTGGAAGCTCGCCCAGGTGATCCACGGCCACGCGGGGGACGCCCTCCTCGACACCTACCACGCCGAACGCCACCCCGTCGGCCGGACGGTGCTGCGCAGCAGCGGCGGCATCGTGCGCATGGCGATGGCCAAGAGCCCCTGGATGCGCGCGGTGCGCGCCGTGGGCGCGTCCTTCCTGAACTTCGTGGGCCCCGCCCGCCGCCGGGCCCTCGGTCAGGTCACCGGCATCGGCTACCGCTATCCGGCCCCCCGTGGCGCCCATCGCCTGACCGGCCGCCGCGCCGACGACGTCTCCCTCGCCGGCGACCGCCGCCTGTACGAGGCCCTGCGCGGCGGCCGCTTCGTCCTGGTCACCCCGCCGGACGCGTACGACGAGCGGAGCGGCGCCCGCAAGGAGCGGCTCGCCGTGGAGCACTGGGCGGACGACCGGCGTACGGCGCTGCTGGTGCGCCCCGACGGGTACGTGGCCTGGGCGGCCGACACCGCCGATCCGGCCGCGATCGAGGGCGCCCTCGCCACGCACGTCGGCTGAGCCGGCGCGGCCCCTCCGAGAGGGCCGCCACCTGGGCGCCGCCCTCTTCTCGTCGCTGTCTCCGCGCCACTGCCGCTGCCCCCGCCACCGCTCCTTCGCCACCTCTGCCCCGCTCCCGCTCCTCAGCTACCGCTCCGTCGCGAGCAGCAACTCCCGCAACAGGCCGGCCAGGTGGCCGGCCTGTTCGGCGTCCAGCGCGGCGGACAACGCCTGCGTCTGGACGGCGAGGCCCGCGCCGACCGCCTCCTCGACCAGGGCCAGCCCCTGCTCGGTGAGCGTCACCTGCAGGCCCCGGCGGTCGTGCGGGTCGGGGGAGCGGCGCAGCAGTCCGGCCCGTTCCAGCTTGTCGAGGCGCCCCGTCATGCCGCCGGTGGTGAGCATGAGCGTCGCCGACAACTGGCGGGGCGAGAGGGCGTACGGCGCGCCGGAGCGGCGCAGCGTGGCGAGGACGTCGAACTCGCCGCGCGAGATCCCGAGGGCCGCGTAGGCCTGCTCCATCCGGTCGCCGATGGCGCGGGAGAGGCGGTTGATCCGGCCGAAGACCTCCATGGCGGTGGTGTCGAGGTCGGGCCGCTCGACCGCCCACTGCTCGATGATCGCGTCGACCGGATCCCTGCGCTGTGCACTCATGCGGGGAGTATCGCCGCGCTCACGGTCACCCGCAAGAAAGTGGCTTGACGGCAAGTTGCTTAGCATTAAGCTACTTGCAGCCAAGTTATTTGTCTCGCCTCGGAGAAGGGTGCCGGCCATGCAACGGCCCGCGACCGTCCTGATCACCGCCCTCGCCCCCGTCTCCTGGGGCACCACCTACGCCGTCACCACCGAGTTCCTCCCGGCCGACCGTCCCCTCTTCACCGCGCTGACCCGCGCCCTGCCCGCCGGTCTGCTGCTGCTCGCGATCGCCCGGGTGCTGCCGCGCGGCATCTGGTGGGGCAAGGCGGCGGTGCTCGGCGCCCTCAACATCGGCGCGTTCCTGCCGCTGCTCTTCCTCTCCGCCTACCGGCTGCCCGGCGGTCTGGCGGCGGTCGTCGGCTCGGTCGGCCCGCTCTTCGTCGTCGGTCTGTCGGCCCTGCTGCTCGGACAGCGGCCCACCGCCCGCACCCTGCTCACCGGCATCGTGGCCGCGTCCGGCGTCAGCCTGGTCGTCCTGAAGGCGGCCGGGGCGCTGGACGCGCTCGGCGTGCTGGCGGCACTCGCCTCCACGGCCTCCATGTCGGCCGGCACCGTCCTGACCAAGAAGTGGGGCCGTCCCGACGGCGTGGGCCCCCTGGCGCTCGCCGCCTGGCAGCTCACCGTCGGCGGCCTGCTCATCGCCCCCGTCGCCCTCCTCGTCGAGGGCGCACCGCCCGCCCTGGACGCCCGTGCCGTCGGCGGCTACCTCTACCTGGTCCTCGCGAACACGGCGGTGGCGTACTGGCTCTGGTTCCGCGGCATCGGCCGGCTCACCGCCACCCAGGTCACCTTCCTCGGCCCGCTCTCCCCGCTGACCGCCGCGGTCGTCGGCTGGGCCGCGCTCGGGCAGGCGCTGACGGCGGTCCAGCTGGCGGGCATGGCGCTGGCGTTCGGCGCCACGGTGGCGGGCCAGCTCGGCCCGCGCACGACACCGGCGCCGACCGCCCGACCTCTCACTTCCTCCGAGAGGAATGCCCGAGAGGACTCGATGGACCTGACGGGTCCGGCGCTGCGACGGTAGAGCGGAACCCGCCCACCGCCCGAGAGGCGCCCCGCGGAGGAGGCCCCGGCGGTGGACGCGTCCTGGCGGCGCTGCGGGAGGTGGCCGCCGAGTCGGGCCTAGGGAAGCCGGCGCAGCAGCCGCACGCCGGGGCGGCCGGCGATGTCGACCTCCGCCACGGTGGTGAAGCCGTTGCGGGCCAGCACGGTCCGGGAGGCGAGGTTGTCGAGGGTGGTGACGGCGGTGAGCGCGCAGAGGCCGTACTGGTCGGCGGCGAGGCGGCAGACGTCCCCGACGGCGGCCGTGGCGACGCCCCGGCCCGCCCAGCGCTCGCCGATCCGGTAGCCCAACTCGGCGGAGCCGTCCGTGACGTCGATGAGATTGACGCGGCCGGCCAGTTGGCCGTCCTGGTCGAGAACCACGTGGAAGTGACAGACGCCGGCCTCCTGTTCCGCGAGGAGGGCCCGGTGCCGGGAGGGGAACTCGGCGAAGTAGGCGTCTCCGCGATCGGGGATGGACCGTGCGAAGTAGACGCGGTTCTCCCGCTCGAACGCGAGCAGGGCTTCCGCGTGGTCGGCCCGCAGCCTTTCCAGCCGTGTCATGCCGCCAGCATAGGGACGCGGCCAAAGGAGCGCGCCCGCCGCCCTCACCTGCCCGCCCGCCGGCGGCGTCCGCGCCGGTGCGCGGTGGACGACAGGCGGGCGTCGCCTCCGGGGCCCGGTCGTCGCCCAAGGCCGTGGTCGCGTGGAAGGATGACGCAACCGACACATCACGAGGAGATGACCGCGTGCCTGGCACAAACCTGACTCGCGAAGAGGCGCAGCAGCGGGCGAAGCTGCTCACCGTTGACTCGTACGAGATCGATCTCGACCTCTCCGGCGCGCAGGAGGGCGGCACCTACCGGTCCGCGACCACAGTGCGTTTCGACGTCGCCGAGGGAGGCGCGCAGTCCTTCATCGACCTGGTGGCGCCGACCGTCCACGAGGTGACGCTCAACGGCGACGCCCTGGATCCCGCCGAGGTCTTCGCGGACTCGCGGATCGCCCTGCCCGGCCTGCTCGAGGGCCGCAACATCCTGCGGGTCGTCGCCGACTGCGCCTACACCAACACCGGTGAGGGTCTGCACCGGTTCGTCGACCCGGTCGACGAACAGGCCTACCTGTACACCCAGTTCGAGGTGCCGGACGCCCGTCGCGTCTTCGCCTCCTTCGAGCAGCCCGACCTCAAGGCCACCTTCCAGTTCACGGTGAAGGCGCCGAGCGGCTGGACCGTCATCTCCAACTCCCCGACGCCCGAGCCCCAGGACGACGTCTGGGTCTTCGAGCCGACGCCCCGGATCTCGACGTACATCACCGCGCTCATCGTCGGCCCGTACCACTCGGTGCACAGCGTGTACGAGAAGGACGGGCAGTCGGTGCCCCTCGGTATCTACTGCCGGCCCTCGCTCGCCGAGTTCCTCGACTCGGACGCGATCTTCGAGGTCACCCGGCAGGGCTTCGACTGGTTCCAGGAGAAGTTCGACTACCAGTACCCCTTCAAGAAGTACGACCAGTTGTTCGTGCCGGAGTTCAACGCGGGCGCGATGGAGAACGCGGGCGCCGTCACCATCCGCGACCAGTACGTCTTCCGGTCCAAGGTGACCGACGCCGCGTACGAGCTGCGCGCGGAGACCATCCTGCACGAGCTGGCCCACATGTGGTTCGGCGACCTGGTCACCATGGAGTGGTGGAACGACCTGTGGCTGAACGAGTCGTTCGCCACGTACACCTCCATCGCCTGCCAGGCCTACGCCCCCGACAGCCGCTGGCCGCACTCCTGGACCACCTTCGCCAACTCCATGAAGACGTGGGCCTACCGGCAGGACCAGCTCCCCTCCACCCACCCGATCATGGCCGAGATCCGCGACCTGGACGACGTCCTGGTCAACTTCGACGGCATCACCTACGCCAAGGGCGCCAGCGTCCTGAAGCAGCTCGTCGCCTACGTCGGCATGGACGAGTTCTTCACGGGCGTGCAGGCCTACTTCAAGCGCCACGCGTTCGGCAACACCCGCCTCTCCGACCTCCTCGGCGCCCTGGAGGAGACCTCCGGCCGCGACCTCAAGGCCTGGTCGAAGGCCTGGCTGGAGACGGCCGGGATCAACATCCTCCGCCCGCAGATCGAGACGGACGCCGACGGCGTCATCACCTCCTTCGCCATCCGCCAGGAGGCCCCCGCCCTGCCCGCCGGCGCCAAGGGCGAGCCGACCCTGCGCCCGCACCGCATCGCCGTCGGCTTCTACGGCCTCGACGAGGCGAGCGGCAAGCTGGTGCGCGACGAGCGCGTCGAGCTCGACGTCGACGGCGAGCTGACCGCCGTACCGCAGCTGGTCGGCAAGCGCCGGCCGGACGTCGTGCTGCTCAACGACGACGACCTGTCGTACGCGAAGGTCCGCCTCGACGAGCAGTCCCTCGCCTTCGTCACCGAGCACCTCGGCGACTTCGAGGCGTCCCTGCCGCGCGCCCTGTGCTGGGCCTCGGCCTGGGACATGACCCGCGACGCCGAACTGCCCACCCGCGACTACCTCTCCCTGGTGCTGTCCGGCATCGGCAAGGAGTCGGACATCGGTGTGGTCCAGTCGCTGCACCGGCAGGTCAAGCTCGCCATCGACCTGTACGCCGACCCGACCGCCCGCGAGGCCCTGCTGACCCGCTGGACCGACGCCACCCTGGCCCACCTGCGGTCCGCCGCGGCGGGCAGCGACCACCAGCTGGCGTGGGCGCGCGCCTTCGCGGCCACCGCCCGTACGCCGGAGCAGCTGGACCTGCTGGAGGCGCTGCTGGACGGCTCGCAGACGGTCGAGGGCCTCGCCGTCGACACCGAGCTGCGCTGGGCGTTCGTGCAGCGGCTCGCGGCCGTCGGCCGGTTCGACGAGACGGACATCAGCGGCGAGTACGAGCGCGACAAGACGGCCGCCGGTGAGCGCCACGCGGCGACCGCCCGCGCCGCCCGCCCGACGCCGGAGGCCAAGGCGGAGGCCTGGGCGCAGGTCGTCGAGTCCGACAAGCTGCCCAACGCCGTCCAGGAGGCCGTGATCAGCGGCTTCGTCCAGACCGACCAGCGTGAGCTGCTCGCGCCGTACACGGACAAGTACTTCGACGTCGTGAAGGACATCTGGGACTCCCGCTCGCACGAGATCGCCCAGCAGATCGCGGTCGGCCTCTACCCGGCGGTCCAGGTCTCCGAGGAGACCCTGCGCAAGACCGACGCCTGGCTGACCTCCGCCGAGCCGAGCGCGGCCCTGCGCCGCCTCGTCTCCGAGTCCCGCGCGGGCGTGGAGCGCGCGCTGAAGGCCCAGGCGGCCGACGCGCGGTAGACCGCCCGTACGCCAGGAGGGGGCGCCCGGTGCCACGGCACCGGGCGCCCCCGGCGTTCACCCGAGCCCGGCGCACCGGGTACGACGTCCGGATCCCGCCGGTGAGCGGGAGCGGCGCGCGCGAACCTGGGACGCATGACCACCACGATCACCGACAGGACGTACACCGCACGGCCCATCGGCCCGGAGGTCCTGGAGGAACTGCGCGCCACGGACGACGCCGGCCGTGCCCCGACCCCGCTCACCGACGACGAGGGCGGCAACCCCCTGCGCTGCTGCCTGCGCCACAGCGAGCCGGGAGAGCGGATCACGCTGGTCTCCTACGCCCCCCTGCGCCGCTGGGCGGCCGAGACGGGCGCCGACCCCGGCGCCTACGACGAACAGGGCCCCGTCTTCGTCCACGCCGAGCCCTGCCCGGGCCCGGCCGGCGACGGCCCGCCCTTCACCAACGCCCACCGCATGGTCCGCCGCTACTGCGCCGAGGGCCGCATCCTGGGCGGCCGCCTCGTCGAGGACCCCTCGGACGAGCGCGAGGGCCTCACGGCCGCCTTCCGGGAAGCGTTCGACGACCCGGCCGTGGCGCTCGTCCACGTCCGGGCCGTCGAGTACGGCTGCTTCCTCTACGAGGTCAGGAAGGGCTAGCCCTTCAGCTCGGCCGCCACCAGCTCCGCGATCTGCACCGCGTTCAGGGCCGCGCCCTTGCGGAGGTTGTCGTTGGAGATGAACAGGGCGAGGCCGTTCTCCACGGTCTCGTCCTGGCGGATGCGGCCCACGTACGACGGGTCCTTGCCGGCCGCCTGGAGCGGGGTCGGGATGTCGGTGAGGACGACACCCTCGGCGTCCGCGAGCAGCTCCGTCGCGCGCTCGGCGCTGATCGGGCGCGCGAAGCGGGCGTTGACCTGGAGGGAGTGGCCGGAGAAGACCGGGACGCGCACGCAGGTGCCGGAGACCTTCAGCCCGGGGATCTCGAGGATCTTGCGGGACTCGTTGCGGAGCTTCTGCTCCTCGTCCGTCTCGTTCAGGCCGTCGTCGACGATCGAGCCCGCGAGCGGTACGACGTTGAAGGCGATGGGCCGCTGGTAGACCTGCGGCTCCGGGTAGTCGACGGCCTCGCCGTCGTGGGTGAGCCGGTCGGCGTCGGCGATCACCTTCTGCGCCTGGCCGTGCAGCTCCGCGACGCCCGCGAGGCCCGAGCCGGACACCGCCTGGTAGGTGGCGACGACGAGGGCCTCCAGGCCCGCCTCCGCGTGCAGCGGCTTCAGCACCGGCATCGCGGCCATCGTCGTGCAGTTCGGGTTGGCGATGATGTCCTTGGGGCGGTCCGCGATCGCGTGCGGGTTCACCTCGGAGACGACCAGCGGCACCTCCGGGTCCCTGCGCCAGGCGGAGGAATTGTCGATCACGACCGCGCCCTGCGAGGCGACCTTCTCGGCCAGCGCCTTCGAGGTCGCGCCGCCCGCGGAGAACAGCACGATGTCCAGGCCGGTGTAGTCGGCGGTCGCCGCGTCCTCCACCGTCACGCCGTCCAGGACGGTCCCCGCGGAACGGGCCGAGGCGAACAGGCGCAGCTCGGTGACCGGGAAGTTCCGCTCCTTGAGGATCCTGCGCATGACCGTGCCGACCTGACCGGTGGCTCCGACGATTCCGACCCTCACGGCGACTCCCTCTGTCTCGTTACGTGCGTATTGCCTGGCCGAGGCCTTTCCATCATGCGGCCGACCCCTGGCAGCCTGTCCAATTCTTTGGGCGCCATGCCCGAGGTGTGGGACGCCACGTCGCGATCGACGGTTGCGGAACTCCGGTCCGCACCCCTGCTGAGCTGGAGGAATTCGCCCGGCGGGCGTCCCGTGCCGCAAGCTGTGCTGCCCGGCGCGCCGGTGTGACGTACGCCTCTGCGCGATTCCCGGCGGTTCCGCCGAACGTTTCCGCGCACCCCGGCGTCATAGGGGAAACGCGGGAGGGGAGGGGTGTCCGTGCTGCGCAGAAGGACGGCCCGCCGCGCCCAGGGGGACGCACACGGTGATCCTCTGGACGCGGCGCAGGAACGCCGGGTGCGGGCGGTGCTCGCGCTGGGCGGGGTGCCGCAGGCGGACCTGCCGGACGGGGTACAGCAGGTCCGCCTGCGGCTGCTGGAACGCGCGGCGAGGGGGGACGAGGCGCCGCGGGACGTCTCGGCGTGGGCGGCGGTCGTCGCCTCCAACCTCGCCATGGACTGGCACCGTGCCAAGCGGCGCCAGGAACGCCTCGGCGAACGGCTGGCCTCGCTGCGCCAGCACGAGCACTCCTCCGGCGAGGACACCAGCGTGCTCTCCCTCGCCGTCGCCCAGGGCCTGGACGACCTGCCCGACGCCCAGCGGCAGGTCCTCGTCCTGCGCTTCTACGCCGATCTGCCGGTGCGCTCCATCGCCCAGGAGCTGGGCGTCCCCGAGGGCACGGTCAAGAGCCGCCTGCACACGGCGGTCCGGGCCCTGCGCGCCCGCCTGCACGAGGACGAGGTGGTGTGACGTGACCGCCGGACACGAACACGGGACACACGACGGCCGCGACGGCTACGACGGCCGGAACGGTCGCGGCGGCCACGCCGGCAACGGCAGCCAAGACGGTCACTCGAACCACGATCGCCATGGCAGCCACGAAGGCCACCCGAACCACGGCAGCCACGGCGGCCACGACAGTCACCGAGACGACACTCACGACGGTCCCGCCAGTCACGGCGGCACGGACGCGCTGATGGCCGTGATCCTGGACGCCCCGCTGTCCGAGGAGGCCCGCGCCGACCCCGTCTTCATGGCGGGCCACCGCGCGGCGACGGCCGACGTGGCGCTGCTGCGCGAGCAGCTGGGCGTCCTCGCGGACGCCCTCACGGAGCCCGCCGAACAGCCGGTTCACCGGCCCGCCCCGCCCGCCCCCGTACACCCGCCCCGGCGCCGCCTGCTGCCCCTCGCCCTGCGCACCGTCGGCGCCGCCGCCGCCGGTGCCCTGGTCGTCGGGGCCGGCTGGCTGGTCGTCCAGGTGGGCCGGGGCGCGGCCGACATCGGCGCGTCCAGGAGCGTCGACGACAGCGCCGCGGCCGACGAGAAGGAGGCGGCGTCGGGCGCGGCCGCCGACAGCCCGCTCGGTGATCCCGGCTACCTGGCCTGTGAGGCACGGCTCGTCGTCGAGGGCGAGGTGACGGACGTCGAACGGGTGCCGGGCAGCACCCAGGAGCGCGTCACCCTGCGCGTCACCCGCTCGTACAAGCCGGAGCAGCAGGCGGCGCCCGAGGTCGACTTCGTGATGGAGCGGGACATGGACCCGCTCCTCGCCGAGGGCGACCACGTCCTGGTCGGTCTGGCGCAGGGGTCGGCGTCACCGGACGTCTGGGCCGTCGGCGCGGCCGACATCGCCGCCGAGCGGTCGGCGATCGCCCGGGCGGCGGGCCGCACGGACGGCGTCACCTGCGAATGAGAGAGGGGCGGGCGCCCGTACGGACGCCCGCCCCACCGGTCTCGACGAGGTGCTACGGCGTGACCTTCTCGATGGCCACGCTGCCGGTGCCCGCGACCGTGCCGCGGGCGTTGACCAGCTGGACCTGGCCGAAGAAGGCGCGGCCCTCCGGCGCGGGGGCCAGGGCGGTGACGGTCGCGGAGACCGACGCCGAGGCGCCCGTGGCCAGCTTCACCGGCGTGGACTCGTCGACACTGACCGTGCCGAGCGCGGACGAGAAGAACACGTCCAGGTAGTCGTACTCGGTGGAACCGGCCGGGACGGAGTAGCCCGCGACCTCGATGGTGTAGGTGCCGGCGGCGGGCGACGGGATGGAGACCGCCTCCTCCGAGTCACCGTCGGCCTGCTGCGCGACCTGGTTGCCGTCCGCGTCGTAGACCGTCAGGTCCAGGTCGGCGGAGGCGTCCGAGACGCCGCCGATGGAGACGTCCAGCGACGTGGCGCCCGCGGGGACCTCGACCGTGGTGGTCCGGTTCTCGTGGTCCTTGATCGTCGGTCGGGCCGCCTTGGACGAGCCGAGCGGGCCGCCCGCGAGCGTGCCGTCGACGGCGGCGAAGTTGTTCGTCACCTTCCAGGAGACGGCGGCCGGGGTGCCGACCTTCGCCTCGGGCACGGTCACGGTCTGCGGGTCGAAGGCCGCGCCGTACACGGTGACGTCCAGCTTGTACGGGTTGTCGAGCAGCGGTGAGGTACGGCGCGACTCGACCTCGATCTCCCAGACGCCGGGCTGCGGGTCGGCGTAGGAGCGGGCGTCCGGCGCGCAGCCGTTGCCGTCGAGGTAGTTGTTGTAGCAGTAGATGGTGGCGCTGTCCTCGACGGCGACACCGTACGGGTGGATCGAGATGAACCGGGTCTGGCTCTTGTCCTTCAGGCCGCTCATCGCGACCTCGAGGGACGTGGCGCCCTCGGGCACGGTCAGGAAGTAGTGCTGCGAGCTGTTGCGCTGCACGGTGTTCGAGGCGGAGAAGGTGTGCGCCACCGGCGTCGAGACGACCACCGTGTTCAGGATCTGCTTGTCGATGCCCTCGGTCTTCGGGTCGTCGACCTCGAGGATCGCGCTCTTGATGCCCGCGGACTTCGGCGCGGCCTGGACCTTGACGGTCACCGGCTGGTTCAGCGGCAGCTTCACCTCGTCCGAGCCGAGGATCCGGAAGGTGCCGGCCGCGTTGTTCTCCAGGTGCAGCTCGTGGCGGACCGCCTTGTCGGCGCCGGACGTACGGGTGATGGTGACCTCGTACGTCTTCTTCTGGCCGGCCTTGAGGCCGCCCTCACGGTCGTAGATGCCGGTGCCGAAGCCCGGCGTCTTCAGCGCGAAGTCGATCGCGGTGTCGACCGGGGCCTTGACCGTGTAGTCGTGGGCGGTGGCGCCGTCCTCGATGGCGTCCCAGGCGTCCACGATGTTGATGGCGCCCGCGCCCTCCTCGTAGGCCTGCAGGCCCTTGATGTGGTCGGCGGTCGAGGTCAGCGCCGTGCGCAGGGTGGCGGGCGTCAGCTCGATGCCCTCCTGCTGGGCGGCGCTCAGCAGCAGCGCCGAGGCGCCCGCGGCCTGCGGGGAGGCCATCGAGGTGCCCTGGAGCATGGCGTAGCCGGCCGGCAGGGTGTAGCCCGCCTCGGCGACCGGGGCGCCCGGCAGCCAGGTCTGGATGGTGTTGATCGCGGCACCCGGGGCGACGAGCGTCGGCGTGAAGCCGCCGTCCTCACGCGGACCGCGCGAGGAGAACGGCAGCAGCGCGTACTTCTTCTTCACCTGCGAGCCGTAGTTGGCGGCCCAGGTCTCCTTGGAGATGGCCGCACCCACCGAGATGACCTTGTCGGCCAGGCCGGGGTCGCCGATGGTGTTGGCGCCGGGGCCCTCGTTGCCCGCGGAGATGACGAGCTGGACGCCGTAGGTGTCGATGAGGCGGGTGTACAGCTCGGCGCGCGCGTTGTTGCCGTCGTTCAGCGCCGGCAGGCCGCCGATCGACATGTTGACGATGTCGACGCCGCGGTTGACGACGAGGTCGATCATGCCCTCGGTGAGCGCGACGTTGGTGCAGCCGCCGGTCCAGGTGCAGGCGCGGGAGGAGACGACCTTCGCGCCGGGGGCCGCGCCGTTCATCCTTCCGCCGAACAGGCCGTTGGCGGCGGTGATGCCGGCGACGTGGGTGCCGTGCTCGGACTCGATGACGCCGACGTTGACGAAGTCGGCCTTCTTGCCGACCCACTCGCCGCCGTACGGGTCGGTCGGCACGTCCTTGCGGATCTCGACGACGAACGGCTGGCGCTCGACGACGTCGGTGGCCGGGTCGTCGGTGCCGAAGTAGCCGATCTGGAAGCCGTCCTTGTACGGCTTCATCGGCGTGTCGTCGGTGAAGTCGAGGTTGTTGTTCAGGTCGACGCGGACGGTGCCGGCGGCCGGGTCGTACAGCAGGCCCCAGACGTCGGTGGTGTCGCCGTCGCGGTTCGCGTCGCCCTTGGCGTCGCCGCCGGCGGTGACGGACTCGCGGAACAGGTTGACCTGGTAGCTGCCCTCGGGCGCCTTCCAGGACGCGCCGCCGTAGCTGAAGGACGGTCCGCTGACGGGATTGGTCATCCGCCGCCAGGTGCCGTCGCCGTCGACGATCGGGTCGGTCGCCGTCACCCAGTCGACGATCTTGCGCTCGCCGGTGGTGGTCTTCTGCAGCGCCGGGTGGCCCAGGTCCACACCCGAGTCGATGACGCCGATGGTGACGCCGCGGCCGTCCGCCTTCGGGTGGTCCTCGACGAAGTCGACGGCGCCCGTCTCGAAGGAGGGGTTGTACGGGTTCTCGGCGGGCGTCTTCCGGTTCGGCGCCGGGTACGTCGCAGCCGTCGCGGTGGCCCCGGCGCCCTTGGCGGTGTCCGCGCTCGGCGTCGGGTCGTCGAGGACGATCTCCTGGCGCAGGTCGATCGCGTGCACGGAGGACAGCTTCGCCGCCGCGGCGATGGCCGAGTCGGCCTTGGCCGTCGGGACGGTGGCGCGGACGTAGCCGAGCTTGTCGTAGGAGCGGCCCACGGATCCGCCCTTGACGGCGTCCAGCTTCTCGGCGACCTGCTCGGTGCCGCCCGGGGCGGTCGCGACCATCAGCGTGACGTTCTTGTCGCCGGCGGCCTTGGCTTCGGCGAGGAGGTCGGCGTCGTCGGAACCGAGCTTGTCGGCGGCGGACTTCACGCCGGGGTCGGCGGCCGGGGTCTGGTCGGCGGAGAAGGCCATCGGTATCGGCCCGGCCGCGGACAGCGCGGCCACCAGACCCGCGGCCACGGCTATGCGCGCCGCGCGTCTTGCACCCGATACGGGTTCGCGCTGGGGGGTGTGGGTCATCGGCATCCCTTGTTGGTAAAGGACGAGCGTCACGCGACCGGGCCGTTCCTGCCTGATCGCGAGCGTCCGGAATGCGATCCCGGACGACCGCACAGCTTTACCTAAGGGACCGATGTTTGGGGAGAGTTGACCGAATCGATATGGATGTATGGGGAAAACCCGCGATGACGTTTGCGGGCATCGGGGTCGAACGGGGCAAGTCGCCCGTTGAGGTCGTACAGCCCTCAAACAACCGTCGGCCCAGCCCCGGCCACCACTGGGGCCGGTGGCGGCGCGTCAGTTCCGGTCAGGCGTCCTTCGTCCGCGCGTAGTGCCGTGACGCCTTCGCCCGGTTGCCGCAGGCCGCCATCGAGCACCAGCGGCGGGTGCCGTTCCGCGAGGTGTCGAAGAAGTGCAGGATGCACGCCTCGTGCGCACAGCCGCGGATCCGGTCGGGCGCGGTGGTGAGCAGTTCCAGGTAGTTGCGGGCGGCCAGCCAGGCCGGTCCCCAGGTGTCGTCCGTGAACTCCGCCCGCTCGCCGGGGCCGGAGGGGGTGAGCGTGGGGCGGATCCGGCCGTGCCCGAGCACGGCGTCGACGCCCTCCGTGGCCGCCCCGTCCACGGCCGCCTTCAGCGCGTCGCGCGCCCGCAGGACGTGCCGCAGGGTCGCCGCGTCGGCGGAGAACCGCGCGTCCAGTCCGTTCGCGGCGAGCCACACCGCGAGTCCGTCCGTGTCACGCAGCAGGTCCTGCGCGGCCCCCTCCCGCATCCAGCGCGTGTTGAGCAGGTCGAGCGCGAGCGGCTCGCCGGTGAGCGGACGCGGATCGGCGGTGGCGGTGGACATCGGGGGCTCCTTCCGTACTAACCGTTCAAGAGTACGTGACCGGTTGACCCGTTCTTCTCTAACCTCTAACATGAATGAGAGAGGTTAGAAGGACCTCCGTCGGACCAGCTGAAGGGGACAGCCATGACCTTGAACACCGGCCACATCGGCCTGAACGTCACCGACCTCGACCGCTCGCTCGCCTTCTACCGCGACGTCCTGGGCTTCGCCCTGATCGGCGAGGGCAAGGAGGAGGGCAGGCGGTACGCGTTCCTCGGCGACGGCGAGCGGCTCGTCCTCACCCTCTGGCAGCAGGCGGGAGAGCGGTACGACGGCACCCGTGCCGGCCTGCACCACCTGGCCTTCGAGGCCGGGTCGATCGAGCGGGTCCGGGAGTACGAGAGGGCCCTGCGGGCGTACGGCGTGGACTTCGCGTACGAGGGCGTGGTCGCCCACGCCGAGGGCGCGGCCTCGGGCGGCGTCTTCTTCCACGACCCGGACGGCATCCGCCTGGAGATCTCGGTGCCGGAGGGCGCCGAGGGGGCCCCGGCGCCGGGTGGGGACTCCGCGCCGACCTGCGGCTTCTTCTAGGTCATGGGCGTCTATCACGCCGGCTCGCGCGCCCTGCAGGACCGGCTCGGGGTGCGCGGGCTCGCCGACCACGTCGGCCGGTCCGTCGGCGCGGGCATCAAGCCGGTCGCCGCCGCCTTCCTGGAGCTCCAGCCGCTGCTCGTGCTGGGAGCCGCCGACCCGGCGGACTGCGCGGTGTGGGCGTCGGTGATCACGGGTACCCCGGGCTTCGTCCGGGCCACCGGTGCCCACCGGATCTCCGTCGCGGGCGGGCCACCCCCGACCGACCCGCTCGCGACGGCGCTCGGCACCCCCGGCACCCCGGTCGGCACCATCGCCCTCGACCCGCGCACCCGCCGCCGTATGCGTCTCAACGGCCGGCTGCGGCCCACCCCGCGCGGCTTCGCGGTCGAGGCCGACCGGGTCTTCTCCAACTGCCCCAAGTACCTGCAGCGGAGGGAGTCGTACGAGACGGTCCCGGACCGCCTGCCCGGCGCGCCCCGGCGCGGCGGTGAACTCACCGCCGAACAGGCCGGGTTCGTCGCCGCCGCCGACACCTTCTTCCTCGCCACCGTGCACGACGGCGGCGCCGACGCCAGTCACCGCGGCGGCAACCCCGGCTTCGTGCGGGTCACCTCACCGCGCGAACTGAGCTGGCGCGACTACCCGGGCAACTCCATGTTCCTCACCCTGGGCAACCTCGCCGCCGACCCGCGCGCGGGCCTGGTGCTCCTCGACTGGACGACCGGCCGCACGCTCCAGCTCACGGGCGAGGCCCGCACCGAGTTCGCCGCCGACGGCGAGCGCACGGTCCGCTTCACCGTGAGCGCGACCCTCGACACGCCCTCCGCCCTCCCGCTGCGCTGGTCCGCGCCCGAATATTCACCTGCCAATCCGGGCACTGACCGTTAACGTCCCGGTATGCGCCAGAAGTTGAGGGTGGCGGCCTACGCCGTGTGCGTCCGTGACGGCCGGCTCCTGCTCGCCCGCTCGCCCGCGCCCGACGGCACCCCCGAGTGGGTGCTGCCGGGCGGCGGCATGGAGCACGGTGAGGATCCCCACGACACCGTCGTGCGCGAACTGCAGGAGGAGACCGGCTACCGCATCGAGGTGACCGGCCTGCTCGGGATGGACTCCCTCCGCCGCACCTTCCGCCGCGAGGGCCTGCGCGGCCCCGTGGACCACCACGCGGTCCGGATCGTCTACGAGGGGCGGGTCGTCGGCGGGGAGCTGCGCGCCGAGGTCGACGGCTCCACCGACATGGCCGCCTGGCACGACCTGGACGCCGTACCCGGTCTGGTCCGGGTGGGGTTGATCGACGTGGCGCTGCGGCTGTGGCGGGAACGCCCGGTGAACGGCCGGGTGGCCGTCCCGGAGCCGTAGGGCCGCGCGGGGCCCGCGTCCAGGAGTTCGGTCCGCCGGCGTACGAGGAGGGGCCGCCGGGTCGGATCCCGCGCGGCCCCTCCTCTCCCCTCCTGATGCCGGCCCCCGGTCCGTCACTACCGGGGCAGCACCACGACACACGCGGCCGGATCGCGGTCGCCGGACGCCATCAGCGCCGTACGCACCACCGTCGCCTGCTGCTCCATCGCGTCCCGGAGTTTCCTGGGCGTGATGTACACGACCGTGATGCCGAGCCGCTCCAGGTGCTCGCGTTTGCGCGCGTACTCCGACCAGAGCGCGTCGTCGTCCTGGCGGGGAGCCCGGGTGTCCAGTTCCACCGCCACCGCGTGCTCCGGCCAGTAGGCGTCCAGGCCTCCCAGGTGCGGGCCGCCCGGCAGTCGGAGGTCGACGTTCCACACCGGGTTCGGCAGGCCGTACTCGCGGACCATGGTGTAGAGGCGGTCCTCGGCGATGGCCCGGCCCTCGGCGAGCAGCGAGTCCACCGCGTCCACCACGTGCGGGCGGCCGAGCAGCTTCGCGTCGTTCAGCTCCCGTACGACGGCGGCCGGTTCGCAGTGCCCCCCGCGTACCGCCTCCGACAGCAGCCGCCGTACCGCGCCCGCGTCCGTCAGCCGGCTCACCGCGTCGGCCAGCGCGCGCGGCACCGGCGCCACCGGAACCCCCGTCACCTGCTCGGGTGCCGGGAGGTCGGGCGTGCGGACGACGTGCGCGCAGCCCGTCGAGCGCAGCCGGCGCGGACGGGGGACCAGGACGTCGATCTCCTCCAGGGAGACCAGTGAGGGAGCGGAGGTGAAGCCGTGGAGGGTGAGGGCCGCGAGGCCCGTGATCATCGCCCCCTCGTACACCGGCCGGTGGGGTTCCCCGGCGCCCGGCTGGACCGGCACCCCGGACGTCGACACCTCGCGGGCCGCGTACAGCAGCACCGCGTGCAGTCGCTCCTCGCTGGTCGGCCGGCCCGGGTGGAGCAGGTAGACGCCCGGCAGGATCTGCTGCCAGGGGCCGCCGGGGCGGCACCGCTCGCCGGTCTCGCCGGACGAGACGCCGTGCGAGCGCAGCTGGGCCGCCGTCATCACGCGGCGCTGGACGTCCGAGAGGTGGCACACGGGGCGGGGGGTGGCCGGGGGGAGCGGCGTGTTGTGGTTCATGACCCGCAGATTCCCGCGCCCGGTCCGGCCCGTAACCGTTGTTACACGCTCGTCGACAAATCCGGACAAGATCGCCCTAAAGGACGGGTGTTCGGGCGCCGAGTAGGGCCGAAAACCCCTGGTCCCTCAGGTGGGGCCCAGGGGTCACGGTTCCGATTGACTGAATTCCGTAACGGTCACCGACAGCGGAATGCATGGCCAAAGGCACTGGCCAAAGGTGCCGGCCGAGGACGGCGCCCTGAGCCGACGGCCGAAGACGCCGGCGAAGACCTCAGCCGGCTTCGGCCCGCGCGTCACACGCCTGGCCGCGCAGCCCCCGCGCCAGGTCGTCCCACGCCTCCAGGACCAGACGGCGCAGCGCCGGGGGCGCCGAGTCGTGCGCCGCCAGCCACACGTCCGTCGCCACCAGGGTCGCCGGGGAGTCCTGGAGGGCGGGGTACAGGCCCTTGACGATGTTCATCGCGCTCTGGATGGAACGCTCCGACCAGATGCGGGCGATCGCGGCGAAGTACTTCTCGGCGTACGGAGCGAGCAGCTCCCGCTGCGAGGGCTGGTTGAAGCCCGCGATCGTCGCCTCCACCAGGGCGTTGGACAGGACGTCGGACTCCACCAGCTGGGCCCACGCCTGCGCCTTGACCGCCGCCGAGGGGCGGGCGGCGAGGCAGCGGACCTGGTGGCGCTTGCCGGACGCCGTGTCGTCGCGGGCCAGTTCCGCCGCCAGCACGGCCTCGTCCGCGAAGCCGTGGGCCGCCAGGGGCTCCAGGAACGCCCAGCGCAGCTCCTGGTCCACCTCCAGGCCGTCGACCTTCGCCGTGCCGTCCAGCAGGCCCTGGAGCAGCTCGAAGTCGGCGGGGGAGGACGCCGCCGACGCGAAGAAACGCGCCCACGCCAGCTGGTGCTCACTGCCCGGCGCGGCCGCCCGCAGCTCCTTCAGCGCGCCCTCGGCCAGCAGCCGCTCGCCGGTCCTGCGCAGGGGCGGCGCCACGTAGTGCACCAGCGCCGACTGCGCCCACGCGTGCAGCATCTGCAGCACCCCGATGTCGGACTCGCGGCCGGCGAACCGCAGCACCAGGCCGATGAAGTCCCGCGCGGGCAGCATCGCGTCCCGGGTGAGGTTCCACAGCGCCGACCAGCACAGGGCGCGGGCCAGCGGGTCGGTGATGTCCCCCAGGTGCGCCCGCAGCGTGTCCAGCGAGTTCTCGTCGAAGCGGATCTTGCAGTACGTCAGGTCCTCGTCGTTGACCAGGACCAGCTCCGGCGCCTCCTCGCCCGCCAGCTCCGTCACGACCGTACGCGGGCCGTCGACGTCCGTCTCGGTGCGCGCGTAGCGCACCAGACGGCCCTCCTCCCGGCGGTACAGGCCGATCGCCACCCGGTGCGGCCGCAGCTCGGGGTGCGACTCCGGCGCCTCCTGGACCACCGCCAGCTCGCTGATCCGGCCCGCCGGGTCCAGCAGCACCTGGGGGGTGAGCGAGTTCACGCCGGCCGTCTGGAGCCAGGACCGTGCCCAGGCGCCCATGTCCCGGCCGCTGGTCTCCGCGAGGACCGACAGCAGGTCACCGAGGCGGGTGTTGCCGTAGGCGTGCCGCTTGAAGTAGCGGCGGGCGCCCTCCAGGAACGCGTCCTGCCCGACGTACGCCACCAGCTGCTTCAGGACGGACGCGCCCTTGGCGTAGGTGATGCCGTCGAAGTTGAGCTTGGCGTCCTGCAGGTCGCGGATGTCGGCGGTGACCGGGTGGGTGGAGGGGAGCTGGTCGGCGCGGTAGGCCCACGCCTTGCGGCGGTTGGCGAAGGTGATCCAGCCGTCGGTGAAGCGGGTGGCGCCGACCAGCGAGAAGGCGCCCATGAAGTCCGCGAAGGACTCCTTCAGCCACAGGTCGTCCCACCACTCCATGGTGACCAGGTCGCCGAACCACATGTGCGCCATCTCGTGCAGGATCACGTTGGCCCGCGCCTCGTACGAGGCCTGCGTCACCTTGCCGCGGAAGATGTACTCCTCCCGGAAGGTCACCAGGCCCGGGTTCTCCATCGCCCCCAGGTTGTACTCGGGCACGAACGCCTGGTCGTACTTCCCGAAGGGGTACGGGTAGTCGAAGTGGTCGTGGAAGAAGTCCAGTCCCTGCTTGGTGACCCGGAACACGTCGTCGGCGTCGAAGTGGGGCGCGAGGCCCTTGCGGCACAGGGCGCCGAGCGGGATCTCCAGTCGCGTGCCGTCCTCGAAGACCCGCTCGTAGGAGTCCGTGACGTAGTGGTAGGGCCCCGCCACCACGCAGGTGATGTACGTCGAGATCGGCTTCGTCTCGGCGAACCGCCACACGCCGTCCGTCCGCTCCCCGGCGCCGTTGCTCCACACCACCCACTCCTCGGGCGCCCGCACCTCGAAGCGGAAGGGGGCCTTGAGATCGGGCTGCTCGAAGGTGGCGAAGACCCGGCGGGAGTCGGCCGGCTCGTACTGCGTGTAGAGGTAGACCTCGCCGTCCTCGGGGTCGAGGAAGCGGTGCAGGCCCTCGCCGCTGCGGGAGTAGGCGCACCGGGCGTCCACGACCAGCTCGTTCTCGGCGGCGAGGTCCTCCAGCAGGATCCGGGAGCCGTCGAAGACCTCGCCGGGGTCCAGATCGCGGCCGTTGAGGGTGACGGCGGACACACTCGGGGCGATGAGGTCGGCGAACGTGGAGGCGCCGGGCTCGTTGCAGCGGAAGCGGATCGTGGTGACCGAGCGGAAGGTGCGCGGGCCGTCCCCGGCGTGGTCGCCCACGGCCGAACGCACGTCGAGCGACACGTCGTACCCGTCGACGGAGAGCAGGGCGGCCCGCTCCCGGGCCTCGTCGCGGGACAGGTTCTCACCGGGCACGGGCGGTACTCCCTCAGGGTGGTGCGGATGACGCTGGACAGGACCGATCCTGCCACGCACCCCTGACGCCGGACAGCGGGGAATGACCTGCACGGACGGCGGTGTTCACCGGGGAAACGGTTCGCCTTGAGGAGAGACATGTCGGAGAAGACCCCCGTCGACTTCTGGTTCGACCCGCTCTGCCCCTGGGCGTGGATGACGTCCCGTTGGGTGCTGGAAGTGGAGAAGGTCCGTGACATCGAGGTCCGCTGGCATGTGATGAGCCTCGCCGTCCTCAACGAGGACAAGCTGGACGAGCTGCCCGAGGAGTACCGGGACATGCTCGCGACCAAGGCCTGGAAGCCGGTCCGGGTGGTGACCGCCGCCTGGCAGAAGCACGGGGACGACGTCCTCGGCCCGCTCTACACCGCGCTCGGCACCCGCTTCCACAACAACGGCGAGGGCCCCACCCCGGAGGCGATGGCCGGCGCGCTCGCGGACGTCGGTCTGCCCGCCGACCTCATGGACTACGCCGACCAGGAGAACTTCGAGTTCGACGCCGAGCTGCGCGCCTCCCACAAGGAGGGCATCGAGAAGGTCGGCCAGGACGTCGGCACCCCGATCATCGCCGTCCCCGGCCCCGACGGCGAGCAGATCGCGTTCTTCGGCCCGGTCGTCACCCCGGCCCCCCGGGGCGAGGAGGCCGCCCGCCTCTGGGACGGCACCCTCGCGGTCGCCTCGGTCCCGGGCTTCTACGAGATCAAGCGGACGCGCACCAAGGGCCCGGACTTCAGCAACCTCTAGGACCCCGGGGACTCGTCGGGCCCGGGCATCCTCTGCGGCGGATCCAGGGGCTTCCACGAGTAGCCGGTGCGGATGTTGCGGCAGTCCCGCTCGGTGCTGACGCAGATCCAGTACTCGTCCACGTACGCACGGGGCCCGAGCCCCTTGAGTTCGCGGATCACGTTTCTCTCACGGTCGTCCCCGACCTGCCGGTGCGCCTGGTACGAACCGCACGTGTAGCAGGGCATCGTCCTCTCCATCGGCATCCCCCCACGATGGCCCGGAATCCGGTCCGCCGAAAGCCCCCGCGAGGCGTCTCGCGGGGGCACGATGTTGCCGGCCGCGAGGCTGCCCGGCGCCCGGACGAAGAAACCCCCGCGCGTCACGTCCTCGCGGGGGTTTCCTTCCGCCCGCCACCGTGAAGGGTGAGAAGACGATCACGAGGCGGGACGACCGGGGCGCACCGACCGGCGCGCCGGCGGCAGCCCTTACTGCAACTAGGTTGCAACTGCACGTTAGCAACAAAAAGTCGGCGAGAACACCGAGGAAGGCCCTCACGTGAGAACACGTGAGGGCCTTCCTCCGGTGACCCGAGGCGGGTCAGGCCGTGGCGCGCCGGCGCTGCCAGACGTACCCCACCACCGCCAGGAACGCCGTCATCCCGCCCGTCGAGTACAGCTGCACCCGCGTGTCGGGCTCCCGGGCCATCAGGACGAGGATGGCCGCCATGCCGGCCAGCGCGACCCAGGTCAGCACCGGGAACGCCCACATCCGCACGACCAGCTTCCCGGGTGCCTCCCGCTCCAGCCGGCCGCGCAGCCGCAGCTGCGAGACGGCGATGAAGATCCATACGACCAGGATGACCGCGCCGATCATGTTCAGCAGCCAGGGGAAGACGTCGTCGGGCCGCCAGTAGCTGAGCACCACGCAGACGAAGCCGAAGACGCAGGAGGCGAGGACCGCGATCCTCGGCACCCCGCCCGACACCCGGCCCAGCGCCTTGGGGCCCTGCCCCCGCTCCACCAGCGAGTAGGCGATGCGCGAGGAGCCGTAGATGTTGGCGTTCATCGCGGACAGCAGCGCGGCCAGGACGACCACGTTCATCACCTGGCCGGCGCCCGGGATGCCGAGCTGGTCGAGGGCGGCGACGTACGGGCCCTTCTCCACGACGTCCTCGGAGTCCCAGGGGACCAGGGTGACGACGATCGCCATCGAGCCGATGTAGAAGAGCGCGATGCGCCACATCGCCGTACGGACCGCGCTCGCCACACCGCGCACCGGGTTCTCCGACTCGGCCGCGGCGATGGTGACCGTCTCCAGGCCGCCGTAGGCGAAGACGGAGGCGAGGAGGCCGACGACCAGGCCCTCGCCGCCGTTCGGGAGGAAGTCGGTGAGGTGCGAGGCGCCCGGGGAGTCCGTGCCGGGCAGGATCCCGGCGACGGCCAGGACGCCGAGCACCAGGAACAGCGTGATCGCGCCGACCTTCAGGGCCGCGAACCAGAACTCGAACTCGCCGAAGTTCTTCACGGCGGCCAGGTTCGTCCCGCAGAAGACGACCATGAACAGCGCCACCCACGCCCACTCGGGCGTGCCCGGCAGCCAGCCGGTGACGATCTTCGCGGCACCGATGCCCTCCAGCCCGACGGCCGTGCAGAGCAGCACCCAGAAGGACCAGCCGGCGGTGAAGCCCGCCCACGGGCCGATCGCCCGCTCGGCGTGCGCCGAGAACGACCCGGACGACGGGTACGCGGCCGACATCTCGCCCAGCATCCGCATCACCAGCATCACGAGGAGACCGGAGAGGGTGTAGGCGAGGACGATCGACGGACCGGCGGCGGCGATGCCCGCCCCGGAACCGACGAAGAGGCCCGCGCCGATGACCCCGCCGAGGGCGATCATCGACAGGTGGCGCTGTTTGAGGCCGTGCGAGAGGGAGGCGTCGTCCGACTCCGGCGGAGTCCCGACCGTGGTGCTGGGCATGGGCGCGGCTCGTCCAATGCGTGAGAGGGCAAAAACGCCCACAGTCTGGGCGGTCCGTCCGCTCAGACGGACGGACCGCCCACCATCCGGACGCCTTCGGTACGCGCTGTGCCTACGCCGCTACGGACGTGTAGTGCCCGGCGTCGCCCTCCACCGCCCAGCTCTCCTTGCCGTCGATGCCCACCGGGACGTCACCGGCCACGGTCACCCGGTGCAGCCGGCGCGGCCGCCGGTCGTAGTTGTCGACGGCGTAGTGCTGGGTGATGCGGTTGTCGAACAGGACGAGCTGGTTCGGCGACCAGCGGTGGCGCAGGATGTTCTCCGGCCGGGTCACGTACGACTGGAGCAGGTCCAGGATCGTGCGGGACTCGCCCGCCGACAGGCCGACGATCCGCTGGGCGAACCCGCCGATGAAGAGCCCGCGCTCACCGGTCAGCGGGTGCACGCGGACCACCGGGTGCGCGGTGCGGTACGTGATCGAGGTGAACTGGGCGCGCTGGGCGGCCCGCTCCTCGTCGATGTCCTCCACCGGCACCGCGTAGTCGTAGTCGTTGGTGTGCTCCGCCCACAGCCCGTCGGCCAGCCGCCGCAGCGGCTCCGGCAACCGGCGGTAGGCGGCCGCCGCGTCCGCGATCAGCGTCTCGCCGCCGTACGGCGGGAGCGTGATGCTGCGCAGGGTGCTGGCCTGCGGCGGGTTGAGGACGAAGGTGACGTCGGTGTGCCAGTGGTTGGCGCTGCCCTGCTCGCTGTCGACGGGCAGCACGTTCGGGGCGCCGGCGACGGCGGGCACGGTCGGGTGGGCGGTGGTCAGGTCGCCGAAGTGGCGGGCGAAGGCCTGCTGGCCCTCGTCGTCGAGGCCGACGTCGTCGAAGACCAGGGCCTTGTGGACGTTGAGGGCCTCCCGCAGCGCGGTGACCGTCTCCTCGTCCAGCGGTTTGGAGAGGTCGGCGCCGAGGACGTGGGCGCCGATGTGGGCGGTGACCTTGCGGATCTCGAGGGGCATGGCGGGTTCCTTTCAGACGAGGGCGGGAGCGGAGGCGGCGGGGGCCTGGGCGTACTGGTTGGCGGGGCGCGGGAGGCCGTAGCGCTCCCGCAGGGTCCGCCGGGGGCCGTACTCGCCGCGGAGCAGGCCGCGGGCGCGCAGCAGCGGGACGACGTGGTCGACGAAGGCGTCGAGACCGGACGGCAGGACCGCGGGCATGATGTTGAAGCCGTCGGCGGCGCCCTGGGTGAACCAGGTCTCGATGGCGTCGGCGACCTGCTCGGGCGTCCCGGTGAAGGTGAGGTGGCCGCGCCCGCCGCCGAGCCGCTCGATCAGCCGGCGCACGGTGAGACGTTCGCGCCGGGCCAGCTCCACCACGAGCGTGTAGCGGCTCTTGGCGCCCTCGATGGCGTCCTCGGGGGGCAGGTCGGCGGGGAGCCGCGCGTCCAGGTCGAGGGTCCCAGGGTCGAGGTGCAGCAGCCGTTCCAGGTGGGCCACGCCGTGCGCGTGCACGATGTGGTCCTCGAGGATCCGCTCCTCGGCCCGCGCCTCGGCCTCGGTGGAGCCGAGCACCGGGACGATCCCGGGCAGCACCTTGATGTGGCCGGGGTCGCGGCCGGCCCGCTCGGTACGGGACTTGAGGTCGGCGTAGAAGGCCCGCGCGTCCTCGATCGTCTGCTGGGCGGTGAACACCGCCTCCGCGTACCGGGCCGCGAACCGCTTGCCGTCCTCCGAGGAGCCCGCCTGCACCAGCAGCGGGTACCCCTGCGGTGTCCGGGGCACGTTGAGGGCGCCCTCGACACCGAAGTACGTGCCCCGGTGCCGGGGCGGGTGGATCTTCGCGTCGTCGGCCCAGACACCGGCGGCCTTGTCGGCGAGGACCGCGTCGTCCTCCCAGCTGTCCCAGAGTTTCAGCGCCACGTCGAGGAACTCGGCGGCACGGGCGTACCGCTGGGCGTGGGCCGGTTCCGCGTCCAGCCCGAAGTTGCGGGCGGCCTCGGCGCCAGCCGTGGTGACGATGTTCCAGCCCGCCCGGCCGCCGCTGATGATGTCCAGCGAGGCGAACCTGCGGGCCAGGTCGTAGGGCGGGTTGTAGGAGGTGGAGGCGGTGGCGATCAGGCCGATGTGCTCGGTCGCCGTGGCCAGGGCGGTGAGCAGCGTGAGCGGCTCCAGGGCCCCGGCGGGACGCTGCCCGACACTGCCCCACAGCTGCGGGGCGTCGGCCAGGAAGAGGGAGTCGAAGGTGCCGCGTTCGGCGATCCGCGCCAGGCGGACGTAGTGGTCGAGCTCGACATGGGCGTGGGGGTCGCTCTCCGGGAGCCGCCAGGAGGCCTCGTGGTGGCCGGTGTTCATGAGGAACGCGTTGAGGTGGAGTCGGCGGGTCATGCGGTGTCCTTTGCTGTACGAGTGCCGGTCGGCTGCGGTCGGCCCGTTCGGCGTCCGAGGACGAGGCCCCGTCCGGGCCGGAGCGGGCGTCCGGGGCGGCGGCCCCGGGGACGGTCACGGCGGCCGGCGGTCACCCGGCGTCCTCGGTCACGCCCAGGGCGGCGAGCAGCCGCACCCGGTACTCGCCGAGGAGCGGGTCGCGGTACGAGCGCGGGTGCGGGCGGTCGATGGTGAGGTCGAGGCCGATCCGGCCGTGGTCGAGGACGAGGACCCGGTCGGCGAGCACGATCGCCTCGTCCACGTCATGGGTGACGAGCAGCACGGAGGGCCGGTGGCGCTCCCACAGCTCCCGCAGCAGGGCGTGCATCCTGATGCGGGTGAGCGCGTCGAGCGCGCCGAACGGCTCGTCCGCGAGGAGGAGTTCCGGTTCGCGCACCAGGGAGCGGGCCAGGGCGGCGCGCTGGGCCTCGCCGCCGGACAGCTCGTTGGGCCAGGCCCGCTCACGGCCCGCGAGGCCGACCTCGGCGAGCGCCTCGCGGCCCTTGCGTTCGGCCTCACCGCCGTCGAGCCCGAGCAGGACGTTGGCCAGCACGCGCCGCCAGGGCAGCAGCCGCGAGTCCTGGAACACCACTGACACCCGGTCCGGGGCGGTGAGCTGCCCGCTCCCGGTGACCTCGTGGTCCAGGCCCGCGACCGCCCGCAGCAGGGTGCTCTTGCCGGAGCCGCTGTGCCCGAGCAGGGCGGTGAACTGTCCGGCGGGGAGGTCCAGGTCGATGCCGTCGAGGACGGTACGCCCGTCGAAGGACCGGGTGAGTCCCCTGAGCTGCACGGCGGGACGGGTCAGTTGCTCAGTGTGCGGCGCCACGACAGCACCCTCCGTTCGATGAGGCGGACCGTGCTGTCGGAGACGAGACCGAAGATCCCGTAGACGACCAGGCCGACGAGGATGACGTCCGACTGGCCGTAGTTCTGGGCCTGGAACATCATGTAGCCGAGGCCGCTGGTGGCGTTGATCTGCTCGAGGACCACCAGGCCCAGCCAGGAGCCGGTCACACCCAGCCGCAGCCCGACGAAGAAGCCGGGCAGCGCGCCCGGGACGACGATCTCCCGGATGAAGCGCGCCTTCGACAGGCCCTGCACCTCGGCGAGTTCCACGAAACGGTGGTCGATGCCGGACAGCGCGGCATGCGTGTTGAGGTAGATCGGGATGTAGACGACGATGGCGATGATCGCGATCTTGAAGGTCTCGCCGATGCCCAGCCAGAGGATGAACAGCGGGATCAGACCGAGGGTGGGGATCGCCCGGTTGAGGTTGACCGTCCCGTCGATCAGCGCCTCCCCGGTGCGGGTCAGCCCGGACGCGAGCGCGAGCAGCACCCCGGCCGCCAGACCGATCGCGAAGCCGGAGCCGGCCCGCTGCAGCGAGGTGAGGACGTCGGTGGTCAGCGTCCCGTCGGTCCACAGGCGGACGCCGGTCTCCACCACCGTCCAGGGGGCGGGGACCGCACCGGGGTCGAGCCGTCCGGCGGCGGAGGCCACGGCCCACAGGGCGACCAGCAGCAGCGGCCCGGTGAGCCGGGCGGCGGGCAGGCGCTTGCCCGGGGCGAGCCCGCGGCGGCGGGTGCGGGGGCGTGCGTCGGCGGCGACGACGGTCGCCGTGTCCAGGGTGGTCGTGGTCATGGCGGTCACTTCCGGTACTCGGCCGGTACGGACCGGGCGGCGATGCCTTCGAAGCGGTGGTCGAAGAGCACGCCCACGTCGAACTTCTTCACGAAGCCGCCCTCCGCGAGCAGGTCCGCGGTCTCCTGCTCCCACGTGATCGCCTCGGTCCAGCTCGGCGGGAACAGCGGCTTGTTGGCGAGGGCGGTGACGGACCGCGCCTGGGCGAGGGTCAGGTTCTGCGTCTTGACGTAGAACTCCTCGTTCCAGACGTCCGGGTTCTCGTACTGCCAGACCTGGCCCCTGGCCCACTGCGGGATGTACGCGGCGACCGCGGCCGCCTTCGCCCGGTCGTTCAGCACGGAGACCGGCGCCCACAGCAGGTTGAGCAGGTCGACGACGTCGGTGGTGATGGCGCGGGCGCCCTCGGCCTCGTACTGCTGGAGGTAGGCCGGTGCCTGCTGGTTGGCGAGCGGGGCGATGTCCACCTGGCCCGACTGCAGGGCCGTGAGGAACTGGTTGCTGGTCAGCGGGACGAGCTTCACGTCGTCGTACCCCAGGCCGGCCTTCTTCAGCGCCCGCAGCAGGACGACGCCCTGCGCCTGTCCCTGCGAGAACGCCAGCTTCTTCCCGCGGAAGTCCTCGACGCTGCCGATGTCGCTGCCGGGTTTGGTGGCGAAGAGGTAATTCGGCTTACGGGTGACGTTGATCGCGACGATCTTCGCGTCGAAGCCCTGGAAATGCGCCTGGATCGGCGGGATGCCCGCGTTGTTCGCGAGGTCCAGGGACTTCGCGCGGAAGGCGTTGATGACGTCCGGACCGGCCCCGATGTTCAGCCAGCTCGACACCCTGAACGGCAGCTCGGGCAGTTTCGCCAGCCTGAACTGGAGCTGCTGGGTGTTCTGGAAGGAGGCGATCTTCAGACTGGTGCCGGCGGGCACCTTGTCCGCGAGCGGGGCCGCGGAGGAGCCCTCGGACCCGGTGGCCGCGCTGCTCTCGGCGCAGCCGCTCAGACCGGCGGCAGCGGCGGTGGCACCGAGCACGGAGGCGAGGAAGAGACGCCGGTCGACACCGGACGCACGGGAAGCGGGCATGGGAGGACCCCCAGGAATGAGCGGTGGAAAGGCAGGCGGAACAGCGACGCGAAAGCGAGGGAGAAATGCCGTCGAGGCATGCGGAATTCCGGCGCGGCAGGGCGCGGCACAAGGGAATTCACACGGGGGAGGGAAGGGAGAAGGGCGCGCTCCCGGCGCGCCGGGGCGTCAGCAACAGAAGGTGCGACAGCTCATGAGAAGGATGTTCCAGGTCACGCTCGACTCCTGTCAACATTCCGAGAATCTGAATTAATTCAGCTCGGACGGCACGGTGAGGGGATCCCGGTAGAGCACGTCCAGAGCCACCGCTCCGCCCGCCACCGCCAGCACGGCATCCGAGGGGAAACTCGTCGAGGAGACCGAGGCCGCGCGCGCCGCCCCGACCTCCTCCCGCATCGCGCCCAGGCAGTCCTCCCGGACCATGGACCCGATCTCCGTCACGACCACGCTCTCCGGATTGAGCACGTCCAGCAGCAGCGCCGCCGCCCGCCCCACCATCCGGGCGCGCTCCAGCAGCAGCCCCACGGCCACCGCGTTCCCCTCGGCCGCGGCGGCGACCACGTGCATCGGGTTCACCCCGTCGATCACCCCGGCCGCTCGGGCCCGCCGGCACAGCGTCCGTTCGCTCAACTCCGCCTGGAGGCAGCCGGCCCGCCCGCACCCGCACGGCTCGGTCCCACCGGCCAGCGGCAGATGGGCGATGGCGCCCGCCTGCGAGCGCGGCCCGTGGTGCACCTCGTCGTGGGTGGCGAACGCCGCGTCGACGACGTTGCCGACGAACAGGTGCAGCACGCTGCGGCAGCCGCGCGCCCGCCCGAACAGCCGCTCCGCGTTGACCAACGCCCGCGCGTGCCCGTCCACATGGACCGGCAGCCCGGTGCGTGCCCCGACCGCCTCCCGCACCGGCACGTCCCGCCAGCCCAGCAGCGGATGCTCGACGACCGTGCCCGAGTCCCGGTCCACCCAGCCGCCCACGGCCACCCCCACCCCCAGGGCGCGGCGGCCGGAGGCCGAGGCGAGCAGCGCCCCCAGCCCGTCGGCGGCCCGCGCCAGCACCGGGCCGGGCTCGGTCCCCCGGTGCTTCAGCTCCCGCCGCGCCACCACCCGGCCGCGCAGATCGAGCAGCGCGACCGTGGTGTACGGCACGGCCACGTGCACCCCGCCCACCACGAACCGGCCGTCGTCCAGGTCGACCGGCACGTGCGGCCGCCCCACCCCGTTGCTGCGCCGGGGCACGTCGGCGTCCCGGATCAGCCCGAGGCCGGCGAGGCGGGCGCAGTGGTCGGTGACGGAGGCCGGGGACAGGCCGGTCAGCCGGGCGATGGTGCTGCGCGCCACCGGCCCGTGCTCCAGCACGGACCGCAGGATCACACTGGCGCTGGTGCGCCGCCGGTCGCTGTCGGCGACGCGCGGAACGGAGGAACCGGGCGGGGGATATGTCGCGGTGCGGGGCATGGGGAACTTCCTCGGGGCCGGTCCGACGCTGCGCCGTCTGCACAGGAGGCGCGACGGATCGGCTCCGCCCGCCTCACTCCGGACGGCGACAGGCGGCCGCGCCCACGCGTCGCAGGTCGACGTGGCGACGCGACGAGAAGTTCCGGGCTTGGGCGACCATGCGCCCGAAGCTAGCAAAACGTCCCACCGCTGCCCAGACGGCGACCGACGGGCGAGACGGCAGGGATCCCCGCGGGCGGACGATTTGGCGAGACCCTACAGACGTCGCTCACCGGTTCTCCGTAACCGGAACCACCTCACCTCAGTGACCGGCGTCACGCGGTACCGGGTGTAACCCACACCCTTTGTCAGGAGCCCACCAAGCCGCCGTTCCCCCCTTTGTCGAGCGGTGACGGTGTCCGCTCCGAGGGCGCTGGGATAGCGTCACCGAGTCCCTGCCGTTCACACTCTCGCGGAGTCCTCCATGAGCACCGCCGTCGCCCCCGCCCGCACCGGCCAGGTCCTCGCCGACCTGCTGCCCGCCTCCCGTGTCCGGGACATCGCGCTCGTGGTGGGCGGCGCCGCGCTCACCGGCCTCGCCGCCCAGATCGCGGTGCCGGTGCCGGGCTCCCCGGTGCCGGTGACCGGCCAGACCTTCGCCGCGCTGCTGGTCGGCACCTCCCTGGGCGCCCGCCGCGGGGTCTCCTCCCTCGCTCTGTACGCGCTGGCCGGTCTCCTCGGTGTGCCGTGGTTCGCCGGCGGCACCTCCGGCATCGGCGCCTCCTTCGGCTACATCCTCGGGATGGTCCTCGCGACCGCCGCCGTGGGCGCCCTGGCCCGCCGCGGCGCGGACCGCAACGTGTGGCGCATGGCGGGCGCGATGCTGGTCGGCGAGGCGATCATCTACGCGATCGGCGTCCCCTACCTGGCCTTCGCCGCCGACCTGACCGCCTCCGGCGCGATCGCGGCCGGCCTCACGCCGTTCCTGATCGGCGACGTCATCAAGGCGGTCCTGGCGATGGGCCTGCTGCCCACCGCCTGGAAGTTCGCCGACCGCTGACACCGCCGACGCCAGTCGGTGCCGAAGAGGCTCGCCGGGTCGTACGCACCTCGACCCCGGCGAGCCTCTTCGGCGTTTCCCCGTCTGCGGCGGCCCTGGGCCACTGGCCAGGGTGATCCGTCGCGGGTCGTATCGGCAGACCCCGAAGGTGACGAGCTCCGTGTCCTGGCCGACGGCGCCATCCGGAACCCCTGACGGAGCGTTGTTCCCCTTGCCCGTGGCTGCGAGCCGGGGCGGCGTGCGTACCGGTGAACGTACTCGCCGTACTCGGCTCGCGACGGAAAACGGAGAAGGGACCCGCGCACGCGGGTCCCTTCCCCTCGGTCCCCAGGACCGGACGGCACTACTTGGCGGCGTCCTCCAGGACGGCGTCCCGCCCGCTGCCGGTCTTCCCCTTCATCCTCTCCTTCACGAAGGCGATGACGAGGACGACGGCCGCGACGAGCAGCGACAGCAGGACGGTGTCGCGCCCGTTGTGCTCCGTGTCGGTCAGCATGTAGCCGAGGACGAAGACGATCAGCGCGGCCGTGGCCCAGGTCAGGTACGGGTACAGCCACATCCGCACGACCAGCTTCTCCGGCGCCTCGGCCTGGATGATCTTCCGCATGCGCAGCTGCGAGAAGCAGATGACGAGCCAGACGAACAGGGCGACGGCGCCACTGGAGTTGACCAGGAAGAGGAAGACGGAGTCCGGGAACTTGTAGTTGAAGAAGACGGCGACGAACCCGAACACCACGGAGGCGATGATCGCCGCCACCGGCACACCACGGGACGTCGTCCGGGCGAACGCCTTCGGCGCGTCCCCGCGCTGACCGAGCGAGAAGGCCATGCGGGAGGCCGTGTAGAGCCCGGAGTTGAGGCAGGACAGCACGGACGTCAGCACGATGAAGTTCATGATCTGACCGGCGTGCGCGATGCCGAGGGAGTCGAGGGCGGCGACGTAGGAGCCCTTCTCCTTGATGGAGGGGTCGTTCCACGGCAGCAGGGAGACGACGACGAAGATCGACCCGAGGTAGAAGACGGCGATACGCCAGATGATGCTGTTGGTCGACTTGGTGACGGCCCGCTGCGGGTCCTCCGACTCGCCCGCCGCGAGGGTCGCGATCTCGCTGCCCATGAAGGAGAAGACGACGAGCAGCACACCGGTGAGGATGGCGCCGGGACCGTTCGGCAGGAAACCGCCGTGGTCGACGAGGTTGCCCAGCCCGGCCTTCTCGCTGTCGGCTCCGGGCAGGACGCCGAACACGGCGAGCCCGCCGATCACGATGAAGGCACCGATGGCGACGACCTTGATGCCGGCGAACCAGAACTCGAACTCGCCGTAGGAGCCGACGGAGACCAGGTTGGTGGCGGTCAGCACCACCATCACGATGAGGGCCCAGCCCCACTGGGGAACGGCGGGGATCCAGGACTCGAGGATCGCGGCACCGGCGGTGGCCTCGACGGCGAGCACGACGACCCAGAAGAACCAGTACAGCCAGCCGATGCTGAACCCGGCCCAGGGCCCGAGCGCGCGGTCGGCGTGAGCGGAGAACGACCCGGAGGTCGGGTTGGCCGCGGACATCTCCCCGAGCATCCGCATCACCAGCACCACGAGCGTGCCGACGAGGGCGTAGGAGAGGAGAATGCCGGGCCCGGCGGTGGCGATACCGGAGCTGGAACCGACGAACAGTCCGGCGCCGATGACACCACCGATGGCGATCATCGACAGATGGCGGTTCTTGAGTCCCGCCTGGAGACCATTACCGGGATCGCCGGGGGCTCCGGGGCCGTTTTCGGCCTTCGTCAGGGTCGGCTGCGAAGTCATGGAACGGATTTCCTTTGCGCCGCGTGGGGATGTCTCCCGTACGAGCGGTGTACGGGCCGCACAGGGGGTGTACGAGCCGGACCAGTGAATCGGAGGCGTGCCGATTCGGGAACCTTTGAATCCGGATCGTTACTTGAGGTTTCCCTGAGGTTCTATAGTGTTGCTCACACTTTTCAGGCTCGACACCCCGCGCTGCTACCCGGCAACACGCGTGTCACACTCATCCCATGCGCGTGTATCTCGGCTCCGACCATGCGGGCTTCGAACTCAAGAACCACCTCGTCGAATGGCTGAAGGCGGCGGGTCACGACCCGGTCGACTGCGGCCCCCACATCTACGACGCCCAGGACGACTACCCGCCCTTCTGCCTGCGCGCCGCGGAGCGCACGGCGGCGGACCCCGACTCCCTCGGCATCGTCATCGGCGGCTCCGGCAACGGCGAGCAGATCGCCGCGAACAAGGTCAAGGGCGTTCGTGCCGCCCTCGCGTGGAGCGAGGAGACGGCCTCCCTCGGCCGCCAGCACAACAACGCCAACGTCGTCGCCGTCGGCGCCCGCATGCACACCCAGGACGAGGCGACGAAGTTCGTCGAGACCTTCCTCGGCACGCCGTTCTCCGGTGACGAGCGCCACGTCCGCCGCATCGACATGCTCGCGGCGTACGAGACGACCGGCGACCTCCCGCCCGTCCCGGCGCACCACCCGCAGCAGGACTGATCGCCCCCCAGGGGGCTGGAAGGAACCGGCACCGTGCCAGAGGGGCACACCATCCACCGGCTGGCGTCCGACTACGCCGACCGCTTCTCCGGCACGGCACCCCGCGTGACCAGCCCCCAGGGCAAGTTCTCCGACGCCGCCGACCTCCTGGACGGCGCCGAGCTCACCCGCACCGAGGCCCACGGCAAGCACCTCTTCCTCGGCTTCCGCGACACCGACTGGGTCCACATCCACCTCGGCCTCTTCGGCAAGGTCGGCTTCGGCGACGCCCCCGCCCCGCCGCCCACCGACACGGTCCGGCTGCGCCTCGCGAACGCCACGGCCTACGTCGACCTGCGCGGCCCGACGACCTGCGCGCTCATCACGGACGCCGAGAAGCAGGCGATACACGCCCGCCTCGGCCCCGACCCGCTGCGCCCGGACGCCGACCCGCAGGCGGCCTACCGGCGGATCTCCCGCAGCCGCACGACGATCGCCGCCCTCCTCATGGACCAGAAGGTCATCGCCGGCGTCGGCAACGTCTACCGCGCCGAGGTCCTCTTCCGGCACGGCATCGACCCGTACCGCGCGGGCAAGGACGTCACACCCGCCGAGTGGGACGCCGTGTGGGGCGACCTCGTGGACCTGATGCGCGAGGGCGTGCGCAACAACCGGATCGACACCGTCCGTCCCGAGCACACCCCGGAGGCCATGGGCCGCCCGCCGCGCGTCGACGACCACGGCGGCGAGGTGTACGTCTACCGGCGGGCCACCCTGCCCTGCCACGTCTGCGGCGACGAGATCCGCACCGCCGGCCTCGCCGCCCGCAACCTCTTCTGGTGTCCCGGCTGCCAGAAGTCCTGACGCCGCTTCAGAAACCGTGCGGCAGCCACGGGGCCACCGAGGACCCGAACGCGAGGGACGCCTGCGCCAACGCCCCCGCCCGCAACTCCCGCACCCGCCCGGCCGCCGCCAGCGAGGCAAGGCTCACACCGCCGAGATACGCCGCCCCCAACTCCCGTACCGTCACGGCGAGATCGGCCGCGTCCGCGGTAGGGGCGCAGCTCGCGCCCTTCGTGTCGCCCGACAACCGCCAACGCCCCGCGTTCCACGGGCAGAAGTGGTCCTCCACCTCCACCACCACGTCCACCGGCGCCTGATAGGTCCGTGCCTCCAGCGCGGCACCCACGTCGACCAGCCGCACGAACAACCCGTCCCGCACCCGCAGCCGGCACCGCCGTACGTCGGAGACGAGGTGCTGCCAGGCCTCGTCGAGCGGCCGGCCCCGCACCGTCAGGGAGGTGGTGAGGTCGATGCCGAACAGGAACCGCCACAGCGCCGCCTCCGCCGCGGGCTCCACCGCCGCCAGTTCCTGCACCACCACCTGCCCGTTGTGCCCGGTGTCGGTCCACTCGGGCCTGACCCGGAACCGCGCGTACCCGACCGGCTCCCCGTCGCGCTCGGCGACCACGCACTGCAACGGCGACGCCCCGCCCCGCTCGCTCTCCGGATCGAGCACCGCCAGCCGCTCCCACCCGGGTCGCCGCGCCAGCATCCCGGGGCGCCTCGGCACGGTCCGCGCGTACACCGCCTCGCACCGGTCGAGCACGCCGACCGGATCGGCGTACCGCAGCCGTACGTCGTCGGTCCCCTCCGGGACGGACAGCCGCACCCGGCCGGTGTCGATCTCGGCGCTCAGCCCGAACGTCGCCGCCCCGTACCCGAACCGCCCGTAGATCGCGGCCTCGGAGGCGGTGAGCACCGCCAGCGGCTCCCCCCACGCGCGGACGTCGTCCAACTGCCGCCGCATCATGGACGTCAGCACCCCGCGCCGCCGGTGCGTGGCGGTCACGCCGACCATCGTCACGCCCGCGGCCGGCACCGAGGCCCCGCCGGGCACCGTCAGCCGGAAGTCGAACGCCCCGGCCGTCCCCACCATCTCGTCCGCGTCCCAGGCCCCGAGGGACCGCTCGCACGGGGTGAGCCCCTTCCACAGCGCACGTTCCTCGTCCGACTCGTCGACCCCGCCGAAGGCGAGCAGCAGGGTGTCGTACCACGCGTCCCAGTCCTGCGGCCGCACCACCCGCAGCTCGGTCACCGGGGAACGGCCGCGGCCCGTCGTACCCGTCGCCTCAGTCGTCATGGACCCATGCCTAGCAGCCCATTGCGGGACGAGCCAGGGAATTTCTCCCTCTGCGCGGCGCGAGCGCTTTCCGTGCCGTTCACTGTGAAGTCGGGCCTCGGAGGGGGGACAAGTGGGACCTCCCGTGCCAAGCGGCGGGTTGGATGGATAGGGTCCCGAACTAATGGCAGCAGGACGACAGCGGCGCTCGAAAGCCGAGACGTTGGCGGCCCGGTTCAAGCACCTGGTGCACCGGGTCCGCACCGGTGTGCGCAGAAGCGCCGTCGACTACTTCCGCGGCGACGGTTCGGACTGGATCGCGCTGGCCGGCCTGCTGCTCACCGTCCCGCTGATCGCCGCCACCACACTCGCCAACTCGGTGTGGTGCTCACCGGCCGCGCTCGTCCTGCCGATCGTGGCCGGCGGCCTGCTGCTGCGCCCGGCGAGCCTGCTCGGCCTGTACGCGGCGGCGGCCACCGCCCTGATCGTGGAGTCGGTGCAGCTCGGCCCCTACACCGAGGGTCCCTCGCGGGTGACCCCGGGCGTGGTCCTGGTGGTGGCGGCCTGTGGCTTCTTCGGCCTCCTCATCGCCCAGTTCCGCAGCCGGGTCGGCGTGCCCTGGCGGCGCGGCGGCACCATGCTCTTCGACCTGCGTGAACGCATCCGGGTACAGAGCAAGCTGCCGAAGCTGCCGCAGGGCTGGCACCGCGAGATGGCGCTGCGGCCGGCCGGGGGCCAGTCGTTCTCCGGTGACTTCGTTGTCGCGGCCCGCACCAACGGCGGCCGCACCCTGGAGGTCGTCCTCACGGACGTCTCCGGCAAGGGCATGGACGCCGGCTCCCGTGCCCTCCTGCTGTCCGGCGCCTTCGGCGGCCTGCTGGGCAGCCTTCCCCCGCACGCCTTCCTGCCCGCCGCCAACGGCTACCTCCTCCGTCAGGACTGGGACGAGGGCTTCGCCACCTCCATCCACCTCGTCCTCGACCTCGACTCCGGCGACTACGAGCTGTACTCCGCGGGGCATCCGCCGGGCCTCCAGCTCAGCGCGGGCACCGGCCGCTGGGAGGAGAAGGCCGCGGAGGGCCCGCTGCTCGGCGTCTACGAGGGCGCCCAGTTCGACCCGGTGAAGGGCTCCCTGCGCCCCGGTGACGTGCTGATGCTCTTCACCGACGGCCTGGTGGAGACCTCCGACCGCGACATCGTCGAGGGCATCGACCGCCTCACCGGCGAGGCCGACCGCTATGTCGCCGGCGGTTTCCAGGGCGCCGCCTGGCACCTGATCGAGGCGGTCGCCAAGGACGTCAACGACGACCGGGCCCTGCTGCTGATCTGCCGCGAGGGCCCGACGGCCCAGACGGCCCCGGTCCGCTGACCCACACGCGACACGCGGGAGATCCCATGCTCACCCTGACCGAGGTCGAGGCGCTCGCCCGCGCCGCCCACGAGGGCCGGACCGACAAGGCGGGCCGCCCCTACGCCGAGCACCTCCGCGCGGTCGCGGAGGGCGTACGGTCGCGGGGCGGCGACGCCGACCAGATCGCGGCGGCCTGGCTGCACGACGCCGTCGAGGACGACGCCCTCACCGAGGAATGGCTGCGCGGGGCCGCGCTGAGCGACCGCACGAAGGCCATCGTCCTGGCGGTCACCAAGCGGGCGGGGGAGACGCCACAGGCGTACGCGGCCCGCATCCGGGCCACTCCGGGCGCGCTGCTGGTGAAGGAGGCGGACCTGGCGCACAACGCGGACCCGGCCCGCCTGGCCGTACTGGACGAGCCGACCCGCACCCGGTTGACCGGGAAGTACGCCCGGATGCGCGCACTGCTCGGCCTCGACGAGCACGCCTAGGCGTCGACCTTCTCGCGTTCCGGCGGCGTCTTCTGCGGCTCCCGCTCCCGGGCGAGCTCGGCCGCGTCCCGCTTGAAGGCCCACTCCATCCTCGGTTCCATCACGCACCGGAACACCCGCCGCACGGGCCGGGTGCACAGCAGGGTGACGAACACGGCCACCGCGACGGTGACGGCGAGCTCCCCGAGCGGGCGGTGCAGCGCGGGGTGGTCGAACCAGCCGCGGTAGTCGGCGGCCTTGAGCACCAGGCCGTGCATCAGATAGCCGTAGAGCGTGCCCGCGCCGAGCGCCGTGAACCACATCGTGCGGCCCGGCACCCAGGACAGGAAGCAGGCGGTCAGCAGCAGGGAGCAGCCGAACAGGGCGAGCTGCATGACGGGACCCACCCACCACGGGACGCCCAGCTCCTGCGCGGAGTTGCGGTGGTAGAGCCATCCGCTGTTCATCCGCGGCACCGCCCACCAGCAGAAGGCCAGCGCGAAGGCGAACACCGGCACCGCCGCGATCCGGACCGAGCTCCGGCGCACCAGCCGGAAGTGCTCCGGCTTCAGGTTCAGCCCCAGCACGAAGAACGGCAGGAACTGAAGGACGCGCTGCAGGTCCAGGTCGTCACCGATGTCCGGGGTGACGGACGCCAGCATCGCGATGCCCAGCGCGAGCGGCAGCGGATACCGGACCAGCTTCCAGAAGGGTGTGGTCAGCCGCCAGATGAACAGCGCGCACAGGAACCAGGTCAGGTAGTAGGGGTCGAGCAGGCTGATGTCCTGGGGGACGCCGTCGACGTACGTCTTCAGGAGCGGGTACGCGGTCTCGAAGACGACGTACGGCACGACGATGCCCGTGACCAGCCGCTTCAGCTTGCCGGGGCTCCCGTCGAAACTGCGGGAGAAGAAGCCGGAGATGACGATGAAGGCCGGCATGTGGAAGGCGTACACCAGCACGTACGCCGCCGTGAGGACCCGGCTGTCGCCTTTCAGCGGCTCCCAGGCGTGCCCGACGGCCACCAGCACGATCGCCAGGTACTTGGCGTTGTCGAAGAAGGCGTCACGCTGCTTGGACCGTCTGTCGGGGGACTGGTGGTGCTGATCTTTCTGGCTCTGGGGTGAGCGCGGACTCGGCACGAGAGACGAAGCGGCGTGGAACATCTGAGGCACCCTAGCGTTGTCTGTGGCAATGCGTAAAACGTGCCACGTCATCGCGATGTCATTCCTCAATTGACGGAGCGTGAGGTGCGATCACCATCCTGAATGTCACGATTCATCCCGACTAAAAGGTGCATAACGCCGGTTGTGGTGGTGTTGTTGACGCCTCTGTGCCCGCAATTCGAATTACCTGCGCACCCGTTGTGAATTTCCGGGTGGAAAACGTGACCTCGAATTGTTGTGCGGCAGGCTTCCGGCGGACCTTCGGTGCCGTCCGGGGCGGAAGTTGTCACCGGGGATGTCTCACCGGCCGCATAGGGAGGCCGGGTTGGTGGCACGATGGTCTCTGGCGGGGGTGCGGAGGGTCGCGTCCCCGGGCCGGGAGAGCGGACCGACCAAGGGTGTGATCAGTTGTGGCCATTTCACTGTCAGTGGTGCTGCTGTTGGCGATCGTCCTGGTCGTACTGATCCGGGGAGGGTCGATCAAGGCCGGCCCCGCCATAGTCGCGATCCTGTTCGGTTTCTTCCTCGCCTCGACCGGCATGGCCCCGTCGATCAACCGCTTCCTGAACTCCCTCGCGGAAACGATCAACTCGATCAGCTTCTGAGGCCTCGACCGCCTCATGCGCCTCACCGGTTCCGACCTTCCACCCCGCCCCTGGCGTACGGAGCGGGCGACGGGAATCGAACCCGCGTAGCCGGTGTGGAGCCGCTCGCCGTCCGGTCGGGCCCGCAGAGGGGGCATACACGGCGCTCTCCCCCTCTCTGTGGGCCGTCGGTTGTCCCAGCGTCGGCCACCGGCGCGAGTGATCACGGCCCCGTGAACTTCCGGCGCGTCGGGCAGTCTGCGGCCCTGCCGTGCCTCGCCACGCACACGAAGGTGTACGCCGAGAGCGGTGCCGCCGGCCGCGCGTTCGCCGGAGAGAAGCAGGCCGCCCCGCGCCGTCACCACTTCGACAGGCTGTGGCACAAGGCTGTGCCGACGCCGGAGTGAAAGGGCTGCGGTTCCATGATCTTCGGCACACCGGCAACACGCTCGCGTCACGGACGAACGCCAGTACCGAGGAACTGATGGCCCGCCTCGGCCGCAGCACGGCCCGCGCGGCGTTGATCCATCGGCACGCCGACTACGACCGGGAGCGTGGGATCGCCGGCGCTGTTGACGACTTGATCCTCAAGGCGTTCGAGACAGGTTCCGGCCGGAACGGGCACGCGGGGGCACGGAGGGCTGATCCGGCCCACGGAACAACTCAGACCCAGGAAGCGGGGAAAACACCCTCGCACCTGGGCCTGAGCCGTGCTGGAGCGGGCGACGGGAATCGAACCCGCGTAGCCAGTTTGGAAGACTGGGGCTCTACCATTGAGCTACGCCCGCACGCGACGCGCCGCAGGTCAGGTGACCGCGGCACTGCAGGCATCGTAGCGGGTCGGCCCCCTCGCCCGCACACCCCGTTTCCGGTCGGCGTCGCCGCGCGCCCGGGAGCCCGGCAAATGCGGCGGTCGGGCGGCCTGCGGGCATGTACCCTACGTGTCGCACCAGACGGGGTGTGGCGCAGCTTGGTAGCGCGTCCGCTTTGGGAGCGGAAGGCCGTGGGTTCAAATCCCGCCACCCCGACCACCTGCGCGATCTTGCCGGGCGCCTCGCCGGTGATCGTCTTTTGGGCGGCTGAGCTGCTGCGGTTACTATGCAAGCTGCGCGCCCGTGTGTCCCGGCCCACTCGGCCTGTGAACTCTCCCGGGCGTCGAATCGCCGGACCTGTCTGGCTCCGGCGAAAACCAAGAAGTCAGCCACAAGGAGACCGAACCGTGAAGAGCGCCGTGGAGACCCTGAACCCGACTCGGGTTCGGCTCACTGTCGAGGTGCCCTTCGAGGAGCTCAAGGACAGCCTCGACGCGGCGTACAAGAAGATCAACCAGCAGGTCACGGTGAAGGGCTTCCGCAAGGGCAAGATCCCCGCGCGGGTCATCGACCAGCGCTTCGGCCGTGGTGCCGTGCTGGAGGAGGCCGTCAACGACGCGCTGCCGAAGTTCTACACCGAGGCGGTCAACGAGGCCGAGATCGACGTCCTCGGCCAGCCCGAGGTCGACATCACGGAGCTGAAGGACGGCGAGACGCTGAACTTCACCGCCGAGGTCGACGTCCGCCCCGCCCTGGAGCTCCCCGAGGACTTCTCCTCCATCGAGGTCGAGGTCGACGCCGTCGAGGTGACGGACGAGGACGTCGAGAAGTCGGTCGAGCAGCTCCGTGAGCGCTTCGCCTCGACCTCCCCGGTCGAGCGCGCCGCCGAGGACGGCGACGTCGTCACGGTCGACCTGCAGGCCAAGGTCGACGGCGAGATCCTCGAGGACGGCGTGGCCAACGGTGTCTCCTACACCATCGGCTCCGGCGAGCTCCTCGAGGGCATCGACGACGCCGTGAAGGGCCTGGAGGCCGGTGGCGAGACCACCTTCACCTCCGAGCTCAAGGGCGGCTCCGCGGCCGGCCGGGAGGCCGAGGTCACCGTCAAGGTCACCCAGGTCGCCGCGCGTGAACTCCCGGAGCTGGACGACGAGTTCGCGCAGCTCGCCTCCGAGTTCGACACCCTCGAGGAGCTGAAGGCCGACAGCCGCAAGCGCCTCGCGAACATGAAGCAGTACGACCAGGCCACCCAGGCCCAGGAGCGCGTCCTGGAGAAGCTCCTGGAGCTCGTCGAGGTGCCCGTCCCCGAGAAGCTGCTCGAGGACGAGATCAACACCCGCAAGCACAACCTGGAGCACCACCAGCTCGGCCAGATGGGTCTGACCCTCGACAAGTACCTGGAGATCCAGGGCAAGACCGCCGAGGAGTTCGAGACCGAGACCCGCGAGGCCGCGGTCAAGGGCATCAAGACCCAGTTCGTCCTCGACGAGCTGGTCAAGCGCGAGAAGCTCAACGTCAACCAGGAGGAGCTCACCGAGCACCTCATGCGCCGTGCCGCCTCCTCCGGCATGTCGCCCGACCAGTTCGCCCAGGCGGTCGTCGAGGGCGGTCAGGTTCCGCTCCTCGTCGGCGAGGTCGCCCGCGGCAAGGCGCTGGCCCTGGTCGTCGAGTCCGCCACGGTGAAGGACACCAACGGCGAGGTCATCGACCTGGACGACGAGGAGGAGGAGACCGCGGAGGCCGCCGCCGAGGCGGAGACCACGGACGCCTCCGAGGAGAAGCCCGAGGCCTGAACGGCCTCGCATGGCTCATGACGTAGGCAGGAGGGGCCCCGGTGCGCATCAGCTCCGGGGCCCCTCCCCGTTTGCCGTTCGCAGGGGGAAGCGGCCTGGAGGGGCGCGGGGAACCACGCCACGGGCCACGGTCGGCCCGCACTCCGCCACCGTCCGTATCCGGCCCTCCGCCACAGGCGCTGCGCTACGCCCCCGGCGAACACCCCTCTCTCCGGGATTCTCCGAAGGGACCCGCGCGTTAGGGTCCATGAATACGAGGGCAGGGGAGTCGCCGAACCGCCGGACGGCTCCACGCCCCGGCAGAACACGTGAGACGGCCCGGCGCCGTCGTAAGACGAGCAGGTGGATACGTGACGAATCTGATGCCCTCCGCCGCCGGCGAGCCTTCCATCGGTGGTGGCCTCGGTGACCAGGTCTACAACCGGCTGCTCAACGAGCGGATCATCTTCCTCGGCCAGCCGGTCGACGACGACATCGCGAACAAGATCACCGCACAGCTGCTGCTCCTTGCCGCCGACCCGGACAAGGACATCTACCTGTACATCAACAGCCCCGGCGGTTCGATCACGGCCGGCATGGCGATCTACGACACCATGCAGTTCATCAAGAACGACGTGGTGACCATCGCCATGGGCCTCGCGGCCTCGATGGGACAGTTCCTGCTCAGCGCGGGCACCCCCGGCAAGCGCTTCGCCCTGCCGAACGCCGAGATCCTGATCCACCAGCCCTCCGCGGGTCTGGCCGGCTCGGCCTCGGACATCAAGATCCACGCCGAGCGGCTGCTGCACACCAAGCGGCGCATGGCCGAGCTCACGGCCCAGCACACGGGCCAGACGATCGAGCAGATCACCCGCGACTCGGACCGCGACCGCTGGTTCGACGCCTTCGAGGCCAAGGAGTACGGCCTCATCGACGACGTGATCCCCACGGCCGCCGGCATGCCGGGCGGCGGCGGTACCGGGGCGGCGTAAGGGCCGGCCACGGCAAGGGCCGCGCGGGGCTCACAGGGCCCCCAGGGTCCCACCGGAGTCCCTCGGGTCTCCCCGGGACCGGCGCGGCCCCGCGGGGCCTCCACGGGCCCCTCAGGGCCCCCGCGGACCCCGAGCCGTCAGCGCCCCCACCCAGCCCCTCCAGCCCACCGCCCCAGCCCTCTTTCCAGGAGACACCGTGAACGACTTCCCCGGCAGCGGCCTGCACGACCGCGCCAGCGCCGAGTACACCGGCCCGAGGGCCGAGTCCCGCTACGTCATCCCGCGCTTCGTCGAGCGCACCTCCCAGGGCATCCGCGAGTACGACCCGTACGCGAAGCTCTTCGAGGAGCGGGTGATCTTCCTGGGCGTCCAGATCGACGACGCCTCCGCCAACGACGTCATGGCGCAGCTGCTGTGCCTGGAGTCGATGGACCCCGACCGGGACATCTCGGTCTACATCAACAGCCCCGGCGGCTCCTTCACGGCGCTGACGGCGATCTACGACACGATGCAGTTCGTGAAGCCGGACATCCAGACGGTCTGCATGGGCCAGGCGGCCTCCGCCGCCGCCGTCCTGCTGGCCGCCGGTACGCCCGGCAAGCGCATGGCCCTGCCGAACGCGCGCGTGCTGATCCACCAGCCGTACAGCGAGACCGGCCGCGGCCAGGTCTCCGACCTGGAGATCGCCGCGAACGAGATCCTGCGGATGCGCTCGCAGCTGGAGGAGATGCTGGCCAAGCACTCCACCACGCCGATCGAGAAGATCCGCGAGGACATCGAGCGCGACAAGATCCTCACGGCCGAGGACGCGCTGTCGTACGGCCTGATCGACCAGATCATCTCGACCCGGAAGATGAACAACACCTCGCTGCGCTAGCGGGCGAGGGGGAGTATCGTCTGCCGCCCCTTGGCACGGTGTGGCACGGTCCATGTGGAAGTGCGTGGACGTGAACCGTGCCAAGGGGGGCCCGAACGGGGGGCCCGGCAAGGTACCGTCGACATAAGGCAGCACCAGGAGCCGTTGGACTCTCGCAGTCCAGGCGGTTCCCAGGCGAAGGGGAAGCACACCGTGGCACGCATCGGTGACGGCGGCGATCTGCTCAAGTGCTCGTTCTGCGGCAAGAGCCAGAAGCAGGTCAAGAAGCTCATCGCAGGGCCCGGTGTGTACATCTGCGACGAGTGCATCGACCTCTGCAACGAGATCATCGAGGAAGAACTCGCGGAGACCAGCGAGGTCCGCTGGGAGGAACTCCCGAAGCCGCGGGAGATCTACGAGTTCCTCGAGGGCTACGTGGTCGGCCAGGAGGCCGCCAAGAAGGCCTTGTCGGTCGCGGTGTACAACCACTACAAGCGCGTCCAGGCCGGTGAGAACGGCGGCGCCCAAGGCCGCGACGACGCCATCGAGTTGGCGAAGTCCAACATCCTCCTGCTGGGCCCCACGGGCTCCGGCAAGACGCTCCTCGCGCAGACCCTGGCGCGCATGCTGAACGTCCCGTTCGCGATCGCGGACGCCACGGCGCTCACCGAGGCCGGGTACGTCGGCGAGGACGTCGAGAACATCCTGCTGAAGCTGATCCAGGCCGCCGACTACGACGTCAAGAAGGCCGAGACCGGGATCATCTACATCGACGAGATCGACAAGGTCGCCCGGAAGAGCGAAAACCCGTCGATCACGCGTGACGTGAGCGGCGAGGGCGTGCAGCAGGCCCTGCTGAAGATCCTCGAGGGCACCACGGCCTCGGTGCCGCCGCAGGGTGGCCGCAAGCACCCCCACCAGGAGTTCATCCAGATCGACACGACGAACGTGCTCTTCATCGTGGGCGGTGCCTTCGCGGGCCTGGAGAAGATCATCGAGTCCCGGGCCGGCGCCAAGGGCATCGGCTTCGGCGCGACGATCCGCTCCAAGCGGGAGCTGGAGGCCAAGGACCAGTTCGAGGACGTCATGCCCGAGGACCTGGTCAAGTTCGGCATGATCCCCGAGTTCATCGGCCGTCTGCCGGTCATCACCTCGGTCCACAACCTCGACCGCGAGGCCCTGCTCCAGATCCTCGTCGAGCCGCGCAACGCGCTGGTGAAGCAGTACCAGCGCCTCTTCGAACTCGACGGCGTGGAGCTGGACTTCGAGCGCGAGGCCCTCGAGGCCATCGCCGACCAGGCGATCCTCCGCCAGACCGGCGCGCGCGGCCTGCGCGCCATCATGGAGGAAGTCCTCATGTCCGTGATGTACGAGGTCCCCTCCCGCAAGGACGTGGCCCGCGTCGTCATCACCGCGGACGTCGTCCACTCCAACGTCAACCCGACCCTGATCCCGCGCGAGGCGCGCAACGGACGGGGGCCGGGGGAGCAGAAGACGGCGTAACCGCCGCCCGGCACACGACGAGGGGCCCCGGTCGACCGGCCGGGGCCCCTTCGTGGTCGTCGGCGTCAGGCCTTGACGCGTACTTCCTCGCGGAGCTTCGCGGTGATGTCGATCGCCACGTCCTTGGTGATGCCCTTCGTGGCGTCACCCGGCGAGACCATGGCGATGGTGCTGTAGTCGGCCCAGGCGCAGAACCAGTCGGTCTTCTCCTGCTTGGTCGTCGGGTCCGTGCCCTTGGCCGCCTGGCACTTCATCACCGCGCCGTCGAGGTCGGCCTCCTCGGGCTCGCCGACCAGCTCGGTCTTCGTGCCGCTGCTGCTGTCGGAGGAGTTCTCCTCCGACGACTTCTTGAAGTTGGTGAAGAACGTGTCCAACGCCTTCTCCGGGTCGTCGATCTCGCCGTAGGCACCGGCGTAGGTGACGCCCTTGGCCGTCGCGAGCTCGGTCTCGTCGGGCAGCGTGCTCGGGTCGTCGGGGTCGTAGTCGGAGAGGTCCGCCGTCGAGTACATGCCGATGACGGTCTTCCCGCCCTTGACGCCGCTCTTCTCCAGCTCCGATGCCGACTCGTCGCCCGCGCTCGCGCCGTCGTCGGAAACTCGCTTGTAGTCGCTGAGCACCGTGGCCGGAGTCGCCAGCGTGTGGGCGCCGTCGTCCTCGAGACCCCCCGCGCCGCCACCCCCGCCGATCACGAAGTACGCGCCCACGCCGATCGCCGCCACGACCGCGACCGCGCCGATGATGATGCCCGTCTTCTTCGCGCCGCCGCCCGGGGCCGGCGGCTGCGGGACGCCGTACGGGGCCTGGCCGTACGGGGGCTGCTGGCCGTAGGGGGCCTGGCCGTAGGGCTGGGCGGGCGGCTGCTGGCCGTAGGGCGGGGTCTGGGGCTGGACGCCCTGCGGTGGCTGCTGGGGGTAGCCGTAGCCGGGCTGGGGGGCCTGCGGCGGCTGGCCGTACGGACCCGGCTGGCCGTACGGTCCGGGCTGCTGAGGCTGCCCGCCGTACGGGCCCGGCTGGTTGTAGCTCATCTCTGGGTTCCCCTCCAGATGCTTATGTGGTTTTCACATCCTGGCCCAGACTCCGTGCGGCCACGGCGGCGGGGGCCCCACCGTTACAGAACAAACGCGTTTCGGGACCGCGTCGTGACACCTCTAAACTGAGCCCGTGACCGAGAACGCTCAGCAGCAGCCATCAGCGCCCCACACCGAACTGCCGACCCAGTACGCGCCGGCCGATGTAGAGGGGCCGCTGTACGAGCGCTGGGTAGAGCGCGGTTACTTCGAGGCCGACGCCAAGAGCGACAAGCCGCCGTACACCGTCGTCATCCCGCCGCCGAACGTCACGGGCAGCCTGCACCTCGGGCACGCCTTCGAGCACACGCTCATCGACGCCCTCACCCGCCGCAAGCGCATGCAGGGCTACGAGACGCTGTGGCAGCCCGGCATGGACCACGCCGGCATCGCGACCCAGAACGTCGTCGAGCGCGAGCTCGGCAAGGAGGGCAAGTCGCGGCACGACCTCGGCCGGGAGGCCTTCGTCGAGCGCGTCTGGCAGTGGAAGGCCGAGTCCGGCGGTCAGATCAGCGGTCAGATGCGGCGCCTCGGCGACGGTGTCGCGTGGTCCCGCGAGCGCTTCACCATGGACGAGGGCCTCTCCCAGGCCGTCCAGACCATCTTCAAGCGGCTCTACGACGACGAGCTGATCTACCGGGCCGAACGCATCATCAACTGGTGCCCGCGCTGTCTGACCGCCATCTCGGACATCGAGGTCGAGTACCAGGACGACGACGGCGAGCTCGTCTCCATCACGTACGGCGAGGGCGACGAGACGCTCGTTGTCGCCACGACCCGTGCCGAGACCATGCTCGGTGACACGGCCGTCGCCGTTCACCCCGAGGACGAGCGGTACAAGCACCTGGTCGGCAAGCTCATCAGGCTGCCGCTGACCGACCGCTCCATCCCGGTCGTCGCCGACGAGCACGTCGACCCCGAGTTCGGCACCGGCGCCGTCAAGGTCACCCCGGCCCACGACCCGAACGACTTCGAGATCGGCCAGCGCCACGACCTGCCGTCGCTCACCGTCATGGACGAGCACGCCGTCATCACCGCCCACGGCCCCTTCCAGGGCCTGGACCGCCTCGAGGCCCGCTCGGCCATCGTCGCCGCACTGCGCGCCGAGGGCCGGATCGTCGCCGAGAAGCGGCCGTATCTCCACTCCGTCGGCCACTGCTCGCGCTGCAAGACCACCATCGAGCCGCGTCTGTCCATGCAGTGGTGGGTCAAGGTCGGCCCGCTGGCGAAGGCGGCCGGTGACGCGGTCCGCGAGGGCAAGGTCAAGATCCATCCGCAGGAGATGGAGAAGCGGTACTTCGACTGGGTCGACAACCTCCACGACTGGTGCATCTCGCGGCAGCTGTGGTGGGGCCACCGCATCCCGGTCTGGTACGGCCCCGACGGCGAGGTCGTCTGCGTCGGCCCCGACGAGCAGCCGCCGACGGGTGAGGGCTGGCACCAGGACACGGACGTCCTCGACACCTGGTTCTCCTCGGGCCTGTGGCCGTTCTCCACGCTCGGCTGGCCCGAACAGACCGAGTCGCTCGCGAAGTTCTACCCGAACTCCGTCCTGGTCACCGGCTACGACATCCTCTTCTTCTGGGTCGCCCGGATGATGATGTTCGGCCTGTACGCGATGGACGGCACCCCGCCGTTCCACACCATCGCCCTGCACGGCATGGTCCGCGACCAGTTCGGCAAGAAGATGTCGAAGTCCTTCGGCAACGCGGTCAACCCGCTGGACTGGATGGACAAGTACGGCTCGGACGCCCTCCGGTTCACCCTGGCCCGCGGCGCCAACCCCGGTGTCGACGTCCCGATCGGTGAGGACTGGGTCCAGGGCTCCCGCAACTTCGCCAACAAGATCTGGAACGCCACGCGCTTCGCGCTGATGAACGGCGCGACGGTGGAGGGGCCGCTGCCGGAGCCGTCGGCCATGTCGTCGACGGACCGCTGGATCCTCTCCCGGCTGAACTCGGTGGTCGCCGAAGTCGACGCCCACTACGACGACTTCCAGTTCGCCAAGCTCTCCGACGCGCTGTTCCACTTCGCGTGGGACGAGGTCTTCGACTGGTACGTCGAGCTGTCCAAGACGACGTTCCAGGCGGGTGGCGCGGCGGCCGAGGCCAGCAAGCGCGTCCTCGGCGAGGTCCTCGACGTCACGCTGAAGCTGCTGCACCCGGTCGTCCCCTTCGTCACGGAGACGCTGTGGACCACCCTCACGGGTGGCGAGTCGGTCGTCATCGCCGAGTGGCCGAGGGACAGCGGTTTCCGGGACGCCGACGCCGAGCGGGAGATCGAGACGCTCCAGTCCGTCATCACCGAGGTCCGCCGCTTCCGCGCCGACCAGGGCCTCCAGCCGGGCCAGCGGGTTCCGGCCCGGCTGACGCTGGACGGCACGGCGCTGGCTCCGCACGAGGCCGCCATCCGTCAGCTGCTCCGGCTCCAGCCCGAGGGCGAGGCCTTCTCGGCCACGGCGACCCTGCCGGTCGCCGGTGCCACGGTCGCGCTGGACCTGTCCGGCACGATCGACGTCGCGGCGGAGCGCAAGCGGCTGGCGAAGGACCTGGCCGCCGCCGAGAAGGAGAAGGCCCAGGCCACCGCCAAGCTCGGCAACGAGGCCTTCCTGGCCAAGGCACCGGACCACGTGGTGGAGAAGATCCGCACGCGGCTGGCGAAGGCGGACGAGGACATCGCCCGCATCCGGACCCAGCTGGAGCGACTGCCGCAGGCGTAGGCGTCCGTACGCCGGCGAGGCCCCCGGAGCTGTCACAGTGCCGGGGGCCTTTCCCGTCCCCGAGGGGTGCGGGCAGCCGCGCCCGCCGCGGGCCTTCCCGTCCCCGAGGGCGCGAGGAACCGCGCGGCCGGCCCCGTACCGCCCTCGGCCGGACGACCTCGCCGGGCACCCCGCACCGGCCCTCGAGCCACCGCACGCTTTGTCACCGCGGCTCCGTAGACTGGCCCCGTGAGCGACCTCCCCGGCAACAGTGACACGCCCGACCCCCTCGACTCCTTCGAGGAGATCATCGCGGCCGAGACCGACCGCGACCCCGACCTCGCGGTGATCGAGGCCGGCAGCCGCACCCTGCGCACGCAGGGCGGTCCGCAGCAGGCCGACGTGCCGACGCGGCCCGAGGACCCCGAGGTCGACAAGGCCCTGCGCGAGGTCGAGGCCGAGCTGGCCACGCGGTGGGGCGAGACCAAGCTGGAGCCGTCCGTCAGCCGGATCGCCGCGCTGATGGACGTGCTGGGCGAGCCGCAGCGGTCGTACCCGTCGGTCCACATCACCGGGACCAACGGCAAGACCTCCACCGCACGCATGATCGAGGCCCTCCTGGGCGCCTTCGAGCTGCGCACCGGGCGGTACACCTCCCCGCACGTCCAGTCGGTCACCGAGCGGATCAGTCTCGACGGGGCGCCGATCTCCGCCGAGCGGTTCATCGAGACGTACCAGGACATCAAGCCGTACGTGGAGATGGTCGACGCGCAGCAGGAGTACCGGCTCTCCTTCTTCGAGGTGCTCACCGGCATGGCGTACGCCGCCTTCGCCGACGCGCCCGTCGACGTGGCCGTCGTCGAGGTCGGGATGGGAGGTTCCTGGGACGCGACCAACGTCATCGACGGGGACGTCGCCGTCGTCACGCCGATCGACCTCGACCACACCGACCGGCTCGGCGAGACGCCCGCCGCGATCGCCGCCGAGAAGGGCGGGATCATCAAGCAGGACGCGACGGTCATCCTGGCCCAGCAGCCGGTCGACGCCGCCCAGGTCCTGCTGAAGAAGGCCGTCGAGGTCGACGCGACCGTGGCCCGGGAGGGGCTGGAGTTCGGGGTCGTCGCCCGGCAGGTCGCCGTCGGCGGACAGCTGCTGACCCTGCGCGGGCTGGGCGGCGAGTACGGCGAGGTGTACCTCCCGCTGCACGGCGCCTACCAGGCCCACAACGCCGCCGTCGCGCTCGCCGCCGTCGAGGCGTTCTTCGGCGTCGGCTCCCAGCGGCCCGAACCGCTGGACATCGACACCGTCCGCAAGGCCTTCGCGTCCGTGTCGTCGCCGGGCCGGCTGGAGGTCGTACGGCGGTCCCCGACCGTCGTGCTGGACGCCGCCCACAATCCGGCCGGCGCCCGTGCCACCGCCGAGGCGGTCGGTGAGGCCTTCGACTTCAGCCGGCTGATCGGCGTGGTCGGGGCCAGCGGCGACAAGAACGTGCGGGGGCTGCTGGAGGCCTTCGAGCCGATCTTCGCGGAGATCGTCGTCACCCAGAACTCCAGCCACCGCGCCATGGACGCCGACGAGCTGGCCGCGATCGCCGTCGAGGTGTTCGGCGAGGAGCGCGTCCAGGTCGAGCCGCGGCTGCCCGACGCCCTGGAGGCGGCGATCACGCTCGCCGAGGAGGAGGGCGAGTTCGCGGGGGGTGGCGTGCTGGTCACCGGTTCCGTCATCACGGTCGGGGAGGCCCGACTGCTTCTGGGGAAGGGCTGAGTCCTCCACATGCGTACGCTCTGTTCCTCGACTCTGATCGGCGAGTTCTTCATCATCGGCTTCGCCGGTCTGGTCGCCATGAAGGACCCCGACCTGTCCGTGTCCACGGTGTGGACGGTGTGCGGTGTCGCGATGCTGCTGAGCGTGTTGCTGTGCGGCATGGTCACCCGGCCCGGCGGTGTCGCGCTCGGCTGGATCCTGCAGATCGCGCTGGTCGCGTCCGGCTTCTTCGTTCCGATGATGTTCGTGCTGGGGGTGCTCTTCGGGGCCCTGTGGTGGGCGTCCGTGCACTTCGGCCACAAGATCGACGAGGCGAAGGCACGGCTTGCCGCGCAGGCCGACTCCTCCCCTGCTGACGCTGTGTAACAGCAGTCCGGACACGCCCTGTAATCTCGTCCCACCGCACACCGGCAGCAGAAGGAGCCTCCCGTGAGCCAGCGCACCCTCGTCCTCCTCAAGCCCGACGCCGTCCGTCGTGGCCTGACCGGCGAGATCATCAGCCGTATCGAGCGCAAGGCCGGCTGGCGGATCACTGCGCTGGAGCTGCGCACGCTGGACCAGGACACGCTGGAGCAGCACTACGGCGAGCACAAGGGCAAGCCCTTCTACGAGCCGCTGGTGGAGTTCATGTCCTCCGGCCCGGTCGTGGCCCTGATCGTCGAGGGCGACCGCGTCATCGAGGGTGTACGCCAGTTGGCCGGTCCGACGGACCCGATCGCCGCCGCGCCCGGCTCGATCCGCGGCGACTACGGCGTCATCGTCCGCGAGAACCTCATCCACGCCTCCGACTCCGAGGAGTCCGCCGAGCGTGAGGTGAAGCTCTTCTTCCCGGGGCGTTCCTGACGACACGACGGCGGCCGGCCGCGGATCTTTCGCGGATTTTTCTGAGGGGCCGTCACCTCGCCCCTTCGTCCGACCAGGGACGGCCGTACCTTTTCGGTCGTCCCTTGGCATATGCGGTGCCGATCGGGGGAACGCGTGCCCCCGATGGACCGTCTCCACAAGCGAGGCGCTGCGGCATCTGCTGACAATGGCGAAGACCCTCGCGCAGTGTTCGTGCAGGCGCGTTTACGATGGAAGCCTTCACGTCACAGCACCCACCTCGCCGACCTGAAAAGCCCTCAAAAGCTTCACGGGAAGGCCAGTCGAATCCTGATGGGGAACTCAATGTCGTTCATCGGCCGTGACATGGCTGTCGACCTCGGGACCGCCAACACGCTGGTGTACGTCAGGGGTCGCGGGATCGTACTCAACGAGCCGTCCGTCGTCGCGATCAACACCAACACCGGCGGCATCCTCGCGGTCGGTGCCGAAGCGAAGAAGATGATCGGGCGTACCCCTGGCAACATTGTCGCCGTGCGTCCGCTGAAGGACGGCGTCATCGCCGACTTCGAGATCACCGAGCGGATGCTCCGCTACTTCATCCTCAAGATCCACAAGCGGCGGTATCTCGCCAGGCCGCGTGTCGTGGTCTGCGTGCCCTCCGGCATCACCGGCGTCGAGCGCCGCGCCGTCATCGAGGCGTCGACCCAGGCCGGCGCCCGGCAGGTGCACATCATCGAGGAGCCCATGGCGGCGGCCATCGGCTCCGGCCTGCCGGTCCACGAGGCCACGGGCAACATGGTGGTGGACATCGGCGGCGGCACCACGGAGGTCGCGGTCATCTCGCTCGGCGGCATCGTCACCGCCCAGTCCATCCGCGTCGCGGGCGACGAACTGGACAACGCGATCATCCAGCACATCAAGAAGGAGTACTCCCTCCTGCTGGGTGAGCGGACGGCCGAGCAGATCAAGATCACCATCGGCTCGGCGTACGACCTCGACTCCGACGAGCACACCGAGATCCGCGGCCGGGACCTGGTCTCCGGACTGCCCAAGACGGTCGTCATCTCCGCCACCGAGGTGCGCAAGGCGATCGAGGAGCCCGTCAACGCCATCGTCGACGCCGTGAAGACCACCCTCGACAAGTGCCCGCCCGAGCTGTCCGGCGACATCATGGACCGCGGAATCGTTCTGACCGGCGGCGGCGCTCTGCTGCGCGGTCTGGACGAGCGGCTGCGGCGCGAGACGGGCATGCCCATCCACATCGCCGAGGACCCGCTGGACAGCGTGGCGCTCGGATCCGGCAAGTGCGTCGAGGAGTTCGAGGCGCTCCAGCAGGTCCTGGACGCCGCGCCACGCAGATGACGTAACGCTTCGATTCCGCCGTACGAGATGATCTCCTCTCGTGCGGCGGATCGTTGATATAGAGGCATAAGATCCATAAAGTCTCGAAGCGCCCCATACCGCGCCCCTCGGTTTTCCCAGGGGCTACCCGAATTCCCGAAATTCCTATGAGGAAGGGCACGGCCGCCGCACGTGAGGGACACACGAGAGAGCCGGCTGCTCCTGGTGCTGCTGATCGCCGTCGCGTTCGCGCTGATCACGGTGGACATCCGCGGCGGGGAGGACTCACCGGTCGACGGTGCCCGGCAGGCCGCGGCCGCGGTCTTCGGTCCGATCGAGGACGGGGTGTCCTCGGCGGTCGACCCGGTCGGCAACGCCGTCTCCGCGATCCGCGACTCCGGTGAGCGCCACGACCGGCTCGCGGAGCTGGAGGAGGAGAACGCGGCCCTCAAGGCGAAGCTCGGCAGCGACGACCGCAACCGCAGCCGCCTGGCCCAGCTCGACAAGATGCTGAGGACCGCCGGCGCCGGCCAGTACGGCATCAAGGGCGCCCAGGTCATCGCGATCGGCGCCGCCCAGGGCTTCTCCTGGACCGTCACCATCGACGTCGGCGCCGGCGACGGCATCGAGCGCGACATGACCGTCCTGAACGGGGACGGGCTCGTCGGGCGCGTGACGACCGTCGGTCCCGACACCGCCACCGTGCTGCTCGCCAGCGACCCCGACTTCACCGTCGGCACCCGCATGGAGGCCGGCGACGAGCTCGGCTTCGCCTCCGGGCAGGGCGACCGCCCGCTGCGCGTCGAACTCCTCAACGGCAAGGCGGAGGTGAAGAAGGGCGACCGGCTCGTCACCTTCGGCTCCCAGGCCGACAAGCCCTTCGTGCCCGGCGTCCCGGTCGGCGTGGTCTCCCGCGTCGACCCCTCCGGCGGCGACCTGACCCGCACCCTCTACGTCACGCCGTACGTCAGCTTCACCAAGCTCGACATCGTCGGTGTCGTCGTCGAGGCCCCGAAGAAGGACCCGCGCGACACCGTGCTCCCCGCGAAGCCCAAGCCGGTCCCCACGCCGACGGTGACCGTCACGGTCACCCCGAACGCGAACGAACCCGCCGACGGCCAAGAGCAGTAGGAGCTGACACTTCCCATGCGCGTCAACCGGATCCTGCTCTCCGTCCCGCTGGTCGTCGTCGCCCTGGTGATCCAGGTGAGCGTCCTCGCCCGCCTCCACCTCCCGGGCGCCGTCCCCGACCTGCTCCTGCTCACCGTCCTGGGCCTCGCGATGGTCTACGGCCATGTCGGCGGCGCCCTCATCGGCTTCGGCGCCGGCCTGCTCGCCGACCTCGCCCCGCCCGCCGACCACGCCGCCGGCCGCTATGCCCTCGTGCTGTGCGTGATCGGCTACCTCGCCGGGCTCGTCAAGCCGGAGACCGGCCAGATCAAGTCGGCCACCGGCCCGATGGCCGTGGTCGTCGCCGCCGCGATCGGCTCCACCCTGCTGTACGCGGGCGTCGGCGCCCTCGTCGGCGACACCGCCGCCCGCCATGTGGGCCTGCCCGGCCTGCTGTTCACGGCGGCCCTGTACGACCTGCTGCTCGCCCCCTTCGTCGTACCCGCGGTGATGTTCCTGGCCCGGCGCGCGGAGAACGACCCGCTCGCCGAGACCGGCTCCGCCAAGGCGGCCGACATCTCCTCCGGCTGGCTCGCCTCCGGCACCGGTCTGAGGATCGGAGGCCAGCGGGGCGGCCTGAAGCTGAAGATGGCCCGCTCGCGGGTCGCCCGGGCCGGCCGTATCAAGGGGGTCAAGCGGCTGTGACCGCGGGCGCCCGCGCGCGGAGCGCGCCAGTGGACGGAGCACCCGAACGGGTGAGGTCTCGCCGGAACGGGGCCGCACAGTCCCGTCGTTCATCATTCGCACGCACACACGTCCGCGCACACACGTCCGCGTACTGAGAGGGGGAGGCAGCCGCAGTGACCAACATTCCCGAGACCGGGCGGACCCCACGGGTCCAGATCCGGCTCGTCGTGATCCAGATCCTCGTCCTCTCCCTCCTCGGCACCCTCGGCGGCCGGCTGTGGTACCTCCAGATCCGGGAGGGCGACCAGTACGCCAAGGAGGCCTCCGGCAACCACGTCCAGCAGGTCGTCGAGCCCGCCGTGCGCGGCTCCATCCTGGACGCGCGCGGGGTGCCGCTCGCCGACAACGAGACCCGGCTCGTCGTCTCCGCCTCCCGCACCGACCTGCTGAAGCAGAAGGACGACGGCAAGGCCGTCCTCACCAAGCTCGCGGCCGTCCTCGGCATGACCCCCGAGGAGGTCATGCAGAAGGTCCGGCTGTGCGACGCCGAAACCCCCCAGCCCTGCTGGAACGGCTCCCCCTACCAGCCCATCCCCATCACCGACGAGGCGACGCCCAAGCAGGCCCTGCAGATCCGTGAGCGTGCCGAGGACTTCCCCGGCATCACCGCGGAGCCCGAGGCCGTCCGCCGCTACCCGAGCCCCGGCGAGGCCAACACCGCCCAGGTCCTCGGTTACCTCTCCCCGGTCACCGACGAGGAGATCACCAAGGCCCAGGACACCGACTCGCCCTTCCTCCGCTCCGACCAGGTCGGTCGCAGCGGCCTGGAGCGCCAGTACGACAAGGAACTGCGCGGCAAGGCCGGCGTCACCCGCTACGAGGTCGACAACCTGGGCCGGGTCATCGGCCAGGCGGAGGCCACCCCGGCCGAGCCCGGCTCCAACCTCGTCACCAGCATCGACGCCCGCGTCCAGCGGGTCGCCGAGTACGAGCTGAACGAGGCGATGAAAGAGGCCCGCAGGCAGCACGACCGCAACACCGGGACCAACTACAAGGCCGACGCCGGCGCGGTGGTCGTGATGGAGGCCAGGACCGGCCGCATCGTCGCCATGGCGTCCAACCCGACGTACGACCCGAACGCGTGGGTCGGCGGCATCTCCGCCAAGGACTACAACAAGCTGACCGGGAAGTCCTCCAACTACCCGCTCCTCAACCGGGCCATACAGGGTCAGGCGGCGCCCGGCTCGATCTTCAAGGTGGTCTCCACGGCCGCCGCCGTCCAGGCCGGCTACGACTTCGACGGCCGCTACGAGTGCTCCAGCTCGTACTCGGTCGGCGGCCAGGTCTTCAAGAACTTCGAGTCGCAGAACCACGGCGCGATCGACCTCGGCCGCGCCCTGGAGGTCTCCTGCGACACCGTCTACTACCGGCTCGCGCACGCGCAGTGGCAGAAGGACGGCGGCATCAACCCCAAGAAGGGTCAGCCCAAGGACTACTTCTACAAGGCCGCTCACCAGTTCGGTCTCGGCAAGGAGACCGGCATCGACCTGCCCAACGAGGTCTCCGGCCGCGTCCCCGACCGGGAGTGGAAGCAGGCGTACTGGGAGGCCAACAAGGACGCCTGGTGCAAGACCGGCAAGAAGGACGGCAGTTACGTCGAGAAGATCGCGTACGAGAACTGCCTCGAGGGCAACAAGATGCGCGCCGGTGACGAGATCAACTACTCCATCGGCCAGGGCGACACCCTGGTGACGCCGATTCAGATGGCCACCATCTACGCGGCCATCTCCAACGGCGGCACCCTGTACGACCCGACGGTCGGCAAGGCGATCGTCAGCGCCGACGGCAAGCAGGTCACGGAGATCGAGCCGCAGTCCCACGGCAAGCTGCCGGTGAGCAAGCAGACGCTGGCCCAGATGGACGACGCCCTGGAGGGCGTGGCCACCCGCGGTACCGCCGCCTGGCGCTTCGGCGGCTGGCCGCAGGACGAGATCCCGATGCACGCCAAGACCGGTACCGCGGAGGTCTACGGCAAGCAGACCACGTCCTGGTTCGCCACGTACACCAAGGACTACGCGATCGTCATGACGATCTCCCAGGGTGGTACGGGCTCCGGCGCCTCGGGCCCGGCCGTGCGCAACATCTACGACGCGCTGTACGGCGTCGCCGACGACGGCACGATCAACGAGAAGAACGCCCTGCTGCCCACCCCGCAGAAGAGCCTGCCGAAGGTCAAGGCGGACGGCACCATCGCGTCCCCGAAGATCTCCAAGGACCCGGCCAAGGAGCAGCGGGCCGGCCAGAAGGCCACCGAGGAGGGTGCGCCCACGTCCGACGGCACGCAGCCCGCGGCGACCGTGGCCTCGCCCGAGGCGGAGAACCGTGACACCCGACGTCGGGGACGGCGTGGGCGAGGAAGGCGGAGGAAGTGCACATGACCGGCGCGAACAGCTTCTCCGTCTCCGGGTACGGACCCGAACGGGCCGGCTGGACGCGGCTCCTCGCCCGCGACTCGATGGCCCGGCGCCTGGACTGGCCGATACTGCTGTCGGCCACGGCCCTGTCGCTGATCGGCTCGCTGCTGGTGTACTCGGCGACCCGCAACCGCACCGAGATCAACCAGGGCGACCCGTACTACTTCCTGGTCCGGCACCTCATGAACACCGGCATCGGGCTCTGCCTGATGATCGGCACGGTCTGGCTCGGCCACCGCACCCTGCGCAACGCGGTGCCGTTCCTCTACGGGCTGTCGGTCCTGCTGATCCTGCTGGTGCTCACCCCGCTCGGCTCCACCGTGAACGGCGCGCACTCCTGGATCGTGCTCGGCGGCGGCTTCTCGCTCCAGCCCTCGGAGTTCGTGAAGGTCACGATCATCCTGGGCATGGCGATGCTGCTGGCGGCCCGGGTCGACGCGGGCGACAAGCCCTACCCCGACCACCGCACGGTGCTGCAGGCCCTGGGTCTGGCCGCGGTGCCGATGCTGATCGTGATGCTCATGCCCGACCTCGGGTCGGTCATGGTCATGGTGATCATCGTGCTGGGTGTGCTGCTGGCCTCCGGCGCCTCCAACCGCTGGATCTTCGGCCTGCTCGGCGCGGGCGCGGCCGGCGCGGTCGCCGTCTGGCAGCTGCACATCCTGGACGACTACCAGATCGCCCGCTTCGCGGCCTTCGCCAACCCCAGCCTCGACCCGGCGGGCGTCGGCTACAACACCAACCAGGCCCGCATCGCGATCGGTTCCGGCGGACTGACCGGCGCCGGACTGTTCCAGGGCTCGCAGACCACCGGCCAGTTCGTCCCCGAGCAGCAGACGGACTTCGTCTTCACGGTCGCCGGTGAGGAACTCGGCTTCGTCGGCGGCGGCCTGATCATCGTCCTGCTGGGTGTCGTGCTGTGGCGCGCCTGCCGCATCGCCCGTGAGACGACCGAGCTGTACGGCACGATCGTCGCCGCCGGGATCGTCGCCTGGTTCGCCTTCCAGTCCTTCGAGAACATCGGCATGACCCTGGGCATCATGCCGGTCACCGGCCTGCCCCTGCCGTTCGTGTCGTACGGCGGTTCGTCGATGTTCGCGGTGTGGGTGGCGGTGGGGCTGTTGCAGTCGATCCGGGTGCAGCGTCCGATGTCGGCATGAGACGTGTGGACGTCGCGTGACGTGCCGCCGGCCGTGCGCGAGGCGGGAGGTCGAGCCCGGTCGGCCCTGCCGCCCGGGCCCGACTGCCACTAGATTCGGGTCATGGCGGAGACGAAACGCGAGATCGAGCGCAAGTACGAATCCGACGGCAAGGGATTGCCCGACCTGACCGGCGTCGCCGGGGTCGCGGCCGTCCTCGACAGGGGCGTCGCCGAACTGGACGCCACCTACTACGACACCGCCGACGAACGGCTCGCCGCCGCCTCCCTCACCCTGCGCCGCCGCACCGGCGGTTCCGACGCGGGCTGGCATCTGAAGTTCCCGGTCGCCCCGGGCGTCCGGGACGAGATCAGAGCCCCGCTGTCCGATGCCGTGCCGCCCGTCCTCGCCGGGCTGGTCCGCTCCCGCGTCCGGGACGGCGAGCTGGTGCCGGTGGTCCGGCTGCGCTCCGCCCGGGATGTCCGTGACCTCGTCGACGAGGAGGGGCGGCTGCTCGCCGAGGTGAGTGTGGACGCCGTCCGGGCGGACCGGCTGACCGGGCGGGGCGGCTCCGCGCGGTGGACCGAGATCGAGGTCGAGCTCGCCGACGGCGGCGACCCGGCGTTCCTCGACACGGTGGAGAAACGGCTCCGCACGGCAGGCATACGGCCGTCCGTCTCCGCGTCGAAGCTGGCGCGGGCGCTGGCGGAGACGCGGCCGCAGCGGAACCAGGTGGAGCAACAACAGGGCAAACGGCAGGGGAAGGGGAAACAGCCGGGGAAGGGGAGCGGGAAGGGGAGCGGTAGGCGGAACGGGGATGAGGGCGGCAAGGCGGGCGGGCAGCGGAGCGGGAAGCGGGCGAACGCCGGGGAGGAGACACCTCCCGGCGGACCGGTGACCGCCGGGGACCACGTCCTCGCCTACCTGCGCGCCCAGCGCGACGCCCTCGTCGAGCTGGACCCGGCCGTCCGCCGGGACCTCCCCGACTCCGTGCACCGCATGCGGGTCGCCACCCGCCGAGCGCGCAGCGCCTTCCGCTCCTACGCCAAGGTCCTCGACCGCTCCGTCACCGACCCGGTCGGCGAGGAACTGAAGTGGCTCGCCGGGGAGCTGGGCGTGGACCGGGACCAGGAGGTGCTCACCGACCGTCTGACGGCCGCCCTCGACCGACTCCCGCGCCCGCTGGTCACCGGCCCGGTCCGCAACCGGCTGCGCGCCTGGTCACGGGCGCGCGGCAGCGGCTCGCGCCGGCGCCTGATCGCCGTACTGGACGGCCGGCGGTATCTGGCGCTGCTGGACGCGCTGGACCGGCTGGTGGACGACCCGCCCCTGCTCGTCGCCGCCGCGGGCGATCCGTCCGAGGTGGTCGCCAAGGCCGTGCGCAAGGACTTCCGGAGGGTGGCCGCGCGGGTGGAGGAGGCGCTCGGGCTGCCGCCCGGGCCGGAGCGGGACGTGGCGCTGCACGAGGCCCGCAAGAGGGCCAAGCGGACCCGTTACTCGGCGGAGGCGGCCGTGCCGGCGCTCGGCGAACCGGCCGTCGACCTCGTCCGGCTGATGCAGTCCCTCCAGAGCCTGCTCGGCGACCACCAGGACAGCGTGATGACCCGCGAGGCCCTGCGCGACCTCGCCGCCCAGGCGCACGCGGCGGGAGAGAACGCGTTCACGTACGGGCTGCTGTACGGCCACGAGGAACGGCGCGCGGAGCTGACGGAGGCGGCGCTGCCGCAGGCGTGGGCGACGATCGGCGCGGCGACGGCGGTCTGAGAGCTCTCCGGGCCGGGTTACGCTTGATGGTCACCCCTGTCAGCTCACGAAAGTTCCCCCGATGTCTGTCGAGTCGGTGTTCCCGCAGCTCGAAGCGCTGCTCCCGCATGTGCAGAAGCCGATCCAGTACGTGGGCGGCGAGCTGAACTCCACCGTCAAGCCCTGGGACGACTGTGACGTCCGCTGGGCGCTGATGTACCCGGACGCGTACGAGGTCGGTCTGCCCAACCAGGGCGTCATGATCCTCTACGAGGTCCTGAACGAGCAGGAGGGCGTCCTCGCCGAGCGCACCTACAGCGTGTGGCCGGATCTGGAGGCACTCATGCGGGAGCACGGCGTCCCGCAGTTCACGGTGGACAGCCACCGTCCGGTGAAGGCGTTCGACGTGCTCGGACTCTCCTTCTCGACGGAGCTGGGCTACACGAACATGCTGACCGCCCTGGACCTCGCCGGTATCCCGCTGGAGTCGAAGGACCGGACGGTCGACGACCCGATCGTGCTGGCCGGCGGCCACGCGGCCTTCAACCCGGAGCCGATCGCCGACTTCATCGACGCGGCGGTCATCGGCGACGGTGAGCAGGCCGTGCTCGACATGACGAGGATCATCCGCGCGTGGAAGGCGGAGGGACGCCCCGGCGGCCGGGAGGAGGTCCTCCTCCGCCTGGCGAAGACCGGTGGGGTGTACATCCCGGCGTTCTACGACGTGGAGTACCTGCCGGACGGCCGGATCGCGCGCGTCGTACCGAACAGGTCGGGTGTCCCGTGGCGCGTGTCCAAGCACACGGTCATGGACCTGGACGAGTGGCCGTACCCGAAGCAGCCGCTGGTTCCGCTGGCCGAGACGGTCCACGAGCGCATGTCGGTGGAGATCTTCCGCGGCTGCACCCGCGGTTGCCGCTTCTGCCAGGCCGGTATGATCACCCGCCCGGTGCGCGAGCGCTCCATCACGGGTATCGGCGACATGGTCGAGAAGGGCCTGAAGGCGACCGGCTTCGAGGAGGTCGGCCTGCTGTCGCTGTCCAGCGCCGACCACAGTGAGATCGGTGAGGTCGCCAAGGGCCTGGCGGACCGCTACGAGGACGACAAGATCGGCCTCTCCCTGCCCTCCACCCGCGTGGACGCCTTCAACATCGACCTGGCGAACGAGCTCACGCGCAACGGCCGCAGGTCGGGCCTGACCTTCGCCCCCGAGGGCGGCTCGGAGCGCATCCGCAAGGTCATCAACAAGATGGTCTCGGAGGAGGACCTGATCCGCACGGTCGCCACCGCCTACGGCAACGGCTGGCGCCAGGTGAAGCTGTACTTCATGTGCGGCCTGCCGACGGAGACCGACGAGGACGTCCTGCAGATCGCCGACATGGCGACCAAGGTGATCGCGAAGGGCCGTGAGGTCTCCCGCTCCAACGACATCCGCTGCACGGTCTCGATCGGCGGCTTCGTCCCCAAGCCCCACACCCCGTTCCAGTGGGCGCCGCAGTTGAGCGCGGAGGAGACGGACGCCCGCCTGGAGAAGCTCCGGGACAAGATCCGCGGCGACAAGAAGTACGGCCGCTCGATCGGCTTCCGCTACCACGACGGCAAGCCCGGCATCGTCGAGGGCCTGCTCTCCCGCGGCGACCGCCGCATCGGCGCGGTCATCCGTGCCGTCTACGAGGACGGCGGCCGCTTCGACGGCTGGCGCGAGCACTTCTCGTACGACCGCTGGATGAGCTGTGCCGACAAGGCGCTGGCCGTGTACGGCGTGGACGTCGACTGGTACACCACCCGTGAGCGCACCTACGAGGAGGTCCTGCCCTGGGACCACCTCGACTCCGGCCTGGACAAGGACTGGCTCTGGGAGGACTGGCAGGACGCCCTCGACGAGACGGAGGTCGAGGACTGCCGCTGGACGCCGTGCTTCGACTGCGGTGTCTGCCCGGCCATGGACACCCACATCCAGATCGGTCCGACCGGCAAGAAGCTGCTGCCGCTGTCGGTGAAGCAGCCGGCGGGGAGTGGACACAGCCACTGAGGACACACGCGCCGAGCCCCCTTCCTCCCGGGAAGGGGGCTCGGCGCTGTGGCAACCGCCCGTGCGATGGTGTCGCCGGTCAGTTGTTGCCGGGCTCCGGGGAGTTCAGCGGCGGCCTGACTTCGTCTCCTTCCTGCGTGCCTGCGACCGCCTGCCGGGCCTGCCGGGCCTGCCGGAGTCCATTCGCCGTCAGGCCGGGTTCGATCGGGAGTTCGCCGCCCGCCAGGCTGTCGCCGAGCCGTCCGCCGCGGCGCGCCGCCCGAAGGCCTCCCGCGCGGGAAAGGCCGCGGGGTCGGGGCGCCGGGAGCAGACGCGGCGAGGCCGGCGCGGCAGGACGGGATCCGGACCGGCGGCTGTGGCGTCTACGTGGACATGGACCTGGACAAGCCACCCGCCCGACAGCCCGCGCAGCAGACCCCGGAGGGCTGTCTCGTCGTCGCGATCCGGTTGCCCGTGCGGATCGTCGTGCTCGTGCTGGTCGTACCGGTGCGGATGGTGTGGGACGCGCTCGTCGCCGCCGGCCGCCTCCTCAGGGACACGGTGCTGCGGCCGGCCGGGCGGGCCTTGCTGTGGCTGGGCAAGGTCCTGGTCGTGTGGCCGCTCGCGGCCCTGTGGAGGTACGTCGTCGTCCCCGTCGGCCGGGCGCTCGCCTGGCTCGGCAAGACGCTGGTCGTCGTCCCCGCGGTGTGGTGCTACCGGCACGTCCTCACCCCCGTCGGACACGCCTGCGCCTGGCTGGCCCGCACTGCCGGTGCCGGCCTGGCCTGGCTGTACGCGCAGGTGCTGGCTCCCGCCGGCGTCGGCCTTCGCGCGGTGCTGGCCTGGCTGGCGCGCCACCTGGTCGTCGCCCCGGCCCGCTGGTTGCACGAGTGGGTCCTCGCCCCGGTCGGACGGGCGATCGTCCTGTGCGCGCGGGGCCTGGGGTGGCTGCTCGGGACGCTCGTCGCCGGGATCGGCCGGGTCCTGTACTGGACCACCCGGATCCTCCTCGTCCTGCCCGCGCTCGCGCTGTGGCGTTGGGTCCTCGCGCCGGCCGGCCGCGTCCTCGCCGTCGTCGGACGGGAGGTGTGGGACGCCCTCGGGCACGCCTGGCGGATCGCGGGACGCGTCTCGCTCGCCGTCGGGCGGTTCCTGGCGGCCCTCTTCCGGTGGATCTTCGTGGAGCCGGTGCGCTGGGTGTACCGCGCCGTGCTGACCCCGGTCGGACACGTCGTCCGCGACACCGTCCTGTGTCCCGCCGCCGAGGCCGCCCGCGCGACGGGCCGGGCCGCCCGCCAGGCCCTGACCGCCGCCCGGGAATCCGTACGGCAGGCCCGCGCCGACGTCCGGCGGATGCTGTTCGGCGAGCCCGGCAAGCGGGAGGCGGTGGTCCGGAGGGAACCTTCGCGCCGCGAGACACGTACTCTTGGTAGCAGTACGACCGCTCTCACGAAGGACTGAACGACACTGGGCAAGCGACAGCCCGAAGGCCCGCCGCCCGCACCCGCGGTGCAGCGCATCCGACTGCGCTACACCAAGCGCGGCCGCCTCCGGTTCACCAGCCACCGTGACTTCCAGCGCGCCTTCGAGCGTGCGTTGCGCCGTGCCGAGGTGCCGATGGCGTACTCGGCGGGGTTCACGCCGCACCCGAAGGTGTCGTACGCCAATGCCGCACCCACCGGCACGGGCAGCGAGGCGGAGTACCTGGAGATCGCGCTCACCGAGGCGCGGGACCCGCAGAAGCTGCGTGAGCTCCTCGACGCGTCGCTGCCCGCCGGGCTCGACGTGATCGAGGCGGTCGAGGCCCGCACCCCTGGGCTCGCCGACCGGCTCACGGCCTCCGTGTGGGAACTGCGCCTGGACGGCGTGGACCCCGGGGACGCCGACCGCGCGGTGGACGCCTTCAACGCGGCCGACACCGTCGAGGTCGAGCGCCTCACCAAGAACGGCGTCCGCACCTTCGACGCCCGCTCCGCCGTCGTACGGCTGGAAACGCACTTTCCACAGGCTGATAGGCCTATCGACCAGCCCTGTGCGATACTGCGGCTGGTGGTTCGGCACGTGACGCCTGCCGTACGACCCGACGACGTCCTGTCCGGTCTCCGCGCCGTGGCCGACCTGGCGCCGCCGGTCCCCGCAGCGGTGACCAGGCTGGCGCAGGGGCTGTTCGATGAAGAGACCGGCGCGGTGACCGACCCGCTCGCGCCCGACCGCGAGGCAGCCGAGGCCCGCTCAACGGCCGATGCGACTGCCGCCGCGAAGGCGCCGGCGTAAGGAAGGTTCCGCACAGGGACGGACGTCGTAGCGCCGCCCTCGTACTCGGGAGCCACCTGGGTCGGGCAGCGCACCGACCAGAAGACTTTCGCCAGGCCGTACGCAACATGCGTACGGAACCGGCGAGACAGGACACAGAGAGCTCCCGTGCGGCGGCCGCGCCCCGGACGGCGGCACCGCGCACAGCGCGAGCCGCGGACGTCAACGGCGATCGACGAGGTCGACGCCGGACCAGGTGCGGCGCCCGGGAGCCTGACGGGAGACACACCCGCATGCTCGAGCCGACCGAAACCACAGAGTCCGTGACGGACTCCGAAGCGAACACCCCCAGCGACACCCTGCCGCCGCGCCGTCGGCGCCGTGCCGCATCCCGCCCGGCGGGTCCGCCGGCCGCCTCCGCCGACACCCCGGCCGAGACCGTCGCGCCGGCCATACCGGCCGCCGCGCCCGCCGCCGACCTGGTGGCGGACGACAGCGACGAGGAGAAGACGGACGAGACCGTCGAGGCCGCCGGGACCCCGGCCGACGAGGCCGCCGCGCCCGCGCGTCCGCGCCGCCGTGCCACCCGTCGGGCCTCCGCCCCCGCCGGGGCTCCGGCGCCCGCCGAGGCCGCCGAGACGGTCGTGCCGGTGGCCGCCGCCGAGACGCCGGAGCCGGTCGCGGAGGTCGCCACCGCCGAGGACATCACCTCTGCCGAGGAGAGCGCGGCCGTCGTCGAGGACGCCGCTCCGCGCCGTACCCGCCGCCGCGCCACGCGGCGCGTCTCCGCGCCCACCGGGGCTCCGGCGCCCGCCGAAGCCGTCGAGACGGGGGCACCCGCGGCCGAGCCCGCTCAGGAGCCCGCTCAGGAGTCCCCCGTCGAGGAGCCCGCCGCCGAGGCCGCGCCCGCGCGTACCCGTCGTCGCGCCACCCGACGGGCAGCCGCGCCCGCCGGTGTGCCGCAGGCCGCCGAGCCCGAGACGCGGACCGCCGAGCCCGAGGCGCAGGCCGCAGAAGCCGTCGCCGAGCCGGTGACCGCCGAGGCGGAGGCGCCCGCCGAGGCCCCCGCGGCCGAGGAGGCCGCTCCGCGGCGTACCCGCCGCCGGGCCACGCGCCGCGTTTCCGCACCCGCCGAGACCGCCGATGCCGCTGAGGCCACCGAGGCGGAGGAGGCCGCTGAGGCCGAGGTGCCCGCTGTCGAGGCTCCGGCGCCCGCCAAGGCCGCCAAGGGGGCCCGCAAGGCCGCCGAGCCCGCCGAGGCTCCCGCGACCGCTCAGGCCGACGAGGAAGCCGCTCCCCGTCGTGCGCGGCGACGCGTCGCCCGCAAGGCAGCGGTCGGTTTCTCCGAGCCCGCGCGGCCGGCCGGTGAGGACGCCGAGGCGCCGAGGCGTCCTGCGCGCCCCGCCGTCGCCGTGTTCCAGCCGCCCGTGTTCACCGAGCCCCGGTTCCAGACGCCGCAGCGCGCGGCTGCCGAGGCGGCGGCCGCCGATGCGGAGCCCGTCGAGCCCGAGGTCGAGCCGGCCGAGGCCGTCGAGGAGGTCACGGAGGAGCCGACCGGGGCCCGCCGTCGCCGCCGTCGCCGGGGTGCCGGCCAGGGCGAGGAGAGCGCCGAGGCCGCGCCCGTCGCCGTCGAGGACGAGGACGAGCCGGAAGAGGCCGACGAGACCGCCGAGGACGCCGTCGAGGGTGACGACGAGGCCGAGGAGAGCGGTTCGCGCCGCCGTCGCCGCCGGGGTGGCCGTCGTCGCCGTCGTGGCGAGGCCATGGACGGCGAGGCCGGGGAGGCCGAGGCCGAGGAGCTCGCCGCCGAGCAGGCCGAGCAGGACGCCGAGGACACCGCCGAGCAGGAGGAAGAGGACGCCGAGGAGGAGCACGCCGACGACACCGGTGGCTCCACCGCCGGCAGCCGTCGTCGCCGTCGTCGCCGCCGCCGTGCCGGGGACGCCTCCACGGACGTCGAGCCGGGCGAGGGCGACCCCGAGCGCACGGTCGTCAAGGTGCGCGAGCCGCGCAAGGCGAGCGAGCCGTCCGACGAGGTGCAGTCCATCAAGGGCTCGACCCGCCTGGAGGCCAAGAAGCAGCGCCGCCGGGAGGGCCGTGAGCAGGGTCGCCGCCGCGTCCCCATCATCACCGAGGCCGAGTTCCTGGCCCGGCGCGAGGCAGTCGAGCGCGTGATGGTGGTCCGCCAGCACGGCGACCGTACGCAGATCGGCGTCCTGGAGGACGGCGTGCTCGTCGAGCACTACGTCAACAAGGAGCAGGCGGTCTCGTACGTCGGGAACGTCTACCTCGGCAAGGTGCAGAACGTGCTGCCGTCGATGGAGGCCGCCTTCATCGACATCGGCAAGGGCCGCAACGCCGTCCTGTACGCCGGCGAGGTCAACTTCGAGGCGTTGGGCATGGCCAACGGGCCGCGGCGCATCGAGTCCGCCCTGAAGTCCGGCCAGTCGGTCCTCGTGCAGGTCACCAAGGACCCGATCGGGCACAAGGGCGCCCGTCTGACCAGCCAGGTCTCCCTGCCGGGCCGCTACCTCGTGTACGTGCCCGAGGGCTCGATGACCGGCATCAGCCGCAAGCTGCCCGACACCGAGCGGGCCCGTCTGAAGACCATCCTCAAGAAGATCGTCCCCGAGGACGCGGGCGTCATCGTGCGCACCGCCGCCGAGGGCGCGAGCGAGGACGAGCTGCGCCGTGACGTCGAGCGGCTCCAGGCGCAGTGGGAGGAGATCCAGAAGAAGGCCAAGAGCGGCAACGCGCCGACGCTTCTGTACGGCGAGCCGGACATGACCGTCCGGGTCGTGCGCGACATCTTCAACGAGGACTTCACCAAGGTCGTCGTCAGCGGCGACGACGCCTGGTCGACCATCCACGGGTACGTCTCGCACGTCGCGCCGGACCTGGCCGAGCGGCTGTCGCGGTGGACCTCCGAGGTCGACGTGTTCGCCACGTACCGGATCGACGAGCAGCTCGCCAAGGCGCTGGACCGCAAGGTCTGGCTGCCCAGCGGCGGTTCGCTGGTGATCGACCGGACCGAGGCGATGGTCGTCATCGACGTCAACACCGGCAAGTTCACCGGTCAGGGCGGCAACCTCGAGGAGACGGTCACCAGGAACAACCTGGAGGCGGCCGAGGAGATCGTGCGTCAGCTGCGGCTGCGCGACCTCGGCGGCATCATCGTCATCGACTTCATCGACATGGTGCTGGAGTCCAACCGGGACCTGGTGCTGCGGCGCCTGCTGGAGTGCCTGGGCCGCGACCGCACGAAGCACCAGGTCGCCGAGGTGACGTCGCTGGGGCTCGTGCAGATGACCCGCAAGCGGGTCGGACAGGGTTTGCTGGAGTCGTTCTCCGAGACCTGTGTCCACTGCAACGGCCGCGGGGTCATCGTCCACCTGGACCAGCCGTCCTCCGCCAACGGCGGCAAGCGCAAGAAGCGCGGCCGCGGCGGGGACGGGCAGGCGCCCGACCACGAGCACGAGGCCGTGGCCGCGGAGACGGCCGAGGCCGTCGTGGCCGTCGCCGAGGAGGCCGAGAGCGAGGCCGAGGTCGCCGCAGCGGTGGCCGCGCCGGTCGCGCTGGAGTCCCCCGACTTCGCGCCGGACGAGGAGCTGTACAGCAGCGTCGCCGAGGCGGAGGCAGCGGCCACGCGCGGACGCGGCCGTCGCCGGGCAAGCCGTCGGGCGTCTGCTCCGGCGGGCGCGCCGAGGGGCTCGCGGAGGGCCGTCGCCGAGGCGCCCGCCGAGGCGCCCACGGCGCAGGACGTCACCGTCGAGGAGGAGGCGGAGCGTCCGGTGCAGCCGGCCGAGGCCGTCGCCGCGCACGCCGAGCCGGTCGCCGTCGAGGACCCGGTCGTCGAGGCGCCTGTCGCCGAGGCTCCGGCTGCCGAGGCGCCGGCTGTCGAGGAGGCCGCGCCCAAGGGCCGTACGCGTCGTCGGGCCACCCGCAAGGTGTCCGCGCCGGCCGGTTCGCCCGCCGGGGCGGAGGCGGCCGTGGTGACGGTCGCCGAGTCCGCTCCCGAGGAGGCTGCGGCGCAGGCTCCGGTGGAGCAGCCCGCCGACTCCGAGGCGGAGGCCGTCGCCGAACCGGTCGTCGAGAGCGCGGCTCCGGCCCGTCCGCGGCGCCGTGCCGTGCGCAAGGCCACCGCGCCCACCGCGCCCGAGGAGACGGCCGTCGTGGTCGTCCCGTCGGCCGCGGCGGAGGCTCCGGCGGACGCCGCCGCCGAGACCCCGGCCGAAGCACCCGCGCAAGCCGCTGCCGAGACCCCGGCCGAGGCTCCCGTGGAGGCCCCGGCCGGCGGCGAGGCGGGCGAGGAGGCGGCGGAGGCCGCCCCGGCCAAGAAGGCGGCCGCTCGCAAGACCGCCAAGAAGGCCACCGCGAAGAAGGCCGCCACCAAGAAGACCGTGGCCAAGAAGACCGCCGCGAAGAAGACGGCGGCCAAGAAGACGACGGCCAAGAAGGCCGCGAAGGCGGTGTCGAAGAAGACGGCGGCGGCGCAGCAGAGCGCCCCGTCCGTCTCGGCCACGACGGAGGACTGACCGGTCCCGCAGGCCGCAGGGCAGGCATCACAGAGGCGGCGCGGGGCACCCGGTTCCGACACCGGGCGACCCGCGCCGCCGCTTGCGGCGCCGCGCGTCACCGCGCGGGTTACCCTGTGTTCCGCTTGTGATGGACCGCACCCGTCCAGGGGGTTTCACTGTGGTAACCCTAGGGAAAATCGCCATCTCCGTGCTGGTAACGTGAACTGTGGTCCCGGTGGCCACAGCCATGCGCACCGTGACCGCAGCCGAACTGCACGTCCGGTCCTCCAGCCCGGATACGGCTGTCTTCCCGCAAGGAACCCTCGGGGGCGGGGTCCTGTGTACAAGCCGTTCGCCCGCCCACAGGCAGCGGTGAACACCCAGGGATGCGGCCGTGCCGGGTTCGACGCGGCCCCTTCCCGACCATGCACGACGCGCCTTCGAGGTCGCCGTAGAGGAGGGGATGTCGATGACCGACGCCCATGAGTTCATACCGGCCGCCAGACCTGTGATCGACGAGGAGGAGATCGAGGCCGCGGTGCGCGTGCTGCGCAGCGGCCGGGTCGTCCAGGGTCCCGAGGTGGCAGCCTTCGAGGAGGAGTTCTCGGAGCTGGTCGACGGGCGGCACTGCGTCGCGGTCAACTCCGGCACCTCCGCGCTGCACCTGGCCCTGATGGCGCTCGGTATCGGCCCGGGCGACGAGGTCATCGTGCCGTCGTTCTCCTTCGCGGCCTCCGCCAACGCGGTGCGGCTGGTCGGCGCCGACGTCGTCTTCGCCGACATCGAGGCGGACACCTTCTGCCTGGACCCGGCGGCGGTCGAGGCGGCGATCACCGCGCGCACCGCGGCGATCATGCCGGTCCACCTGTACGGCCACCCGGCCGCGATGGACCGGATCATGGCGATCGCCGCCCAGCACGGTCTCGCCGTGGTCGAGGACGCCTGCCAGGCCCACGCGGCCGCGCTGCACGGCACCCCGGTCGGTGCCTTCGGTGCCGCGGGCACGTTCAGCTTCTACCCGACGAAGAACATGCACAGCCTCGAGGGCGGCATGATCAGCACGGCTGACGCGGAGGTCGCCCGGACCCTGCGTCTGCTGCGCAACCAGGGCATGGAGCAGCGTTACGCCAACGAGATCGTCGGCGCCAACGTGCGGATGACGGACGTGTCCGCCGCGATCGGCCGGGTGCAGCGCGCCAAGCTGACCGGCTGGACCGAGCAGCGCATCGCCAACGCCACCTACCTCACCGAGCACATCACCGCGGCGAACGTCGTCACGCCGAAGGTCGCCGAGGGCGCGCGGCACGTGTACCACCAGTACACGGTGCGCATCCGGGGTGACCGCGACGCCGCCATGGCCCGTCTCACCGAGGCCGGCATCGGCAACGCCGTGTACTACCCGACCCCGATCCACCGTCTCAAGCCGTACTGGGAGCCGGACCAGAAGGCCGGCCGCGCCTGGGACCTGCCGGAGACCGAGCGGGCGGCCGCCGAGGTCGTCTCGCTGCCCGTCCACCCGGCCCTGTCCGCGCAGGACCTGGAGCGCATCGTGAGTGCTGTGAACGCGCTGGGAGAACAGCTGTGAGCAAGCCGTTGCGGGCCGGACTCATCGGCCTCGGTTCGATGGGGCGTCACCACGCCCGTGTGCTGTCCGGTCTGGACGGTGTCGAGCTGGTCGGTGTCGTCGACCCGATGGGCGACAAGTTCGGTGCCGCCCAGGGCGCGCCGATCCTGAACACCGTTCAGGAACTCATCGCCCTCGGGGTCGACTACGCCGTCGTGGCGTGCCCGACCCATCTGCACGAGGAGGTCGGTCTGGCACTCGCCGAGGCCGGCGTCTGCGCGCTGATCGAGAAACCGGTCGCCGAGACCGTCGAGGGCGCCCGTCGGCTCGTCGACGCGTTCGAGTCGCGCGGTCTGGTGGCCGGGGTGGGCCACATCGAGCGGTGCAACCCGGCACTGCGCTCGCTGCGTGCCCGCCTGGAGGCCGGCGAACTCGGTGACGTCTACCAGGTCGTCACCCGCCGGCAGGGCCCGTTCCCGCACCGCATCGCCGACGTCGGCGTGGTCAAGGACCTCGCCACGCACGACATCGACCTGACCGGCTGGGTGACGGGACGCCAGTACGTGTCCATCGCCGCGCACACCGTCTCCAAGAGCGGCCGTGAGCACGAGGACATGGTCTCGGCGGTCGGCCGCCTGGACGACGGCACCATGGTCAACCACCTGGTCAACTGGCTGAGCCCGCTCAAGGAGCGGTTCACGTCGGTCACCGGTGAGCGCGGCTGCTTCATCGCCGACACCCTCACCGCGGACCTGACGTTCCACTCCAACGCGGCGGTGACCACCGAGTGGGAGGCGCTCCAGGCCTTCCGCGGTGTCTCCGAGGGCGACATGATCCGCTACGCCATTCCGAAGCGCGAGCCGCTCCAGGTCGAGCACGAGCTCTTCCGGGACGCCGTGCTCGGCAAGGCCGCCGACATCTGCACGCTCCGCCAGGGCATGCGGACCGTCGAGGTCGCGGCCGCGGTGCTGCAGTCGGCGACGGACAACCGCAGCGTGTCCCTTCAGCCGGAGGATCTGGCCTTCCATGGCAGCTGAGCGTCACCCATCGGGGGAACGGTGCGTGCTCGGCGGGACTCCTATGTTCTGTGAGACCTTCCCCGCAGGACCCAGCCGGCCGCCGGCTGTCGGAGACCAGGAGCCGGAGAATGAGTGCTGCGCCTGACGTCAGCGTCATCGTTGCCGTCTACAACACGATGCCCTACCTGACGGAGTGCCTGAACTCGCTCCTCGGGCAGAGCATCGGCCGGGACCGGCTGGAGATCGTCGCCGTCGACGACGGCTCCACCGACGACAGCGGCCGCGAACTCGACCGGTTCGCGGCGCTGTACCCGGACACCGTCAAGGTGATCCACCAGCCCAACTCCGGCGGCCCCGCCGCGCCCAGCAACCGGGCGCTGGAGGTGGCCACGGGCCGGTACGTGTACTTCATCGGCTCCGACGACTACCTCGGCGAGGAAGCCCTGGAGCGCATGGTGAAGTGCGCCGACAGGAACGAGTCGGACGTCGTCGTCGGCAAGATGGTCGGCACCAACGGCCGGTACGTCCACCAGGCGCTCTACAAGGAGAACGCCGTGGACGTCAGCCTGTACGACTCCGCGCTGCCGTTCACCCTGGCCAACACCAAGCTGTTCCGGCGTGAGCTGGTCGAGAAGCACAAGCTGCGCTTCCCCGAGCACATGCCCGTGGGCAGCGACCAGCCGTTCACCATCGAGGCGTGCGTGCGCGCCCGGAGGATCTCGGTGGTGGCCGACTACATCTGCTACTTCGCCGTCAAGCGCGGCGACGCCAGCAACATCACCTACCGCGCCGACCACCTGGCGCGGCTGCGGTGCGCGGCGGAGATCATGGACTTCACGGCCGGCCTCATCGAGGCGGGCCCGCAGCGTGACGCCGTCCTGCGCCGGCACTTCACCTGGGAGCTGGCCAAGCTCATCCAGGACGACTTCCCCGGCCTGGACCGCGAGCTGCAGGGGCAGATCTGCGCGGGCATCGCGCGGCTCGCCGACGCCTACTTCACCGACGGCGTCCGGGACGCGATGGACGTCAAGCGCCGGGTGCGGATCGCGCTGGCGCACGCCGGGGCGATCGACGAGCTGTGCGAGGCGATCACCTCCGAGAAGGAGCACGGCGCCCCGCCGTTCGTCGTCGAGGGCGACCGCGCCTACGCCCGCTACCCGGGCTTCCGCGACCCGCGCATCGGCCTGTCCGACCGCACCTACGAGCTGCTCGACGAGTCGGTCCCCGGCCGGCTCGCCGCGGGTACGCACCTGCTGACCTCCGGCTGGGAGCAGCAGGACGACCGGCTCACCTACACGGCGTCCGTGCGGGTGCCGGTCGTCGGTGACGCCGACGCGGCCCGGCCCGTGCTGCGACTGGTCAAGGGCGCCATGCCCAAGTCGGCGGACAAGCCAGGCGGGCGCCGGCTGAAGGCCGGGCAGGTCCTGCCGCCGGTCGTCGGCGAGATGCGGGTGGAGCCCGCCCAGGACGGCGCCGCCAGCGTGCTGCACGCCCGTGTGCCGCTGGACCACGACACCGCCAAGCGAGGCGTCCGGGTCCACCTGGACCTCGCCGGCCGGACGTACGAGATCCCCGTGCGCGGCGAGGGGCTGCCCATGCCGCTGGCCCGCCTGTGGGGGCCCGCCGGGGACCCGTACCGGGCGTCGGCCGTGGTGAACGACAAGGGGCGTGTGGTGATCGACACGGCCCAGCTGTATCCCCCGAAGAGGACACTGGTACGGCGGGCGCTCGGGCGCCTGCTCCGGAAACTGAAGTCCGGTGCCGTCCGCGTGAAGCGGGCCGGTGCCAAGAAGTCCAAGCCGAACGGTGCGAAGAAGCCGACCGGTTCCAAAAGGAAGTAGCGACCCTCCATGAACATCTGTGTAGTAGCGCTCGGCAAGATCGGGCTCCCGCTGGCGGTGCAGTTCGCCTCCAAGGGCCACCGGGTCATCGGCGCGGACGTCAACGAGAAGGTCGTCGAGCTGGTCAACGCCGGTGTCGAGCCGTTCCCCGGCGAGCACGACCTCGACGTCAAGCTCAAGCAGGCCGTCGACGCCGGGCTGCTGAGCGCCACGACGGACACCGCGGCCGCGGTCGCCGACTCCGAGGCCGTCGTCGTGGTCGTCCCGCTCTTCGTGGACGCCGAGGGCGTGCCGGACTTCGGCTGGATGGACGCCGCGACGAAGGCGATCGCCAAGGGCCTCAAGCCCGGCACGCTCGTCTCGTACGAGACCACCCTGCCGGTCGGCACCACCCGCACCCGCTGGGCGCCGATGCTGGCCGAGGGTTCGGGCCTGACCGCGGGCGAGGACTTCCACCTGGTGTTCTCCCCGGAGCGGGTCCTCACCGGCCGGGTCTTCGCCGACCTGCGCCGCTACCCCAAGCTGGTCGGCGGCATCGACGAGGCGTCGACGGCCCGCGGTGTCCAGTTCTACGAGCAGGTCCTCGACTTCGACGAGCGCGCCGACCTGCCGCAGGCCAACGGCGTGTGGGACCTGGGCACCGCGGAGGCCTCCGAGCTGGCCAAGCTCGCCGAGACCACCTACCGGGACGTCAACATCGGCCTCGCGAACCAGTTCGCGCGCTTCGCCGACCAGAACGGCATCGACGTCAAGAAGGTCATCGAGGCCTGCAACTCGCAGCCCTACAGCCACATCCACCAGCCGGGCATCGCCGTCGGCGGCCACTGCATCCCGATCTACCCGCGGATGTACCTGTGGAACGACCCGGCCGCCACCGTCGTGCGCTCCGCCCGTGAGGCGAACGCCGCGATGCCCGAGTACGCCGTCGACCTGCTGGCCGCCGCCTACGGCGACCTGACCGGCGTCAACGTGCTCGTGCTGGGCGCCGCCTACCGCGGTGGCGTCAAGGAGACCGCGTTCTCCGGCGTCTTCCCGACCGTCGAGGCGCTCAAGGCGCGCGGCGCGGTCCCGTTCGTCTCCGACCCGATGTACACGGCGGAGGAGCTGGCGGCGCACGGACTGACCCCGCACAACGGCGAGAAGGTCACCGCGGCGATCCTCCAGGCCGACCACGCCGAGTACCGCGCCCTGACCCCGGCCGACCTGCCGGACGTCACGGTCCTGGTCGACGGTCGCCGTACGACCGACCCGGAGGCCTGGAAGGGCGTCCGCCGGGTCGTCATCGGCGGCTGACGGACGCTCGCAGGGCGCACACAACCTCATGGCCCCGCCCCCGGAACCTCGGGGCGGGGTCCTGGTGCAGGAAGGGTTCTTCATGACCTGGCTGATCACGGGCGGCGCCGGCTTCATCGGCTCGCATGTGGTGAAGGCGATGACCGACGCCGGTGAGTCCGTCGTCGTCCTGGACGACCTGAGCACGGGCCGCGCCGAGCGGCTCGCGGACGGTGTCGTGCTGGAGACCGGCACGGTCCTCGACCGCGAGGCCGTCGACCGGGTGCTGCGCGAGCACGCCGTCACCGGCATCGTGCACATCGCCGGCAAGAAGCAGGTGGCCGAGTCCGTCGAACGGCCGCTGTACTACTACCACGAGAACGTCGAGGGCCTGCGCGTGCTGCTCGACGCGGCCGCCGCCGCGGGCGTGGGCCGCTTCCTGTTCTCCTCCTCGGCCGCCGTGTACGGCATGCCGGACGTCGACCTCGTCACCGAGAAGACGCCGTGCGCGCCCATCAACCCGTACGGCGAGACCAAGCTGGCCGGCGAGTGGCTGGTGGCGGCCGTCGGTGCGCGGCACCGGATGGCGACCGCCTCGCTGCGCTACTTCAACGTGGCGGGCGCGGCCACGCCCGAACTGGGCGACGACGGCGTCTTCAACCTGGTCCCGATGGTCTTCGAGCGGCTCGACGCCGGGGAGTCGCCGTGGATCTTCGGCGACGACTACCCCACCCCGGACGGCACCTGCGTCCGCGACTACATCCACGTCGAGGACATCGCCGCCGCGCACGTCGCGGCCGCGCAGCGGCTCGCCGCCGACCCGGACGCCCGGCTCGTCCTCAACATCGGCCGCGGCGAGGGCGTCTCGGTCGCGGAGATGGTCGGGATCATCCAGGACGTCACCGGGCGCACCGACGCCGAGCCGCGGGTGCGCGAGCGCCGTCCCGGCGACCCGGCGCGGGTCGTGGCCTCCGCCGACCTGATCCGCGAGGAGCTCGGCTGGAGTGCGCGGCGGGGCGTGCGGGAGATGGTGGAGTCGGCGTGGGCGGGGTGGCGGCTGCGGCACCCGTGACGTCCCACGGACGAGCGTGACGCGGAAGGGCCCCCGGGATGATCCCGGGGGCCCTTCTTCCGTCTCTTCCGTCCTGGCGTCAGCTCTCCTCGAGGAACAGCTTCTCGAAGTGCTTCTGCACCACGGGCCAGTCCCACACCGTCAGCGCGTGCTCGGTGGCGAGCTCGCCGGCGGCGCGCCAGGCCTCTTCCGAGGCCGTGACCTTCAGGATCCGCTCGGCCGCCTCCGCGGGGGAGGCGACGACCCAGCCCTCGGGGTAGAGGGTGCGCGCGCTGTTGGGCTTGCCCGCGTAGAACGGCCAGTCCCGCACGACGGGGACGGCACCGCTGGCGGCGCCCTCCATCAGACCGACGTGGCAGCCCTCGCGCACGGAGGAGCTGAGGATCGTACCGATCTCGACCAGCTTCGACGGGACGTCGTCCGTCGGACCGAGCTTCACGACCGCGCCGGACTCCTCCAGCGGCGCCAGCAGCCGATCGAGCTCACGCCGGTACTCGCGGGTGGCCTGGCTGGTCTTCGGGTCCATGTCGCCGCCGACCAGGATCAGCCGGTAGCGCTCGTCGTGCTTGCGGACCCGCTCCAGGACGTCCACGGCCCACTTGGGGTCCTTGGCGACCTGGCTGATACCGATCAGACCCAGGTTGAAGCGGGCCTCGGCCGGCTTGGGCCGGTTGAAGCCCGACAGGTCCATGGCGTTGTCCAGGACGTGGAAGCGCGGGGCCTGCTCGCCGCGGAGCATGGGCACGAGCGAGGTGGTGAGGTCCTTCACGTGCGGGGCGACGAAGACGAGGTCGTCGACCCGGGAGAAGTCCGTCATGTGCGGCCAGCGCGTGAACGCCTCGTAGCTGTGCAGGCGTACGACGATCCGGGTGTCGCCCGGGTCGATCGTGGTGAGCATGCCGGCCGGGCCCGCCGCCCACTCCAGGAACAGCGTGTCCGCCCAGTCGAGGTAGGGGCGCATCAGGCGCTCCACCTCTTCCTGGTAGTCGCTCGCGCCGTCGGACAGCCGGTCCTTGAGCATCCTCGGGGCCGCCCAGGAGATCCGCTTGAGGTGCTTGTTCGCGGCCAGGTCCAGGTAGCGCAGCTCGACGCCGGGGTGGTCGGCGAAGTGCTCCTTGATGAGGTGCAGGAAGTTGTCGTTGGCGCTCGTCGCCACCAGCAGCCGCAGCGGGCGGTCGGTGGGCACGGGTGCCGCGGGCACCGTGCGGCCACGGGGGCGGCTGAGGGCCTGGAACGCCTTGGAGCGGTACATCGGGGCGACGAAGCCCTCGGCGTCCTTCGCCAGCGGCGACGACAGCTGGTCGATGTGCAGCACCCGGTGGAAGTCCAGGAACAGCGCCCGGTTCAGCGCCTCGGCCGCCTCGTCGGTGCGGCCCCTGGCGAACTCGGCGTCGGCGTGAACGAGATGGGCTTTGACGGCCTTGCCGAGGCTGCGCGGGCTGATGCCCTTGCGGATCTCCTGCATGGCGCCCTCGTAGTAGAGGTCGGCCCGCAGCTTCGGGTCCGGGATCTTCGCGGCGGCGTCCGCCAGCGTCAGCGCGGCACCGCTGGTGCGGCCCGCCCACTGCATGCCCTCGGCGACGTACCGCGAGGTCGCGGCGCGCACCTTTATGGGCACGCCGGGCGCGGTCACGGCGGAACGCCACAGCCGGGCGCCGACGCCCGAGCGCATCACGGGCCGCGGGGTGGCCGCCCGCACCAGCTGGGCGGGCAGGCTGTCGACGCTGCGGCGCACATCGCGGGCGACGGCGTGCAGCGGCGGCAGGACGGAGGAACGGGCCGCGGTGCCGCCCTTCTCCTTGAGTTCCTCCACGGCCTTCAGCGCGGGCGCGAGCCCGAACTTGGCGGCGGCGCCCCGGTTGTACTCGGCCAGCCGCCACACCGTGTACACGGCGGAGGCGTCCAGGGCGACGAGCACGTCGGCCTTGCGGGCCCGGGAGCGCAGCCACGAGTCGCGGCCGATCTGCATCCACAGGCGCAGGCCGCGCGGCGACTTGCCGGCCCGGCGGCGCAGCGCCTGGCTGCGGTGCTTGAGGTTGCGCGGCAGCTGGTGGGCGCCGGCCAGCGCGACCTTCGCGAGTTCCTCGGGGACGCCCTCGGCCTCCAGGTGGAAGCTGCCCGCCAGGTAGACGCGCGCACCCAGGGCCTCGAACTTGCGCACCGTGGAGGCCAGGACGCCGAACTGCGGTCGGTCGGTGGCGACGAGCAGGACTTCGGTCACTTGGCGAGCTCCTCGACAAGGTTCTTGACGGCGACGGACATCAGCGCCTCACGAGTGAACTGGTCGGCGTGGGCCATCGCTTCGGCGTGCTCCGCGTCGGTCGTCTCCACCGCCATGTGCGCGGCCTTGATGAACGACTCGGTCAGGCCCTCCACGTCGAGACCGGGAGCGCCGGTCCACAGCGGGTGGCCCTTCAGCACGTTGGAGGCGTCGTGCTCGACGGCGTGCGCCGACACGATGGGCAGGCCCGTCGCCATGTACTCGTACACCTTGCCGGAGGTGACGTACCGGCCGCCGATGAGGATCAGCACCATGGCGTCCCAGCCGGCGTAGATCGAGGAGACCTCGGCCTTCGCCGCGGGCCCCCCGTAGAAGACGCCGTCGGACTCGGCCTCCTTGAGGACCTCGGCGTGCCGGTTCGCCCCGCGGCTGGCGCCGTTGCCGAGGTGGCCGCGCAGCTCGAAGCGCGCGTTCGCCAGCAGGGGCTCCTTCTCACGGGCCGCGCGCCAGGCGTTCAGCACCGTCTCCAGGTGCGGGATGCTGAAGTTGACGGTGCCGAGGTAGCCGAAGACCAGACCGGACTCGCGGTCCGCCTTGTGCACCCAGCCCGGCGCGCTGTCGGCGTCGTAGCCGTTGCGCACGACGTGCACGCGGTCGGCGAACTCCGGGTAGCGCTTGCGGTAGTGCTCGGCGATGGGGTCGTTGACGACCCACAGGGACACCGCGTGGTCGAGGACCTTCTGCTCCCAGCGGCCCTCGTCGGAGTCGCGGGAGAAGGCCTCGACGCCGTCGATGACGTCGATCGACCAGCCGTCGCGGAAGTCCACCGCGTACGGCACCCTCGCCTCCTCCCACAGCTTCCAGGCCGCGGCGAGGTTCACGTACGGCACGCAGCTGGCGAGCAGCAGGTCCGCCGGGTGCTCCCGGTGGATGCGCAGCACGGCCTGCTCCAGGTCGCCGCGCCACTCACCGAAGTTGGGCTCCGGGAAGGTCTTGGTCTGGCGGCGGCGGAGCTGGGCGACCCAGCCGTTGGGGTCGAGGGCGCGCGCCTCGTCGTAGAGGCGGATGTCCGTCTCCAGGTCTTCGCGCGCCAGCGGCAGTTCGACGATCTTCACCCGCGGGTCGACCTGGTCCAGCAGGGTGAGGTCGATGCCGGAGTCGAGTTCCCAGGATTCCCGGGCGATGTTGACGACCGTGACGTCCCAGCCCGCCTTGACGAACTGGTTGGCGGTCTCGCGCATCCGGTACGTGGAGCTCTTGGCGGCCGGCGGGAATCCGATGGCGAGGTAGATGACGTGGGGCCGCTTGCCTTCCGCAGGCGGACCGGGCGGGGGAGACGATGACATAGCTGTTGACGCTAGCACGCTGACATGCGCGGACTGTGGGTCGCTTGTGGCCGCCCGCGGGGCGGACGGCCACGACCTCCGGTACCGCGTCAGGCGGGCCGGCTGCCCCCCTTCCACTCCTCCATGAGCCGGACGACGTTGTGCGCCGCGCGGCCGTCGCCGTAGGGGGTGCCGGGGTCGGCGGTCGGCACGGGACGGGTCACCGTCTCGGCCCACTCCTGCGGCGACAGCGTGTGCGGGTCGGGAACGAGGACGTTCCAGCCCGTGTTGACGGTTTCCACCCACTCCGTCTCGGGACGGATGGTGGTGCAGATGCGCTCCAGCAGGAACGCCTCCTTCTGCAGCCCGCCCGAGTCGGTGACCACACCGACGGAGGCCAGGACGGCGGCGACCAGGCTCGCATACGGCAGCGGGCGGCCGACGTGGACGTTGCCCTGGGCCAGCTCGATGCCGTGTTCCTTGGCGCGGGCGACCAGACGCGGGTGCGCGGCCAGCGCCACCGGCACCGGCAGCTTCGCGAGCGAGTCGACGATCGCGGCGAGGCGCTCGGGGTCGTCGGTGTTGTCCGGGCGGTGCAGCGTCGCCAGCAGGAACGGCTGCGCCGGGTCGATGCCCTCGGGCAGCTCGGGGGCCGGGAACTCGCCGGCCCGCACCTGGTCGCGGATGCGCAGGCAGATGTCGACCATCACGTCGCCGGCCAGGCGGGTGCGGTCGGCGAGGCCCTCGCTCGTGAGGTGGCGCACGGCCTCCTCGGTGGGGGCCAGCAGCAGGTCGGCGCAGTGGTCGGTGAGGACGCGGTTGTGCTCCTCCGGCATCCGCCGGTTGAAGGAGCGCAGGCCCGCCTCCAGGTGCGCCACCGGCAGGTGCATCTTCACGGCCGACAGGGCACCGGCGATGGTGGAGTTGGTGTCGCCGTACACGAGCACCCAGTCGGGCTGCTCCCGCTCCAGGACCGGGTCCAGCGCGGAGAGCACGGCACCGGTCTGCACGCCGTGGCTGCCCGAGCCCACGCCGAGGTGGACGTCGGGGTCGGGGATGCCGAGGCCGGAGAAGAAGACGTCGGAGAGGTCGGCGTCGTAGTGCTGCCCGGTGTGCACGATCACGTGCTCGTGCTCAGTCTCCGCGAAGGCCGCCGCGATGGGGGCGAGCTTCACCAGTTGGGGTCGGGCTCCGACGATGCTGATGACTTTCACTGAGCACTCTTCTTCTCGGGTCGGGCTGGTGGGGCGGACCGGCGTGCCGGGCGGCGGCCGTGGTGCCACGGACGCACACCGGATGCAATGGTAGGCAATGACCGTGCTGACCAGGTCCGCGCCGGGATGGCCTCGGCCCCGAGGGTCGTGTCCATGCCGTGGTCAGAAGCCGTTGTGCGGCCCCGAGGGGGGCCGCATAACGATTTCGTGACCGGGTGTTCAGCGCCCGTCGGTGAGCACGTCACCTGCCCAGACCCAGTATCCGGCGAGCCCGCCCGCCGTGATCCGGCACATGGGCCTGCCGTTGATCACCGAGCGGCGGTCGAAGGGGGCGTTCGACGGGGCGGCGAACGTCACGGTCCGCGTGCTGCCCACCGCTCCGTCTGTGCCGAACTTGTAACACGTGACCTCGGTGCCGGCCGGGAAGGTCAGCGTGCGGTCCGGGTGGTAGACCGTCGGCAGGTACTCGCCGAGCAGGAACGCGTTCGGGTAGTACTCGCCCACCCACCAGCCCGCGTACGCCCCCGCGTCGATCCGGTAGTAGACGCCGCGGCCCTGGATCCGGCGGCGCCGGCTCGCGGGCGCCTGGGTGGCGCGGCTGAACGTCACGTTCTGGCGCGCGAGTTCGACGTCCGCCTGCGCCTTGTCGTAGTCGCCGTCCGACTGGGTGCCGAACTGGTACAGGGTGTGCGTCCCGGCCGCGAAGGCGATGGTGGCGCCCGCCGGGAGCACCCCGGAGGGGAAGTCGTCCGTCAGCAGGTCGGTCATGTGGGCGAAGCGGGGGCTGGCCGTCTGCCAGTGCAGCTGGCGGAGCTGGTTGATGTGGTGCTGGTGGTAGGTGTACGCCGGGATGCGGTGGGTCTGGCAGTAGTACGAGGCCCAGCGCTGGTTGCGCAGCAGCGGGAAGTACCGGTCGATCGTGGTGCACGCCCCGTCGTACAGCTGCACCGCCAGCTCGTTGCCGGTCTCCTGGATGTAGTCCCAGAGGCCGAACATGGCGAAGATCATGCCGTTGTACGTGTAGTCGCCCGTGCCGGGCTCGGCGCCCGGGTACTCCTGGATCCAGAGGTAGCCGGCGCTGTTGCGGTTGACGACCCAGGGGGTGGCGTTGTCGGCGAGGAGCAGTGAGGCGAAGGCGCCGTCGGCGGCCGCCCGGTAGAGGGCCTTCTCCTCCTCGGTGACCCCGTCCAGCTGGGAGAGCTGGACGAACAGGCTGATCGCCTCGCCCTGCGCCATGCCGGAGTACCAGGGCGCCTTGTAGGAGACGCCGCTGTGCTCGGCGTGGGTGAAGTCGAAGGGGTACGGGAAGTACCAGGCGCCGCGGGTCTCCACCCGGGTGTCGATCAGCCGCTTGGCCTGGGCCTTCGCGCGGGTGAGGAACAGCGCCCTGCGGGTGGGGTCGGTCTCGGTGCGGTAGCTGGTGATGCAGCCGAGGCCGAACTGGATCTGGGTGACCGGCTGGTTGTAGCCGGGGGCGGTCCAGCTCGGGCGGTAGAGGATCACGCCCTCGCTGTCGAGGTAGGTGTGCTCCGTGTTCGGTGTCACGTTCGCCCAGGTCGTGGGCCGGTCGCGCCAGGGGCGCATGGGCTCGGGCAGATCGGCGACGGCACGGTAGCCGCTGACGTTGAACTCGAACGGCAGGGTGGTCGGCGCGGCCGTCTGCACCGTCGCCAGGTCCGGGGCGCCGAGTCGCTGGGGCAGGCGCCTGCTGGGCGGGGAGACGACTCCGCCGGCCAGCTGGTCGGGCAGTGGCGGCAGCGGCGGCTGGGGCGCGGTCCGGTGCGGAAGGCTCAGTACCCAGGACCGGGGGATGCCGGAGAAGCGCGGGTCCCCGGCGGCCTTCACGCCCGAGGCGGCGGCCGCCGCCTGGCTCCCCACACCGACGAAGGAGACACCGAGCGCGGTGCCTCCCGTGAGACGCATGAACGCTCTGCGGTCGAAGTCTCTGTGGTCCACCGCGGAACGGTTGGTGTCAGCCATGGCTGATTCCCCCCTACGAAGATCAACAACTTCGTGGATCCTACGGGGGAGATCAGTGCAGGGATGGTGAATTTCGAAAGTGCAAGCGGGTGAAGTCCGCACGGGTGACGTTCATGCGGTGACGTGCGATCCGGTGACGTCATCCGGTGGCGTCACACGGTGCTCGTACGGATGAGGGGAACCGGCGAGGGCCGGCCCGAGCGGCTGCCCGGACCGGCCCTCTCCGCGGGTGCGGTGACCTCAGAGAGCGCGCTCGCTCAGCACGCCGTCCTTCTCGTCGTACAGGGCGCCGGTCTGCGGGCACTCCCACACGCCGGGCTCGCCCTCCCGCTCGACCAGGCGGACACCCACGCGTCCGACCCAGCCGACCCGGCGGGCCGGGACGCCCACGACCAGGGCGAAGTCCGGCACGTCCTTGGTGACGACGGCACCCGCGGCGACCATCGCCCAGCGGCCGATGGTGATCGGCGCCACGCACACGGAGCGGGCCCCGATCGACGCCCCGTCGGCGATCCTCACACCGACGGCCTCCCAGTCGCCGCCCCGCTTCTGCTTGCCCTCGGGGTCCACCGAGCGCGGGTTGTGGTCGTTGGTGAGGACCACGGCGGGCCCGATGAAGACACCGTCGCCGAGCTCGGCCGGCTCGTACACGAGGGCGTAGTTCTGCAGCTTGCAGTTGTCACCCATGCGCACGCCAGAGCCGACGTACGCGCCCCGGCCGATCACGCAGCCCTCGCCGAGCCGGGCGCCCTCGCGGATCTGCGCGAGGTCCCACACGCTGCTCCCGGCGCCGATCTCGGCACTCTCGTCGACCTGGGCGCTGGGCTGGACCCTGTAGTTCACTTCTTCGCCTTCCGGTGTCTGCGTTCGCCCGGCGAGCATACGGCGAGGGGCCGCCCGCCTGTCACGGACGGCCCCGGACGGAGCACCTGCGGGTCAGCGGCCGTCGGTGACGACCTGGTTGGCGGGGATCCAGTAGCCGGCCAGCTCCTCCGACGTGATCCTCAGCATCGACCGCCCGTTGACCATCGACCGGCGGTCGAACTGCAGGCTGTGTGCCTCGGAGTACTTCAGCGTCTTGAGCGTGCCGGCCGTCCCGTTGGTGCCGAACCGGATCGCCTCGACGGAGGCGTTCGCGGCGATCGTCAGGGTGCGCGGCGACCGGTAGGTGATCGGCAGGTGCTCACCGCGCAGGAACGCCTTCGGGTAGGCCTCCCCGATCCAGTAGCCCTTGTACGCCCCGGCGGCGATCCGGTACCACACGCCCGCGCCCTTGATCCGCCGCCGGATGTCGATGGGCGCCTGGGTGGCCTTGGCGAAGCTGACCTTCTTCGTGCCGAGGATCTTGTCCTGCTGGGCCTTGTCGTAGTTGCCGTCCGCCTTGGTCCCCACCTTGTACAGGGTGTGAGCGCCGGCGGCGATGGCGATCACGGAGCCGCTCTTCACGCCCGGCGGCGGGAAGTCCTCGATCAGCATGTCCAGCTGGTGGGCGAAGACCGCGCTGTTGGTGTGCCAGTGCAGCTGCTGCCACAGCGTGATGTGGTGGTGGTGATAGGTGACCGCAGGGATCCGGTGGGTCTGGCAGTAGTACGAGTACCAGCGCGGGTTGCGCAGCAGGGAGAAGTACCGCGCCATGGTCGTGCAGGCGCCGTCGTACAGCTGGGCCGCGAGCTCGTTGCCGGTCAGCTGGACGTAGTCCCACAGGCCGAACATGGCGAAGATCATGCCGTTGTACGTGTAGTCGCCCGTACCGGCCGTCTTGAACGGGTACTCCTGGATCCACAGGTAGCCCGACCTGTCCTTGTTCACCACCCACGGGGCGGCGTTGTCACCGCGCAGCAGCGAGGAGAAGGCGCCGTCGGCGGCTATCCGGTACCGGGCCTTCTCGTCCTCGGTGAGCCCGTCCTGCAGGCCTGCGAGCTGGGCGAAGAGGCTGATGGCCTCGCCCTGCGCCATGCCGGAGTACCAGGGCGCCTTGTAGGCGACGCCGCTGTGCTCGGCGTGCGTGTAGTCGAAGGGGTACGGGAAGTACCAGGCGCCGCGCGTCTCGACGCGCTTGGCGATCAGCCGGTCGGCCTGGGCCTTGGCGCGCTTGAGGAACGTGGCCTTGCGGGTGGGGTCCTTCTCGACGCGGTAGCTGGTGATGCAGCCGAGGCCGTACTGGATCTGCCCGACGGGGTGGTCGTAGACCTTGCCGTCCTTGGCGTAGTACATGTACACACCGTCGGCGTTCAGGTGGTACGTGCCCGTCGAGAGGTTCGCGTTCGCCCAGGTGGTGGGCCGGTTGCGCCAGGGCCGCATGGCCTCCGGCAGGTCCGGGCTGATCTTGTAGCCGGCCTTGTTGAACTCGAACGGCAGTGAGGTCGGTACGTCCGTCTCGACCGGCGTGCCCCCGGTGTAGGGGATGCGCGTGGACGGGCTCGGCGCGCTGACGGTGCCCCCGTCCAGCGGGTCCGGCAGCGGCGGCACGGGGATCGGCTCAGCGGTCCCCTGCGGCAGGCTCAGTGCGAGCGAGCGCGGCATGTTCGCGAACGGGTCGGGCGTGGGCGACTCGAAGACACCGGTCGCCATCGCGGTGAAGGTGCCGCCCCCCACGACGGCGGCGCCCGCGGCGGTGCCGCCCGCCAGCCGTATGAACCGTCTGCGACCTACCTCTGCGCGCCTCTTTCCGGCCATGAATCAGGTCCCCCCAGGGCATCGATCTTCAGATGTGTGGAGTTCACGCGGTGGACGTGTGACTCCGCAGTGGTAGAGAGAAGTTCAACTGAACGCCCAACAGGCGGGGTTGGGGCATAACGGTGCGTCAGGGGACATTTGCCGGGGGTTGGGGGGATTCTGTGATGGAACTGTGATCAGAGGGGAGGTGCGGATGTCGGACTTGCGCGTCCCGCGTGGCTCGAGGGCCGGTGGGCGATCGACATCGTTCGACCGGCTGTTCGCGGGTGGTGGCACCGGGTGCCGGCGGCAGGGGCGTGGGGGACCGGCGGTGCGGGGCTGCCGTCACCGTGTCGGCGGGCCGCTCGAGGGTGAGGTGGGGTGCCCCGTGGATGTCCGTGGACGGCTTCACCGTCCAGGAGGGCGAGTGCCCCGAGGGTGGGCGGCGGTGAGGGGGACAGGAGGCTTCGGCCCCGGTTTGACCCCCGTACACCCGCCCCGTAACCTAGACCGTCGGCGTGTCCACTGACGTGCCACATCCCCGTAAACCTCTTCCTCCCGGGTACCTCGGTGGCCGGGAGAGGCCGTCCGTTGTTCCTGCCCGGGCGGCTGGACTGCGGGGGTGCCGTTCCGAGCGAGAGAGTGAGATCCGCGTGTACGCCATCGTGCGCAGCGGTGGTCGCCAGCACAAGGTTGCTGTCGGCGACATCGTTGAGGTTGACAAGATTTCCACCGCCAAGGTTGGCGACACGGTCGAGCTCTCGACCCTGCTCGTTGTCGACGGCGACGCTGTGACCAGCGACCCGTGGGTGCTGGCCGGCATCAAGGTCCAGGCCGAGGTCGTGGACCACCACAAGGGGCAGAAGATCGACATTCTGCGCTACAAGAACAAGACCGGCTACCGCCGTCGTCAGGGCCACCGCCAGCAGTACACGGCGATCAAGGTCACTGAGATCCCCGCGGCTGCGAAGTAAGGGACTGAGGAGACATGGCACACAAGAAGGGCGCATCGTCCACCCGGAACGGTCGCGACTCCAACGCCCAGCGGCTCGGCGTGAAGCGCTTCGGCGGTCAGGTCGTCAACGCGGGTGAGATCCTGGTCCGCCAGCGCGGCACCCACTTCCACCCGGGCTCCGGCGTGGGCCGCGGCGGCGACGACACGCTGTTCGCGCTGCAGACCGGTGCGGTGGAGTTCGGTACCTACCGTGGCCGCAAGGTCGTGAACATCGTTCCGGTCGCCTGACCCGAGCGAGTCGTTCGATCTTTTCGCGAGGCGGACCTCACTTCCCTTCCGGGAAGGCGGGTCCGCCTTTCGCGTGTTAACCCAGGAAACACCCCCGTACGTCTCTGGAGGCACCCACCATGACCACCTTCGTGGACCGCGTCGAGCTGCACGTCGCCGCGGGTAACGGAGGTCACGGCTGTGCCTCCGTCCACCGTGAGAAGTTCAAGCCGCTCGGCGGCCCGGACGGCGGCAACGGCGGCCGCGGCGGGGACGTCATCCTCACCGTCGACCAGTCCGTGACCACGCTGCTCGACTACCACCACTCCCCGCACCGCAAGGCCACCAACGGCAAGCCGGGCGAGGGCGGCAACCGGTCCGGCAAGGACGGGCAGGACCTCGTCCTCCCCGTGCCGGACGGCACCGTCGTCCTCGACAAGGCCGGCAACGTGCTCGCGGACCTCGTCGGACACGGCACCTCCTTCGTCGCCGCCCAGGGCGGCCGCGGCGGGCTCGGCAACGCGGCGCTCGCGAGTGCCCGCCGCAAGGCGCCCGGCTTCGCGCTGCTCGGCGAGCCGGGGGACCTGCAGGACATCGTCCTGGAGCTGAAGACCGTCGCCGACGTGGCCCTGGTCGGGTATCCGAGCGCGGGGAAGTCATCCCTGATCTCGGTGCTGTCCGCCGCCAAGCCGAAGATCGCCGACTACCCGTTCACCACCCTCGTGCCCAACCTGGGCGTGGTGACCGCCGGGTCGACCGTCTACACCATCGCCGACGTCCCCGGCCTCATCCCGGGCGCCAGCCAGGGCAAGGGACTCGGCCTCGAGTTCCTGCGGCACGTCGAGCGGTGCAGCGTGCTGGTGCACGTCCTGGACACGGCCACGCTTGAGTCCGACCGCGACCCCGCCTCCGACCTCGACGTCATCGAGGCGGAGCTGCGCGAGTACGGCGGGCTCGACAACCGTCCGCGCATCGTCGTCCTGAACAAGATCGACGTACCGGACGGCAAGGACCTGGCGGAGATGGTCCGGCCGGAACTGGAGGCGCGCGGCTACCGCGTCTTCGAGGTGTCCGCCGTCGCGCACACGGGGCTCAAGGAGCTGTCCTTCGCGCTCGCCGACCTCGTCGCCAGGGCGCGGGCCGCCAAGCCCAAGGAGGAGGCGACCCGGATCGTCATCCGGCCCAAGGCCGTGGACGACGCCGGCTTCACCGTCACGCGCGAGGAGGCCGCCGGGGAGCCGCTGTTCCGTGTCCGCGGTGAGAAGCCGGAACGCTGGGTGCGCCAGACCGACTTCAACAACGACGAGGCCGTCGGCTACCTCGCCGACCGGCTCAACCGCCTCGGTGTCGAGGACGAGTTGATGAAGGCGGGCGCCCGCTCGGGTGACGGTGTCGCCATCGGCCCCGAGGACAACGCCGTCGTCTTCGACTGGGAGCCGTCCGTGACCGCCGGAGCCGAGATGCTCGGCCGCCGTGGTGAGGACCACCGCTTCGAGGCCCCGCGGCCCGCCGCCCAGCGTCGCCGCGACCGCCAGGCCGAACACGACGAGGCGGCCCAGGAGTTCGAGGGATTCGAGCCCTTCTAGACGCCGAGAGCCCCGGCTCTCCGTAGTCTCAGGGACCCGTTGCGGTATGGCACCCGTTGCCCTCCCGCAACGGGTCCCCCTCTGTCCCCCTTTTTGTCATGCACACGAGGCGCGGCGTTCAGCGCGGTGACTAGGTGTGCATGACAGCTTCCTTGTGTCCAAGAGACCAGTGACACAAGGGAGTTCACCGATGGCCGCTGGACCGGACCGAGCCGCCGCCACCGGCCGGCGCCGCTTCCTCACCGCCGGTGCCGCCGTCGTCGGCGCCGCCGCCTCCGCCCAGCTGTGGCTGCCCGGCACCGCACGGGCCGCCGAACCCCCGCTCCCAGGCGGGCTGTTCAGCCTCGGCGTCGCCTCCGGCGACCCCCTGCCCGACGGGGTCGTGCTGTGGACGCGGCTCGCCCCCGCCCCGCTGACCGGCGGCGGCATGCCCGACCGGGTCGTCCCGGTGGAGTGGGAGATCTCGCCCGACGAGCGGTTCGCAACCGGCGTCCGCCGGGGCGTCGCCCAGGCCCGTCCCGAGTACGGGCACAGCGTTCACGTGGACGTACGCGGACTGCGCCCGGGGCGCGCCTACTGGTACCGCTTCCGCGCCGGCGGGCAGCTCTCACGCGTCGGCCGTACCCGCACCGCGCCCCAGCCGCTCGCCTCCGGCGGCTCCCTGCGCCTCGCCCTCGCCTCCTGCCAGAACTGGCAGCACGGCTACTTCACGCCGTACGCCGACATGTACGCGCAGGATCCCGACGTCGTCGTCTTCGTCGGGGACTACATCTACGAGTCGGCACCCTCGGCGAGCGGCCCGCGCACCCACGAGGGGAGCGGGGAGCCGTACGGCCTCACCCAGTACCGCAACCGGTACGCGCAGTACCGCACCGATCCCGACCTGCAGCGGATGCACGCCCACGCGCCCTGGGTGGTGACGTTCGACGACCACGAGGTCGACAACGACTTCGCCGGGGAGATCCCGCAGGACCCGGCCAAGCAGTCGCACGACGCGTTCGCGGCCCGGCTGACCGCGGCCTACCAGGCGTACTACGAGCACATGCCGGTCCGGGCGACCGCGATCCCCGACGGACCGCACATCCGGATGTACCGGCGCTTCCAGTTCGGCCGGCTGGCCCGGCTCAACGTCCTCGACACCCGGCAGTACCGCAGCGACCAGGCCACCAGCCAGACCGGTGCCCAGGACCCCGCGCTCACCATGCTCGGCGCCGAGCAGAAGCGGTGGCTGCTGGACTCGCTCCACGGTTCGAACACCCGGTGGAACCTCGTCGCCTCGCAGATCATGATGGCGGAGACCGACCTGCTGGCCGGCGCGGGCAAGCGGTGGTACTACGACGCCTGGGACGGCTACCAGGCCGAGCGCAACGCCCTGCTGGGGGAGTTCCAGAAGGTCCGCAACCCCGTGGTGCTCAGCGGGGACCGGCACCTCACCATGATCAGCGATCTGCGCGAGGACTTCGCCGACCCGTCCTCCGCGGTCGTCGGCGCCGAGTTCGTCGGCACCTCCGTCTCCAGCAACGGCGACCAGGACCAGGCCGCCTTCCACGCCCAGTGGGACCCGCTGAAGGCCGACAACCCGCACTGGAAGCTGATCGACGCCCACCGCGGCTACCACCTCTTCGACGTCCGCCGCGACGCCGTGGACGCCCAGGTCCGTGTCGTGGACACCGTCCTGAAGCCGCAGGCGACCGCCCGCACGCTGGCCAGGCTGCGGGTCACCGACGGCACGCCGGGCGTCCGGCGGGCGTGACGGAGGCGGGGGAGGAGCCCGGGACGCAGCGGGGCCCGGTGCGCCAGGACTCCGGGCACAGGGCCCGGTGCGCCTGGACCCAGTGGACAGGACTCGGTGCGCGCGCCCAGCTCAGAGCACAGGACTCGGTGCACACGGCTCGGCGCACGAGACTCAGTAACGTCCCATGCTCCTCTCAGCGTCGCCTCAGGAACCGCTCCTACCGTCCCTTGACCATGGAGACGGACTGTACGAAGACGGACTGTACGAACAGCCAGGCCCGCGTGGTCACCGGCCGCCCCGCCGCCCTGCCCGCCGGAACCCGCCTGCTGCACATCGGCCCGCACAAGACCGGGACCACCGCCATCCAGGGCGCCCTGTTCGCGGCGAAGGAGCGGATGCGGGAGCACGGCGTCGAGTTCCCGGCGGCCAGCAGACACCCCATGCAGGCGGTGCTGGCCGCCTGCGCCCGCCCCGGGATGATCGGTGACACCACGCCCACCGAGCGGCACTGGACCCGGCTCGTCGAACAGGTGAGCGCCACCGGGCGCAGCACCTCGGTGGTCAGCAGCGAGTTCTTCGCCGACGCTCCCGACGACGCGACCATCGCGCGGATCGTCGAGCAGCTCGGCGGGGAGCGCGTGCACGTGCTGGTCACCCTGCGGCCGCTGGGGCGCATCATGCCCTCGCAGTGGCAGCAGTACGTGCAGAACGGGCTGCGCATGGGATACGAGGAGTGGCTGGAGCACATGCTCCGCAAGGCCCCGTACGAGAAGCCCAACCCGAGTTTCTGGCGGCGGCACCGGCACGACCGGCTGGTCGAGCGGTGGGTGCGGGTGGTGGGGGCCGACCGGGTCACCGTCGTCGTGGTCGACGACCGGGACCGCGAGGGGCTGATGCGCACCTTCGAGGCGCTGCTGGGGCTGCCCGCGCGTCTTCTGCAGCCCGTTCCCGACACGGCGAATCGTTCACTCACCCTCGCCGAGACGGAAATGCTGCGGAACCTCAATAAGGAATTCCGTGGCAATGGTCTCCCCGACGAGCTCTATTCCAAGCTGGTTCGCAACGGCGCGGTCATGCATATGAAGAACACGTGCAGTCCCACGCCGCGCGACGTGAAGATCTCCACACCCGCGTGGGCGGTCGAGGCGGCCGCCGCGATCGGCGCCGAGATGGCCGGGCGTATCGAGGCGATGGGCGTGCGGGTGATCGGTGACACCGGCCTGCTGTCCGCCGTGCCGGAGCCGGCCCGCGGCGCCGCCGAGGAACCCCGGATCGCGCCCGAAGTGGCCGCTCAGGCTTTGTACGGGGCGCTCGCCGCGGTGGCCGAGGGGACAGGGAGGGGCGCGACCCGCCCGGTGCACCGGACGTCCTCGAAGGAACTCGTGAAAGTGTTGGGGCATCGCTGCCTCAAGCGGTTGCGACGGCGCTGAGCCGCTTTCCCGTCACTCTCGGCTATGTGCTGCATCCTGTGGAGTTACTCACAGGATTTCACGGGGGCGCCGGAGGAAGACTCACCCGCGTCTCGTCAAACACCGGCACCGCCAGGTGAATGACAGGTGGCGCGCACATATGCACTGAAGGGCGCTCACCTTGCATCGCGGTTACCGCAAGTGGGACCATTTCCCCGTTCCCTGTCGCCCCAAGGTAGGTCACCTGTGTCCCAGCACATAGCCAAGCCCCGTACCACCGCAGTGATCCTGGCCGGTGGCACCGGCCAGCGGGTGGGTCTGTCGATCCCCAAGCAGCTGCTGAAGATCGCCGGCAAGGCAGTCATCGAGCACACGCTGACCACCTTTGAGAAGGCCGACTCCGTCGACGACGTCATCGTGCTGATGGCGCCGGGCTATGTGCCGGACGTCGAGAAGATCGTGGCCAAGGCCGGGTTCCGGAAGGTGTCCCGGATCATCGAGGGCGGCTCCACCCGGAACGAGACCACCGAGCGCGCCATCGCCGCCCTGGGCGAGGGGCTGGCCGACGGCGAGGACCTCAACGTCCTCTTCCACGACGCCGTACGCCCCCTGCTCTCGCAGCGCGTCATCGACGACTGCGTCGCCGCGCTCGAGCGCTACCAGGCCGTCGACGTCGCCATCCCGTCCGCGGACACCATCATCGTCACGCGCACGCACGGCGAGGACGGCGAGTTCATCACGGAGATCCCGGACCGCTCCCGGCTGCGTCGCGGCCAGACCCCGCAGGCGTTCAAGCTGTCGACGATCCGTCGGGCGTACGAGGTGGCGGCGGGCGACCCCAACTTCCAGGCCACCGACGACTGCACGGTCGTCCTGCGCTACCTGCCGGACGTGCCGATCCACGTCGTGGCGGGCGACGAGTACAACATGAAGGTGACGCAGCCGGTCGACGTCTTCATCGCCGACAAGCTCTTCCAGCTCGCCTCCACCGCCGCCCCGGAGCAGAACGGCGAGGACGCCTACCGCGACCTGCTCACCGGCAGGACGCTGGTGGTCTTCGGCGGTTCGTACGGCATCGGCAAGGACATCGCCGAACTCGCCGAGTCCTACGGCGCGAAGGTCTACGCCCTCGGCCGCTCCACCACCGGCACGCACGTGGAGAACCCGGAGGAGGTCGACGACGCGCTGTCCAAGGCGTACTCCGAGACCGGCCGGATCGACTACGTCGTCAACACCGCGGGCGTCCTGCGCATCGGCAAGCTCGCCGAGACCGACAACGCGACCATCGAGGAAGCGCTGAAAGTCAACTACCTGGCCCCGGTGCAGATCGCTCGTTCGGCCTACAAGTACCTCGCCGAGACCAAGGGCCAGCTGCTGCTGTACACCTCCAGCAGCTACACCCGCGGCCGCGCCGAGTACAGCCTCTACTCCTCGACCAAGGCCGCCATGGTGAACCTCACCCAGGCCCTGTCCGACGAGTGGGCCGGCGACGGCATCCGGGTCAACTGCATCAACCCGGAGCGCACGGCGACCCCGATGCGCACCAAGGCCTTCGGCCAGGAGCCCGCGGGCAGCCTGCTGTCCTCCGAGGCGGTCGCCCGCACCTCCCTCGACGTGCTGCTGTCCGAGCTGACCGGGCACGTCATCGACGTCCGCCAGCAGGACCCGACCGCCGACGCCAGCCGCGCCTCCGGCTTCGAGCAGGCCCTGGCGGGCGTGCTGGACCGACAGGACGGCGTGGCATAATCAACCCCAAAAAGCCATTGGAATTCAGGCCTCTGTGGCTCTCGGTTTACCGAGGATTCACAGAGGCCTGAATCCGTAAAAATCCCGAAATCTTGAGAAGGGATTTTCCGGACTTTCCGGCTTCTATGACCGGCACCCCTCCCAGAGCAGGTTCCTCCGTGATAACCACCGCTATTCGCGTCGCCCGGGTGGGCAGCGCGGCCGAGCTGGCCGCGGCGGCCCTCATGACGCTGGGCTACCCCGGCCTCATGCTGGCCGCGCTCGTCCCGAGCGTCCCCGCCTTCGCCGCCGCGGCCGCCGTGACGTACCTGGCGGACCTCTATCTCCACCGCAAGGGCAGCTACCTCATCACCCTGCTGGGCAAGGTGAGAGCCGGTCTGTCGACGCGCTTCCTGGTCCGAGAACTGCTGCTGATCCTGCTGCTGGCCAGACTCGACCTCTCCAAGGAACCGGTCTTCTACGCGGCGATCGCCTGCTTCACGGTCTTCTTCGGTCTGCAGGCCCCGCACGGCGCCCTGGTCACCCTGATCGGCAACCGCCGCCAGATGCCGGTCGTCACCCGCAACGTCGACCTGGTCTCCCGGATGCGCATCCCGGACGCCCCGCCGCGGCGCCTGCTCAGCGGGGCCGGCGTGAAGATGCTGCACCTGGACCTCGCGGCCGTCGTCGGTCTGCTCGTCTACGCCCTCACGGACGTGGAGCTCGCCGGTTTCGTCGGCGTCGGCGTCACCCTGGGCCTGGGCATGCTGTACGTCGTCGCGCTGGCGCCGTACCTGCGGGCCAAGCGCGTCCCGCCGAAGGCCGACAAGGTGCTGAAGGCGGTCAGCGCGTGGCTGCGCGAGTACCGGCCGGAGACGGTGCTGTACTTCTCCGGCTCCGCCGACTCCGCCTACCAGGTCAACATGTGGCTGGAAACGATGGAGCAGCTGGACTCCCGTCCGCTGATCATCCTGCGTGAGCGCTACATCCTGGAGAAGATGGCGCCCACGACGGTCCCCGTCATCTGCGTGCCCGGGGGGGTGCACCTGATGAACATGGACCTGTCCACGGTGCGGGTCGCGCTGTACGCGGCCAACGTCGGCAAGAACATCCACCTGCTGCGCGTGCCCACCATGAAGCACGTCTTCATCGGCCACGGCGACAGCGACAAGCTCGCCAGCGTCAACCCGTTCAGCAAGGTCTACGACGAGGTGTGGACCGCCGGACGCGCGGGCCGCGACCGCTACGCCATCGCCGACGTCGGCATCCGCGACGAGGACATCGTCGAGGTGGGCCGCCCGCAGCTCGCGCCGATCGAGCCGTGGAAGGGCACGCCCGAAGGGCGGATCCCGACGATCCTGTACGCGCCCACCTGGGAGGGCTGGGACGACAACCCGGGCAACACCTCGATCCTGCTGGCCGGCGAGAACATCGTGAGGAAGCTGGTCGCGGCCGAGCCGCCGGTCCGGGTCCTGTACAAGCCGCACCCCTTCACCGGGACCCGCAGCGCCAAGGCGGGCGCCGCCCACCGCCGTATCACCGCGCTGATCAAGAAGGCCGCCGCCGAGCGCGCCGCCGACCCCCGCTTCACCGCGGACCCGGCGGCCCAGGCCCAGGCCAAGGCCGACCTGATCCGCCTGAAGGCCCGTCTGGACGCGCTGTCCCTCGCCTTCGACGAGAAGGCCGACGAGGCCGTCACCAGCCGCGACGGCCTGGTCGACATGCGCAAGCACGAGGAGGCCGCCCGGCTGCGCGCCGAGTGGAACGACGCCTACTGGCGCTCCTTCCCCGCCTTCGAACACCGCGTCATCACCGGCACCGAACCGCGTCTGTACGACTGCTTCAACGCCTCCGACGCGATGGTGTCCGACATCTCCAGCGTCGTCTCCGACTTCATCGCGAGCGGCAAGCCGTACGCCGTCACGGACTCGGCGGAGCTGGGCGCGGAGGAGTTCAAGCGACAGAACACCGCCGTGCGCGCGGCCGTGATCCTCACCAACAGCGCGGCCGAGCTGGACCGTCTGCTGGCCGCCGTACGCGATCCGGCGGCCGACCCGCTGGCCGAGGACCGCAAGGAGCTCAAGGAGTACCTGCTCGGCCCCGACGAGCCGACCTCCATCGAGCAGTTCAACACGGCCGTGGCCAACCTCGCCCTCAAGGCCGAGGCGCGCAACATGAGCCAGGAGTCCCGGGTCGCCGCGGCGGCCGGCGGGCCGGAACTGGCGGAGGACGGCGTGACGGCGGTGTGACGCGCGGCCGGCGTCGGCCGGTCCGAGAACCCGTCGGCACAAACCCGGCACCCATCGGCTCGGCCCCCGGAGATCACTCTCCGGGGGCCGAGCCGTTTCCGTTCGCTGTGACGCGGCACACATGCGGAAGTGGAGGTAACGGAAGCAACCCCTCCTCTTCATCTCCCGTCTATCGGGTTGTCCGACTATTGACTTAGGGGAAATCGTGTGTTCCGAGGGGGACAAGTGACCCTGGCCGAGCCTGATGTCAGCGTGATCATCGGCGCCTACGAAGCCATGCCCTACCTGGTGGAGTGCCTGGCGTCGGTCGAGGCGCAGACGATGGATCCGGCGCGCATCGAGGTCATCGCGGTCGACGACGGTTCCCGGGACGGCACCGGCGAGTGCCTGGAGAAGTTCGCCGCCCGCGCCCCCATGGCGGTCACGGTCGTCCACCAGGAGAACTCCGGCGGCCCCAGCGGCCCGCGCAACGTCGGCCTCGCCAAGGCCACCGGCCGTTACGTCTTCTTCCTCGACGCCGACGACCGGCTCGGCCCCGAGGCCCTGGAACGCATGGTCGCCATGGCCGACCGCAACGGCACGGACGTGGTCCTCGGCCGCGTCGAGGGCATCAACCGCAAGCCGCCCCGGTCGATGTGGGGCAGGACCCTCGACCGTACGGACGTCTTCTCCTCCAACATCAAGTTCACGCTCAGCGCGCAGAAGCTGTTCCGCCGCGCGCTGCTGGAGCGGCACGGCATGCGCTTCGACGAGTCCCTGTGGACCGGCGAGGACGCGCTGTTCACGATGGAGGCCTACCTGCGGGCCGACGGCGTCTCCGTGCTCGCCGACTACACCTGCTACTACCTGGTGGGCCGGACCGACGGCAAGCACGTGACCAAGAAGGGGAGTTACACCCTGCGCTTCGACTCCGCGCGCGCCCTGATGGAGCTGATCGCACGGATGCTCCCGCCCGGCGCCAAGCGGGACACGCTCATGGTCCGGCCCTTCCTCATCACGCTCCTGCCGCAGTTCGGGCCGGTGTTCCTGCGGAACGACGAGGAGATCCGGCGCACCAAGATGGAGCTGGCCAAGCCGCTGATGGACGCCTACTGGAACGAGGGCGTCGCCCACCGCCTCAGGGTCCACGAACGGCTGCGCCTGCACCTGGTGGACCAGCAGCGCGCCGATCTCCTCGCGGACGTCCTGGAGTTCATCAAGGCCGAGCAGGACCCGGCCCCGGTCCTGGAGAAGCGCGGCACCCGGCTCTACCTCGCCTACCCGCACTTCCGTTCCGGGCCGGCCGGCATACCGGATCGCGTCTACCTCGCCGAACCCCGCGAGGCCAAGGCCTACCCGGGCTGGCGCAAGGGCCCCGCCGAGTCCTTCCTCCGGCGGGCAACCCGCAAGCTACGACGCCTGCTGACCCAGCACCGGGTCACCTCGAGAAGCGCCACGACGGGGTGACGCCGGGGGCAGGGCGGGAGGTGGCCGACGGGGGCGCTGCGGCCGACGGGGGCGCGGAGCGGGCCGCGGGGGCGTGAGTTGGCCGACCGGGACCCTGCGACCACGTGGGGCCGGCCGACTCAGGGGCGTGGGGAACTGCGCGACAAGCCCCCCACAACCCGCACCCGGCCAGGACATCACCCCGTGGGTCGCCGCGCCGCCGTGCAGGCGTCCCGCACCCGGCGACGGAGATCACCCCGTAGGGCACCGCCCCGCCGCGCAGGCGTCCGCCCCGGGCGACAAACAACCCCCGTAGGACGCCGCCCTCCTGCGGAGCTACTTCGTCGGCTTCAGCGCCCGCCGCAGCGGTCCCCCCACCACACGCCGCGCGCGGCGGTAGATCGAGGGCGTCGGAAGCGCGGCCTTGGCGGCCGCCGCCTTGGCGCTGACCTTGGACTTGGTCAGTTCCCGCCTCAACTGCGCGTTGGCGCTGTCCAGTTCGGCGACGCGCTGCTGCAACCACCCGAACCGGCTGGTCAGGGAGGCCAGGTCGACGTCGTTCCACGGGCGCACGCCCGCCGGGAAGGTCAGCGACCGCAGCTTCTTGTCGAAGGCCTCGCCGCCGTCGCCGTGCGTAAAGGTGTTCTCCAGGCCGTTCTTGTCCAGGAACGCCGCGAAACGGTCGAAGCGCTCCTTGTGGTTGCCGGTCAGGGGGCCGAAGTCGGCCTCCTCGTACAGGTCGGCCGGGTCGAGATCCGCGGGCACCTCGCTGAGCAGCCGGTGCGGGATCTCGAAGTAGCGGCACAGCTCCAGCGTGCGCGAGTCGAAGGCCAGCACGGTCGCGGGCGTGCCCGCCAGCAGCGCCGCGATGTTGCCGTGGATGCGCGAGCCGAACGAGTAGTCGAAGTCCCGCAGGTCGTCGATCCAGGTGAGCGGATCGATGTACACGCGGACCTTGTCCTCCCGGTACATCGGGTGGTCCGGGTGGGTCGGCATCTCGGTGATGCGGCCGGCCGGGGAGTCCACGTCCCGCCAGTGCAGCTGCTTGGCGTCGGTGAGGTTCTGGCCGATGTAGCGCAGGTTCGGGTACTGCGCGTGCGCCCGGGTGATGATCTTGTGCAGGCCGCCGCCGCGCACCGCGGTGTGCGAGCCGTTGACGGCCACCCGCGAGTCCGCGGTCAGCGCCGCCGCCCGCTTCTCGACGGTGAGCTGGTCGCCGTACAGGAACATCGACGGGCAGCCGATGACCTCGACGTCCTTGAAGCCCATGTCGTTGAGGTACTTCTCGGTGAACTCGCCGCGCACGCCGATGGTGGCGCTGTGCTCCAGCACCGCCGAGCAGAAGGCGCGCACGGTCGGCTCCATGGGCTTCAGCCGCGCCGGGTCGTAGGTCACCCCGGTCTGCGCGCCGACACCCAGCACCACGACCGGGATCTTCAGCTTGCCGATGAGCCGGGTCAGCCGCTGCAGCGCGGCCTCGAAGGAGGGGCGGAAGGCGTTGGCGAGCGGTACGACGAAGGCGTCGTACTCCTCGTTGATGCGCCCGGCCGCGCCGACGTCGGTCCGCATCCCGTTGGAGAAGACCTCGACGTTCGGCGTCGTGAGGATCTTGTGGGCGGCATCGCTGAAGATCAGGTTGCCGGAATTGGTGGCGATCACGTCGCGGTGCAGGGCTTCCTCGACGGGGATGACGTCGAAGGGGCCCTTCCCCGAGCGGAGGAGTATGCGCTTCACAGAGCGAACTTTAAGTGACACAAACTTCAAAATAAATTTTGACTCTCTTCAAGCTCCACGCGGAACGCCTACAACCTTTTTGCCCTACGCGAACTGTGAGCGAACGACTACACGCCGTGACTGTCCGGGGAGTGGGATCCGGGCGCGTCCTGCGCCCCCGTTCGCGTAGATTGCCTGCTGGGCAGCCGTGACTAGGCGAGGGGACGAAGAACAAGGTGGCAGGGGCAAGGCAGGCCGTACGCGAGGCCCGCAGGATCGTCGTCAAGGTGGGCTCCTCGTCGCTGACCACCGCCTCGGGCGGGCTGGACGCCGACCGGGTCGACGCGCTCGTCGACGTCCTCGCCAAGAGCCGCAGCGGAGGAGAGAAGGAGATCGTCCTCGTCTCCTCCGGCGCCATCGCGGCCGGCCTCGCCCCGCTGGGCCTGCGCCGCCGCCCCAAGGACCTCGCCCGACAGCAGGCCGCCGCCAGCGTCGGCCAGGGCCTGCTCGTGGCCCGCTACACCGCCTCCTTCGCCCGCTACGGCGTCCGGGTCGGCCAGGTACTCCTCACCTCCGACGACATGAGCCGGCGCGCCCACCACCGCAACGCCTCGCGCACCCTCGACAAGCTGCTCGCGATGGGCGCCTTCCCGGTCGTCAACGAGAACGACACCGTCGCCACGGACGAGATCCGCTTCGGCGACAACGACCGCCTCGCCGCCCTCGTCGCCCACCTGGTCCACGCCGACCTGCTCGTGCTGCTGTCCGACGTGGACGGCGTGTACGACGGCGACCCGAGCAAGCCGGGGACCTCGCGGATCGCGGAGGTGCGGGGCCCGGCCGACCTCGAGGGCATCGAGATCGGCAGCGCCGGCAAGGCGGGCGTCGGCACCGGCGGCATGGTCACCAAGGTCGAGGCCGCCCGGATCGCGGCCGCCGCAGGCATCCCCGTGGTCCTCACCAGCGCCGTGCACGCGGCCGACGCCCTCTCCGGCGGGGACACCGGCACCTATTTCCACTCCACCGGGCGGCGCTCCGCGGACCGGCTGCTGTGGCTCCAGCACGCGTCCACCCCGCAGGGCTCGCTCACCCTGGACGACGGGGCGGTCCGGGCGGTCGTCGAGCGGCGCAAGTCGCTGCTGCCGGCCGGGATCGCCGCCGTAGAGGGCGAGTTCAGCGCGGGCGACCCCGTCGAGCTGCGGGACGGCCGGGGGCACGCGGTGGCCCGCGGCCTCGTCAACTTCGACGCCAAGGAGATCCCCCAGCTGATCGGCCGGTCCACCCGCGAACTGGCGCGCGAGCTGGGCGCCGAGTACGAGCGGGAGGTCATCCACCGGGACGATCTGGTGATCCTGCACCCCTGAGCGGAGTCGAACGACCGCTCCCGGACCCGCTCGAACGGTCCGTACCGGTGGGGGACGTTCCGTGAAACCGCCCCACGGAGCCGTGCGGCCTGCTCAACTTTGTCTCTGGGACACATTCCGCACGAGCGCTGCGTAAAGGAGGCCGTCGTGAGACGAGTGCGCCCTGGGGTGGCAGCGGCCCGTGTGAGTACCGGCGGGACCGACAAGGCGTCCTCGGCGGACACGGCGTCGTCGAGTTCGGCGTCCTCGGGCACTGCGCCGTCCGGCATGGTGTCGACCGGGTCGGCGTCCTCGGCAGGCACGGCGTCCTCGGGTACCGCGTCCTCGGGTACGGCGCCTTCCGGCATGGCGTCATCCGGTTCGCCGTCCTCCGGTAGGGCGTCGTCCGGGTCCGCGTCGTCCGGCAGGGTGACCTCGGGCACGGCCTCTTCCGGCGCGGCATCCTTCGCCGGCCGGCCGTCCTCGCGGGCGGCCGGCGAGGAACGTGCCCTGACGAGCGTGGCGGCGGGCGACCGCTACCGGGCACCGGAGGGCGACGGACCGGAGGGCGCCCGGCCCCAGGACCTGCCCCGGCTGTGGCACGTCACCCTGAGCGTCTCCGGTGAGGAGGCCGACCTGAAAGAGCTGCGGCGCGCCCTCGAGCAGCTCGCCCACGACCACCCCTTCCTCCTGACCAGCCGCTACGCGGTCGACCACGCCGAGATCCGCTACTGGGAGGAGGCCCGCGACCTGCACGACGCGGCCGCCGTCGCCCTGCGCCTGTGGGGCGAGCACCGCCAGACCGCCGGGCTGCCGCCCTGGGAGATCGTCGGCCTGGAGGTCATCGACCGCCAGACCTACCACCAGCGCCTCGCCGAGGGCTACGGCCCGCTCCCGGCGACCCCTGTCGGAGTCCACCCGTTTTGACCCCGGCCCGACATCGGCCCCGACAGCCGTCCGCCGTTCGCCCGACAGCCCTTCTGCCGATCGCCCTGACGACCGTCCCGCCAGTCGCATCGCCGGTCGTCCCGACGCGCGTCCCGCGCGTCTCGGGGTGTGGAACGAACGGTGAACGGGCCCGTGCCGCGCACTACGCTTCCGGTATGACCACGCTCTCGCCGTACGACGCCCTCTCCCCGGTCACCCAGGCCGCCTACCGCGCCAAGGCGGCCGCCGCCGACCTCGCGCCGCTGCCCCGGGCCGCCAAGGACGACGCGCTGCTCGCCATCGCGGACGCGCTGGAGGTCCGTACGAGCGAGATCGTCGAGGCCAACGCCAAGGACATCGCCAAGGCCCGCGAGGCCGGCACCAGTGAGGCCATCGTCGACCGGCTCACCCTCACCCCGGAGCGGGTGCGGGCCATCGCCCGCGACGTGCGGGACGTCGTCGCGCTGCCCGACCCCGTCGGCGAGGTCGTGCGCGGCTCGACCCTCCCCAACGGCATCGACCTGCGCCAGGTCCGCGTCCCGCTCGGCGTCGTCGGCATCATCTACGAGGCCCGCCCGAACGTCACGGTGGACGCCGCGGCCCTGTGCCTGAAGTCCGGCAACGCGGTGCTGCTGCGCGGCTCGGCCTCCGCCTACGAGTCGAACACCGCCCTCGTCCGGGTGATCCGTGACGCCGTCGGCGGTGCCGGACTGCCCGCCGACGCCGTCCAGCTCGTGCCGGGGGAGAGCCGCGACAGCGTGCGCGAGCTGATGCGCGCCCGCGGCCTCGTCGACGTGCTGATCCCGCGCGGCGGCGCCTCGCTGATCCAGACGGTCGTCTCCGAGTCGACCGTTCCGGTGATCGAGACCGGCACCGGCAACTGCCACGTCTACGTCGACGCCCAGGCGGACATCGACATGGCCGTCGAGATCCTGATCAACTCCAAGGCCCACCGGGTCAGCGTCTGCAACGCCGCCGAGACCCTCCTCGTCCACCAGGACATCGCCGCGCAGTTCCTGCCCCGCGCCCTCGACGCCCTCGCCGACGCCGGGGTCACCGTCCACGCCGACGAGCGCGTGCTGGCCTACGCCAAGGACTCCAGGGCCACCGTCGTCGAGGCCACGCCCGAGGACTGGGAGACCGAGTACCTGTCGTACGACATCGCCGCGGCGGTCGTCGACTCCCTCGACAGGGCCGTCGAACACATCCGGCTGTGGACCTCCGGCCACACCGAGGCCATCGTCACCACCTCCCAGCAGGCCGCCCGCCGCTTCACCCAGTTGGTCGACTCCACCACGGTCGCCGTGAACGCCTCCACCCGCTTCACCGACGGCGGCCAGTTCGGCTTCGGCGCGGAGATCGGCATCTCCACCCAGAAGCTGCACGCCCGCGGCCCCATGGGCCTGCCGGAGCTGACCAGCACCAAGTACATCGTCACGGGCGACGGGCACGTACGGCGCTGACGGGCACGTACGGCGCTGAGGGGGCGTACGGCGCCCGGCGGCAGCGTGCGGACGGGCCGTGAGAGGCGTCTCATCAGGCGGATGAATTTCCATACCGTCTGCCCAAAATGACCCCCCAGGTCTACTCTGGACCCGTGCCGGAGGACGTGGGGGGCACGCCGTTCCCTGACGGCTGGGAGCCCGACGACGACCACGACCGCGGGGTGTCGGACGAAGAGTTCGCCTCCGTGGTCTTCGACGAGGCCTTCGTACGGGCGGCCGTTGTACACGAGCCGACCGCCGTCGAACGCCTCCTGGCCGCGGCACAGGCGAGAGCCGAGGCCTCCGAGGCCGAAGCCCGCCGCGCCCGCGCCCGCGGCGACCGCTACGACGACCCGTACGGTCCCGACGGCCTCGGCGATTTCGCCCATGATGCGGACTACGACGACCCGGACGACAGCGACGACGCCTGGGACCGCCGTCACGGCACCTTCGGGACCTACGGCAAGCAGGTCCGCTGGCACCGCCCCGTCGCCTGGATGCTCGCCCTGGTGATGGGGATCGGCATGGTCGCGCTGGCCTTCGCGGCCGTCTACCGGGGCGCTTCCTCCGGCAGCAGCCGGGACCAGATGCCGATGCCCGCCTCGACCGGGCTGGAACAGGGGAACGGACTCGCCCCGTCCGCGTCCGCCGACTACTCCCGGCCACCCGTCTCGGCGGTTCCGCGCACGCCCTGAGCGCCGGCGGCACGGCGGCCCGGAAGGCGGCTCCGAGTGGGCTCCCGGGTGGATGAGGACCTGTCAGAAGTTGCGGGGCGGCAGGGCGTTTACCCGGGCTCCGCGCGACCTACCCTGAAAGTATGGGCGGGCCCGGAGACCCACCGGAGGGGACACCCGAGGGAGCTCCCGGTGGAGGAGAGGACGAGTACCGATCCGTCGTCTTCGACGAATCGTTCGTCCGTGCTGCTCGCCTCCAGGAGTACTCCGCCGAGGAGCGCATCGCCGACCACGCCCCCGCCGTCCGCCGCCGCCCACCCCTGCGCCGGGGCCTGTCCCGGCAGGCGCTCGTCCTCGTCGTCCTGATCGCCCTCGCCTTCGGCACCGTGATCTACATGGGCGTCCGCCACCCCTACCAGAACCCGGCCGCCCGCCGGCCCGTGGAACCCCTGCGGATGACCGTCATCCCGCTCGCCCCGCAGGGCGCCGTGCCCGGCACGGCCGACGCCGAGTACCTCTACGGGCACAGCCCCGCCGCGCAGTACCGGATCGGCGCCGAGGGCATCCCGCTGCCCGCCTCCCGGCGCACCGCGCACTTCTCCGACAGCCAGGTCGTCACCGCCCTGACCACCGCCAAGGAGTACATCGTGCGCTCCTCCCTCTACCCGGAGGTGCTCACGGGGCAGCAGGTGCGGCCCGTGCGGGTGATGATCGACCCCGCCCAGATCGACCAGTTCGACGAGAGCTTCGCCCACCCGGCGGCGGACGGGCGGCACGCGCCGACCGGCTGGCTGGTCCGCTTCGACCCCGCCCGGGCCGAACTGGCCGACCGCAAGATCCGCGTCCAGGGCACGCTGCAAGCCGCCGAGGCCGATTCCGCAACCCTCGAGGTCACCGCCGACCACACCTTCGTGTACGCCCTGCGGCCGGCCGGAGCCGACGCGAGTTCACCCGCCTCGCTGTTCACCGTCCGCCGCGAGCTCCAGTTCCGCTTCGACCGCGAAGACCTGCGGCTGCGCCAGACCCAGCTGATCGTGTCCTACGTCCAGGCCGGACCGCTGTCCTGCGCCGAGGACTCCACGAACCATCTACGGCCGCTGCTGGCCGGCCAGACCGCCAAGGAGGGCGACCCGGCCGGCACGGACCCGTACGCAACCGGCGGCGCGACGGCGCTGTGCGGCTCACTGGCGGGGAGCGCGCAGCCGAGGGTGTGAAAGGGGGGTGACGGCGCTGTGGGGACGCCGGCGGGGGGTGTGCCGCTTCGCCGAAACGCACAGGCCCGGCCCCTGGACGCCAAGGCACGCCGCTCCACGGGTGCGGCCGCTGCACATCGAGGCCGGCCCGCGGCTCGCCAGGGCCCGCCCCGGCGTGCAGCCGAGACGCACCGGGTGCTGGAGGCCGGTCGTGCTGGGCCGGGCGGCAGGCGTACCGGGCGAGGTCGGCGTGAGCGAGGCGGCGCACCGGGCGATGCCCGCCGGCCGCTGTGGGCCGGGCGGCGCGCACCAGGCGGGTGATGCGCACCGGGCCGGGCGGACCGTTCGGTCAGTCCTCGTCGCGCGGGGGCGCGTCCGTCGGGCGGTCCTTCGGCGGTGCGGAGCCGGTGAAGCCGTCGAAGCCGCGGCGGACCCGGCCGCCCAGGTTGCCCGCCCCGCCCGCTATGTCGGTGACCAGCTTCATCAGCGGGTCCTTGGAGCTCTTGACGTGGTCGGCGTAGTGCGACGCCGACTCACGGAAGGAGTCGCTGACCGAGGTTTCCTTGTCCTCGGTGCGCCGCGGGTAGTGGCCGTCCATGATCCGCTGGTAGTCGCGGGACTCCGCCCACTTCTTCAGCTCGGCCGCGCGCACGGTGGTGAAGGGGTGGGAGCGGGGCAGCACGTTGAGGATCTTCAGCACGGAGTCGCGCAGGTCGCCACCGGCCTCGTACTCCTCGGCCTGCTGCAGGAACGCGTCCACGTTCATCTCGTGCAGGTGGTTTCCGCCCGCGATCTTCATCAGGCCGCGCATCGAGGCCTTCAGGTCCTGGCCGACGAGCAGCCCGGCTCGGTCGGCGGACAGCTCCGACTTGCGGAACCACTCGCGCAGAGCGGTCACGATCGCCATGATCGCGAGGTTGCCGAGCGGGATCCACGCGACCCTGAGGGCGAGATTGGTCAGGAACAGCAGGACGGTCCGGTAGACGGCGTGACCGGACAGCGCGTGGCCCACCTCGTGCCCGACGACGGCCCGCATCTCCTCCTCGTCGAGCAGCTCGACGAGGCCGGTGGTGACGACGATGATCGGCTCGTCCAGGCCGATGCACATCGCGTTGGGCTGCGGGTCCTGGTTGACGTACATCGGCGGGACCTTCTCCAGGTCCAGGATGTAGCAGGCGTCCCGCAACATGTCGTTCAGGTGGGCGAACTGCTGGTCCGAGACGCGGACCGAGTCGGACAGGAACAGCAGTCTCAGGCTCCGCTCGGGCAGCAGCCCGCTGAGCGCCTTGAAGACGGTGTCGAAACCGCTCAGCTTGCGCAGCGCGACCAGCGCGGAGCGGTCGGCCGGGTGTTCGTACGCACGCGAGGAGATCCCCGGGAAGCGCTTGCGCTGCCTGCTCGGCACGTTCTCGTGACCCGTCTGCTCGTGGCCGTCGTCGGACATGTCTTCCCCCATGTGCGTGTTGGTGGCCCTCGTATGTCAGGTCCTTTGCGGACCCTTGTGCAGCCCTTTGCGCCTCCGAAGCCGGGCCCAGCCTAGGCGGAGTTACGGTGGACGGGCACTACACCGAAGGAGTCCCGCGCCATGGAGCACAACCCCGCAGCGGCCTGGCTCGCCCAGGCCGCCGGCGCCGCCCAGCAGCAAGGGGCGGGGAACCTGCTCCGGATCGTCCTGATCGTGATGATCCTGGGCTGCGCACTGACCGCCTGGTTCCTGCTGCGGGGTTACAGGCGGAAGGACGACTGAGCGGTCGGGAAGGTTCCCCGGCCGCCGGCCACCGGCACCCAGCCCGCCTCCCCGAGGCCGCAGCCGGCGCGACGGGCCGTGACGGGTAACGGTGGAGTCGGCGTGATGGGTGGAGCGGCGCCCGCTTACGATGGGCCGACATCTTTATCCCGCCCACACCGGATAGGTCCTGCCGAAGATGAGCTTCCACAGCGCCGCTGCCCAGTTGGTCACCCTCGCCGCCGAGGGCGAGGAGCACGGTGGCAATCACGAGAGCCTGAGCCCGCTGGTGACCGGTGGCGCCGCGTTCCTGATCCTGATGCTCCTGCTGTGGATCACCACCCGCTTCAACCGCGACCGCTGAGGCACACCATGTCCATACCGGGGCGCTCCGGGCATCCGCCGGCCGGTGCCCTCAGGCCGGGCCGGTAGGGTCTGCACGCATGGGAGAGCAGGACATGCCTACCGGCCCGTCCAACCAGGGCAAGCGCCGCCTCGGCGTCATGGGCGGGACGTTCGATCCGATCCACCACGGACACCTCGTGGCGGCCAGCGAGGTCGCCGCGCAGTTCCACCTGGACGAGGTCGTGTTCGTGCCCACGGGCGAGCCCTGGCAGAAGAGCCACCGCAGGGTCTCCCCGGCCGAGGACCGCTACCTGATGACGGTCATCGCGACCGCCGAGAACCCGCAGTTCTCGGTCAGCCGCATCGACATCGACCGCGGCGGCCCCACGTACACCGTGGACACCCTGCGCGACCTGCGGGCCCTCAACCCGGACACCGACCTCTTCTTCATCACCGGCGCCGACGCCCTCGGCCAGATCCTCACCTGGCGGGACAGCGAGGAACTGTTCTCCCTCGCGCACTTCATCGGGGTCACCAGGCCGGGACACCACCTCAACGACCCCGGACTCCCGGAGGGCGGCGTCTCCCTCGTCGAGGTGCCCGCCCTGGCCATCTCCTCCACGGACTGCCGCGCGAGAGTCGCCAAGGGCGACCCCATCTGGTATCTGGTGCCGGACGGAGTCGTGCGCTACATCGACAAGCGCGAGCTGTACCGCGGCGAGTGAGCCGAGAGGGGTACCGGTGAACGACCGATACGACACGGGCTACGGGGAGACCCCCTACGAGCTCGTCGGGTACGACGAATACGGGCAGCCGGTGTACCGGCAGGTCCCGCCCCAGCAGATCCCGCACCAGGCCTACGACCCGTACGGGCAGCAGCAGGGCTACGGCTACGACCCGTACGCCACCAACGGGCAGGCCGGGCAGGCCGGGCAGGCCGGGCAGCAGCAGACGCCCGCCTATGACCCGTACGACACCGGTCAGCAGGCCCCGGTCCACGACCCCTACGGCCCCGGCACGTACCCCCCGCAGGGCGGCGCCCAGACCGCCGCCCCGTACGACCCCTACGGGCAGACCGCCACCAGCGGCCGGCAGCCCCGTGTCGCCGGACAGACCGCCCACATCCCCCAGCAGGCCGGACCGGCCGCGGAGGAGACGGCGGCGACGGCGGACCGGGACGACCCCGCCCGGCCCCGCCGGGACTACCACACCGAGCAGTTCGCGTTCGTCGAGGATCCCGACGCGGACTCCGAGGACGTCATCGACTGGCTGAACTTCACCGAGAACCGCACCGAACGCCGCGAGGAGGCCAAGCGCCGCGCCCGCAGCCGTCTCGTCGCCCTCGTCGTGGTCCTCGCCCTGACCGCGGTGGGCGGCGTGGGCTACCTCTGGTACGCCGGGAAGCTGCCCGGTCTGTCCTCGTCGGAGTCCAAGGCGACCGGCACCACGACCGCCAGTGCCGCCCAGAAGCGCGACGTGATCGTCGTCCACCTGCACGACACCGCCCAGGGCGGCACCTCCACCGCGCTGCTCGTCGACAACACCACCACCAAGCAGGGCACCACCGTCCTGCTGCCCAACTCCCTCGTCGTCACCACCGACGACGGCACCACGACCACCCTCGCCAAGTCCGTCGACGAGGACGGCTCCGCCGGCACGCGCGAGGCCCTGGACACCGTGCTCGGCACCCAGATCCAGGGCACCTGGCGCCTCGACACCCCCTACCTGCAGAACCTCGTCGACCTCGTCGGCAACATCGAGGTCGACACCGACACCGACGTCCCCGACCCGGACGCCAAGAAGAAGGGCGAGGCCCCCCTCGTCAACAAGGGCGAGGGCCAGACCCTCAGCGGCAAGATGGCCGTCGCCTACGCCACCTACCGCGCCGAGGGCGAGGCCCAGAACGCCCAGCTGCAGCGGTTCGGCCAGGTCATGCAGGGCGTGCTGCGCAAGGTGTCCTCCGACGCGCAGGGCGCCACCGTCACCGTCCAGACCCTGGCCCAGATCCTCGACCCCTCGCTCACCGACAAGGACCTCGGCGCCTTCCTCGCCGCGCTCGCCGACCTCGCCAAGGGCGGCGACTACAAGACCGCCCTGCTGCCCGTCCAGGCCGACGGCACCCTCAGCGCCCAGGACGGCGCCGGCGTCGTCAAGGATGTCCTCGGCGGCACCGCCAAGAGCCCCGACCAGGACGCGGCCGTCAGCGTGTCCGTCCAGAACGCCAGCGGCGTCAGGGCCCACACCGAGGACGCCCGCGTGGTGCTCCTCAACGGCGGCTTCACCTTCCTGGAGGGCGGTACGCCGTCCGGTACGCAGTCCGCGTCCAGGGTGCTCTACGCGGACGCCGCCGACAAGGAGAACGCCACCGAGGTCGCCAAGACCCTGGGCCTGCCCACCAGCGCCGTGAAGAAGGGAACGGTCGCGGCCAACGCGGACGTCGCGGTCGTCCTCGGCCAGGACTACGAGTCCTCGACGTCCTGAGGACCGGGCCCCGGCCGCCGCCGGGGAGTGATCCCTCAATCACATGGGGTGCCGTCGGCGGTCCGTGAGACCCTTGAGGTCAAACGACCGCCGACGGAAAGCCACGTAGTGACCGCCACCGACCGTTCTCTAGAGCTCATCACCACCGCCGCCCAGGCGGCCGCGGACAAGCTCGCGCACGACATCATCGCCTACGACGTCAGCGACGTGCTGTCGATCACGGACGCCTTCCTGCTCGCCTCCGCCCCCAACGACCGCCAGGTCAAGTCGATCGTCGACGAGATCGAGGAGCGCCTGCAGAAGGAGCTCGGCGCCAAGCCGGTACGCCGCGAGGGCGACCGTGAGGCCCGCTGGGTCCTGCTCGACTACGTCGACATCGTCGTGCACGTCCAGCACAGCGAGGAGCGTGTCTTCTACGCGCTGGAGCGGCTGTGGAAGGACTGCCCCGAGCTCGACCTGCCCGACGACGCCAAAGCGACCCGAGGGAAGGCCGCCGAGCACGCCAAGCTGCAGACCGAGGAGGACATCACCGGTTTCGGGGACCTGCGGTGAGCGCCTCCTCGCAGGCCGCCGCCGGCCGCACGCCGAGCCGCGGCCGCCGCGTCATCCTCTGGAGGCACGGCCAGACCTCGTGGAACGTGGAGCGCCGCTTCCAGGGCACCACGGACGTCCAGCTGACCGAGACCGGTCTCGGTCAGGCCCGCCGCGCCGCCCGGCTGCTCGCCTCCCTCGGACCCGACGCGATCGTCTCCTCGGACCTGTCGCGGGCGGCGAACACGGCCGCCGAGCTCGCCGCGCTCACCGGCCTGGAGGTCGCCCACGACGAGGGCCTGCGGGAGACGTACGCGGGCGTGTGGCAGGGGCTGACACACGAGGAGATCGTCGCCCGGTACGGCGACGAGTACGCCGCGTGGAAGCGCGGTGAGCCGGTCCGCCGCGGCGGCGGCGAACTGGAGACCGAGGTCGCCGACCGCGCCGCTCCCGTCGTGCTGCGGCACGCCGAGAAGCTGCCCGAGGACGGCACCCTCGTCGTCGTCAGCCACGGCGGCACCATCCGCACCACCATCGGCCGTCTCCTCGGTCTGGAGGCCCACCACTGGGAGAGCCTCGGCGGCCTCTCCAACTGCTGCTGGTCCGTCCTCGGCGAGGGCGCCCGCGGCTGGCGCCTCCTCGAGCACAACGCCGGCACCCTGCCCGAGCCGGTGCTCGGCGACGACGACTGAGCCCGGACCGAGCGTCCCGGGGCGGCCCGGGACCCGGATTTCACTTTCCGGCAGGTCGCAGGCTAAAGTTCTTCTTGTTCGCCCCGCCGAGCGGGAAGAACGCCAGGGGCTATAGCTCAGTTGGTAGAGCGCCTGCATGGCATGCAGGAGGTCAGGAGTTCAATTCTCCTTAGCTCCACTGATCGACACTCTGTGGAGTTGTCAAAGATCGGTCGAGAAGATCCCGTCCCTCAGGGGGCGGGATCTTTTCATTGCTCTCGCAGCATTTCCGCCCGCCGTGCCGTCTCCTCGTCCTCCGGCGTGTAGACCACGATCCGGCACTCCGGCATCCCGTTGATCGACAACGACATGGACGTCATCCGCAGCTCGCCCACCGCCGGATGCCGGAAGACCTTCACGCGGCGGCCCGGCTCCGCCACGTCACCGGACTCCCACAACCGCGCGAACAGCGCACTGGCCGCGGACAGCCCGCGTATGAACTCCTCCCACACCGGTTCACCGGCATGCAGCCCGTACGCGGCCCGCAGGGTCGCCACCATCACCGGCAGCTCCCTCTCCCGGAACAGCAGCGGGCAGTCCTCCTCGTCCGACGTGAACAGCATCCACAGCGCGTTGGCCGGAGCACCGGAGGAAGGCCGTGCCGGGGTGATGAACAGGTCCCGGTAGACCGGGTTGGCGGCGAGGATGTCGTAGCGCGAGTTGTAGACCACCGCCGGGCGCGGCACGAGCGCGTCGATGATCCCCCGGATCTCCGGCCCCACGCTCCGCACGAGGGCCTCCGGCTCGGGCGTGTACGGCACCTCCGCCAGGTGGTAGAGGTGCTCCCGCTCCGGCGGGTCGAGCCGCAGGGTGCGCGCGACGGCGTCCAGGACCTGAGCCGAGGCGTTGATCGGCCGGCCCTGCTCCAGCCACGTGTACCAGGTGACGCCCACGCCCGAGAGCTGGGCGACCTCCTCGCGCCGCAGCCCGGGAGTGCGCCTGCGCAGCCCCGGCGGCATCCCGACGTCGGCCGGTGTCACCCGCGCCCGCCTGCTGCGCAGAAAGGCGGCCAGCTCCGGCCGGCGCCGCTGTACCGTCCCCGGCGCCGCCCGTGTCCTCGTCCCCATCGTCACGGCCCCCATCGTCGATCCCCCGCCCGTCCGCTGCCAGGTGCTGTCAGTACCAGCATCGGCGGACTCTCGGCACCCGTACCGGTATCTCGTCACGCTCGACGACATGACGACGACCTCCCGGACGAGTCCGGACCCCGCGCCCGTCCCACCCGTGCCAACTCCTGCTGCAAGTAAAGACCCCGGCACTGACAATCGGCCCGGACGGCTGCTCGCGGTCGTGCTCGCCGCCCAGTTCATGGCACTGCTCGACGTCTTCATCGTGAACGTCGCGGCTCCCACGATCGGTTCCGACCTGCACGCCTCCGGCGCCGACCTCCAACTGGTCGTCGCCGGCTACGCCATCACGTACTCCGTCCTGCTGATCACCGGCGCCCGGCTCGGCGACCGGTTCGGCCACGGCCGGGTCCACCTCGTGGGGCTCGCCCTCTTCACCGCCGCCTCCCTCGCGTGCGGGCTGGCGCAGGGCAGCACCGAGCTGATCGTCTTCCGGCTGGTGCAGGGTGCCGGGTCGGCGGTGATGATCCCTCAGGTGTTGAGCCTCATCCAGCGCACGTTCACCGGCGCGGACCGGGTGCGGGCGCTCGGCGTGTACGCGGCGGTCCTCGCCGTCGGGGCGGCGGCCGGGCAGGTGGTCGGCGGCGTCCTGGTCGGCGCGGATCTGCTGGGCAGCGGCTGGCGGCCGGTGTTCCTGGTGAACGTACCCGTCGGTCTCGTCCTGCTGGCCGTGGGCGGGCGCGTCCTGCCGCGCGGCGGCGGGGCCGGGCGGGAGAGGGCGCGTGGCCTCGACGGGCCCGGCCTGGTGCTGCTCGCGGCGGCCGTGTCCCTGGTCACCGTGCCGCTGGTGCTCGGGCAGGAGGAGGACTGGCCGCTGTGGTCCTGGCTGTCACTGGCGGCCGGCGCGCTCCTGTTCGCCCTGTTCTGCGGCTACGAGTCCCGCCTCGCCCGCGGCGGCGGCGCGCCGCTGATCGCGCCCCGGGTGCTGCGCCACCCCGGCATGGGTCTCGCCGTGGTGCGCATCGCGGCCGTCATGGCGGTCAACGGCGGCTTCCTGTTCGTGCTCACCCTGCACGTCCAGGGCGGCCTCGGCTACAGCGCGCTGCGCGCCGGCCTGACCTTCGCGCCGACCGCGGTCGTCTTCGGCGTGGTCGGCCTGACCTGGCGCACCTGGCCCGCGGTCTGGCAACGGGTCCTCGTCCCGGCCGGGTTCACGCTCACCGCGCTGTCCGTGGCCGCGGTGGGCCTGGCGTTCGAGGGCGGGGACCATGGCGGCGCCTGGCTGTACGGCGCGTACGCCGGCGTGGGCGTCGGGCTCGCGCTCGCCTTCGGTCCGACGCTCACCCGGGCGCTGGCCGCGGTACGGTCCGAGGACGCGGCGGACGCCAGCGGGCTGCTCGCCACGGTGACCCAGCTCGGACAGCTGATCGGGGTGGCCGTCTTCGGCACACTGTTCTTGAACCGGCTTGAGTCACATGGGGCCCCGGAGGCGTATACCTCTTCGGAAGCGCTTCTCACATGCATGTTCGCGCTCGCCGCGACAGCCGCGCTGGGTGCCGTGTCCGGACTGGTACTAAGGCGTCGCTGACCGTATTGGCCCGGCCGTGGCAGAATCAAACGGCCGGAAGGGGGCGCGGCCCGACGGGAGGGAGTAGCGATGCCTGCGAGCATCCTCGGAGAGGTCGGCCACCTCTCCGAAGCAGCGTTGACACGGGGAACGGCCACCCGGCTCAGCTGCCCTTCCTGCGGTTCCGCTTTCGTCGCCCAAGTCCTCGGGGACAACGGAGGGATCTCCTACGTGTGCACGGCCTGCGGCCACAGCTGGAGCTGATCGATGGGTGCACACAGGCGGAAATGCGACTGGTGCGGCAGCGGCACCCCGATCGTCCGCGACATGGAGCCGGTCAACCCCGACTACCAGTACTGGTGCGAGGAATGCGCGCGGGCGCTGATCATAAAAGGCGACCCGATCGAGACGTACCGGGAACTGGAGGGCGAGCCGATCTACGGCCGGCTCCTCGAGGAGCACTGCACGCTCAAGAGGTTCTATTCGTTCGTCACCGCGTGACGTGCCTGACCTCGTGACCTGACCTCGCGTGACATGCGGCCCGAATCCGGACGGAACGGAAACGATTTGGTGGTCCACCCCCTGGACCGTGTAATGTTGGCGTCGCCGCCGGGGAAACCGGGCGGACACCGCAAGGGGCTATAGCTCAGTTGGTAGAGCGCCTGCATGGCATGCAGGAGGTCAGGAGTTCAATTCTCCTTAGCTCCACAAGCAGATCCCGCCGGATCGGAATGATCCGGCGGGATCTTTTTCGTGCTCGGACGCTGGGCTGCTCGGGTGCGGGGCGTGTCCCTCGCCGTGGGGGCCGCCTCTCCGGGCGGCCCCCGATGTCGTACCGGCCCTAGCGGCCCAGGGCGCGGCGGCCGCGGCCCTGGGAGAGGACCGGGAGGTTGCGGGAGGGCGCCTGCGAGCGCGTGTCCTCCTCGATCCGCAGGGCCAGCGCCGGGCAGCGGCGCACCGCGCGCAGTGCCTTCGCCTCCGCGTAGCGCGGCACCTTGGCCTGGGCGACGGTGGGGAAGCCGTCGGCGCCGAGCTGGAAGACCTCCGGAAGGATGTCCGCGCACAGGCCGTGGCCGCGGCACAGGGTCCAGTCGACGAAGATCTTCTGGCGGCTGTCACCGGTGTCCGCGGGCTCGCCGCCACCCGCGATGCCCGTCGGGGCCATGCCGCCCTCGAAGAGCGGCAGGACGCCCTCCACGGGCCGTCCGCAGCCGTTGCCGAGGACGTGCGCCGCCAGGTCGTCGGTGAACGCCTTGATGGTCGACTCGAGGAACATCGCGGAGCCGTCCGGGTGCGAGCAGGCGCCGCGCCGCTTGACGTTCTTCGCGACCTGCTTGAGTGCCTCCAGGGCGGCCGGGCCGCCGCCGTTGATGATGTCCTCCATGCCGCGCGCGGCGGCCGGCAGGCCGAGGTAGCAGGGGCCGCACTGTCCCGCGCTCTCCTCCGCCAGCCACTGGGCCACCCGCAGCGACTCGCCCAGCGGGCAGGTCTCCTGGCTGATCGGCAGGATCGCTCCGGCGCCGAGCGAACCGCCCACCGCGTCCAGGGAGTTGCGGGAGACGACCGCCTCGTTGACCGTCGCCGCGTCGATCCACTTGCCGTGGTAGCCGCCGGTCAGCACGCCCTGCGGGACCGGCGGGGCGCCGGCCAGCTGCAGGACGTAGCGCAGCGGGACGCCCGTGGGGACCTCGATCACCATCGGGCGGGCGACGGCGCCGGAGACGGTCAGCATGACGGTGCCGGGCTCGTCGTACAGGCCGGTGTTGCCGTAGCGCTCCGGGCCGATGCGGGCGGCGATGGCCAGTTGGGCGAAGGTCTCGGCGTTGGACAGCAGGGTCGGGGCGCCGCCGACGCCGTTCTGCGAGGCGCTGACCTTGCGGCCGGGCGGGATCGCCGGACCACCGTCGATGGAGCGGATCACGGACGCGGCCGCGCCGGTGACCATGCGGATCGGGTTGCGCTGGACGAACGCCTTCAGTGCCGAGCGCCGGCCGTTGCTGAGGCCGCGCTCGGCGAGCGCGGCCTCCATGGAGCGCTGGGTCGATTCGCGGGTGACCGCCACCACGAGCGTGCGGGCACCCAGCGCCTCCGCGACCAGCAGCGCGCCGTCCAGGATGAGGTGCGGGGCGCGGTTGATGAGGACCGTGTCCTTGCGGCAGGCCGGTTCGTCCTCGCTGCCGTTGACGACGACGACCGGCCGTACGCCTCGCTTGATCGCCGAGTCGGCGACGGAGCGCAGCTTCTTGTGGAAGGGGAAGCCGGCGCCGCCGCGGCCCCTGAGGTTGATGCGTTCGGAGAGTTGCGCGAGTTTCTCTCCTCCCATGGGCTCAAGCGGCCCATGCACCTTCAGGTGCATGGGCAGATCGAGTCTTTCGACAAGGTCGAAGCCCGACGTGAGCTGCGGAAGGCCGACCACGCGGACTTCCGGGACGTCGGGCAGGGCCTCGTTCACCTATAGCCTCCGGAAGGCGTGTTCCAAGGTTCGCCCGAACCCGGTGCGTCGAACGACGCGCCGGGCGATGGTTCATTGGCGGGACCGCTGTTGTACGTGTCGTTCGTGTTGTACGTGCCGTACGGGGGATTCGTCTCACCGGTGTCGTACACGTCACTTCCGCCGTATCCGCCGGTGCCCGGATTGCCATAGACCGGGATGTTGAATCCCGTGTCCTGGAGCGGGTCGTAGACCGACGGGGGAGCCTCGCCGACCGGCGGCGGGGACGGGATCGGCCAACTGCCCGACGTGCTGCCGCCGCTGTCGACCCGTGGCATCGCCTCCGTGGCCTGCATGTCGAACGGCAGGTCCATGCGCGCGGTCTGGTCGGCCGTGAAGGACTGCTGCGCGCGCGGGGGCGTGGAGACGGCGCGGTAGGCCGCCGCGAAGCCGTTCGCGGGCTCCGGTGTGACGGGCGTGTCGTACAGGGGCGAGGACGACGGCGGCGCCATGCGCGGGGAGCCCGTCGTGTCGGCCGTCGACGACCGGCCCGAGCGGCTCTCGTAGCCCGGCAGCGCCGAGGAGCCCTCCGCCATGCGCGCGCGGCTCGCGTCCAGCGCGTCGCGTCCCGTCGGCTCGTCGGTGCCCAGGACCGCGGCGATCCGGTCGGCCACCTGGCGCTTGACCGGGCGCGGGGCGGCGCGCAGCGCGAGGGCCGCCATGACGCCCAGCAGGGAGAGGCCGTACAGGAAGACGAAGATCGGCTTGGCCTGGCGACCCGCGTAGAGTCCGTGGATCAGCGCGGCACACCAGGCCGGATAGGCCAGCATGTGCATCGCGCGCCAGCGCGCCGCGACCGGGGCCGGAGAGGCGAACCTGCTGCGCAGCGCGCCCGTGATGCCCACGAAGATCATCAGCAGACCGGCCAGGGAGCCGAGGCCGATCAGGCCGGCGGTCCCGGTGACGCCGAGCGAGAACGGGATGACCGCGGCGATGAACACGGTGTGTTCCAGCGCGATCTTCGTGGTGATGTGCAGCAGCAGGAACGCGATCGAGGCGACCGCCGTCGTCCGGTGCACCGCCTGGCCGATGATCCGCTGGCGGGTGTTGAGGAAGATCCGGTCCTGGGCGACCAGACCCCAGATCACCGAACAGCTGAGCGAGACGAGGGACAGCACGCCCGCGCCGAAGTTCAGGAACTCGCGGAACTGGTCACCTCCGACCAGCACGACCACGGGTATGAGGATCAGGACGACAGCGGACGCCACCCCATAGGCCGACCGGCCCGGGCGGGGGAGCGAGCTGTTACTACGAAGAGGGTTCATGGGGGCAACTCCGAGCAGTTCGGGAAAGCGGTCCCGGGGCCGAACTCTAAGTGGCGCCATACCGATGGGTACGAGGTTTGAGTTATTGCGTTGTTATCAAAGGACTATGTGATGCTTGTGCTGTCCCTTAGTGGCTGTTACGCGAAGTAATCCTTGACTTAGGTTCAAGCTGGGCTCGGTTCTGGTCGGTCCGGCGTCGGGCGACACCGTGTCCACCAGGCATACGGAAGCGCGTCGCGGCGTGCTCAAGGGCTGCGGTACTCTGAGGCCATGCGTGCCGTACGCCTTCTGCTTAGCGGGCCGCGCTGATCAGTCCCGAACACCGGTGAACCGGACGGTTCGGAATCGGCGCGGCGTCCCCTCCTGTGCGAGGGGATTTTTCGTTTCCTGAGCGTGACAGCCGCCGGCAGAGACGATCGATGGAGCTTTGAGGATCATGAGCGAGACGAACCCCGCTGCCACCGCCGAGGTGGCCGCGCCGCACCGCTACACGGCCGCCATGGCAGCCGAGATCGAGGCACGCTGGCAGGACGCCTGGGACGCCGAGGGCACCTACGCGGCGCCGAACCCGAAGGGCGACCTGGCAGGCGACCCCGAGCTGGTCGCCAAGCCCAAGAAGTTCATCATGGACATGTTTCCGTACCCCTCGGGTGCCGGCCTGCACGTCGGACACCCGCTGGGCTACATCGCCACCGACGTCTTCGCCCGCTTCCAGCGCATGACCGGCCACAACGTCCTGCACACCCTGGGCTTCGACGCCTTCGGCCTGCCCGCCGAGCAGTACGCCGTCCAGACCGGCACGCACCCGCGCGTGTCCACCGAGGCCAACATCGAGAACATGAAGTCCCAGCTGCGCCGGCTGGGCCTGGGCCACGACAAGCGCCGGTCGTTCGCCACGATCGACCCGGACTACTACAAGTGGACCCAGTGGATCTTCCTGCAGATCTTCAACTCCTGGTACGACGACGAGGCGAAGAAGGCCCGCCCGATCTCCGAGCTGATCGAGCGGTTCGAGTCCGGTGAACGCGCCGTACCGGGACACACGCGCGCGTGGAGCGAGCTGAGCGCCGCCGAGCGCGCCGACGTCCTGGGCGAGTTCCGCCTGGCCTACGCCTCCGAGGCTCCGGTCAACTGGTGCCCCGGCCTGGGCACCGTGCTGGCCAACGAGGAGGTCACCGCCGACGGCCGCTCCGAGCGCGGCAACTACCCGGTCTTCAAGGCCAAGCTGCGCCAGTGGAACATGCGCATCACCGCCTACGCCGACCGGCTGCTGGAGGACCTGGACGCGCTGGACTGGCCCGAGGCCATCAAGCTGCAGCAGCGCAACTGGATCGGCCGCTCCGAGGGCGCCCGCGTCGACTTCCCGATCGACGGCGAGCGCATCACCGTCTTCACCACCCGCCCGGACACCCTGTTCGGCGCGACCTACATGGTGCTGGCCCCCGAGCACCCGCTGGTCGAGAAGTTCACCCCGGCCGCCTGGCCCGAGGGCACCCACGACGTGTGGACCGGCGGCCACGCGACCCCGGCCGAGGCCGTCGCCGCCTACCGCGCGCAGGCCGCCTCCAAGTCCGACGTCGAGCGGCAGGCCGAGGCCAAGGACAAGACCGGCGTCTTCATCGGCGCGTACGCCACCAACCCGGTCAACGGCGAGCGGATCCCCGTCTTCATCGCCGACTACGTCCTGATGGGCTACGGCACCGGCGCGATCATGGCCGTCCCGGCGGGCGACCAGCGCGACTTCGAGTTCGCGCGCGCCTTCGAACTGCCGATCCACTGCATCGTCGAGCCCACGGACGGGCGGGGCACCGACACCTCGACGTGGGAGAACGCCTTCGCCTCGCACGACGCGAAGATCATCAACTCCTCCAACGACGCCGTCTCGCTGGACGGCCTGGGTGTCGCCGAGGCCAAGGCGCGCATCACCGAGTGGCTGGAGCGCGAGGGCGTCGGCGAGGGCACCGTCAACTTCCGCCTGCGTGACTGGCTGTTCAGCCGCCAGCGCTACTGGGGCGAGCCCTTCCCGATCGTCTACGACGAGGAGGGCATCGCCCACGCGCTGCCCGAGTCGATGCTGCCGCTGGAGCTGCCCGAGGTCGAGGACTACTCGCCCCGCACCTTCGACCCCGACGACGCCGACACCCAGCCCGAGACGCCGCTGTCGCGCAACGAGGACTGGGTCAACGTCACCCTGGACCTGGGCGACGGGCCGAAGAAGTACCGGCGTGAGACCAACACCATGCCCAACTGGGCCGGTTCCTGCTGGTACGAGCTGCGCTACCTGGACCCGCACAACAGCGAGCAGCTGGTCGACCCCGAGATCGAGCAGTACTGGATGGGCCCCCGCGAGGGCCAGCCGCACGGCGGCGTCGACCTGTACGTCGGCGGCGCCGAACACGCCGTGCTGCACCTGCTGTACGCCCGCTTCTGGTCCAAGGTCCTGTACGACCTGGGGCACGTCTCCTCCGCCGAGCCGTTCCACAAGCTGTTCAACCAGGGCATGATCCAGGCCTACGTCTACCGCGACAGCCGCGGCATCGCGGTCCCGGCCGCCGAGGTGGAGGAGCGCGACGGCGCCTACTCCTACCAGGGCGAGAAGGTCTCCCGGCTGCTGGGCAAGATGGGCAAGTCCCTGAAGAACGCGGTCACCCCGGACGAGATCTGCGCCGAGTACGGCGCCGACACGCTGCGCCTGTACGAGATGGCCATGGGCCCGCTGGACGTCTCCCGCCCGTGGGACACGCGCGCCGTGGTCGGCCAGTTCCGCCTGCTGCAGCGGCTGTGGCGCAACGTCGTCGACGAGAACACCGGCGAGGTCACCGTCGTCGACGCCGAGCCCGACGAGGACACGCTGCGGGCGCTGCACAAGGCGATCGACGGAGTGCGCGGGGACCTGGAGGGCATGCGGTTCAACACCGCCATCGCCAAGATCACCGAGCTGAACAACCACCTGACCAAGGCGGGCGCAGCGGTACCGCGGTCGGTCGCCGAGGCGCTGGTGCTGCTGGTCGCCCCGCTGGCCCCGCACATCGCCGAGGAGCTGTGGCGCCGACTGGGCCACACCGACTCGGTCGTCCACCGGGACTTCCCGGTCGCCGACCCGGCCTACGTCGTCGACGAGACCGTGACCTGCGTCGTGCAGGTGAAGGGCAAGGTCAAGGCGCGCCTGGAGGTGTCGCCGGCCATCTCCGACGACGAACTGGAGAAGGTGGCGCTGGCCGACGAGAACGTCGTCAACGCGCTGGGCGGCGCGGGGATCCGCAAGGTGATCGTGCGGGCGCCGAAGCTGGTGAACATCGTCCCGGCGTGACACGTCCGGCGTGACACGTCCGGCGTGACACGCCCGGCACGTCCGGTGTGACATGTCCGGTGTGACATGTCCGGCGTGACACGTCCCGGGGGCGTCCGGGTAGTCCCCTACGGGCAGGTTCGGGGTTCTTCTGGAACTTCGGACCTGCCCGTTGCGTTTACCGTTGAAGAGCGGCGCGTGGTGTGCCGGGACCGGTTTTCCGAAGGAGGAGCTCGTGGAAGCAGTGATCGCAGTCTTCGCCCTGCTTTTCGTGCTCTTCCTGGCGCTCGGCGCCTACGCCACGGTGAAGGCGGTCGGCGCCGCCAAGCGCAGCGTGGACCGCACCATCACCACCGCCCGCCGCACCGTCGAGGACCACACGCTGCGGGCCAAGTCCTTCGCGCACCTCGGACCGGCCGGCGAGATCGCCCAGCTCCGCCTCAAGCTGCGCACCTCGATGCGGGCCACCCAGGACGCGCTGCAGGCGGGCGCCGCCGAGGACGCCTCGCTCAAGGAGTCCCTCGGCCTCTTCCAGCGCCTCAGCGCCCACGGACACGAGCTGGACGACGAGCTCAAGCGCCTGGAGTCCGAGCCCGACCGGACCACCCTCGCCGAGCGCCTGCCGACGCTGCGGGAGCGCACCGAACGCATCACGGCGTCGGCGGACGCACTGCGCTGGGCGGCCCGGGACCGGGCCCACCGCTTCGCGGACGAGGAGCTGGACGCCCTCAGCGCCCAGATCGACGTCGAGGCCGGCGCCCTGCGCCACTGGACCACCCCGGAGCCCGCACCGACACAGTCATGGCCCGAAGCGCCGGCCACCGACAGCGCCGACGGACGGCAGACCCGGCCGGGGACGCCCGGCTCACAGGCGGCGGAACAGCCGGCACGGCCCGCCATCACACCGCCCGGGCCGCGTCCCACGTACCCCTGGCAGAAGAAGCCCCGACCCGAGAGCACCACCTGACGCCGTGCGCGACACGGCCGGAGCGCGTCGCCCGGCAGGGGCTGGGCTGCCGCACGGACGCTACGCCAGGTAACCTCCAGCTCATGTCCCGCCATGTCGCGATCGTCACGGATTCAACGGCCTACCTGCCGCGGGGGACGATGGAGCGCCACGGCATCACCGCGGTGCCCCTGACCGTCGTCCTCGGCGACAAGGCACTCGAAGAGGGCACCGAGATCTCCACCCGCTCCCTCGCCCAGGCACTGCAGAAGCGACGCTCCGTCACCACCTCGCGCCCCAGCCCCCAGGTCTTCGCCGAGACCTACCGCAAGGTCGCCGCGTCCGGCGCCACCGACATCGTCTCCCTCCACCTCTCCGCCGAGTTGTCGGGCACCCACGACGCGGCGGTCGTCGCGGCGCGCGAGGCACCGGTGCCGGTGCGGGTGGTGGACACCGGCATGGTCGCGATGGCCCTCGGCTTCTGCGCGCTCGCGGCGGCGGAGGTCGCGGAGACGGGCGGCACGGCGGACGAGGCGGTCACCGCCGCCGAGAAGCGGGCCTCCGGCACCTCCGCCTACTTCTACGTCGACACCCTCGACTACCTGCGCCGCGGAGGCCGCATCGGCGCCGCCCAGGCCCTGTTGGGCTCGGCGCTCGCGGTCAAGCCGCTGCTCCAGCTCGACGGAGGGCGCATCGAGCCCCTGGAGAAGGTGCGGACCGCGTCCAAGGCGATCGCCCGCCTCGAGGAACTGGTCGCCGACCGGGCCGGCAGCGCGGCCGTCGACATCGCCGTCCACCATCTCGCCGCACCGGACCGTGCTTCCGCCCTGGCCGAACGGCTGCGGGCACGGGTGCCGCGGCTGGGCGAGCTCCATGTGAGCGAGGTGGGCGCGGTGATCGGGGCGCATACCGGACCTGGGCTCCTGGGTGCCGTGGTGTCGACGCGGTGAGCGTCTGAGCGTCCGTCACTCGTGTGGGTGGCGAAGTTATCCACAACGGGGCGGTCATCCCCCGAAACCGAGCGAGATCATCGCGGTTCGGTGAAGTCGTCGATCCTCGTCACATGGCACTTCGATCACGCTCACGTACGACGAACGCGACCAGTGGACCCGGACGAGGACCCGGATCCGACCGGCGCATCCGACACCGTCGGCCCGCCCCCCGCAGCCGGGTGAGGAACCGTCATGCCTCGGCGGAGGACCTGCGCCGACGGGCCGAGGTGCTGTTCGGTGAACGGGAAGAGGCACGGGAGGAGTCGGGGATGGGGCCGCCGCCGGGAGGTGGCGGTGCCGGGGCAGGGGACGCGGTACCGGTCCGGGAGGAGGGTGAGCCGCGGGTCGGGGATCGCCACGCGGTACCGGTCGGGGAGGCGGGTGAAGCACGGGGCGGGGGCGGGACTTCGGCTGGCGGGGGTGGGGAGCCGCCTGCCGGGGGTGGCGCATCTGTGGTCCTGGGTGGTGAGTCGGCTGCTGGTGTGGGGGCGGGTGTCGGGGCCGGGACCGGTGTCGGCGTCGGTGCCCGTGTCGGCGCCGGTGGGCCGTCGGCCGTTGGCGAGGGCGGGAGCGAGGAACACGTAGGCGAGGGCGGTGCGCGGGCCGCCTGGGGCGGGGGCGACCGGTGGGAGCGGGCGGGGCTCGCTCTGCGGGAGCGGCTGCCCGTGTGGATGCAGGCACGGTGTGGGCTGGAACGCGGGAGTGTGCTCGCGCTCGCCGTGGTGGTGGTTGCCGTCGCGGCCTTCGCCGTGCAGCACTTCTGGTCCGGCCGGCCCCAGACCGTGCAGGCACCGGAGGTCGTGCGGGCGGCCGCTCCCTACGGAGTGGAGGAGCGGACCGGTTCGGCCGAGGCCGCCGCTACGGCGGGAGCGCCGGGCACCGCGGGCCCGGCCGCGCCCGAGATCGTGGTGGACGTCAGCGGCAAGGTGCGCAAACCCGGCATCCACCGGCTTCCCGCCGGCTCGCGCGTGGTCGACGCGCTGAACGCGGCCGGTGGGGTGCGGCCGGGCACCAGCACCGACGGCCTCAACCGGGCGCGGTTCCTCGTGGACGGGGAACAGGTCGTCGTCGGCGGGCCCGGGGGCGGCGCGGTCAGCGGCCCGGGGGTGGCGGCGGGGCCTGCGGGCGGCTCGGTGGGAGGCGCGCCGCCCGCGCCGGTTTCCCTCAACACAGCCACCGTGGAGCAACTCGACACGCTGCCGGGCGTGGGGCCCGTGCTGGCGCAGCACATCATCGACCACCGGACGCAGCACGGCGGTTTCCGCTCGGTGGACGAGCTGCGCGAGGTGAACGGCATCGGGGAGCGGCGCTTCGCCGACCTGCGGAACCTGGTGCGGCCATGAGGGGCGAGGACAGCGCCTCGGCCGTGCACGGGGAGCGTGGGGTGGCCGCTGCCGGCCGGTCCGGCACCGGTACGGAGGGCAGCGGCCACCGCTCCCGCCAAGCCGTGCACATCGCGTCCGGGAACCGGCTGGGAGCCGCTCACCCGCGCCAGGAGGGACCGCTTGACCTGCGGCTGGTGCCGCCCGCGCTCGCTGCCTGGGCTACGGCGGCCTCGGCGCTGGACGCGTCACCCGAGGCGGTGGGTGGTGTCGCGGTCGCCTGTGTGCTCGCGGCCGGGGTTCTGCTGGGAGTGGGGTGGCGGGGGGCGCGGGGTGGTGCACGCCGGCCGTCGGAAGGGCGGGCGGGACGATCACCCGGGGCGCTGACTGGACGGCCGTGGGCAACGCGGCCCGGGTGGCCGTCGGGAGCGCGGGCTGAGGGGGCGTCGGGGGATCGGCGCGGCTGGCCGCTGGTGACCGTCGCCGCCGTGCTGCTCTGCGCGGCCGCGGCCGCCGTGTCGGCCGGGCTGCACGGAGCCGACCTGCGCCGGGGGCCCGTACCGACGCTGGCGCGCGAGTACGCCACCGTCACCGCCGACGTGGACCTCAGCTCCGATCCGCGCCTCGCCCGGCCACGGGTGCGCGGGAACCGGATGACCCCGGACTCCGTGCTGATCGAGGCGGAGGTGCGCCGGGTGCGGGCGCGGGCAGGGACGGCGGTGGCGGCGCGGACGCCGGTGCTGCTGGTGGTGGACGTCGGCGAGGGGACGGGACGCGAGCGGCCGGGATCGGCTCGCCGACCGGTGGGGGAGTCCTGGCTCGCGCTGCTGCCCTCGACCCGGGTCAGGGTGACCGGGCGACTGGCCCCCGCGCTGACGGGCAGGGACCGCGTCGCGGCCGTGCTCCGGGTGCGGGACCGGGACGATCCGGCCGTCGTACGCGAACCGTCGGCGGCGCAGCGGTTCGCCGGCCGGCTGCGGGCAGGGCTGCGCGAGGCCACCGACGGGTTGCCGGCCGACGCGCGGGCCCTGCTTCCGGGACTGGTCGTCGGGGACACCTCCCGGATCACACCCGACCTGGACGAGGCCTTCAAGGAGACGGACCTCGCCCACACACTGGCCGTCTCCGGCAGCAACCTCACGATCATGCTCGCCCTGTTGCTCGGGCCGCCCGGCCTGGCCCAGCACGTCGAGCGCCGCGGTCTGGCGCCCCGGCTCGGCATCCCGCTGAGGACGACCGCACTGCTCGGCGGAGCGCTCACCCTCGGATTCGTCGTGGTCTGCCGGCCCGACCCGAGCGTGCTGAGGGCGGCCGCCTGTGGAGCCGTCGTGCTGCTCGCCCTCGCGACCGGGCGCCGCAGATCCCTGATCCCGGCACTGGCGACGGCGGTCCTGCTGCTCGTGCTGTACGACCCGTGGCTGGCCCGGAGTTACGGGTTCCTGCTGTCCGTGCTGGCCACGGGAGCGTTGCTGACGCTGGCGCCGCGCTGGAGTGCCGCACTGCGGCGCCGCCGGGTTCCGCCACGGCTCGCGGAGGCGCTGGCGGCCGCGGGGGCCGCCCAGGCCCTGTGCGCGCCGGTCGTGGCGGTGCTGTCGGCGCGGGTGAGCCTGGTGGCCGTGCCGTGCAACCTCCTCGTGGAGTTCGCGGTGGCGCCGGCCACAGTCCTGGGTTTCGCGACGCTCGCGACGGCGCCGGTGGCGATGCCGGTGGCGGAGGCGTTGGCCTGGTGCGCGAGCTGGCCCACCGGGTGGATCGCGGACGTGGCGCGCACCGGGGCGGCACTGCCCGGGGCGGGAGTGGACTGGCCCGGCAGCTGGGGCGGGGCGTTGCTGCTCGCCCTCGCCACGGCCGGTGCGGTGCTGCTCGGCAGGCGGGTGCTGAGACACCCGGGGCTGTGCGCGGCCTGCGGGGCGCTGCTCCTGCTCGTCGTGGTGCAGCCGCCGCCGCTGACCAGGGTGATCACGGGGTGGCCGCCGCCGGGCTGGCGGCTAGCGATGTGCGACGTGGGGCAGGGGGACGCGACCGTGCTCGCGGCGGGCGAGGGCACCGGAGTGGTGGTGGACGCCGGACCCGATCCGGCACTCGTCGACCGCTGCCTGCGCGCGCTCGGCATCACCAGGGTCCCGCTCGTCGTGCTGACCCACTTCCACGCCGACCATGTCGCGGGACTGCCGGGGGTGCTGCGGGGGCGGGCGGTGGGCGCGATCGAGACGACGGGGTTCGAGGAACCCGCGGACCAGGTGGAGTTCGTGCGGAAGGAGGCACACGCCCGGCAGGTTCCGCTGGTACGGGCCGCGGCGGGGGAGCGGCGGCGGCTCGGCGGGCTCGACTGGGAGGTGCTGTGGCCTCCTCCGAGCCCTCCGCCTGCCGCGGGAGGGGAGGTGCTCCCGGCGCGTCCGGTGCCCGAACCGCTGGGGCCGAACGACGCGAGCGTGACGCTGCTGGTACGGACGGGCGGACTGCGGATGCTGCTGCTCGGAGACCTGGAACCCCCGGCGCAGGAAGCGCTGGCACGGTCGCCGGCGGCCGCGCTGCTGAGAGACGTGGACGTACTGAAGGTGGCCCACCACGGGTCGGCCTACCAGGATCCGGACCTGATACGGGCGGTGGCACCGCGGCTCGCGTTGATCTCGTGCGGCGAGGACAACCCGTACGGGCATCCCGCGCCCAGCACGGTCGCGGCGCTGCGGGCCACCGGCGCGGTGGTGCTGCGGACCGACCGGGACGGGGCACTGGCGGTCGCCGGTTCGGGCGCGGAGCTGCGGGTGGCGGGAGACTGAGGGCATGGACTCCGCACGGGTCGCCTCCTCACCGATAGACGCCGGTCTGCTGGATGCCTATCTGCGCCGCCTCGGCGTCGCCTGTCCGGCGTGGCCCACCCTCGACGTGCTGCGGGAGCTGCATCTGCGGCATCTTCAGACCGTCCCCTTCGAGAACCTGTCGATCCACCTCGGCGAGGAGATGGTGCTGGAGGAGAAGCGGCTGGTCGAGAAGGTGGTCGAAGCCCGGCGGGGAGGGTTCTGCTACGAACTGAACGGGGCCTTCGGGGCGCTGCTGCGGGCGCTGGGATTCGATGTGACGCTGCTCGCGGCGCGGGTGTACGGGGAGGAGGGACAGCTCGGGATCCCCTACGACCACCTGGCGCTGCTGGTGCGGACGGTGGACGCGGGAGAGTGGCTGGCCGACGTCGGGTTCGGGGCGCACAGCCACTATCCGCTCCGATGGGAGGACCGGGGCGAACAGCGCGACCCCGGTGGTCTGTTCCGGATCGTGGAAGCCGGGCCGGACGCGGCCGGGGTGAAGGGAGGGGCGGGACGGCACGCCGGGACGGGACGGCACGCCGGGACGGGACGGCTTGCCGGGACGGGCCGAGGGGCGCGGGCCGTCCCGGGATCCGCCGGGATGGGCGTCCCGGTCGCGGGGCCCGTCGACATGGACGTCCTGTGGAACGACACCCGGGCGTACCGGCTGGAGGTGCGGCCCCGGGCGCTGGGCGACTTCCTGGCCGGGGCCTGGTGGCACCGGACCTCGCCGATGTCGCACTTCACCAGGTCGCTGGTGTGTTCGCGGGTCACGGAGGACGGAGGGAGGATCACCCTCAGCGGACGCCGGCTGAAGGTGACGGCTGCCGACGGGGCGAGCGAGGAACGGGACTTGGCGGCGGACGAGGAAGTGCTGGCGGTGTATCGGGAACGGTTCGGGATCGAGCTGGAGAGGGTGCCGGTGGTGCGGGGGGCGGGGACGGCCTAGGGCTGGGGGGAACAGAAGGGGCGGGAGGGGGAGGGAGGGGGAGGGAGGGGGAGGGGCCCCCACCCCGCTCGGCAGCGGAGCGTGTGCCGAGAATGGCTGCGTGAGTGATGTGCGACATGTGCTGGTGCTGCCCGATCGTGACGCCGCCGAGGAGGTGGTGGAGGCGCTCGCGGAGCGGTTCGGGGTGTGGGAGGAGCCGCAGGTCGTCCGGGACGCGCTGGCCGGGGAGGACGACGCGGAGGACGCGCAGTGGCTCGTGGTGCTGCGGGACGAGGAGGGCCGGCTCGACGCGGAGGTGTTGGACGCGTTCGCCGGGGAGTGGGAGGGGTGGCGGGAGGAGCCGTAGCGCTCCGCGTGGTGGCGGGGCGGCGGGAGCGGGAGCCGTAGCGCTCTGCGCGGTGGAGCGGCGTGGGCGGGAGGAGCGGGGGCGCTCTGCCTGGTGGCGTGGCGTGGAGCGGGAGGAGCGGTGGCGCTCCGCCTGGTGGCGTGGCGTGGAGCGGGAGGAGCCGGAACGCGCTCCGCGCCCTGGTGCCGCGTGACCGCCGCAGGTACATACGGCCCCGCAGCCCCGCCCCGCCCCCTGACAGGTTGCGCCTGCCCGGGAGCGGGAGCGTTGTCGGTGGCTCGTGGGATGCTTTCCGTGATGGCCAAGAAAAACGCCCAGGACGACCCTCTCGCCCCCGTGACGCTCGCCGTGGGGCAGGAGGACCTTCTTCTCGACCGTGCCGTGCGGGAGGTGGTGGCCGCGGCGAGGGCCGCCGACGCCGACACGGACGTACGTGACCTGACCCCGGACCAGTTGCAGCCCGGCACGCTGGCCGAGTTGACCAGCCCCTCGCTCTTCGCGGAGCGCAAGGTCGTGGTCGTACGCGATGCGCAGGACCTGTCCGCCGACACGGTCAAGGACGTGAAGGCGTATCTCGGGTCGCCGGCCGAGGAGATCACGCTCGTGCTGCTGCACGCGGGCGGGGCCAAGGGCAAGGGCCTGCTGGATGCCGCGCGCAAGGCGGGGGCGCGGGAGGTGGCCTGTCCGAAGATGACCAAGCCGGCGGACCGGCTGGCCTTCGTGCGGCAGGAGTTCCGGGCGACCGGGCGGTCCGCCACGCCCGAGGCCTGTCAGGTGCTCGTCGACGCCATCGGCAGTGACCTGAGGGAGCTGGCGTCCGCCGTCTCGCAGCTGGTCGCCGATGTGGAGGGGACCATCGACGAGGCCGTCGTCGGGCGGTACTACACGGGGCGGGCCGAGGCGTCGAGCTTCACCGTGGCCGACCGGGCCGTGGAGGGGCGGGCCGCAGAGGCGCTGGAGGCGTTGCGCTGGTCGCTGGCCACCGGGGTGGCGCCCGTACTGATCACGAGTGCCCTGGCGCAGGGCGTGCGGGCGATCGGCAAGCTGTCCTCGGCGCGCGGGGGCCGGCCGGCGGACCTGGCGCGGGAGCTGGGCATGCCGCCGTGGAAGATCGACCGGGTGCGCCAGCAGATGCGGGGCTGGACGCCGGACGGGGTGGCCGTCGCGCTGCGGGCGGTGGCCGAGGCGGACGCGGGAGTGAAGGGCGGCGGGGACGATCCCGAGTACGCCCTGGAGAAGGCCGTGGTGGCCATCGCGCGGGCGGCCCGCTCCAGAGGACGTTAGTCCCGTCGGGGAGGAGAATCATGCGTGTCAGGCGCACTCACCGGACACGGGAAGGTGGCGATCGTCATGGCCGAACACGCGCACGCAGCGCTCGTCCGCAAGGGCTATGAGGCCTTTGAGCGCGGAGACATGGACACGTTGCGCGGCATGATGACAGGGGACTGCACGCACCACGTACCCGGCTCCCACCCGCTCTCGGGGGACTTCAAGGGAACCGATGCGATCATCAACGACTACTACGGCCGGCTCTACTCGGAGACGGGCGGGTCGTTCCGGGTGGAGCTGCAGAACGTGCTCGTCGACGGCCGCGGGCACGCCGTGTCCGTGCACCGTTTCACCGCCGACCGGGGTGACAAGCACCTCGACGGGTGGGGAGGCATCGTCTTCCGGATCGTCGGGGACAAGATGACCGATCTCGACGAGTGCGTCGAGGACATCGACAAGGGCAACGAGTTCTGGTCGTGACGACCGGCGGGCCGCTCCGGCACCCGAGGGCCTCGGCCCGCTCAGCCCCCTGGCATGCCGGGCCGTACCGGCACCCGAAGGCCCCGGCTCCCGCCCTGGGGAAGGGTGGGAGCCGGGGCCTTCGGATCAAGCGTTTGAGCTCATACCCGCGTGGCGAACGCAGGCCGCGTATGAGCTCGTGGTGCCGGTCGGGGGCGGATGAGAGAGGGCCCGCCCTGGGTCCTTCCGGCGGTTCGATCCCTGGAGAGGTCCGAGGAGGTGTCCGGGGAGATCTCCGGGGGATCGGTCAGATCAGGAAGGAGTTCAGCCCTTGAGCGCCGCGACCTTGGTAGCCAGCGCCGACTTCTTGTTGGCGGCCTGGTTCTTGTGGATGACGCCCTTGGAGACGGCCTTGTCGAGCTGACGCGCGGCAGCGCGCTGGAGCTCGGTGGCCTTCTCGACGTCACCCGCGGCAGCGGCCTCACGGGCCTTGCGGATCGCGGTCTTCAGGGAGGACTTGACGGCCTTGTTGCGCAGCCGGGCCTTCTCGTTGGTCTTGATCCGCTTGATCTGGGACTTGATGTTCGCCACGAATGAGCCTTTTCAGGTTCAGGCACGGGGCCGCACGGGTCCCGTACCAGGTGATTTCTTGAGATGTGCCTCGCGCTGAGAGGGCATGAGGCACAGCCACCCAGGCTACCAGTGGGGCGGAGCGCGGCCCAAACCGGTCGCCGGTCGCCGCCCGTGGGACCATGGAACCTACGTATTGATCCGACCCGAGGCATAAGGCGCCTCAAGAGACAGGACCCTGCGTGCCCGCGACCCCTAACAATGTGCCCGAGCCGAGCCGTACCGACCCGGCTCTGATCCGCAATTTCTGCATCATCGCGCACATCGACCACGGCAAGTCCACGCTCGCCGACCGGATGCTCCAGCTGACCGGTGTGGTCGAGCAGCGGCAGATGCGTGCTCAGTACCTCGACCGCATGGACATCGAGCGTGAGCGCGGTATCACGATCAAGTCCCAGGCCGTGCGTCTGCCCTGGGCGCCCACCCAGGACCCGGGCAACACGCACATCCTCAACATGATCGACACCCCGGGGCACGTCGACTTCACCTACGAGGTCTCGCGGTCGCTCGCCGCCTGTGAGGGGACCATCCTCCTCGTCGACGCCGCCCAGGGCATCGAGGCGCAGACCCTCGCCAACCTCTACCTGGCGATGGAGAACGACCTCACGATCATCCCCGTGCTGAACAAGATCGACCTGCCGGCCGCGCAGCCGGAGAAGTTCGCCGAGGAACTGGCGAACCTCGTCGGGTGCGAGCCGGACGACGTGCTGCGGGTCTCCGCCAAGACCGGTGTCGGCGTCGACGCGCTGCTCGACAAGGTCGTGCGGGAGATCCCGGCGCCGGTCGGGGTCGCGGACGCGCCCGCCCGCGCGATGATCTTCGACTCGGTGTACGACTCGTACCGGGGCGTGGTGACGTACGTCCGTGTCATCGACGGCCAGCTCAACAAGCGTGAGCGGATCAGGATGATGTCGACGGGCGCGACGCACGAGCTGCTGGAGATCGGCACCAACTCGCCCGAGATGCTGTCGGCCGACGGCCTCGGCGTCGGCGAGGTGGGCTACCTGATCACCGGTGTGAAGGACGTCCGCCAGTCGAAGGTCGGTGACACCGTCACCAGCCAGCACAAGGGCGCCACCGAGGCGCTCGGCGGTTACAAGGACCCGAAGCCCATGGTCTTCTCGGGCCTGTATCCGCTCGACGGCTCGGACTACCCGGAGCTGCGCGAGGCCCTGGACAAGCTCCAGCTCAACGATGCCGCGCTGGTCTACGAGCCGGAGACCTCCGCCGCCCTCGGCTTCGGTTTCCGCGTCGGCTTCCTGGGCCTGCTTCACCTGGACGTGATCCGGGAGCGGCTGGAGCGCGAGTTCGGTCTCGACCTGATCGCGACCGCGCCCAACGTGGTCTACCGCGTGGTGATGGAGGACCGCACCGAGCACGTCGTCACCAACCCGAGCGAGTTCCCCGAGGGGAAGATCAGCGAGGTGTACGAGCCGGTCGTGCGCGCCACGATCCTGGCGCCGACGGAGTTCATCGGCTCGATCATGGAGCTGTGCCAGACCCGGCGCGGCACCCTGCTCGGCATGGACTACCTCTCCGAGGACCGGGTGGAGATCCGCTACACCCTGCCGCTCGCGGAGATCGTCTTCGACTTCTTCGACCAGCTGAAGTCGAAGACGCGGGGTTACGCGTCGCTGGACTACGAGCCCACCGGCGAGCAGACCTCCAGCCTGGTCAAGGTCGACATCCTGCTGCACGGCGACAAGGTGGACGCCTTCTCGGCGATCACCCACAAGGACGCCGCGTACGCGTACGGTGTGCGGCTCGTCGCCAAGCTGCGGGAGCTGATCCCGAGGCAGGCCTTCGAGGTGCCCATCCAGGCCGCCATCGGCTCGCGGGTGATCGCCCGCGAGACCATCCGCGCCATCCGCAAGGACGTCCTCGCCAAGTGTTACGGCGGTGACATCTCCCGTAAGCGGAAGCTGCTGGAGAAGCAGAAGGAAGGCAAGAAGCGGATGAAGATGGTGGGTTCGGTGGAGGTTCCGCAGGAGGCCTTCATCGCGGTCCTGTCCAGCGATGACAGCGCGGGGTCGGGCAAGGCCAAGAAGTAGCCGTCGGTTACCCGCGGGTAGCGGCCAAACCGGGCGGATCGGGGCCCGTCGTACGAAAGTGCGGCGGGTCCCTCCGCATGTGGGCGGTCGCTCTCTGTAGGAAGTGACAGGCCGCGGAGTCTTACGCGACGGGCGGTCGCGCTCTACTCTGATCTCGCTCGATAGTTACTCGCGAGTTAAACAACAGGCCGAACCACCGCCCGTGAGCAAGCCCAGCCGCACCGAGCCAGCCGCAACGTCGCGGGCCCCGGAGGATGTCGTGAGCGACACACAGACACTGATCGAGAACCGTCCCCCGTCCGTCGCGGGTCTCTTCCTGGAGCGCGTGGCGGCCACGCCGGACGCGGAGGCGTACCGCTATCCCGTACCGGCCGCGGCCGGCCAGGGGCCGGACGACTGGAAGTCGCTGAGCTGGGCGCAGGCGGCCGAGCGGGTGTACGCCATCGCGGCCGGTCTGATGGAGCTCGGCGTGCAGCCCGAGCAGCGCGTGGCGCTCGCCTCCTCCACCCGGATCGAGTGGATCCTCGCCGACCTGGGCATCATGTGCGCCGGCGCGGCCACGACGACGGTCTACCCGCAGACCAACGCCGAGGAGTCGGCGTACATCCTCTCCGACTCCGACAGCCGGGTGCTGATCGCCGAGGACGCGGCCCAGCTCGCCAAGGCGGTGGAGAAGCGCGCCGGGCTGCCCGATCTCACCCATGTCGTCGTCATCGACCCGGCCGGTGTGGAGACCGCCGACTGGATCCTGACCCTCGACGAGCTGGAGAAGCGCGGGGCGGCCCGTCTGGAGAAGGACCCGCAGCTGATCAAGGAGCGGGTCGGCGCCATCACCAGGGACCAGCTCGCCACCCTCATCTACACCTCCGGCACCACCGGCCGCCCCAAGGGTGTGCGGCTGCCGCACGACAACTGGTCGTACATGGCGAAGGCGATCGCCGCGACCGGGCTGATCAGCGGCGAGGACGTGCAGTACCTGTGGCTGCCGCTCGCGCACGTCTTCGGCAAGGTGCTGACCTCCGGCCAGATCGAGGTCGGTCACGTCACCGCCGTCGACGGCCGCGTCGACAAGATCATCGAGAACCTGCCGGTGGTGCAGCCGACGTACATGGCGGCGGTGCCGCGCATCTTCGAGAAGGTCTACAACGGCATCGCGAACAAGGCCCGTGCGGGCGGCGGTGCCAAGTACAAGATCTTCCAGTGGGCCGCCGAAGTCGCCCGGGAGTACGCCAAGGTCACCCAGGACAACTTCCGCCGCACCGGCACCGCGAGCGCCCCCTTCGGCCTGTCGGCCAAGCACAAGGTCGCCGACGCGCTGGTGTACGCCAAGATCCGCGAGGCCTTCGGCGGCAACCTGCGTGCCTGTGTCTCCGGTTCCGTGGCCCTCGCGCCCGAGATCGGCTTCTTCTTCTCCGGCGCCGGCATCCACATCCTGGAGGGCTACGGCCTCACGGAGTCCTCCGCGGCCTCGTTCGTCAACCCCGGCGAGGCCTACCGCACCGGCACGGTCGGCAAGCCGCTGCCCGGCACCGAGGTGCGCATCGCCGAGGACGGCGAGATCCTGCTGCGCGGCCCCGGCATCATGGAGGGCTACCACGGGCTGCCCGAGAAGACCGCCGAGGTGCTGGAGCCGGACGGCTGGTTCCACACGGGTGACATCGGTGAGCTGTCGGCCGACGGCTACCTGCGCATCACCGACCGCAAGAAGGACCTCTTCAAGACCTCCGGCGGCAAGTACATCGCGCCCACCGAGGTCGAGGGCCAGTTCAAGGCGGTGTGCCCGTACGTCTCCAACATCCTCGTCCACGGCGCCGACCGGAACTTCTGCACCGCGCTCATCGCTCTCGACGAGGCGTCCATCCTGGGCTGGGCCGAGGAGAACGGGCTGGGCGGCAGGCCGTACGCGGAGGTCGTGGCCGCGCCGGAGACGGTCGCCCTCATCGACGGCTACGTCCAGCAGCTGAACGAGGGGCTGCAGAGGTGGCAGACCATCAAGAAGTTCCGGCTGCTGCCGCGTGATCTCGATGTGGAGCACGGGGAGATCACGCCCAGCCTGAAGCTGAAGCGGCCCGTGGTGGAGCGCGAGTACCGGCACCTGCTGGACGAGATGTACGAGGGGACGCGCGAGAAGTAGGCGTGCCGGGGGGGAGCGCGGGGGGGGGGGGGGGGCGGGGGGGGGGGCGGGCCCCCCCGCCCCCCCCCCCCCCCCCCCCCCCCCCAACCCCCCGCCCCCCCCCCCCACACCCCCCCCCGGCCCCGGGGGCGGGGGGGGCGGCGCGGGGGGGGACCCC
>NZ_JBITEN010000023.1:0-137467 GCF_044455165.1 Streptomyces sp. NPDC051315
GACCTCGGCGGCGCGGTCGCCGCGATCGAGCACGGCTTCCAGAAGCAGGAGATCGAACGCTCCGCCTACCGCATCGCCCAGGAGACCGACTCGGGCAAACGCGTCGTCGTCGGCGTCAACCGCTTCCAGCTCGACGAGGAGGAACCCTACGAGCCGCTGCGCGTCGACCCCGCCATCGAGGCCCAGCAGGCCCGACGCCTCGCCGCCCTCCGCGCCGAACGCGACCAGCAGGCCGTCGACACCGCCCTGACCGCGTTGAAGAAGGCCGCCGAGGGCGACGACAACGTCCTCTACCCGATGAAGGACGCCCTCAAGGCCCGCGCCACCATCGGCGAGGTCTGCAACGCCCTCCGCGACGTCTGGGGCACCTACTGCCCCACCGACAGCCTGTGACCCGACGGGCCTTGACCCGATAGGCCTCGGCCCGACGACCTCCGATCCGACGGGCCTCGACCCGACAGCCTCCGACCACGAACGGAACACGACCATGACCAAGTTCCCCTCACCGGCCGGTGGGCCGCTGCGCGTGCTCGTGGCCAAGCCGGGCCTCGACGGCCACGACCGCGGCGCCAAGGTCGTCGCCCGCGCGCTGCGTGACGCGGGCGTCGAGGTCGTCTACACGGGACTGCACCAGACGCCCCCGCAGATCGTGGCGACCGCGCTCCAGGAGGACGTGGACGCCATCGGACTGTCCGTCCTCTCCGGGGCCCACGTCCCCCTGTTCGGCAGGGTCGCCGAACTCCTGCGCGAGCACGACGCCACCGACATCACCCTGTTCGGCGGCGGCATCATCCCCGACGCCGACATACCGGCCCTCAAGGAACTGGGCGTCGCCGAGCTCTTCACCCCCGGTACGCCGACCCGGCGCATCGTCGACTGGGTGAAGGGCCATGTCAGGCAACGCTGAGCCGACGGGCCACAGGGCGGCCCCCGTCCGTGCCGGTGCCGTTCACCGTGGCGGCGCCGGTCCCGTTGCCGGTGCCCGTGCTCAGCGCCGGTGCGGTGACCCGGGCCCGCGCCGGAAGCAGGGACCGTCCGACGGGACCGAGGAGACGGTCGGCGACCCGGCCGGCGCGGGCGTCCATGCCGATCACGGTGGTGCAGTGGTGGCTGATCGCCAGACTCGCCCGACGGTTCAGGGAGGCCGGTGCGGCGCCCCCGACGACCAGGACGGGCAGGCGCCGCGCCCGGTCCGACAGGGTCTCCACGAAGTCGAGCAGCGCGTCGTCGGCCCCGTGCAGACCGTCGAGGATCAGCACGAGGGGCCGCTGTCCGGTCGCCATCTCGAGGAACTGGTACCAGCCGTCCAGTCGCTCCGCGGTGGTGAACCCGCGCCCGGCCCGGCCGGCGGCCGGATCGAGCAGCGGTTCGAGCCGGGACGCCAGCCGCAGTGCCCGGCCCGGGTCGGCGCACAGAGCGCGCAGCGTCGCGTCCAGCCGGCCGCGGGCCGTACGCGGGTCGTCCTCCGTCAGGATGCCGCAGTAGGCGGAGAGGATCGCCCGGTGCGGGCCGAACCGACCCTCCGTCGCCGCGGACGGCCGGCGCCGGACGACGACCTGGGCGCCGTGCGGATCCTCGGCCACGATCCGGCGGAAGTCGGCCAGGAACCGGGCCCGCGCCGTGTCGGAACTGTCCAGCACATACACCTGGTGCTGTCGCCGCCAGCGGGCGCTGTGCCCCATCAGGCTGAGCAGCAGGTCGAGTTCGCCCTCGTACTCGGTGTCCTCGCCGAGGTCCGCGGGGCCCGGCAGGCCCGTGTCGCCGAGGGCGTGACCCCACTGCAGGCGTCCGGCGGCGCCGCCGGACGGCCGGGTGCAGGAGCAGTCGTGCGCGACGGCCCCGTGGGTGACGGGGCAGACCTGGACCTCCCCGTCCGGTACGAGGGCGAGCATCGCCTGGCACTCGTGCAGCAGCGCCCCGCTGACCGACGGGGGCAGTACGGCGCCCTCCTCGTCGGTGCGGTGCCGCATGAACGCCTCGCCCGTCACGACGGCGGCCTTGATGACGACGTCCCCCGGGCCGTGGGCGTCACGCAGGGCGAGCGCGGCGCGCACCGCGCGCTCGGCGTGACCGTCGGCGGGCGGCAGCGCGGGGAACACACCGAGGGTGTCGGTGCCCATCGCGGCGACGACGGTGCCGCCCCGGCTCTCGATCTCCTGCCGGATCCGCGTGTCGACACGGTCGAGCACGGCGTCCGTGTCATCGCCCTGCCCGGCCTCGCCGGTGAGGCCGGTGCGCAGCATCAGCACGCTGACCTCCTGCCGCACCGGGGTGTCGGCGAGGGGCGGGGCCGCGGCCCGGGGGGCGTCGCCGGCGTCGGCGGTGGCCAGGGTGCCGGGGGTGCGGGGTGCGGGCACGGTGACGCGGGGCACGGTGGCGGCCGCGGGCGTGGTGGTACCGGCCGCGGCGGCAGCCGGCACGGCGATGACCGGCGCGGGACCGTTGGGCGCGGCGCCGTTCGGGAACCCGGCGGACGGGACGGCAGAGGCAGAGGGAGGAGCAGTAGCGGTGACCACGGCAGTGGGAGTGGCGGTGGGAGAGACACCCGTGGCAGGGAGGGCGCCGGCCGGGAGGGCGCCGGCCGACACGGCGGGGGCGGACAGGGCGGGGGCGGACAGGGTGACCGGCGAGGCCGGCGGCGGCACGTACTGCAGGGCGGGATCGTGCACCAGGATCGCCTGCTGCAGCATCTGCAGCTCACGTCCGGGTTCGAGCCCGAGGTCCTCCACCAGTGAGGAGCGCAGCCGGCTGTACACGCCGAGGGCGTCGGCCTGGCGGCCGCAGCGGTACAGGGCGCGCATGAGCTGGCCGCAGGAGCGCTCACGCAGCGGTTCGCTGTCGACGGCCGCCTCGATCTCGGAGAGCACCGTGTAGTGCCGCCCGCAGTCCAGCTCGGCCTCGAAGTAGTCCTCGAGGACATCCAGCCGGCTGTTCTGCACGGCCGTCAGCTCCGGCCACACGACCCCCACTTCGACGAGGTCGGAGAGGACGGCGCCGCGCCACAGTCCGAGGGCCTGACGCAGTCGCAGGGCCGCGTCGTCGGGCCGCCCCGCCGCGAGCTCGGCGCGGCCCTCCTCCACCATCCGCCGGAAGCAGTGCAGATCGATCCGCGCGGGATCCGTCTCCAGCGTGTACCCAGGGGACTGGGTGCGCAGGACGGCACCGCTCCCCGCCTCTTCGGGGGAAAGCTTCCTGCGCAGCCCCCAGACGGCGTTCTGCAGGATCTTGCGCGCCGTGACGGGGGCCTCCCCCACGCTCCACAGCGCGTTCAACAGCCTGGAGGTGGGGACCACTTGGTTGGGCTGCAGCAGGAGGAAGCCGAGCGTCGCCCGCTGCTTACTGCCCCCCAGATCGATCACCTGGCCGTCGGCCACGACCTCCAAGGGTCCGAGCATCCGAAACCACATCACTACCCCCGTAACAGGTGAGGTTCGCCAACGGGCGCACGCCCGGACGCTTCCACCGGCACAATACAAACCGATGGTCCGGTTTACAACCGGGTCAGGGTTCCAGCTCTTCACGAAAGCCACACAGGCAACAACAGGCCAGCAATTGGCCCGACTTTATGGCTATTTGCCCAGCTCTTACGGCCACATGAAGGCCACCGTCCCCCACCCTCGCTCCCGGAAGAGACACCCGCACTCACCCCCACGACACCCCTCCCGACCTCGAAAAACTAGATACTCATCCTGTTTTCGGCGATGCGGTGGGCCGATTACCGGGCGATGACCGCCGCCGGGGTTACCGACGAGTGACGGATCCGAGAACGACGCGTTCCCGGGGTTCTGCTTCCATGGGGCTCGGCTTCCACGACCCGAGAGAACTGCGAGATGAGCCGCCTCATGAGACAAGTGCGAGCAGAGGAGACACGCAACGCGCTGCTCCTGGCCGCGGCCCGGATGTTCGACCGCGAGGGCTACGACAGGACCACGCTCGCCGCGATCAGCGACCTCGCCGCGGTGAGCAAGGGCGCACTCTCGTTCCACTTCAGCAGCAAGGCCGAACTCGCCGACGCCGTCCAGTACCTGTCCTGCGAGCGCGCCCGAGCCGAACTCGGCGCACTGGACGATCCGACCGTCCCCGCGATCGAGGCTCTGGCGGCCGTGGTGCGGGCGGCGGCGCACGGACTGGCGACGGACCCCCTGGCCCGGGCCGGCCTCCGCCTGGTCCGCGAGCGCGGCACGTCCCCCACCTCCGCCCTGGACTGCCGGCAGGCCTGGCGCACCGCGCTGGAACGCGTGGTACTGCGCGCCTACGAGGAGAGAAGCCTGCGCCCCGGCGTCAACCCCACCACCGTCGTCGACCTGGCCCTGGCCCTGGTCCTCCACCAGGAGGCGGTACTCCCCGACCGCGACCGGGACTCCTGGCTGACGGACGTCTGGAACCTGGTCCTCCCCGCACTGACCCACCCCACAGCCCCCACCCGAACCACCCCGGCCCTCACCACCGGCGGAGAACCCAGCGGCAGGTGAGCGGGAGGGACCGGCACGGCGACTGAGCGGGAGAGGTGCCGCGGCAACCGACCGGGGTGAGGGGCGGCCGACGGTCCGGACCGGACGGGGTGCGGGGCCGACCCGACGCCCCGGGGGGTCCGGGGCGGAGCTCCCGCGCGGGGTCCGGGGCGGAGCCCCGGGGCTTGACCCCTCACCCCGCCGAGCCGGACGGGCGGCCGACGGGCGGGCGGGCGATCAAGGTCGCCCAGGTGCAGGTGAACAAGGCCGGCGACGGGCTGACACCCCCGGGTCCGGCAGGGCGAAGAGCCCCCGGGCGCGGGGTGCAGAGCCCCCGGGCCGCAGGGACCGAGATCCCCGCACGGGTCCGGGGCGGAGCCCCGCGGCGTGACCCCTCACCCCGCCGAGCCGGACGGGCGGGCGGGTGGGCAGGACCCGCGTACACGCGGACCGCCTCCTACACCCCCCGAACCTCCTCCAGCACCCTCGTCCCCCGATCCGGCCCGAAGTCCAGCTGGGCGAAGATCGCCGGCAGCGCCACGCTCGGCAGCGTGTACCCGAAGATCATCGAGATGCGCTCCTCCAGGTCCTTCCACCCGGACGTCATCTCGGAGACGACCTGCGCCCCGATCCAGGAGCTGACCAGGAAACGACCCAGGTCGGCGGGGACGACGTGCGGATACACCTCGCCGTGTTCCTTCGCCGCGGCGACGACACCGGCGAACCGCTGCGCCCACGCCTCCCACGGCCCGTCGTCCATCAGTTCCTGCAACTGGGGCTCCATGGCCAGCTTGGCGCCGGCGCGCAGCATCATCTCCTGGGGCAGCCGGCACGCCAGCGCCATCGCCTCGTCCACCAGTTCCTGCAGCTTGTAGGTGCGCGGCGGATAGCCCTGTTCGGTCACCTGCTGGGCGAAGATCCCCTGGACCAGTTCCTCCTTGGAGGAGAAGTGGAAGTACAGGGCTCCCCTGGTGACGTGGGCCTTCTCGAGGATCTGGGCGATGCTGGCACCGTGGTAACCATGCTGCGCGAAGACCTCTGCCGCCGCTTCCAGAATTGCTCCGCGGGTTCGGATTCCGCGCACTTGCTGGGCCATGCCGTGACCTCCCGTCCGCGCCATGCCGCCCCCTTCGGCTGACACGGATCCCCGAGTCCGGTCGTACAGAGCACGCCGGAGAAAAGAAACCAGATGACTAGTACTTTATCAACTTCGGACACCGGGTCGCGCCCGGCCGTCGATCCCTCACCTCTCCTTCACCAGGCACCCGCCCCGCCGTCGACGGACAGCGTGGCGCCGGTGACGAAACTGGCGAGGTCGCTGCAGAGCCAGGCCGCGGCCTGCGCCACCTCTTCCGGCTCGGCCACCCTGGCCTGAGGATTGCGGCGCCGCATCCGTTCCTCCGCCCCGGGATCACGGGCGAAGACCCCTTCGGACATCTCCGACCGGGTGAGACCGGTGGCGAGGGCGTTCACCCGGATCCCGTGCCCGGCGTACTGCGCCGCCGCCGACTTGGTCAGCCCGAGGACGGCGTGCTTGGCGGCGACGTAGGAGGGCCCGGCGGAGGTGGCGCGCAGTCCGGCCACACTGCTGTTGTTGACGATCGCGCCGCCCACGCCGCTCGCGATCATGGCCCTGATCTGGTGCTTCATGCACAGCCAGACGCCACGGAAGTTCACGTCGAGCACTGTGTCGAACTGCGCCTCGTCGGTCTCGTGCAGCAGCGCCGGCTCGGTCACCACGCCCGCGTTGTTGAAGGCGGCGTGGAGTGCGCCGTACCGCCGTACCGCGGCGTCGACCGCGCGGACCACGTCGTCGGCGTCCGTGACGTCCCCCTGGACGCAGGAGACTTCGGCTCCCTTGTCCCTCAGTTCGTCGGCCAGCAGCCCGAGTCGCTGCGTGCGACGCGCCATGAGCACGAGCGCGGCCCCCTGTTGGGCCCCCACCCGGGCGGCGGCGGCTCCGATCCCGCTGCTGGCCCCGGTGATCATCATGACCTTGCCGGCCAGCATGCCCCCCTGCTCTCTCATATGGCGGCCCGCTCCCGTATGCCGTCCCACACGGTGCCGGCCGCCGCCTCGGCGTCGATCCGGCGCAGCAGCGGCTCGTCGATCTCGTCGAGCGCGCCGACCAGGTGCCGCACTCCGGCCTCCCGCATGAGCCGGCGCTGGTGGCCGTGCGGGAAGTCACTGGGGTGGCCGATGAACGGGACCCCGAGCTCCCTGGCCGTCTCGGCGACCCGGGCGACGTCGTCCACGAACAGGACCTCGTGGTGGTCGAGTCCGGCCAGCTCGACGGTGATCTCGTGGATGCCGGGCCGGAAGTCGTTGGTGCACACGTAACCGGGCGCGTCGAACAGGTCGGCGACGTCGCCGAGGTACCGCTCGAAGTGGGAGGCGTCGAGCCCGCCGTAGCAGATCGTCCGCAGGCCGAGCCGGCGCAGCCTGCGCAGCAGTTCCACGGCGCCGTCCAGGATGCGGACGGGGTGGTCGCGGAGGTACCGCTCCCGCTCGCGCAGGTAGATCCCGATCGTCTCCGCCGGGGAGGTCGGCAGCCCGCCGGCCTCGGCGAGCACCCGGCCCGCGACCAGCTGCGGCTGGGAGAAGATCCGGCGTTCCAGTTCGGCGGAGTAGGTGCCGCCCCTGCTGGTCACGAAGTGGTGGATGACCGGACTGAACGTGTCGTTGAGCAGCACGCCGTCGATGTTGAGTGCGGCCAGACGGAGCGTACCGAGATGCTCGGACAAGGGAACTCCCCTCTCTGCGGACAGGCGCGGACCGCCCGCCACGACAACGCGACGGACTTACAAACCAGATGACCGGTCCAGATACTCACACGGTCGTCCACGAAACGTCCACGGATTCGGACTCTTCGTCTCGGATCCCAGATAGCCGCGGCTCACCCCGGCCCGCCCCCGCGACACGACCGGCCCACCCGCCCGCCCCGCACGCCGACGCCCTGCCGACCGCATATGCACTCCGATTGCGGGCGCACATGGGTGCGTTGACGTGCTGTGGAGGCGCTCCGGGGACAGCCCCCGGCGGCACAGCGGCCGTCCATCCTCTCCGTCGACTCCCGCTCCGCCCCCGGATCGGCCTCCCTCGAAAACCTGGAAAAAAAACCGATCAGTCTGTACTGTAACGGCCGTCGCGCCCCGAGCACTCGTTCTCTTGCTCGGTTCGGCCCGTCCGAGCCGCACCTGTGTTCCGGCAGCACCCACTTCACACAACGCCCCTGGGGGAGAGGCACATATGACTACCTTTGCCCGCATCGGTAGCAGCGTCACGGAATACCAGGCACCACAGGCATCACCCCACCGGCCTCCGCGAGAGGACCTGGGCCCGCTCACCACGACCGTCCCGAAGGAGTACGTCCACCGCGCGGCGGTCACCGAGGTGTTCCTCACCGGCTGGCGGCAGACCGACACCGACGCCTGCACGGTCACGGCCCAGTGGCCGCGGGCCCACGTGTTCTACGGCCCCTCGTACGGTCTGCACGACCCGCTGCTCTTCGTCGAGACGCTCCGCCAGACCGTGCCGCTGCTGTCCCACGCCGTCTACGGCGCGCCCATGGACCACAAGCAGATATGGCAGCGGCTGCAGGTCGCGCTCGACCCGACGGCGCTGTACGCGGGCCCGACCCCCGCGGCGCTCGAACTGCACGTGCGCTGCACGGAGGTCGAGCGGCGGGCCGGTGTCCTGCGCGGGATGCGGATCGACGTCACCGCGACGCGCGACGGGCACCGCCTCGGCACCGCGTCGACGTCCTTCACCTCCCACAGCAGGGCGCTCTACCGGCGGCTGAGGGGGGAGTACGGGGACGCCGACGCGGCGATGGCGAACGCCGTCGCCATGCCGGCACCGATCCGTCCCGAGCTCGTCGGCCGGGACCGCCGGGACGACGTGGTCCTCGCCAACCGGGACCGCGACGGCCGCTGGCAGCTGCGCGTGCACACCCTGCACCCGGTGATCTTCGACCACCCCAACGACCACGCGCCCGGCATGCTGCTCCTGGAGGCGGCCCGGCAGGCGGTCCAGCACCACGTGGGTCCGGTGCCGGTCCTCGCCACCGGCATGGAGGCGGCCTTCCACCGCTACGTGGAGCTCGACGCGCCGGCCTGGGTGGCCGCCACCTCCCTCGCCGACGGCCGGGTCCGCGTCGTCGTCGAGCAGGACGACGCCCTCGCCTTCGAGTGCGTCGTCACCCCGTCCCACCCGGCGGGCTGACCGCCGGACCGTCCTCGACGCGCCGGGTGCGGACCGAGCGGCCCTCGGCCCGCACCCGGTGGGCGTACGCCGACCGCGCCCGGTGGGCGTACGCCGCGCCCCCGTGTTCCCGCCCCGCCCGCCGAACCCCCTGCCTCCCGTCACCCGGCCGCACGCCCCTCCGCCACCCGGCCGCACGCCCCTCCGCCGTCCCCCTCTCCCGTTACTCCCGCCCCCTGTTCTCCTCCGTAGTGATCGACGACACACATGACCGCGCCGTCGGCGGGAAGCCGCACAGAGGAAGCAGCACGGCGCCCGGGCGATGGCCGACCCCGACGGCGCCCCGGTGCGCGGTAGGCTGCCTGACCGGAACGGGTCGTCTTCCGTCGTGCCGCGCCGGGGACGAACGGGCGGGTCGGCGGATTGCTGAGGAGACCGGGTGTGGAGCACACAAAGGGCAGGGGAGCACCCGCTCCGGCGCACGGCGCTGCCGTGCTGGAGGTGAGCCCGTTGTCCGGCCGTCCCGGAATACGCGTCAGCGGGGACATCGGTGTCCTCACCCGCCCCTCCTGGGAGGCGGCTCTGGCCGACCTGGCCCGGCGGCACACGGAGGTGTCGTACGTGGAGCTGTCGCGGGTCGGGTTCGTCGACGTGGCCGGGGTGTCGGCGCTCGCGGTCACGGCCATGAACCTGCCGGCCGGACGGGTCGTGGTGGAACACCCGCCGCCCCAGGTGCCACGGGTGCTGGCACTGTTCTGGCCGACTCTGCGTGGGATCGAGGTGGCACCCCGATGAGCTCCGTGGCCCTCAACGAGATGTTCGCGCACCCGGCGTTGTTCTACCGCACCGGACAGGAGTACGCCGAGCAGACGGTCTCCTTCGTACGGGACGGCCTGGCCGCGGGTGAGCCCGTGGCGGTGGCCGTACCCGGCCCCAACCTGGAACTGATCAGGTCCGGGCTGGGAGCGGACGCCCAGGACGTCCTCCTCCTGGACATGACAGAAGCGGGCCGCAACCCGGGGCGCATCATCCCCGGAGTCCTCAGGGCCTTCGCCGACTCCCACCCCGAGAAGCGGGTGCGGATCATCGGCGAGCCGATCTGGGCCGGACGCAGCCCGGTGGAGTACCCGGCGTGCGCGCAGCACGAGGCGTTGATCAACGCCGCCTTCGAGGGCCGTGCGGCGACGATCCTGTGTCCGTACGACGAGTCCCGGCTGGACGCGGAGGTCCTGGCCGACGCCCGGGTCACGCATCCCACCGTCATCACCGGCGGTCGTGAGCAGGTCAGCGGGGTCTACGACTGGCAGGCCGTCGTCGCCCGGTACAACGAGGCGCTGGTGCCCGCCGCGGACGCCGCCGTCTTCCCCTTCGGCGCCGAGGAGCTTCCCGAGGCCCGCCACTTCGCCGTGGGCCGGGCCGGCCTGCTGGGCCTGACCGGACAGCGGCTGCAGGACGTCGAGCTGGCGGTCGCGGAGCTGACCACCAACAGTGTCGTCCACGGCGGCGGCCGGGGCACCGTGCACATCTGGGCCGAGGCGGGACAGGTGGTGTGTGAGGTCCGTGACCGGGGGCGGCTGATCGATCCGCTCGCCGGGCGCAGGCCGCCGACGCGGGGTCAGATCGGCGGCCGGGGCCTGATGCTCGTCCACTACGTGGCGGATCTGGTGCGCGTGCACACCTCGGACGAGGGCACCGCCGTCCGCTTCTACCTCAGCCACTGAGACGGCGCGACCGCTGAGACGGCGCACCGGCCGAGACGGCGATCCCCAGCACCGGGACGGCCGTCCCCGGCCCTCCGGTCACCGGTCCCAGGGTCCTGGGCAGCACCCGTTCACTCTCGGACGGCTTGTGCCGGCGCTGAACCCGCTCCTGGTGACCGCCGGAACAGGCGGCGGTCACCGGGTCGCACCCCGGGCGACGACGCGGGCGGGCCGCGCCTGCCGGGTTCGCGCACGTCGTCTGCTTGGCATCCCGGCGCGCCCCCACCCGGTGCTCGGCCCCCGCCCGGCACTCGCCGCACCCCGCCCGGTGCTCGGCGTCCCCAAGAGCAGTCGGTGCGCCACCGGGCGGTCGGCGCACTGGATCAGGTGCCCGCTCAGGCAACCGCTCAGGCGCCGGATCGGCCGGTGCAGGCCCTGCCGTTGAGGCTGAAGCCGTACGGCGCGCTGTTCCGGTCCTGCCAGGAGGCGAGGAAGCCGAAGGTGAGGGAGCCGTCGGCGGGGACGTTCTTGTTGTAGTCGGCGGCGGTGGCGGTGACGCGGGAGCCGTGCTGGGAGAACCTGGCGTCCCACATCTGGTCGACCTGCTGGCCGTCGCGGAAGGACCAGGAGACGCTCCAGGAGGCGAGGGCCTCCTCGGTGGTGACGGTGACCGTGGCCTGGAAGCCGTCGGGCCACTGGTTGACCAGGTCGTAGTCGACCGCGCAGGCCGCCGCCCGCCCGGACGCGCCGGTGCCGGCGGTGGACGAGGTGGTGCCCTGGGGTTCGGGATCGGGTTTGTCCGTCGTCGGGGTCGGGCCGCTGTCGGAGGGCTCGGGCGCGCCGGAGCCGGTCGACGATTCCGACGGGTTCGACGGGCCCGACGGGTCGGAGGGGTCGGGGACGGCGGACGGCAGGGACGGGCTGCCGGGGCCCGCCACCGGGGTGCTGTCGGTGGGCGAACCGCCCTGCGCGGCGGTGTCGCCGCTGCCGCCGAACGGCATCAGCGACACGGCTAGGGCCAGCACGGAGACGAGGCCGGCGGCGACGAGGAGCCCGCCCCGCAGGGCGCGCGCCCGGCTCGCGGCGGGGTCCACCGGTTCGCCGTCCGGGTCCGGTGTGTCGGGACGTCCGGCGCCCATCCGGACCTCGGCGGCGCGGCGGCGGCGCTCCAGGTAGGCGAGGCCGCCCCAGCCGATCACCCCGCCGGCCAGGGCGGCGGGCAGCCCGCCGCCGTGCAGGCGCAGACAGGCGGCGGCCTCCGCGCAGTCCACGCAGGTGGCGAGGTGCCGGGAGAGGTCCTCGGGGGTGTCGGCGACGGGTGAGCGGGTGACGGCGTCGAGGAGCCGGACGTAGCTGCGGCACTCGGCGTCCATCGGCGTGTCGAGGTGGTTGCGGTGGCAGCGGTCCCGGAACAGGCCGCGGACCTGGTTCAGCTCCTCCATCGCGGCGGCCGGGTCCAGCCCCTGCCGGCGGGCGACGGCGCGCAGCGGCAGCGCCTCCACCTCCGCCAGCCACAGCAGCGCGGCGTCCGGTTCCTGCATGTCGCGCAGGCCGCGCAGGGCGATGGGGCGGCTCAGCGGCGGGCCGGTGTAGCGGGCGGCCTTGTCCGAGTTCAGCCACAGGCGCAGGTCGGGGTCGAGTTTGTGGCCCTGCCCCTGCGCCTCCCAGGCGGCCGCCGTGGTGCGTACGGCGGTCAGCAGCAGGGGGATCCGGGGCAGCCGGGACGAGCGGCGGCCGGCGCTGTGCCGGGAACCGTCCTCGGCGGCACGGGCCTCGCGTATGCCGAGCGCGAACGCCTCGCGGGCCAGTTGGTTGGCCGCGGTCGAGCCGGACGTGCACAGGTCGGCGTACGACAGAACGGCGTCCCAGCACTCCGAGAACAGCGCGGCCTCGGCGGCGTCCTTCGGGGTCGGCAGGTCGGGCATGGGTCTCCTGCATCCACAAGCGAGGTCAACTCACCATGACGGCAATGGAGTTGGGGGGAACCTCGCGGCAGGGGCAGAGCTTTTCACGACTTCCGCACAACTGACAAGCGCCCTGTTCGGATGTCCGGACAGGACGGACGCGCCCCACGACTTCGGCCTTTCGTGGCTGTCGTACGGGCGCGGACCGCCCTGTGACTCAATGCCGTGCCGTTCGTTTGAACGTCGTCACCAGAACGTTATCGAACGGTGGCGGTTTCCGGCTCCTGCGCCGGAAGGCTGTCCATGAAGGAGCTGACGGAGAAGACGGCGCGGCCGGGGCCGGGCGGGCCGTAGCCGGGGGGCGAGGACAGGCCGAAGTCGTCCATCGTGGCGCGGTAGGCCTCCAGCAGGCGGATGTGGTACTCCAGCGGCGCGCCCTGCGGGTTGGCCTTGCCGAGGGGGGTCGTCGGCTCCGGGCACCAGGTGGTGAAGCGCGGGGTGATGCCGTGCGACATGAAGAACCGCAGGCCCTCCGTGGTCGAGGCGATCGCCTCGTCGACCGTCGTGAAGCCGAACGGCTCGGCCATCTCGACGCCCGCGACGAAGTTCGGGATGACGTTGCGCGCGCCGAAGACCTCGGCCGAGTCGAGGATCCGCCGGTGCCACTCGTCGCGGCCGACGTAGCGCTCCTTGCCCGGGCAGTACAGCTCGAACAGGCGGCGGTCCCACACCTCGTAGTTGGGGTGGTAGATCTGCACCCCGTAGTCCTTGAACCGCTGCACGTCGTCGCGCGGGAGGGCCTGGGCGACGACCTTGCCGATCCAGCGGCCCGGGAAGCGTTCCTCGATGGCCTTGGCGTAGTGGCCGTAGAAGTCGGCCTCGTCGCGGCCGGCGACCGTCTTGGTGATGGCGCCGCCGGTGAGGGTGTAGGCGGTGGACGCCCTGGCGGTGTCGTACCGGTCGATGATCTCCAGCGCCTCGAGGACCTCCTCGACGTCCTTGACCCCCGTGTACGGCCGGCCGGCGGCCTTGTGCTGGCGCCAGTTGTGGTTGATGTCGCAGTACTGGCACTCCTCCTTGGCGCCGAAATACTGGCAGACCCGGAAGACGGTGAGGTAGATCAGGTAGCCCCACTGGATGGTCGGGGCGACCTCCATCACGGACTTCCCGTTGGAGAGGGTGTGCCGGTAGTACTCGGGCATGGGCGGCACGCCGACGTCGGCGATGCGCTTCCCGTCCAGGTAGAGCCCGAGCAGCCCCGCGTCGTCCGCCGCGACGCGGTACGGCGAGGAGGGGTTCACCCGGACCGACACGACCGTCCGCCGCAGGTCGTACGGGCCGCCGGTGAGGATGATCTCCTCCGGCGGACGCCTCAGCGCGGCCTCGCCCAGCTCGGGGAGGGTTCCGTGGTCGAAGGAGAAGATGAAGTACGACTTCGGCTTGACCTCGCCCGTCTCGTTGTCGCTGAGGGCGGACGGGTCGAAGGCCACGCCTCCGCGCAGCAGGTCCTCCTTGAAGACGGCCTCCCGCGGCACATGCGGAAACCGCTCCATCAAGTCCTCGACCAGCGCGGTACGGCTGTCCATCCGTCTCTCCTCCCGGCTCAGGCGTACGACTCCTCACGGTATGCCCCTGCCCGGGCGGGGGTGGGGGCGGGGGGCCTCGTGTTGTCGGCACGGTAGGTTTCACCTGGGGATCTGTGAGTTCTCGTTCTCCTCGGGAGGGGCGACCGCATGGCCGAGACCGTGACCAACTGGGCGGGCAACATCACTTTCGCGGCCACGGAGCTGCACCGCCCGCCCACGCTCGACGCGCTGTGCTCGCTCGTCGCCGGCAGTACCCGGGTGCGGGTCCTGGGCAGCGGGCACTCCTTCAACGAGATCGCCGCGCCGGATGCCGACGGGGTACTGCTGTCGCTGGACGCCCTGCCCGTCGACATCGACGTCGACACGACGGCCCGGACCGTGCGGGTCGGAGGCGGCGTGCGGTACGCCGAGCTGGCCCGGCGGGTGCACGCGCACGGGCTCGCGCTGCCGAACATGGCCTCGCTGCCGCACATCTCGGTGGCCGGGTCGGTGGCGACCGGCACGCACGGGTCGGGGGTGCGCAACGGCTCCCTCGCCGCCGCCGTGCGCGAGGTGGAGATCGTCACCGCGCCGGGGACGCCCGGCGTCATGGGGCGGGACGACAAGCGGTTCGGCGGCGTCGTGACCTCGCTGGGCGCCCTCGGTGTCGTCACCGCGCTCACCCTCGACCTGGAGCCCGCGTTCGAGGTCGAGCAGCACGTGTTCACCGAACTCCCCCTGGACGGGTTGGACTTCGAGACGGTGGCGGGTGCCGCGTACAGCGTCAGCCTGTTCACCGACTGGCGGGCGCCAGGATTCCGGCAGGTGTGGCTGAAGCGGCGCACCGACCAGCCCCTGGCCGACTTCCCGTGGGCCGAGCCGGCCACGGAGGCGCTGCACCCGGTGCCGGGGATGCCCGCGGTCAACTGCACCGAGCAGTTCGGGGTGCCGGGGCCGTGGCACGAGCGGCTGCCGCACTTCCGGGCGGAGTTCACGCCGAGCAGCGGAAACGAGCTGCAGAGCGAGTATCTGCTGCCGCGCGGGCATGCCGTCGACGCGCTGCACGCGATCGACGGGATCCGGGAGACGGTCGCCGGTGTCCTGCAGACCTGCGAGGTGCGGACCGTCGCCGCCGACGAACAGTGGCTCAGCCCCGCGTACGGGCGCGACTCGGTCGCCCTGCACTTCACGTGGGTGGCGGACACGGAGGCCGTGCTGCCCGTCGTCCGGGAGCTGGAGAGCGTGCTGGAACCGTTCGCGCCGCGGCCGCACTGGGGCAAGGTCTTCGCCATGCCGGCCGAGGTGGTGCGCGGGCGGTATCCGCGGATCGACGACTTCCGGGCGCTGGTGCGGCAGGTGGATCCCTCGGGGACGTTCACCAACGCGTTCCTGACGGACGTCCTCGGCCTCACCCGGTGAGGCACCTCCGCACTTCGTAAACCCCCTTTCCTAACCCCTTGTCGAACCTCTCCGTACGCCATAGCCTGACGCCGCGCCGGTGCCGACCCCGCCCCGGCCCGGGCACGAAAGGGAGGGGGGTTCTCCGGTGAAGCGCACATCACGCGACATCCGCACCGCGAACCGCTACGAGGTGCTGCGGCAGATCATCGCCCGCTCCCCCACCTCCCGGCAGGAGCTGGCCGCCGCCACCGGCCTCAGCCTCGCCACCGTCGCCACCCTCGTCGGCGAGCTGCTCGACCTCCGCATGATCACCGAGGTCGGGTTCGAGGACTCGGCGGGCGGCCGCCCCCGGGGCCTGGTCGCCGTCAACACGTCGGGGGGCGCTCTGATCGGCGTGGACATCGCGGAGACGTACGTCCATGTCGAGCTGTTCGACCTCGGACTGAACGTGCTGGCGCGCGCCGAGGAGGACATGCGCCCCGGGGAGAGCCGCCCGGAGCAGGTGGTCGGCCATGTCGCCGCGGCCGCCGGCTCGGTGGTCGCGCAGGCCGGCGTGGAGGCGGCCCGGGTGCTGGGCGTGGGCGTGAGCGTGCCGGGCCAGGTGGACCGGCGCACCGGCGTCTGCGAGTACGCGCCCAACTGGGACTGGCACGACGTGCCCTTGCTCGACCTGCTCTCCGAGCACATCGCGTATCCGCTGTACCTGGACAATCCGCTGCGCGCCTGCGCGGTGGCCGAGCTGTGGTTCGGGGCGGCGCGCGGCCACGGGGACGCCGTGGTCGTCAACCTCGGCACCGGGGTCGGCGCCGGTCTCGTCCTGGGCGGCGGGCTGCACCGCGGGGTCAGCAACAGCGCCGGCGAGTGGGGGCACACCACCCTCGTGCTGGACGGCCGGCTGTGCCACTGCGGCAACCACGGCTGTGTGGAGACGTACGTCGGCGCGCCCGGCATCATGCAGAACCTGCGTGAGCTCAGCCCGGACAGCCCGCTGTTGCACCCCGACGACCAGACCGCCACGGTGGACGCGCTGGCCCGCGCGGTCGCCGCGAAGGATCCGGTGGCGGTGAAGGTGGTCCGCGACACCGCCCGCTATCTGGCGGCGGGCATCGCCGACCTGGTGAACCTCCTCAACCCCGAGGTCGTCGTGCTGAGCAGCTGGGTCGCCGCCCGGCTCGGCGAGCCGCTGCTGAACGAGGTCCGTGAGGCCGTCGGCCGGCACGCCCTGCGCCGGCCGCTGGCCTCGACCGGGATCGTGCTGTCCCCGATCCCCACCGACCCGGTCTGCCTGGGTGCGGCGACGTTCGCCCTCGAAGGGGCGCTGCAGTCGGCGGGACAGCGCAAGCGCGTCCCCAGCAGGTCGCACCCCGCCGCGAGTTGACCCCGGATCCCTCCCCGGGCTGCTGCGTCTCCCTCCTCCCCCTCCCTCACGTCCGGTATCCCGAACGCTACGCAACGCTTCGAACAGACTTCGTCCAACCCCTTGCCGAAGCCTTAGCCGAAGGTTAACGTCCCGCACCGCAACGCCATTCGAGCCACCTGGCGCTGAAGCCGTGTTGAGCCGCAGCCGCACTCGAGACAAGGACGTCAGCATGTCGGCAATGAGCAACAGCAACTGGTCCCGCCGTTCACTCTTCCGGGCCGCCGCGGGCATGGCGGCGGCCGGAACGCTGGCCGCGTGCGGCAGCAACAACGGGCGGGGCGGCGGGGGTTCGGGTGCCGGTCTGGTGCAGTACTTCCACGCCTACGGCGAGGCGGGCACCGAGCAGGCCATCAAGAAGTACGCGGCCGCGTACGACGAGGCCAGGGTGACGACGCAGTGGATCACCGGGTCCAACTTCGAGAGCAAGCTGTTCGCGAGCCTGCTCACCGACAACGCTCCGGACCTCTTCGAGTTCCACCCGCAGATCCAGCTCATCAGGAGCGGCCAGGTGGCCGACCTCACCGACATCATCGAGCCGGTCAAAAACGACTTCAACCAGGCGGACATCCAGTCGCACACGGTCGACGGGAAGACATACGGCGTCCGGATGATCGACGACCCGCAGTTCTTCTTCTACCGCCCCTCCCTCCTGGAGAAGGCCGGCGTCGAGGTGCCGCAGACGCTGGAGGAGCTGCTGGAGGCCGCCGCCAAGCTCACCACGGACAAGGTCAAGGGCGTGTACCTCGGCAACACGCTGCACGCGGTCATCCGGCCGATGATCTGGGCGGCGGGCGCCGACACCCTCGACCAGAACAACAAGCCCGCCTACCACACGGACGGCGTCGTCGAGGGCCTCAAGCAGATGCGCAAGCTGTTCACCAGCGGCGACCTGCTCCTGGACGCCCCCGCCGATTACTGGGACCCGTCCGCGCTCGTCCAGGGCCTCGCCGCCATCCAGTTCTGCGGCATGTGGGCCATGCCGGCGATGCAGAAGGCACTCGGCGACGACCTCGGCGTCTTCCCGTTCCCGAAGGTCGGCGCCGCCGGCAAGCCCGCGGTCTACAACGGCGGTTGGTCGATGTTCGTCAACGCCAAGGGCGACCGGGTCGAGGAGGCCAAGCAGTACGTGAAGTGGCTGTGGATCGACCAGAAGGAGTACCAGGAGGACTGGGCGCTCTCCTACGGCTTCCACATCCCGCCGCGCACCTCGATCGCCCGGTCCGCCGAGAAGCTCAAGTCGGGCCTGCCGGCCGAGGGCGTCAAGCTCTTCACCGACCACGGGCACTTCGACAACATTGGCTGGACCCAGGCCATGATCAAGGCCACCGAGGACGTCTTCGCCGACTCCGTCCGCAAGGACGGTGACCCGGAGGCCGCGCTCGACAAGTGCGACACCGCGGTCAACGCCGAGCTCAAGAAGCTCTTCGGATAGGCCGGCGGACGGAGACCGACATGTCGACGACCACCACGCGCGACCTCGCGCACCCCGCCCCGGCGAAGTCCGCGAAGGCCGGGCCGCGACGGGGGCTGCGGGGCAGCGGCACCCTCAACTTCTGGCTGTTCACCGGACCGTTCCTCATCGGCCTGCTGATCTTCGTCTACGTCCCGATCGGCTGGAGCATCTGGCTCAGCTTCTACGAGGCCCGTTTCACCGTCACGCCCAGCACGTTCGTCGGGTTCGACAACTACGTGTCCATGCTGGAGAACGACGCCTTCACCGGCGCCCTCGTCACCTTCACCGTCTTCGCCGCGATCATCGTGCCCACCACCTGGGCGCTCTCCCTCGGACTGGCGCTGATGGTGAACCGGCTGCGGTTCATGCGGGCGTTCTTCCGGTCGGTCTTCTTCCTGCCGACGGCGTGCAGCTACGTCGCCGCCTCCCTCATCTGGAAGATGTCGCTCTTCAACGGCGTCCGCTTCGGTCTGGCGAACACCGTGCTCGGCTGGTTCGGCGTCGAGAACATCGCTTGGCTCGCCAACCCCGATCCGCCGTGGTACTGGCTGGTCATCGTCACCGCGCGCCTGTGGCTGCAGTCCGGTTTCTACATGATCCTCTTCCTGGCCGCGCTGCAGAACATCCCGGACGAGCTGTACGAGGCCGCCGCGATCGACGGCGCCAAGCGGGGCTGGCAGACCTTCCGGTACATCACGCTGCCGCAGCTGCGGGCGACCTCGACGGCCGTCGTCCTGCTGCTGCTGGTCGCCGCCTACCAGGCCTTCGACGAGTTCTTCAACCTGCTGTCCAAGACCACCTGGGGACGGCCGCCGCTCGTCGAGCTGTACTACACCGCCCTCGGCGACAACCAGGACTACGGCGCGGGCAGCGCGGGCGCGGTGGTCCTGACGCTGCTGATCGTCCTGGTCACCCTGTTCCAGGGCAGGATCATGGGTTTCGGAAGGGGTGACGAGTCCAAGTGACCACCACCGCACCAGAGGTGAGGAAGACCGCCCCGGCCCCCGGGACCGGCCGCGCCGGCCGCGGCCGGGGGGTGATGGGCTCCACCGGCCTGTACCTCGCCGTCGGCGTCGCCGCCCTCCTCTTCCTGGTCCCGTTCTACGTCCTCGTCCGCAACGCCCTGTCCACGGACGCCGAGATCACCGGAGAGGACTGGGCCCTCTTCCCCACGGACATCCAGTGGGGCAACGTCACCGAGCCGTTCGACGACCCGACCGTCGACTTCGGCCAGTCCCTGTGGAACTCCCTGGTCGTCGGTGTCCTGCACACCGTCGGCACGCTGCTGGTGTGCTCCCTGGCCGGCTACGGCCTGGCGCGCATCCCGTACCGGCACGCCGACAAGGTGTTCTACGCCGTGCTGTTCACCCTGATGGTCCCGACCGCCGTCACCTTCGTCCCCGGCTTCGTGCTGGTGTCGTCGCTCGGCTGGATCGACACCTACCGGGGTCTGATCATCCCGGGCCTCTTCAGTGGTTTCACCTGCTTCCTGTTCCGGCAGTACTTCCTGGGGTTCCCCAAGGAGCTGGAGGAGGCGGCGCGCGTGGACGGACTCGGCTACTGGGGCGCCTACTGGCGCGTCGTCGTACCGAACTCGCTGAACTTCTTCGCGGCCATCGCGACCATCACCTTCATCAACGGCTGGAACTCCTTCCTGTGGCCGCTGGTCATCGGCCAGGACCCCAGCGCCTGGACGGTGCAGGTCGCGCTGTCGTCGTACATGACCAACCAGACCGTCAACTACCACCTGATCTTCATGGCCACCGCGATTTCCCTCCTGCCCCTGCTGCTCGTCTTCCTCTTCCTCCAGCGCTGGCTGGTGCAGGGAATCGCCCAGACCGGCATCAAGGGCTGACGCCTTCACATCGAGACCTGGAGACAGATGTCTTTCCGCACCACCGGCACCGCCACGGCCGTCGACTACGTCGAGGACGTCTCACCGGGCAGCGGGGCCCTTCCGCCCCGCGCCTGGTACGCGTCCTCGGACGCGAAGTCCCTGACCCTGAACGGAAACTGGCGCTTGCGTCTGTCGGCGACGGCCGACGCCGAGGACGACTCGTTCGCCGAGGAGGGCTACGACGCCGGGGACTGGGCCGAGGTCACCGTCCCCGGCCACTGGGTCCTCCAGGGTCACGGCTCCCCCCTCTACACCAACCACCTGTACCCCTTCCCCGTCGACCCGCCCCGCGTCCCGACCGAGAACCCGACCGGCGACCACCTGCGGGTCTTCGACCTGCCGGAGGACTGGCCGGCCGACGGCGGCGCGGTGCTCCGTTTCGACGGCGTGGAGTCCTGCGCCCGGGTCTGGCTGAACGGCACGGACATCGGCGAGTTCAAGGGATCACGGCTGCCGCACGAGTTCGCGGTCGGCCATCTGCTGAAGACCGCCGGCAACGTCCTGGCGGTCCGCGTCCACCAGTGGTCTGCCGGCTCGTACCTGGAGGACCAGGACCAGTGGTGGCTGCCCGGCATCTTCCGTGACGTGACGCTGCTGCACCGCCCGGCGGGCAGTGCCCTCGACTTCTTCGTGCACGCCGCCTACGACCACGTCACGGGCGAGGGCACCCTGCGCGTCGACTCCGACGTCGACGGGCGGGTGACCGTGCCCGCCCTGGACATCGATGTCGCGACGGGTGAGCCGGTGACGGTCCCGGTCGAGCCGTGGAGCGCGGAGGCACCCCGGCTGTACGACGGCGAGCTGGTCACCCGGGGCGAGCGGGTGCCGCTGCGGATCGGCTTCCGCACGGTCGTCCTGGAGGACGGTCTGATCAAGGTCAACGGCCGGCCGGTCCTGTTCAAGGGCGTCAACCGGCACGAGTGGCATCCCGAGCGGGGCCGCGCGCTCGACCCGGAGACGATGCGCGAGGACGTGCTGCTGATGAAGCGGCACAACGTCAACGCCGTCCGCACCTCGCACTACCCGCCGCACCCGGCCTTCCTCGACCTGTGCGACGAGTACGGCCTGTGGGTGATCGACGAGTGCGACCTGGAGACACACGGCTTCGTCGAGCAGGACTGGCGCGACAACCCCGTCGACGACGACCGCTGGACCCCGGCCCTGCTGGACCGCGCGGCCCGCATGGTCGAGCGGGACAAGAACCATCCGTCGGTGGTGATCTGGTCGCTGGGCAACGAGGCCGGCACCGGACGCGGACTGACCGCGATGGCCGAGTGGATCCGCGGCCGTGACACCTCCCGCCTCGTGCACTACGAGGGCGACCCCGACTGCCGCGACACCGACGTCTACTCGCGGATGTACGCCTTCCACGAGGAGGTCGAGCGCATCGGCCGCGGCCTGGACGGCGGCACCCTGAAACGGCGCGAACTCCCCTTCGTCCTGTGCGAGTACGGCCATGCCATGGGCAACGGCCCCGGCGGCATCGCCGACTACCAGCGGCTGTTCGAGGCGCACGAGCGGCTCCAGGGCGGCTTCATCTGGGAGTGGATCGACCACGGCATCAAGGACGACCGCTACGGCTACGCGTACGGCGGCGACTTCGGCGAGGAGCTGCACGACGGGAACTTCGTCTGCGACGGCCTGCTCTTCCCGGACCGCACCCCCTCCCCCGGGCTCGTGGAGTTCAAGAAGGTGATCGAGCCGGTCGCGATCAGCGGCGACGGCGCGGACGGCACCGTGCGGATCGCCAACAAGCAGGACTTCGCGGATCTGTCGGGGCTGGCCTTCACCTGGGAGTTCCAGGTGGACGGCGAGACGGCCGGGTCGGGCACGCTGTCGGTTCCGGCGCTCGCCGCGGGCGAGTCGGCGGAGGTGAAGCTGCCGCAGCCGCCGGAGGGCGACCGGGCCGGCGCGGAGACGTGGTGGACGGTCCGGGCCGTCCTGGCCGAGGACACGGCGTGGGCGCCCCGGGGCCACGTGGTGGCCTGGGGCCAGGTCCCCGTCACGCCGAGGACGTCACCGTCGGTGCCCGCGACCGGCGGCCCGGTGGCCGGCGAGGGGCTGATCACCCTGGGTCCGGCCTCCTTCGACGCCCGCACGGGGGCGCTGCGGTCCGTCGGCTCCGTGGCGGTGACCGGGCTGCGGCTGGACGTGTGGCGGGCACTCACCGACAACGACGAGGGCGCCCCGTGGCAGTCGGACGTCCGGCACGGTGAGCTGTGGCGCACGCTGGGCCTGCACCGTATGCGGCATCGTCTGGACGCGGTGGAGCTGGGCGAGGACGCGCTCACGGTACGGACCCGGGTGGCGCCCGCCGCCCGGGAGGTGGGCCTGTCGACGGTGTACCGGTGGACGTCGGACGGAGACCGTCTCCGGCTGACCGTGTCCGTGACCCCCGAGGGCGACTGGACGGTGCCGCTGCCCCGGCTCGGCGTCCGCTTCGGGCTGTCCGAGGCCGACGCGGTCACCTGGTTCGGCGGCGGACCGGGCGAGGCCTATCCGGACACCCGGGCGGCGTCACAGGTGGGCCGTTGGCAGTCGACCGTCGACGGTCTGCAGACCCCCTACGTCCGTCCGCAGGAGAACGGCGCCCGCGCCGACGTCCGCTGGGCCGAACTCGGCGGACTGCGGATCGAGGGCGACCCGGAGTTCTGGTTCACCGCCCGGCGCTGGACGAACGAGCAGCTGGACGCGGCGCGGCACCGCACCGACCTGGTGCCGGGCGGGACGGTGTGGGTCAACCTCGACCACGGCCAGCACGGCATCGGCTCGCAGTCCTGCGGTCCGGGTCCGCTGCCGCGGTACTTCCTGAACGTCGCCCCCGCCGAGTTCTCGTTCGTGTTCTCGCAGGCCGGCTGACCGACGGCCCGCCTCGTCGGCATGCCGACACGGCGAATGACGTCCGCCGAGGCCGGCCGGGCCCCGCCCCGGCCGGCCTCGGCCGTGCCCGTTCAGCCGCCCTGCCGGGCGCTCGAGGCGGCCATCGCCGGGGACCCGGCCGCCCTCGCCTCGTTCGACCAGTACGACGACCCCTTCCGGCTCTCGCTGACGGACTTCGTCTCCAGGGCCCGCTCGGCGGTGCACGGCCTGTAGCGGACGGGGGCGCGGACCGACGGGCACCGGAGTGCCGGTCAGCGCCGCCCGGACCGCCGTACGGGTGTCGCCAGCGCCACCCCCGCGATCGCCACGCAGCATCCCCCGGCCAGCAGCCCGACCGGTGCGGTGCCGTGCCGTTCCGCGGCCCAGGTCAGGACGGCGGCGCCCACCGGAGCCGCCGCGTACTGCAGCGTCCAGAAGGCCGAGGTGACCCGGCCCAGGAGCGGTTCGGGGGTGACCTCCTGGCGCAGGGACATGGAACAGGTGCCGGCGACGGCAACGCAGGCCAGGAAGAGGGCGGCGAGGGCGGCGACGACGGTCACCTCCCGGGCCCAGCCCAGTCCCGCGACGGCGACGCCGCTCAGCGCGACCGCCGTCGTCCAGGTCGGGCCGAATCCCAGCCGCCTGCGCACCCGCGCCACGAGCAGGGAACCGGCGACGGTCCCGAGGGCGCCGGCCGCCAGCACCGTGCCGACGGTGCCGTCGTCGTGTCCGAGGTCGTGCTTGAGGTGGTAGATGACCAGGTCGTTCAGGCCGAGGGTGAGGAAGCTGAACCCGAACAGCAGGGCGGTCAGGGCCCGCAGCACGGGATGGCCGTACAGGAACGCGACCCCGGTGCGCAGGTCCCGCCACAGTCCGGCCCGTCGTTCCGGCCGGTCGTCGGCGGGCCGCTCCCGTACCCGTACGACGGCGAGGCAGGCCGCCGACACGCCGAAGCTGGCCGCGTCGACGCCGACCGCGGCGGCCGGGCCGGTCCAGGCGGCGAGCACTCCCGCGCCCAGCGGTCCGAGGACACCGGCCGCGGCGGCGGTCGCGTTGAGCCGCCCGTTGGCCTCGGTGAGGCGCGCCGTGTCGACGAGACCGCGGACGACGGTGACGTAGCCGACCGCGAACAGCATGCCGACGGCCTCGCACACCGGCAGCACCGTGTACAACAGCCAGATCCTCGGTCCGAACAGCCACACCAGGGGGATCACCCCGTACAGCACCATGCGGACGAGGTCGCAGACGATGAGCAGGCGGCGCCGGTCCACCCGGTCCACCACCGCCCCCGCGAACACCGCCGCCACGACCGAGGCCGCCCCGCCCACCGCGGTCAGCAGGCCCATGCGGGCGAGGGAGCCGGTGGCCTCGAGGACCAGCAGGGGCAGCGCGATCAGGGCGAAGGAGTCACCGAGGAAGGAGAGGGTCTGCGCGGCCCAGAAGGTCCCGAAGTCCCGCTGCCGCCACAGGGGCCGGCCGGAACCCGGCGTGACCTTCCGCTCCCGGCTGCCACGCGCCTCGTACGTCACCCGGTCCCCCTCCCAAGTCCCCCGAAACCCTACGGCGTTCGGCGGCGGACCGAGGGCCGCAGCACCCGCGATCCCCGGCCCCGCTCCCGCGGGAGCAGCCGTGTGCCGGACGCCGCCGGCGACCCCGCCGCCGCGTCCGTCCCGTCCCGCTCGCCCCGAGCCACGCGGCGAGGCCCGCGTCCACCGGCCTGCCGGTCGGCCTCGACCCGAACGCGTGACATCAGGAAGGGCCGGCTTCGGGCGGGGGCGGTCGGTGCCGGACGATGTCCTTCATGTACGACCCCTTCCCTGTGCCGGGCCCCCGCGAGGTCCGTCCCGGCGAGCACCCCCTGTGGGACGAGGCGTTGGCGCTCGTCAACCGCGACCTGGCCGCACTCCTGCCGGACCGCGGTCCGCTGCGCCTGCTGGCCCTGCCGCCCTGGGAGCCGGAGGACTCCGGACGCGGGCCGGTGTACGTCGCCCTGCCCGACGGGCGCTGGCACGGCAACGACCTCGGGCACGACTCCGAGGCCACGCCGGCCGCCGCGCTCGCCGCCGTCGCCGAGGCCGCGCAGGACACGGTCATGGAGTGTCTGTGGCAGGTCTGGCCGGTCTGCGCCGAGCATCGCGTCGGGATGCACCCGCGGGAGGAGGACGGCCGCCCGGTGTGGTGGTGTGCGGGCGGCCGTGGCGAGCGGGACCCGGCCCATGTGCGGGCGCCGGTCGGCGGGCTGGACGCGTTGCACCGCCCGCGCGGGGCGGGCCGCGGGCGGCGGTGACCTCAGTGGTCCGCGCAGCAGGGCGTCGGGGCGGGCACCTCGAAGGGGACGAGTGCGCCGCCCGCGGCGGGCATGGCGGTGAGGACGAGCTCCCCGTCCTGCCACTGCGGCCGCACGTGATCCCGCGTCACGAGCGGTGTGCCGGGACCGGGAGGACCGGCCGCGCCACCCAGCACCGTCACCCGGTCGATCGCGGAGACGGACAGCACCTCCGCGACCGTCATCGTGCCCCGCAGGGCGTCCACCCCGGGGTAGAGGACGGCCCGGCCGACCGGGTCCGGAGCGCCCTCGGCCACCTCGTACCCCCGGGCCACGAGCCGCTCGCGCAGCCCCGCCGCCACCGTCTCCTCCTCCACCGCGAGCGAGACGGCGACGCGCGGCCGGTCGCCCCGCACGAGGTGCGTGCAGCCGAACACCCCCTGCGGCAGGTGGAGTTCGGCCGCACACGTGCGCAGCAGGTGATCGGCCGCGCGCAGGTCGCGCAGGCCGGCGTCCACCGTGAGGACGTACCGCGTCACGACGGCAGGATCCACACCGGGTTGGAGTAGAACCACAGGTCGAGCCACGGGTCGGCGTCGCCGACGACGTCGATCGCCGGGCCCGCCGGGTCGACGGCCGCGCCCATCGCCCCGACGGCGGAGCGGTTGCCGTCGGTGCCGCGCAGCCGGACGTACGACGGCCGGTCGACGCGGCCGAGCCGGTAGGTGAGCCGGACCGTGCCGGTGGACTTGTTCACCTCGTACGACGTGACGACCTTGGCGGTCGGCGCGGTGAAGGTGTCCTGGTCGGCGACCGGGCCGGTGACGTCGCCCTGGATGACGTCGACGCGCGCCAGCTTGGGTGTGAAGCCCGCCCAGTTGGGGCCGTCGGCCAAGGCGATGTCCGCCGTGAGCGTCACGGCCGTGCCCTTCTTGACGTGCAGGGCGCCACCGAGGGTGGCCCAGCGGCCGCCGCCGGAGACGCGCACGTCGAGGCCGCTGACGAGCTGCCCGTGGTCGACCCAGATGCGGCCGGCGCGGATGCCGTCCATCACGGCGGCGTAGGAGAAGCCGTCGGCGCCGACGTGGGTGCGGCTGTACTGGCCGGGCCAGTAGTCGCCCTGGGTGGTGTCGATCCTCCCGCCGTAGACCGGGTCCGCGTAGCGGCCGTCGGCGGTGAAGTCGCCGCCGGGGCCGCGGACGGCGGTGTCGGCGTAGACCTGGTGGGAGTCGGAGTTGGCGGTGATCCACCAGGGCTTGCCCTCGGCGAGGAGGCTGTCCCACAGGCCGCCGACGGTGGCGGTCATCCAGTCGAAGCCGCCCCAGGTGCGGTAGCTCTCCAGCGGGTAGCCGGCGAAGGAGTTGGCGCTGGGGTTGTTGTCGTAGATGCCCCGGGCGCGGGCCGGGCCGAGGGGCGCGGGCAGGCCGGCGGCCTGGTGGCCGGGGGCGCCCTCGAAGCCGACGGCGATGCGGTGGTCCGGGTCGGTCGCGTCGCGCCAGGCGCGGATCTCGTGCGGGGAGTCGACGCCGCGCCGCGCGGGGTGGTTGGCGAGCATCAGGGCGTCCTTGACCTTGCGGCGGCGGACCTGCTCGCCGAGGAAGGCCAGGCCGGCCACGGCGAGGGCCTCGTTGGCGGGCGTGGAGTCGGAGGCGCCCTGCACGCTGCCGTCGTAGTCGGTCTCGAACTGCTTGAGGACGGAGACCTCGTTCCTGCCGGGGTGCACGAAGACGGTGCCGTGCTCGGCGCCCGGGATGTTCCACTCCAGGCCCTGGAAGACGAGGGTGTCCTCGTGGGCGGAGCGGGCCTCCTGGATGTCCGGGTTGACCTTCTCCACGCCGATCTTCGCGTGCGTGGCGCTGCCGTGGTCGGTGATGACCAGCCAGTCCATGCCGTGCCGGGCGCCTTGGCGGACCTGGTCGACGACGCGGTACTTGCCGTCGCTGCTGTACTGGGTGTGGATGTGGTGGTCGCCGGCCAGCCAGAGGAAGCCGTTGCCGCGGCGGCCGTCGGTCGCGGCGTACGCCGGGGCCGTGGCCGCCCGGCCGAGGACGCCGGCGGCGGTCAGGCCGGCGCCGAGGAGTCCGGCACGGCGCAGCAGGGAGCGGCGCGACCGCTGCTCGGGGCTGAGCTCCTCGTCGGGCACGGAGGTGTCGAAGGCGGCGGGCAGGGCGCCGCCGCTCCCATGGCCGTGGCCGTGGTGGTGACCCTCCTCGGGTCCGTGACGGTGGTGCGCGTGACCGTGTCCCATGGTGCCCTCCCGGTTGCCGCTGCCTTCCGCGGCTGCCTTCCACGGCGCGAGTGCGCCGCGTGGGGAGGATCGGGTCGGAACATGAACGTCGGACGACCGACGGGTGAGCGGCGGCCGACCCGGACACGTCCGGCTCACCTCGTCCCTCACTGTTTCCTCAACCACCCCTGTTCGTCACACTGTTGGACATCGAACGTGAGCAGCGTTCAGCTCCCCGCCCTTTTCCCCTCCCGACCGGAGACACCCCCACCATGAGAAGACTCCTGGGCACCCTCGCGGCCGCCGCCCTGGCCGTGACCGGCCTCGCGGGCACCGGCGCGACGCCCGCCGCGGCAGCCACCACCGGCACGTTCGACGTCCTGACGTACAACGTGGCGGGTCTGCCCGAGGGCCTGAGTTCCGGCAACCCGGCGACCAACACCCCTTTGATCTCACCGCGGTTGGGCGCGTACGACATCGTCAACGTCCAGGAGGACTTCAACTACCACGCGGCGCTGTACGCGGGCGACGACCACCCGTACCGCACGGCGACGAGCGGCGGCGCGGCCTTCGGCGACGGACTGAACACGCTCTCGGACCACCCCTTCGAGGACTTCGAACGGGTCCGCTGGACCGACTGCACGGGCACCAACTGCCTGACCCCCAAGGGCTTCACGCTGGCCCGGGTCCGGCTGGCGGAGGGCGTCTTCGTGGACCTCTACAACGTCCACACCAACGCCGACGCGACGGACGACGCGCTGGCCGCCCGCCGCGCCAACATCGAGCAGCTGTCGGACTTCATCCAGGCGAACTCCTCCGGCAACGCGGTGATCGTGATGGGTGACACGAACACCCGCTACACCCGCGCCGGCGACAACATCCGCACCCTCGTCGCCGAGAACGGCCTGACGGACCCGTGGGTGCAGCTGGTGAGGGGCGGCACGCCGCCGGCCCAGGGCGCGGACGCGCTGCTGTGCCCGACCACGGCCCCGCCGAACGACTGCGAGGTGGTGGACAAGGTCCTCTACCGGGGCAGCGAGCTGCTGTCCCTGACGGCTACCCGGTACAGCAACGAGTGGGCGTCCTTCCTCGACTCCGCGGGCGGCAACCTGTCGGACCACTTCCCGCACGCGGTCGACTTCTCGTACACCGTCAGCCCGGCGTTGAAGGCCAGCGACTTCTTCGGCGGCCCGCACGGCACGGCGTTCAACGACGCGGACGACCTGCCGACGGCTGTCGCCCCCCGCACCCTGACCCTGAGGGGCGGCTCCCGCCTGGACGCGGTGTCCCTGACGCACTACGGCGGCACGACCCTGACCCACGGCGGCACCGGCGGCACGGCGGCGTCCCTGACCCTGGCGGCGGGCGAGCACCTCACCTCCGTCAAGCTGACACAGGGTCAGAAGGACGGCCGTACGAGGATCTTCTCGGCGGCCTTCACCACCGACAGGGGCCGCACCCTGTCGGCCGGTACGGCCACCTCGGACACCAGGACCTTCACGGCTCCGGCCGGCTGGCAGATCGTGGGCTTCACGGGACGCGCGGGTGCCGAGGTGGACAAGCTGGGGGTGGTGTACGCGCCGGCCGGCTGAGCCGGGGGTCCGTCGCCTCACCGCCGCCCAGGACGGTCCTTCCCCTGGGGCACCGTCCGGGCGGGCACCACCGGCCGCCGTGCCCGACCGTCGGGCGCGGCGGTCTCGGCGGTTCGGAGCGCTTGCGGTGGCTCCACCGGTCGAGCGGTCACCGCGGCTAGACGCGGGACACCGTTCCGCAGCTCTCCGTGGTGTTGTGCTCGAGCGCCTGACTGCGGTCGTACGGATCCGTGGCCGGGCCGGTGGGTGCGGGGCCCGTCGGCTCGGCGCTGTCGAACTGCGGGTGCAGGAAGCCGTCGTAGACGTCACAGGCCGAGTTGGACAGCTCCTGGTCGTACCGGACGAGGACCAGCCGGCCGGGGGTGACGTCGTAGTGCGCGGGGTCGGGGAGTTCGAGGTCGAGGACGCGGCGCACGATCGTGCGGGTGACCTCGGTCGAGCCGTCGGCGCGGGCCACCGGATAGACGAAGGTGTAGTCGGCGTGCACGGCGACGCCGGCGTGCTCCCCCTTCTTGACGGTCATGTGCCCACGCGTCTTGACCACGTCCCCGACGACCCGGACCTCCTCCGGATCGAAGCGGCTGAACAGCAGCACCGGGTCGTGCTCCTTGTCCGGGGAGCGCAGGGACGTCGTCAGATCGTCGAGGAGGTCCGGCTGCTTGGGGTCGAGCACGGAGAGCGCGGCCGTGGGGTTCTCGCCGCGCAGCGTCGCGGGGTCGAGGTTCGCGCCGACGAGCAGTTTCCTGGTCAGTTCCAGGGCCTGCGCGACCCGTTCCTCCGACGCCGAGCCGACGGCCTTCGCCGCGGGCGGGACGACACCGGCCGCACCGTCGGCCCACCGCAGGGCCGGGGATCCGGCGAACGGCTGGTCGAGGGTGGGGACCTGCTCGGCGACCGGGGCGGGCGCGCCGGTCGGGGCGGCGGTCTCGGCGGGGAGGGGGGACCCCGCGGCGGCCTGCGGCTGCGCCGATCCGAGGGGGTCGCCGGGCAGCAGCGACGGCTTCAGCGACACGACGACCGCACCGAGCGCCAGGGCCACCCCCAGAGCCGACCACAGCGTCCGGCGCCGGCCGGCCCGCCCGTCCGGCTCGCGCCGGGCGGGACCGGTCCGCCAGCCCTCGGGCTCCGCCTGCCGCCGCAGCCGCTCGGTCACCATGCGGGCGCGCGCCGAGGGCTCCTCGGGAGCGGAGGCCGCCCCTCGTTCGCTGTCCTGGAGGAACGCCCGCAGTTCCTCGTCGGATATGGACGAGCCGTTTGCGGGCTCTTCTGGGGATCTGCCGGCCACGTGCGCTTCCCATCGTTGTCAGGTTGCTCCCGGACGTGGGCCGGGCCACCGCCCCGGAGGGAGCGTGACGACGACAGCGAACGGACGTGCCGAACGCACAGAATCCCCCACCCAACTGTTCACGAGTGGGGAAGTTGTAAACGATCAGCGACCCCACCACAAGCCACGCACACGCCTCCCGCGACCGCAGTGAACATGATCACGCCGCATTCACCGCGAAGTCACCGCTTCCGGACAGCCCCTAGGATCTCCACCGACCCGCCAAGCACCGTCCCCCTACCAGCAAGGCGCCGCCCCATGCCCCGAGCCGGCCTCACCCCCGACCGTCTGGTCGCGGCCGCCGCCGATCTCGCCGACGAGGTCGGGTTCGACAACGTCACCCTCTCCGCGCTGGCCCGCCGCTTCGGCGTCAAGGACGCGAGCCTGTACTCGCACGTCAAGAACCTCCAGGACCTGCGGACCCGCGTCGCGCTGCTCGCCGGCGCCGAGATGATCGACGGGATCGCGGTGGCCGTCGCCGGGCGGGCGGGCAAGGAGGCGCTCGCCGGGTTCGCCGGGGCCTACCGCGCGTACGCGCTGCGGCATCCGGGGCGGTACGCCGCCACCCAGATCCCCGTCGACCGGGACCTGTTCGCCGACAGCCCGGCCTTCCGCCGCACCGCCGAGATCACCTACGGCATGCTCCGCGCCTACGGCCTCGAGGAACCCGACCTCACGGACGCCGTCCGCCTGCTGCGCAGCACCTTCCACGGCTACTGCGTCCTCGAGGCCGGCGGCGGCTTCGGGGCGCCCCGGGACGTGCAGCGCTCGTGGGAGAAGGCGATCGACGCACTGCACACGGCCCTCACGCACTGGCCGCGTGAGGACTGACCCCGGCCGGACCGCCGCCCGCGCCTCCACGCCCGCCCGGGGCGGCCGGCCCGCCACCGCTACTGCTTCCGCTCCCCCGCGCTCCGCTCCACGCAGAACTCGTTCCCCTCCGGATCCGCGAGGACCGCCCAGCCGGTGCCGTCGGGATTGCGGCGGTCGTCGACCAGGGTGGCGCCGAGGCCGAGCAGGCGCTCGACCTCCTCCTCCCGGGTGCGGTCGTGCGGCTGCAGGTCGAAGTGGATGCGGTTCTTGATCGTCTTGCCCTCCGGGACGGTGACGAAGAGCAGACCCGCGCCCTCGATCAGCGCTTCCTCGTCACCCGGCTTGTCGTCCTCGTGAACGGCCTGGCCGAGGACCTGCGACCAGAAGGTCGCCAGCGCGTAGGCGTCGGAACTGTCGATCGTCACATGGCGGATCGTGGAAGTCATGCCGGGGATTCTCACGCACGCCCCCGCGCCGGGCAACGCAGTTGCTCCGGTCGCCGCACCGGGCCCGGCCCGCGGGCAGGGGGACGATTCCGCCGCCGTACCCGCCGCACCCGCCCCCACGCCACCGCCGTACCCTGTGCACCCGTCGACACGCCACCGCCGTACGACCACCGCACCCGGTCGGCGCGTCTCACCAGTACGGCCCACGCGGACGGGGGAGGTCGGTCGGGATGCCCGGCGAGGCGAGGCGCGGTTTCGTCCATGACGTGTGGCGGTTCTTCTGGCTCCCGCGGGGGATGCCCCGCCGGCCCGCCCCGGCCGGGGCCCTGCTGCGGGTCTGGCTGTTCTGCCTGGTCGCGGGCGCCGTCGCCACCGCCTTCGGCCGGGTGGACCACGGCGCGCACGTGATGCTCGTCGTGGCGCAGGTCGCCCCGCTCCAGGACGTGGCCGACGGCGTCCGGCACCGCTGGCCGGCCTTCCTGACCGCCCTGGCGGCCGGCTGGGCCGTCAACAGGCCCGCGTACGCCGTGCTGCCCGGCTCGCACGAGTCCTGGGGCCTGTACTGCGTCCACGCGCTGATGACGTTCGCCACCCTGGCGACGTTCGCCGGCGTCACGCGTCTGCCGCGTCGCCGCCCGGGCGCGTCGTGACCGGCACGAGGTCCGGCGAGACGACCGCTCCGTCCGTCACCCGCAGGCGCACCTCGTCTGCCCCGCTCCATCGGACGTGGATCTCGTCCGCCTCCACCCGCACCGACACGGCTTCCTCCAGCGGTGCCGGGTCCGGTTCGGCGGTGAGCCGGACGAGGGCGACGAAGAGACGGTCACCGTCGCCGGTGACCCCCGTGAGGGAGTCGTCCAGTCCGTGGACGGGCACGAGGTCGGCCCGCACCCCCTCCCCGGTGGCCCACCCCGTCACCCGCACCGGCGTCCCGGGCCGCACCCCCGTCACCAGATGGGCCCGCACCTCCGCCGCGCCCCGCGCCAGCACGACGCTGGTCACCCGCGCTCCCCCGCCCGCCGTGTGCCGGGAGGCCACCCAGCCGTCCCCGGCCCCCAGCGGTTCGATGCCGGTACGGGCCGGGTCGTTCCCGACGATCACGCTGTTGTCGTACGACGCCGCGGGCGCCGTCACCGTCGAGTACGCGAGCCGCGTGTAGTACGGGTCGTAGCGGACGTCCTCGCTGCCGTGGTTGTGCAGGCGGACCAGGCCGTCCGAACGGGTGGACTGCAGCAGCCAGTTGGGGGCGGCGATCGGCGTGACCGCGTCCGCGCGCTCCGCCGGGCCCGGCGCCTCCCGCGCCGTCCACACCTCGTGCTCGGGCGGGAGCAGCAGCCCGATGAAGCCCTTGCTGGCCCAGTAGGGGGAGGCGGGTCCCGAATAGCCCTGCAGGACAGCGGGGTCGGGGCCGTGCCAGCCGAGGGTGAGCAGGCCGCGTTCGTCGACGGCTCCCCGCTCCAGGAAGTACTTCAGGGCGCCGGAGGCCAGGCGGCGGGTCTCGCCGGGCGGCAGCGGGGTGTGGCCGGTCAGGGCGCCGAGCCACAACGGGGCCGTCGTCGCGAAGCGGTAGGTGAGGGAGCGGCCCTGGTGCAGGGGGGCGCCGTCGCCGCCGAACAGGCGGGCGTAGTCGGCGAGATGACGGGAGAGCCGGCCTCCGTACAGGTCCAGCAGGCGCCTGTCGTCGGCGAGCCAGGCGTGCAGGACCGGATAGAGGTGCATCGCCCAGCCGTTGTAGTAGTCGAAGGCGCGGCCCGCTCCGTCCGTGTACCAGCCGCCGCCGACGTACCACCGCTCGATGCGCTCCAGGCCGCGGTCGACCGCCTCGCGTGCGCTATCCGGTTCCCAGCCGACCGCGTGCAGGAATCCGCCGACCGTCACGGGAAAGAGTTCCCAGTTGCACGGCCATGGTTCGGCGGTCAGCGCGTCCCCGAGCCAGGCGGCGGCCCGCTGCCGCACGCCGTCGTCCAGGCGGTCCCAGAGCAGGGGCCGCGTCAGCCGCAGCGCCAGGGCGATCGAGGCCGCCTCGACCAGCGGCTGGCTCCGGTCCTCGACACGGGGCCAGACGCCGCCGACACCGGCGGCGAGACCGTCCGCGTACCGCTCCAGGGCCGTCTCGTCGCGGCGGAAGGCGGCGAGCAGGAGGGTGCGGGCGTAGCCCTCCAGGCCGTCGGAGAGACGGCCGGACCAGCTCTCGCGGTCGCCGGGGAGGTGGTAGAGGGCACGGTCCTCGGTGGCGTACGGCTCCACGGCGGCGAGCAGGGCGTCGGCGGCCGCCTCCCAGTGGGCGCGGGTGTAGCCGGTGCGGGGGCTGAGGGCGGGGTCGGGCGGGGGCAGGCGCATCGCGGTGTTCTCTCGGTCGGGGGCCGGGGCCTGGGGGCGTCCCGGTTCCGGTCGGGGCGCCCCCAGGGGCTCATCCCACCCGCACGGTGCCCGCGGGCACCAGGTGCTGGGCGACGAGTGCGTCGCGGACCAGGCCCGCGTAGACCGTGGCGCCGTGGACGGAGGTGTGGGTGTTGTCCCGTTTCTCGTTGTAGAGGTACAGCGCCTTGGATCCCTCGACGCCGAGGGACTCCACCATCTCCTTCGTCCGGGCGGTGAGGTCGATCAGCGGGACGTCCCGCGCGGCGGCGACCGAGCGGACGACCGCCGGGTGGTCGACGCCGAGGCCGTTGACCAGCAGGGCGGTGCCGTTGTTCAGCGTGCCGTCGGCGTTGAACCAGCGGCGCACGATCGGGGTGACGAGGACCGGCTCGCCGCCTTTGTCGCGGACGCCCGCCACCAGCGTCTCCAGGTTCGCCCGGTAGGTCGCCTCGTCGGTGGTCTTGTCGTTGTGGGCGAGCTGGATCAGCACCAGGTCGCCGCGGTGGATCTGCGGCTGGACGGTGGCCCACAACTGCGGGTTCCCCAGATAGGTGACCGTACTCTCCCCGGAATCGGCGTAGTTGGCGACCGAGACACCCTTGCGCAGGTACTGCGGCAGCTGCTGGCCCCAGCCGGAGTAGGGGTCGCCGGGCTGGTCGCAGACGGTGGAGTCGCCGACCAGGAAGATCTGGCGGGCGTGCCGTGAGGGGGTGACGCGGATGTCGGCGAGGGCGGGGGCCGAGCCGCCGAGGACCAGGTCGAGGCCGGCGGTTCCGGCGGCGCCGGTCGGCTCGCCCTCGGGGGTGCGGACGTTCACGGTGAAGCCGCGGGTGACGCGTTCGCCGGCCGGGACGGCGGTCTCGGGGAGCAGGGAGCGCCGCGTCTCGCCGCGGATCGCGGTGCTGGACGCCGCCTCGCCGCCGAGGCGGACCGTGACGTCGTAGGTCCCGGGCGGGACGTCGAAGTGGCAGGCGGTGGCGGTGCAGTGGTCGACACCGAGGGCCGGGCGGCCGGTGTGGGCGTGGGCGGCGGGCACGGCCGTCAGGGCGGCGGTCACGGTCAGCGCCGCCAGCGCGGCGGGGGTGAAACGTCTCACTACGGCTCCTCCGTCAGGGCGACAAGGCCTGGCGGCTGGACCGTACCGCCTCCGGCAAGCGCTTTCTAGCCCCTGGAGTCTTTTCACAAAATCGCCAACCTCCCGCCGGTGAAAGCCCTTTCGCGAAATCGATTCAACTGTCACTCTGACGAATCACCCGCACCCCCCACACCTCCCGAAGGAGGCACCCCCATGCCCGGATCCGACAGCCAGCCGGTCCGACGCCGCACCTTCGTGCGCGCGACCGTCGGCATCGCGGCCGCCGCCGGCTCGGCCGCCCTCGCCGGTCCGCTCGCCACCCCCGCGTCCGCCGCCGCCTTCGGCTACACCGACGACGGCTCCAACTACGTGGTCGACACCGGCGCCCACCTCGTCTTCAAGGTCAGCAAGACCAACGGCGACCTGACCTCACTGGTCTACCGGGGCGTCGAGTACCAGGGCTACGGCGGCATGAACTCGCACATCGAGTCCGGCCTCGGCACCTCCACCGTCACCGTCAGGCAGTCCGGCACCACCATCCTGATCTCGGTGGCGTACGGCACGCTGAAGCACTACTACGCGGCCCGCAGCGGCGAGAACAACATCTACCTGTGGACGAACAAGGCCGACACGTCCGTCTCCGCGACCCGCTACATCCTCCGCGTGAAGAAGGGTCTGTTCCCCAACGACGAGCCCGACTCGTACACCTACACCACCTCCACCGTCGAGGCGTCGGACGTCTTCGCGAAGTCCGACGGCCAGACCCGCTCCAAGCACTACTCCAAGCTGCGGGTGATGGACTACGACTACATCGGCTGGACGGCCGGCGGCGTCGGCCTGTGGATCGTGCGCAGCAACCACGAGAAGGCCTCGGGCGGCCCCTTCTACCGCTCCCTCCTGCGCCACCAGAGCGCCGACGGCGGCGGCCTGTACGAGATCCTCTACTACGGCCAGAACCAGACCGAGGAACAGCGCTTCGGCCTCCAGGGCCCCTACGTCATCGCCTTCACGGACGGCGGCGCGCCCTCCTCCTCGCTGTTCCCGGCCACCCTGACCACCCCGTGGGCGGACTCGCTCGGCCTCTCCGGATACGTCGGCGCGAGCGGGCGGGGCCGGGTCGCCGGCGTCGGCATCACCGGGCGGAACACGGCGTACCCGTACACGGTGGGGCTCGCCAACCCGGCGGCGCAGTACTGGGCGGCGGTGCGGGCCTCGGACGGTTACTTCTCGATCGGCGGGGTGCTGCCGGGGACGTACACGCTGACCGTCTACAAGAGCGAACTGGCAGTCCACAGTAGGCAGGTGACGGTCTCCGCCGGCGCGACGACCACCCTGAACTCGATCGCCATCCCGTCGTCCGACGACCCGAGCAACGCGACCGCGATCTGGCGGATCAACGACTGGACCGGCACGCCGAGCGGCTTCAAGAACGCCGACCTGATGACGTACGCGCATCCGTCGGACGTGCGGGCCGCCTCCTGGACCGGCAATGTCGTCGTCGGCAGCGGCAGCGAGACCTCCGCCTTCCCCTGCTACCTCTGGAAGGACGTCAACAGCGGCCTGCTCGTGTACTTCCGGCTGACCGCGGCCCAGGCCGCCGCCGCGCACACCCTGCGCATCGGCGTGACGACGGCCTACGCCAACGGCCGGCCGCAGGTCGTCGTCAACGACACCTGGACCTCGGCCACCCCTTCCCCGCCCACCCAGCCGAACACGCGGTCGCTGACCAACGGCTCGTACCGGGGCAACAACCACACCTTCAGCTACAGCGTCCCGGCGAGCGCGTGGCTCACGGACACCAGCCAGTACAACGTGCTGAAGATCAACGTGGTGAGCGGTTCGGGGACGACCGGTTTCCTCAGCGCCGGGACCTCGATCGACGCGATCGACCTGCTGGCCTGACCCGCCGGCGTCCGCTCAGGTCCCGCGCGTCCACTGCTGGTTGGTGCCGCCGCTGCACGTCCACGTGATGACGGCGGCGCCGTTGGCGGTGGACGCGCCGCTCACGTCGAGGCACTCGCCGCTCGCGCGGGACTTGACGTTGACGTAGCCGCCGGTCGTGGTGAGCGACCACTGCTGGCTGGTGGCCGTGGCGTCGCAGTTCTCCTGGGTGACCGTGCTCGCGTTCTCCTGCACGCACAGCGAGCTGTTCCTGACGACCAGCTGGTAGTAACCGCTTCCGACGGACTTGAACCAGTACTTCTGGTTGGTGCCGCCGTTGCAGTCGTACTGCTTGATCTGGGCGCCCTGCCAGAGGGACTGGCTGGTGACGTCCGCGCACTTGGAGGAGTGGCGGGCGATCAGCGTGTGGTAGGTGGCGCTCGTGCCGGTGACGGTGCCGGCGGCCGTGTCGATGGTGATCTCCGGCGACCAGGACATGGTCATCGAGGTCGCGCTCGGGAAGGCCAACGGCAGCCACACGTACCGCGAGTCGTTGACGGTCCCGCCGAAGGAGTTGCCCCAGCGGTCGCCCAGGTACAGGTACGAGGTTCCCGAACTGCCCTGCACCGGCAGGACGTACGCGGTCTGCGAACCGTACGTCGTCGAGTCTCCGACGTTCGTCATGGCGGTCCACGGGCCGGTGATGCTGGTGGCGGTGGCGTACTGCTGCTGGTTGGGGTTCCAGCCGGTCGCGCCCGAGGTCAGCATGAAGTAGACGTTGCCCCGCTTGAACAGGGCCGGGGCCTCGCGGTGGCCGCCGTGCCACGGGTCGGCGACCAGACTCGCGATGCCGGTGTAGTCGGCGGTGAGCCGGTAGATGTGCAGGTCGTAGTTGTCGCGGGCGGCGGAGATCATGTAACCGGTTCCGTCGGTGTCGACGAAGACGGTGATGTCGCGGGACATGTGCTGGCCCAGCGGACGGAAACTGCCCTGCCAGGTGTAGTTGCCGTCGACGGTGTCGGAGACGGCGACGGCGGCGCGCGCCTCGCTGTAGTCGACGCCGTTCTCCTTGTGCATCCACATCACGAACTTGCCGGTGGAGGCGTTGTACATGACCTTCGGGCGCTCGATGTTGGCGGTGGCCAGCTCGGGGGAGCTCGCCTCGGTCAGGACGTGGTTGCGGAACTCCCAGTTCTTCAGGTCGGTGGAGCGGTAGGCGTCCACGTATCGGAAGGTGTTGTCGGCGTTGCGGTGCTCGCCGAACCAGTAGTAGTAGTTTCCGACCTTGAGGACCCCGCCGCCGTGGGCGTGCACGGGGTTGCCCGAGGTGTCGGTGAACTGGATGCCGTTGGCCACGGTCTGGGGTGCGGCCTGGGCGGGGCCGGCGGTGGCCAGGGCGCCGACGACCGCCAGGCAGAGGGCCAGCAGGACCGCGTACGCACGTCTCATCTCACGCACTCTCCTTCACGGTGTCGGCGACGGGGACGCCGAAGTCGGGGGTGCCGTCGGGCTTCCAGCCGAGGCGCTGGATCCGGGTGTGGCGGTTGGGGTCGTTCAGCGGGTCGCCGACGATCTCCTTGTACTGGCGGGCGTGGTAGACGAGGACGTCGGTGCGGCCGTCCTCGGCGACGGTGAAGCTGTTGTGGCCCGGGCCGTACTGCCGGGTGGTGTCGTTGCTGGTGAAGACCGGGGTCGGTGACTTGGACCAGTTCGCGGGGTCCATGAGGTCCGCGTCCGCGTCGGCCGTCAGCAGGCCCATGCAGTAGTTGAAGTCGGTGGCGCTGGCCGAGTACGACAGGAACAGACGGCCGTTGCGCTTGATCACGGAGGGACCCTCGTTGACCTTGAAGCCGACGCACTCCCAGTCGTACTCCGGGGTGCTGAGCCGGACCTGAGGACCCGTCAGGGTCAGGGGGCCGGCCATCTCCGACAGCCAGATCGCGGTGTTGTTGCCCATGCCGGGTTCGTGCTGCGCCCAGGCGAGGTAGCGCGTGCCCCGGTGGGTGAAGGTGGTGGCGTCGAGGGAGAAGGTTTCCCAGGCGGTCTTCAGCTGCCCCCGCTCGACCCAGGTGCCCTTGAACGGGTCGCGGTGGCTGTTCTCCAGGACCCAGATGCGGATCGCCCAGATGTCCTCGGCGGGCGCGGAGGCGAAGTAGATGTACCACTTCCCGTCGATGTGATGGATCTCCGGCGCCCAGATGTGAGCGCCCATGACACCGCTGGTGTGCTTGCGCCAGATGACGGACTCGGCGGCCGTCCCGATCCCGCGCAGGGTGCGGGACCGGCGCAGGATGATCCGGTCGTACTCGGGTGCGGTGGCCGTGAAGTAGTAGAAGCCGTCGGTGTGGCGGTGGATGTGCGGGTCGGCGCGGTTGCGGACGAGCGGGTTGACGTACGGGACGGCCGCCCCGTGACCCGCCGGTCCGGCGGCGTGGGCGGTGGTGGCGGGCACGGCGGTGAGGGCGCCCGCGGCCAGGGCGCCCTTCAACAGCGCGCGCCGGCCGGGGGGTTCGGGCAGGAAAGCGTCTTCGCGACTCACGCGGTCTGCCTTTCTTGAGGCTCTGCAGCATGGGGGGACACAGAAAGAAACAGAAACGTTCGGCATTTCGCACAAAATCTTCCATCCCGAACGCCGAAAAGGTAAGGGCGGGTTACGGCGAGGTCAACGGGTCGGGCGCCACGAACGTGGGGCACAGGGGCCGAACCCGGCCGCCCGCGAGATTTCTGTTATCGGCGGGCGCGTGCTCCGTCTCCGACGACGTGCGCAGCCATACCCACACGACAGCGGCGGCCGCCGGAGCCCTGGCGGTCACCGCCCTCCTGCTCGGTACCCCGCCCTCCTACGCCGCCGGTCCCCGTGACGTGACCGCCGACGTCCTCGCGGGCCGGAACGTCACGCTCGACGGCGACACGGTGGTGACCGTGCCGGCCGGCACAACCACCTACGACGGTGTGTTCAGCGGCGTCGGCACCCTCACCGTGCGCGGGACCGGCACACTGATCCTCACCAGGGACAGCGACTTCACCCTGCCGCGGTCCCGGCAACGGCAGGTCGTGCGCATCCTGGGCGGCAACCATCCGTACGTCACCGTGACCCGCCCGGACCCGCCGGCCGTCACCGTCGCCCTGGGCGCCACCCTCCAGTACGGCGACGGCGGCACGACCGGACTGATCGGCCACTTCCCGTACGACACCCCGGCCTTCCGGCTCAACCAGGACAACATCCGGATCGACGGCACCCTGCGGCTGTCCCTGCAGAGCGCCTACAACCTGGGCACCATCAGCGGCGCGGGGCTGATCACCCAGCCGAGATTCCTCTGGGGCACCTGGGACCTGTCGGGCACCCACCCCTTCTCCGGGGTGATCGACAACGGCACCCAGCTGAACGCCGGACGACCGGAGTACGCGACCTCACTGCCCCACGTGCGCAAGGTCCTCAACCAGGGCACCTTCACGGTGGACACCCCGCTGGGCCGGACCGTCACCATGGGCATGGACTTCTACCAGCGCGAGTACGGCAGCGACATCAACGTGCAGTCCCGGCCCGGCGGCAAGGTGGTCCTGACGGGGCAGTACAGCTGGTCGGACCAGGGCGGCGACACCGACCCGTCGCTCAGCGACCCGGCCCTGAACTGGACGCCCGCGCGCAGGAACGTCAACAAGCGCGGCACCAACATCAAGGGCGCGAACGTCCAGTGGGGTGACGGCACCACCGACAGGATCTTCATGCCGGGCACCGCCGAAACCGTGTACATCAACCTGCTGGCGGCCCGCTCCCGTTCCACGCTCACCTTCGACTACAACGGCCCGGTGACCCTCGGCGCCCCCATCGGTGGCGGCCGGTTCCACGACACGCTGTCCGCGCCCGGCGCCGGCGACATCGTCATCGCCGGCACCGAGGGCAACGACGTGACCTTCGCGGCCGCCCAGTACTACGACGGTTCGACGACCGTGGAGAAGGGAGCGGTGCTGCGCCTGGGGTCGGGCACGGCCGGCGGTGACGGCTCACTGCTCACCGGGACCGAGCGGCGGCGCGTCGTCAACGACGGCACGCTCGTCGTGCGCAACACCAGGAAGGCCATCTCCCTGTCGCGACTCGGCGGGAGCGGTTCGCTCGTGCAGTCCGGGGCCGCGACGACGACGCTCACCGGGCCGGCGGTGACCTACACCGGGACGACGAGCGTCCGCAAGGGCACCCTGGCGCTGCGGGACGGGGCGACGCTCGTCAACTCCCGCGCCGTGACGCTCACGTCGGCGGCGGCGCGACTGGACACCGGGGACTCGGCGCTGCGGGTGACGAGCACGCTCAGCGGCACCGGCACGGTGAAGGGGAGCGTCACGAACGAGGGTGTGGTCGCGGGCGGGGTGACCGTGACCGGCGACTACACGCAGGACACCCGGGGCGAACTCGTGGTGCGCAGCAAGCCGTTGACGGTGGGCGGCGAGGTGCGGCTGGCCGGGGACCTGGACCTGTCCGCGGCCGGTGTCGCGCCGGCGAAGGAGATCACCGTCCTGGACCACACCGGGCGTGCCGCCGTCACCGGCGCCTTCGAGGGGCTGAAGGAGGGCGGCGAGGTGAAACTCGCCGACACCGTTTACCGGATCAGCTATCGGGGCGGGGACGGAAACGACGTCGTCCTGACGGCGGCTTCGGCAAGTCCCTCGGCGGAGGTGCGCAACCAGGGATCGTCGGGCGCGGTGACGACGCGGGCGCGGGGTGCGAACGCCTCCGACAGCGGTGGGCTCGGGTGGTGGCCGTACCTGTTGGCCCTGGGGATGCTGGGCGGCCTGGTGATGCCGGTGACATGGCGCAGGCGGGGCGGCAGCCGGCGTGCGGGCGGACGGCACGCGGCGTAGGAGGCGGACGGCGTAGAGAGCGGCGGCGTAGAGGGAGGCGGCGTGAAGGGGGGCACCATGCGGTACGGGGTGGGGGACCTCGCCCGGGTGCCGGCGGGAAACCCACCCGCACGGCCCGCGCCCGCACCCGTCGGGCGTCCCACATCGTGAACGTCCAGTTCACAACCTGGACGCGCCGGGGCCGTCCCCCGTCACGTCGACTAGCGTCGGGTCATGACCAGCGACACCCCTTCCCCGCAGGACCGGACCCTCACCGAGGCGCTCGCCTCCGGTGCCGTCGTCCTCGACGGCGGCATGTCCAACCAACTGGAGTCGGCCGGGCACGACCTGAGCGACGACCTGTGGTCGGCGCGGCTGCTCGCCGAACGGCCCGAGGCGATCACCGAGGCGCACCTCGCCTACTTCGAGGCGGGCGCGAACGTGGCGATCACCTCCAGCTACCAGGCCACCTTCAAGGGCTTCGCCCAGCGCGGGATCGGCCGCGAGGAGGCGGCCCGGCTGCTCGCGCTGAGCGTGGAACTGGCCCGGGACGCCGCCCGGCAGGCGCGGGACAAGGGGGTCACCCACCCGCTGTGGGTGGCGGCCTCGGTGGGGCCGTACGGGGCGATGCTCGCGGACGGCTCCGAGTACCGCGGTCGCTACGGGCTCACCGTGGACGAGCTGGAACGTTTCCATCGGCCCCGCCTCGAGGTGCTGGCGGCCGCCGCCCCCGACGCGCTCGCGTTGGAGACCGTGCCGGACGCCGACGAGGCGAAGGCGCTGCTGCGGGCGGTGCGCGGGCTCGGGGTGCCGGCCTGGCTCTCGTACAGCGTCGCCGGGGACCGTACCCGGGCGGGGCAGCCGCTGGAGGAGGCGTTCGCCCTGGCCGCCGACGTGGACGAGGTGATCGCGGTCGGCGTGAACTGCTGTGCCCCCGAGGACGTCGAGCAGGCCGTGGCGACCGCGGTGCGGGTGACGGGCAAGCCGGTCGTGGTCTACCCCAACAGCGGAGAGGCCTGGGACGCCGAGGCCCGCGCCTGGAACGGCCGCTCCACCTTCGCCCCGGAACAGGTCCTCGGCTGGCGGGAGTCGGGCGCCCGGCTGATCGGCGGCTGCTGCCGGGTGGGTCCGGAGGCGGTCGCCTCGATCGCCCGGACGCTGACGACGGCCTGACCGTCCGCCGACCGCGGCACGGGCGAGGCGCCGCTCTCCACCCGAGGGCCGCACGGGCGAGGGCCTCACACGAGAAGCGGCAGCACTGTCGACGGCGTCGGAACGCCCGTACGGAGAGCGACAGCACCGCGACGATGGCGCAACCCCGTACGGAGAGCGACAGCACCCTCCACGGCGGCGCAACCCTGTACGGCGAGCGACAGCACCGTCGACGACGGCGAGACCCGTACGGAGAGCGACAGCGCCGTCCACGGTGGCGGAACCCCGTACGGGGGGGGCTGCAGGGCCGTCAGTGGCGGCGGGCTCCCCCCACGCGGCGCAGGCGGCGCACCGCCGAGCGCAGTTCGGTGGCGCGCGGGGGCCGGGCGATCAGTGGGTCGGGGGAGGCGGGAAGGCCGGGTCCGGCGCTCGTCGGGGCGGTCGTCCACAGCGCGAGTTCGCGATCCCGTGGACCGTGTGCCGTACGGGCGATCCCGTCGCCGTCGCCGAAGACGCGGACCGGATGCGTCGCGTCCCAGGCCCGCCAGCCGGGGTCGCCCGTGGCCGCGAACCGCACCCACGCCCCGTGCATCGCGTCCGCCAGTTCCTGCGGGGCGCCCTCGCCGGCGAGCTTCGCGGAGTCGGGCACGTCCCCGGTGTCGAAGACGAAGCCCAGCTCCAGGGCGTGGCAGGAGCCGAGGCCGGGCCGCAGTGACGGCCAGGCGAACTCGTACACGTACGACGAGCCGGGGCGGGCGTCGGCCAGGCACTGCAACGGCCGGCGCAGCAGATGATCGGTGACCATCTGGCCGACGGTCTCGGCGGTGCCGGCCCCGGGGTGCAGGGCCCGGTAGCCGCGCGGTACCTCGTGGCCGCAGCGGCAGCGGGCCATGGCGCCGACCAGGGCGACGGCGCCGAGGCGGTCGACGCGTTCCAGCAGGCCGCCGGGGACCAGCCACAGCCGGTACTCGTCGCGGGTCCAGCCCAGCAGCAGGTCGGTGCCGCGGGCCGCGTCGCCGTCGACCAGCGCCTGGAGGGGGTCGCGCGGCACGAGGTCGCCGTCGATGACGATGCCGAAGGCGGGGCCGCCCAGCACCGGGCTGCTCAGCCGGCTGATCTCGGCCTGGGTGCGCAGCAGCAGGTCTCGGTCGACGGCCGCGAACGCCTCCGCGGTGGCCGGAATCCTCAGCCGGTTCGCCATGCGGCGGACCATGCGCCGCACCTTGTCCCGCTCGAAGGCCTCCGGCGGGCCGCTCTGCAGGACGGCCCGCCGGACGAGGCCCTGCGCCGGCGGGGCGGCGAGCAGGGCGCCGACGCTGATGGCGCCCGCGGACTGCCCGGCCAGGGTGATCCGCGCGGGGTCGCCGCCGAAGGCCTCGATCGACTCGTGCACCCAGCGCAGCGCGGCGAGCTGGTCGCGCAGGCCGGGGTTGGCGGGGACGCCCGGGAACAGCCCGTACCCCTCGACGCCGAGCCGGTAGTTGACGGACACGAACACGATCCCGTCGCGGGCGAAGTGCCGCCCGTCGTACACCGGCACCGCCGACGACCCCCTGGTCAGGGCCCCGCCGTGCAGCCACACCAGGACCGGCAGCCGGCCGCCCGGCCCGGGCTCGGGTGTCCACACGTTGAGGTTGAGACAGTCGTCCCCCGGCACCACCGGGTCGGACAGGTACTGCGCGAAGGCCTCGGAGTACGGCGGCTTCGGCGCCGTCGGCCCGAAGGCGCCCGCGTCGCGCACCCCGTCCCAGGGCTCGGGGGGCTCCGGCGGCCGGAACCGGCGGGAGCCGAAGGGGGGTGCCGCGTAGGGGATCCCCCGGAAGACGGCGACGCCGTGCTCGTACCGGCCGCGTACGGCGCCGTACGGGGTGCGGGCCACCGGGTCAGTCCGGGGGCTGGCCACGGGGTCCGTCCTGTCTGCCGTCATCTGCCCACCAGCCCTTCACCGCGCTCGTGCACCGGTAGGACAAGAGCACCACAGGGGCGCCCGGTATTCCGGTGCACGAGCCTCCCGCAGGGCTGTTCGGCCTACCCGAGGATGCCGCGGCCGAGCCGGCCGCGGCCCTCGCCGGTGCCCGTCCTCCCGGTCCCGGAGGTTCCCTCCCAGGCGGTCCGGCCGACCGATTGACCGGCCCTCCACCCGGACTTACGTTAGAAGGCGCTTTCAGAAAGCGTTCCCCGGCACCGCAGGAGAGTCATGCCCAGCGCCCAGCTGCCCAGGGCCGTGTTCGCCATGGATCCGGTGCATCTGCCCCTGCTGTTCCCCGCGCGGCTCCTGGCCCGGCTGCGGCGGACGGCCGAGATCGACCCGGCGCTCGTCGTACGGGACGTCACCGACCCCGCCGCCGCGTCCGCACTGGCCGGCGCGGATGTCCTGATCACCGGCTGGGGCTGCCCCCACCTGGACGCGGGCACGCTGACCGCGGCACCCCGGCTGCGTACCGTGCTGCACGCCGCCGGCTCCGTCCGCGCCCTCATCGGCGAGCCGCTGTGGAGCCACGGGATCACCGTCTCCAGCGCGGTCACCGGCAACGCCGTGCCCGTCGCGGAGTACACGCTCGCGATGATCCTGCTCGCCGGGAAGGACGCCTTCACGCACCGCGAGCGCTTCCGCCGCACCCACGCCCACCCCGTGCCCGCCGAGACCGCGGCCACCGGCAACCTCGGCCGCCGCGTCGGCGTCATCGGCGCCTCGCGGGTGGGCCGCCGTCTGCTGGAACTGCTGCGGCCGCACGACTTCGAGGTCCTGCTGCACGACCCGTACCTCGACGCCGCGGAGGCCGCCGAGCTGGGCGCCCGGTTGCTGCCGTTGGAGGACCTGCTGCGGTACAGCGACATCGTCAGCCTGCACGCGCCCGACATTCCCGAGACCCACCACCTGCTCGACCGGGCCCGGCTCGCCCTGATCCGCGACGGCGGCGTCCTGGTCAACACCTCGAGGGGCGCCCTGGTCGATCACGCCGCCCTCACCGACGAGCTGGTCTCCGGCCGGCTGCACGCCGTTCTCGACGTCACCGAGCCCGAGCCGCTGCCCGCGGAGTCCCCTCTCTACCGGCTCCCGAACGTCTTCCTCACCCCGCACATCGCGGGCTCCCTCGGCAACGAGCTGGAGCGGCTCGGCCGCATCGTCGTCGAGGAGCTGGAACGGCTGGCCGAGGGCCTGCCCCTGGCCCACGAGGTGCGCCACGCGGACCTGGCCCGGGTGGCCTGACGCGGGGCCCCCGGCCCTCCCCCGCCGTTGTCCACGGACCCTCCCCGACCGTTGTCCACAGGCCACGCGACCTGGGGGAACGATCGGCTACGGTTTTCGCACCGGCGTGGGACCGGGCCCCGGCCCGCCCGGTGAGCGGGGGACGAGGGTGAAGGAGCCACAGCGGTGAGTCGGCGCAGGATGACCGGTGACGCCGGCCGGGCGACCATCCGGGACGTGGCGGAGCGCGCGGGCGTGTCCGTGGCGAGCGTCTCACGCGTGCTGTCGGGCACCTACCCGGTCTCCGAGGACCTGCGCCGCCGGGTGATGGAGGTGGTCCGCGACCTGGACTACGTCACCAACGCGCACGCCCGCTCCCTGGCCGGGGGCGGCACACCGACGGTGGCGATCCTCCTCAACGACATCACCGGCGCCGCGTTCGCGCACGTGGCGAGGGGCGTCGAGGGAGCGGCCTCCCTGCGCGGCTGGCTGTCCCTCGTCGGCACCACCGGCGACGACCCCGACCGTGAACTCACCCTCGTCCACCTCATGCGCCAGCAGGGCGTGGCCGCCGTCGTCCTGCTCGGCGGGGCGTCCGACTTCGACGAGTACCAGCTGCGCATGGGCCGCTTCGCGCGGTCCCTCGACGCAGCGGGTTCACACCTCGTCCTGGTCGGCCGGCCACCGCTGGAGGGTGACGTCCCGGCCACAACGGTCGACTACGACAACGAGTCCGGCGCCTACGCCATGGCGAGCCACCTGCTGTCCGCGGGCCACCGCCGTGTGCTGGTCCTGCCGGGGCCCGCCGGGCTGACCACGGCGCAGGGCAGGTTGCGGGGGGTGACGCGCGCCTTCGAGGCGTACGGGGTGGCGTTCGACCGGGGCCTGGTGCGGCACGGCCCGTACGACGACGGGTACGGGTACGCGGCCGTGGAAGCGGCCCTGCGCGACACGCCGGACTTCACCGCCGTGCTCGCCGGCACCGACGTCGTCGCCGCCGGTTCCCTGCGGGCCCTGCGCGCGGCGGGCCTGCGGGTGCCGGACGACGTGTCGCTCGTCGGTTACGACGACATCCCGCTCGCCTCGCAGCTCACCCCCCAGCTGACCACGGTGCACGTGCCGTACGAGGAGATGGGCCGGGTCGCCCTGCGCGCCGTGGCCGACCGGTGGGAGGGAGCCCGGCCGGGGGGCCGGCGCAAGGGCGGCGGGGAGCGCGAGGACCTGGTGCTGGGCACCCATGTGGTCGTACGGGACTCGGTGCGGCCGCCGAGGCGGCGGTAGCGGACAGGCGCGGGCCGTCCGGCCGATCGTCCTGCCGGGGGCCGGGGCCGAGGGGCACGCCGCCCTCGGCCCGGAGTTGAGAGTCGCGCGAGTCGCGGCGCGTCACGGGGGCACCATCCGCCACTCCCGGTGTCTTCCCGTCACGCTGAGGGCACACCTAGGATAGCAAGCGCTTTCTGCGAGCCGTCGGTCAGGGACGGCTCCGAAAAGGGCGGTGGTCGAACTTTCGCTGGCCCTCGGGCGGGCCGGAGAGGTGGTTCCCGATGGTCCGCACGGCGAGTGCGAGCGTGACGGCCGGACCGACGCTGGCGGTCGTGGCCCGTGAGGCGGGGGTGTCCGTGCCGACGGCCTCCAAGGTGGTCAACGGCCGCGAGGACGTGGCTCCGGAGACCCGACGCCGTGTCACGGAGGCGCTGGACCGGCTCGGATATGTGCGCAGACCGCGCTTCGACGCGACGAAGCCGCCCCGGCTGGTGGACCTCGTCGTGCACTCGCTGGAGAGCTCCTGGTCGGGTGCGGTGCTGCACGGTGTGGAGGAGGCGGCGCACGACGCCGGTCTGGACGTGGTGGTCTCCGCGGCGCTCTCCCGCACCCGGGCGGGCCGCCCGCAGCGCGGCTGGCTGGACAAGCTCACCGCGCGGGGTTCGGCGGGCGTGCTGTTCAACCTGGCCGAGTTGACGGAGTCCCAGTACCTGTGGCTGGAGCAGCACCGCATCCCGTTCGTGATGATCGATCCGGTGGTCGAGCCGCCGCCGGGCGTGGTGTCGGTGGGCGCGGCGAACTGGCAGGGCGGGGTGACGGCGACCGAGCATCTGCTGGCGCTGGGGCATGAGCGGATCGCGGTGATCGCCGGCGCGCGGCGCAGGATGTGCAGCGACGCCCGGGTGGCGGGCTACCGTTCGGCGCTGGCCTCGGCGGGCGTGGGGCACCGTCCGGAGTACGTCCGGCACGGTGGGTTCGACGAGACGGTCGCCCGTCGGCGTATGCGTGAGCTTCTCGATCTGCCGGAGCCGCCGACGGCCGTGTTCGTGTGCTCCGACCGTATGGCGCTCGGGGTGTACGAGGCGGTGGCGGAGCGGGGGTTGCGGGTTCCGGACGATGTGAGCGTGGTGGGTTTCGACGACCTGCCGGAGTCGCGGTGGGCCAGCCCGGCTCTGACCACGGTCCGTCAGCCGCTGGCCGAGATGGCGGCGACGGCCTTGCGGTTGCTGGTGCGGATGATGGACGGGGAGCGTCCGGAGGGGACGCGGACGGAATTGTCGACACGGTTGGTGGAGCGCGCGAGCACGGCCCCGCCCGGGCGGTGACGGGCCGGCCCCTCCGCCCGCCACCGCCGCACGCACGGCGGGTCACCCGCCTTCCCGGCCGCGGGCCCCGGCTGCGCGGCTCACGCCCGCGTTCGCTCCCGTCCCGCCCGCAGCCGCGCGACGTTGCGCTCCAGCAGCCGGGTGGCGGTGCGTACGCCGACGCCGTTCGTGCCGTCGGCCTCCGGGAGGCGGCCGTCGGTGCGGCGGAGGTCGGTGAGGGCGGTGTGCACGGCCTCGTGCGCGGCGAAGAGGCAGGGGGTGCTGTAGATGGCGACGTCGACGCCGAGGTCGTTCAGTTCGGTGAGGGAGAGACGGGGGGATGTGCCGCCGGCCATCTGGTTGAACAGCAGGGGCTTGTCGCCGATCACGTCGCGGATGCGGCGGATGTGGGCGGTGCTGCGCACTCCGTCGACGAGGACGACGTCCGCGTCGGTGGCGGCGAGGGCCTCGGCGCGGTGCAGGATGTCGGTCTCGTCGGTGGCGTCCGTGCGGGCGACGACGAGGAGGTCGCGGCGGGCGGCGAGGACGAGTTCCAGCTTGGCGAGGTACTCGGGCAGCGGCAGCACCTGCTTGCCGTCGGCGTGGCCGCAGCGGCGGGGCCGTTTCTGGTCCTCGAGGACCACCCCGGACGCCCCGATGCGCTCCAGGCTGTCGATCACGTGGCAGGTGACCTCCGGGTCGACGTAGCCGTCGTCGATGTCGACGAGGAGGTGGTGGTCCGGGAAGGCACCCCGCAGCCGCTGGACGAAGGCCGTCATGTCCGGCCAGGCGATGAAGCCGATGTCCGGCAGTCCGTAGTAGGAGGCGGCGAAGCCGAAGCCGGAGACGAACATCGCGTCGTAGTGCTGGACACGCCGATCAGCGGGGTCGTGCCGGGTTCGGCGATCCGCTCGCGCAGCTTGGTTCCGTAGGTCAACGTCCGGGCTCCTCCTGCTGTGCCTGTACCGGGACAAGAGGATCTCCGTGGCGGGGTACGGTGCCGTCCCCGTGCGGGTGTCACTCACCCCGATGGCGCAAGCGGTTCACCGCAGAAACGTCACTGGCCGGCTTGTCGCTCCTCGGTTCCGGCCGCCCAGTCGATTCCGCCGCGCAGGTGGGCGAGGAAGTCGGGGTCGCGGTAGGCCTGCGCCGTGTGGCCGAGGGCGGTGTAGAAGACGCGGCCCGCTCCGTGCCGGCGGCACCAGACGAGGGGGTGGTCGGTGCCCATGCCGCCGCCGTCGTAGGAGGACTCGTCGGCGGTGACGAGGACGCGGACCCGGTGGCGGGGGTTGGTGCGGAAGTCGTACCACTCGTCGGTGAAGTCCCAGACGGGCGGCAGGTGACGGGTGGCGGGATGGTCGCGGTCCTCGACGACGGCCTTGCCGGGCTGGAGGTCGGGGTGGCGGGCGAAGCGGGCGCCGAGGAGTTCGCCGTAGTACGGCCAGTCGTACTCGGTGCAGGCGGCCGCGTGGACGCCGGCGAACCCGCCGCCGGTCTCGACGTACCCGGCGAGGCGTTCGCGTCCGGCCGGGGTCAGGACGTCGCCGCTGGTGGAGAGGAAGACCACGGCCGCGTACCCGTCGAGCGGGGCTTCGAGGGTCGCGGGGTCCTCGGTGTGGTCGACGGTGTACTGCCCGAGTGACCGTAGGGCGGTGACGGCGTCCGGGATGGAGTCGTGGCGGTAGTCGGTGGTGCGGGTGTACACGAGCAGGCGGGTGGTCATGTGCCCTGACCCTATGCAGCGGGGGGTTGGGGGCCCAGGGGTGTCGGCGGGGCGAAAATTTCGGGTGCCCCCGGAAGCAGGGGAAGTGGGGGAAGCCGGGGGTCAGCCGCCGGCGTCCACGTCGTTGTCGGGTGCGCCGTCTCCGGCCGGGGGCAGGTCGCCGCGTTCCACCGGGGTGCCGCCGGCGGGGGCGGGCGGGAGGAGGGTGTCGAGTTCGTCGGGGGTGGGCCGGTGGACCTGGTGGGCGGCCTCGCGCAGGACGTCGCGGGGCACGCCCTCGCCGCCGATCCGGATGAGGAACCCTTTCCTCGGCAGGACGTACTCGGCGCCCCCCGCGCCGCCGCGGTACCAGGCGTCACCGTCGCGGGTGCAGGTCGCGGGGGTGCCGGAGGAGTCGGCGGGCGGCTGGGTCGGGCAGGTGCCGGCGGTCATCGTGCCGCGGTCGACGGTGAGGGTGAGGTGGGTGCCGTCGCGTCGCGAGACGTAGGTCGCGGAGAAGCCGTCGCCGCCGTACACGCCGACGGACTGCTGGGCGAGGGTGTAACCGGGGGCCTCGGTGGTGTGCACCAGTTCCGGGGCGACGCCGAGGGCCCGGGCCCTGCTGGTCAGCTCGGCCGGGTCGGCGGCGTCCGCGTCCTGGGTGCCGCAGGCGGCGAGGAGGACGGGGGTCAGCAGCAGCGCCGGCAGGGCGCGGACCGTACGGATCATGCGGCCATCCTGCCGCACAGGTGTTCCACAGACGCGTCCTTTTCGGTGACGGGGCGCGTAGGCTCGGGCGGGATGAACACCATTCCTCCCCGGCTCGATCACCTCGTCCTCGCAACTCCCGATCTGGCGGCCACGGTCGCCGAGTTCACCCGGCGCACGGGCGTGGCGCCCGCCCCCGGCGGGGCGCACGTGGGGCTCGGCACCCGGAACCATCTGGTGGGGCTGGGCGGCTGCGCCTATCTGGAGATCATCGGTCCGGATCCGCGGCAGCCGGCGCCCGCGGGTCCGCGGCCCTTCGGTGTCGACGGGCTGGACACCCCGCGGACGATCACGTGGGCGATCTGCCCGCCCGACCTGGACCGTGCGGTCGTGGCGGCGCGGGCATGCGGCTACGACCCCGGCGACGTACGGGAGATGAGCCGGCGCCGGCCCGACGGGACCTTGCTGGAGTGGCGGCTGACCGACGGCGGGGATCCGCATCCGTCCGGTCTGGTTCCCTTCCTCATCGACTGGGGTGCCACGGTCCATCCGTCCGCCTCGGGGCTGCCGGTGCTTCCCCTGCTGGAGGTGTCGGCCACCGCCCCCGACCCGGACGGGATCCGCCCGCTGCTGGCCGCGCTCGGTACCGGGATGCCGCTCGCCGAGGGCCCGGTGGGCATCTCGTTCACGGTGGACACGCCGAACGGGCCGGTGACGTTCGACTGACGGAACGGGGCGGTTCCCGGCCCGGCGGCCCGGCCGACGGAACGGGCACGCTCGGTGAGGCCGGTCAGGTCCCGGCGGGTGAGGAGGGTGTCCGATTCCTTCAAGACCGGCCGCCCGGCCGCTGCCTACGGTGGCCGTATGACTCCACGATTCGATGCCATCGGCCTGGTCGTCTCCGACATGGCCGCCTCCGTCGCCTTCTACCGCCGGCTCGGGTTCGCCTTCCCCGAGGGGGCCGAGCGGGAGCCGCACGCCGAGGCCGGACTGCCGGGCGGGCTGCGGCTGTTGCTGGACACCGAGGAGACCGTCCGGTCCTTCCGTCCCGGCTGGCGGGCGCCGTCCGGCGACGGCCGGTCCTCGCTCGCGCTGCGCTGCGAGGGTCCCGCCGAGGTGGACGCGGTGTACGAGGAACTGGTGGGCGCCGGATACGACGGCGAGCTGAAGCCGTGGGACGCCTTCTGGGGACAGCGGTACGCCGTCGTGCTCGACCCCGACGGCAACGGCGTCGACCTGTTCGCGCCGCTAGCCCAGTAGGTCCGTCAGCGTCGTCCCCGTGAACTCCCGTACGTCGCGGGCGAGGTGGGCCTGGTCTGCGTAGCCGGCGCGGGTGGCGGTGTGCGCGTACGGGAGGCCTTGGCGGGCCAGGGCGAGGGCCCGTTGGAGGCGCAGGACGCGGGCCAGGGTCTTGGGGCCGTAACCGAAGGCGGTCAGGGAGCGGCGGTGCAACCGGCGGGTGCCGAGGCCGAGTTCGTCGGCGACGGCGGCGACGGGGCGGCCCGCGGCCAGGGCGGTGACCAGGTGGCGCAGTGCGGGGTCGGGTGGGGCCGCCCGCTCCAGTGCCAGGTCCTCCAGGGCCGTCGCGGGGTGCGGGGCGGCCTCGACGCGGGCGCGCAGGCGTCGTACCTCCGCGGCCGGCCACAGGTCGGTCAGGTCCACACGCCGGTCGCGGAGTTCGTGGGCGGGCACGCCGAGGAGGGCGGGCGCGGTGCCGGGGTAGAAGCGCAGGCCGGCCCAGGGTGTGGGCGGGCCGTCGGGGCGGTGGGCGTGGGTGTCGGGGCCGGCGACCAGCAGTCTGCCCTCGTTCCACAGCAGGTCCATGCAGCCGTCGGGCAGGACGGGGCGCGCGCCGGGGCCCGCCGGGGTGTTGGTCCAGACGACCGCGCCGGCCAGCCGGGAGGGGCGTTCCTGGTACACGCCGACAGGCTACGCCGCCCGGGTCCGGTGTTCCTGCGGGCTGACGCCGTACACGCGTTTGAAGGCGCTGGAGAGGGCGAAGGCGCTGCCGTAGCCGACCTGGCGGGCGATCGCGGCGATGGTGTCGTCGGTGTCGCGGAGCAGGTCGGCGGCGAGGGCGAGGCGCCAGCCGGTGAGGTAGGTCATGGGGGGTTCGCCGACGAGGTCGGTGAAGCGCCGGGCGAGGCCGGCGCGGGAGACGCCGGCCTTCGCGGCGAGCGACGCCACGGTCCAGGGGTGGGCGGGGTCGTGCTGGACGAGGCGCAGGACGCGGCCCACGACCGGGTCGGCCATCGCCCGGTACCAGGCCGGGGCCTCGGCTTCGGGGCGGGAGAACCAGGCCCGCAGGGCGGCGATGACGAGCAGGTCGAGGAGCCGGTCGAGGACGACTTCCTGGCCTGGTTCGTCGCGGCCGATCTCGTCCGCCAGCAGCGGTGTGAGGGGGCACTGCCAGACGTCGCAGGTCAGGGACAGCAGCGGCGGCAGTGCGTCGAGGAGCCGGCCGCTGATCCCGCCGTCCCCCATGTACGTCCCGATGAACACGACGGTGGAGCCGTCCAGCCGGTCGCCCCAGGCGCGTACCCCGAGGTCCATGGAGCCGTTCAGCAGCCGCCCGTCGGGGTGGGCGCACTGTCCGTGCGGCAGGATCAGCGCCTGCGGGGCGGTGGCGGGGTCGTCGGCGCAGGTGTAGGCGCCGGGGCCGCGTGCGATGGCGAGGTCGCCCGCGGTGAGCCGGATCCGTTCGCCCTCGTCGGGGACGACCCAGGCGGCGCCGCGCACCACCAGCATCACCGTCAGGGGGGCGCGGTCCTCCACCCGGACCGCCCACGGCGGGTCGAAACCCGCCCGGATCATGAGGGCGCCACGGGCGCGGGGACCCTCCAGCAGACCTGCGAGGGGGTCCCCGCGCGACGGGGGTCCCTCCCGCTCCGGCGAGACCGGGGGCGGGGTAGCGTCCGGGCGGGCGGGAGCGTCCATGCCGTCAGCGTAGACACGCGCTTATGGGAATGAGCCGTTCAGCGATGGGCCCGTGCGGCGGGGGGAAGTCGACTGGGCGCATGACACAGGACACGGCACGGGACATGACGGTGGTGGTGACCGGCGCGACCGGTCGTACGGGCGCGCGGGTGGCGGGTGCCGCGCGGGCCGCGGGGCCGACGGTGCGGGAGGCGTCGCGGGCGACGGGCTTCGACTGGCGGGAGAAGTCGACGTGGGCGGAGGTGCTGCGCGGCGCGGACGCGGCGTATCTGGCGTATCCGACGGACGTCGGTTCCCCGGAGGCGGCCCGGGCGGTCGGCGAGGTCGCGCGGGAGGCGGTCGCGCTGGGTGTGCGGCGGCTGGTGCTGTTGTCGGCGCGGGGCGAGGAGCGGGCGCTGCCGACGGAGGGGGCGCTGCGCGGGTCGGGCGCGGACTGGACGATCGTGCGGGCCGCGTGGTTCGCGCAGAACTTCAGCGAGGGACCGCTGGTGGAGGAGCTGCGGCTGGGCGGCGGGCTGGTGTTTCCGGCCGCCGCGGAGGTCCGGGAGCCGTTCGTCGACGTACGGGACATCGCGGACGTGGTGGTGGCCGCGCTGACGTCGGGCGACCGCTGGGTGCGGCGGGAGATCGAGGTGACGGGGCCGCGGCTGGTGGCGTGGGGCGAGGCGGTCGCGGAGATCGCCGCCGCGGTCGGGCGGGAGCTGTCGTACCGGCCGGTGCCGGCCCGTGCGTACCGCGAGCACCTGGTCGGGTTCGGTGTGCCGGCCGGGGAGGCCGACTTTCTCGTGGAGTTGTTCGAGGAGTTGCTCGACGGCCACAACGCGTCGCTCACGCAGGGGGTGCGCGAGGTGCTGGGGCGGGAGCCGCGTGACTTCGCGGCATTCGTGAAGGAGGCCGCCGCGGCGGGCACCTGGGCGTGACCCGCGGCGTTCACTTGTCGGGGGGCGGGGGCTCCTCCCCGCTCCCGCTCCCCTTCGGGTAGGTCTTGGCGTGGGTGCGCAGTCGGGCCGTGACGTCCTCGGGCGGCAGGAAGCGGGACCAGCGTTCGGGGAACTCGGACGGCATGTCGGGGTCGTCGGGGTCCTCGTGGGCGCGGGCGGCGGCCATGCGGGCGACGTACTCGGCGGCCTCCTCCTGGCGCAGGCGTTCGTTGGCGGCGCGCGCCGCGGCCGTCGCGGCGGCCGGCCAGACCCGGTCGATGGCCGCGTTGACGGCGGCTCCGACGAGTACGGCGAACGCGGACACGCCGATCCACAGCAGGACGGCGACGGCGGCGGCGAGGGAGCCGTAGATGGTGGCGCCCTCGATGGTGTTCTGCAGGTAGATGCGGAGCAGGAAGCTGCCGAGCACCCACATCGCGAGGGCCACCAGCGCGCCGGGCACGTCCTCGATCCACGGGGAGCGCACGGGCACGGACACGTGGTAGAGGGTGGTCAGGAACGCGATCGACAGGACGATCACGACCGGCCAGTACAGGACCTGGACGACCGTCGTCGACCAGGGCACGACCCGTACGACGGCGTCGGGTCCGGCGACCATCAGGGGCAGCGCGACCGACCCGATCAGCAGGGCGGCGATGAACAGCAGGAACGCCACCAGCCGGGTCTTGACGATGCCGCGGACGCCGTCGAGGCCGTACATGACGGTGATGGTGTCGATGAAGACGTTCACGGCGCGCGAGCCGGACCAGACCGCGAACAGGAAGCCGATGGAGATGACGTCGGGGCGGCCGCCCTTCATGACGTCGTCGAGGATCGGCTGGGCGATCTGTGCGACGCCCTTGTCGGACAGGACGGTGCGGGAGGCGTCGAGGAGGTTGGCCTCGAGGCTGGAGATGGTGTCGGTGCCGGTCCAGTCGTCGACGTAGCCGAGCAGGCCGATGAGGCTGAGCAGCAGCGGCGGCACGGACAGCAGGGTGAAGAACGCGGCCTCGGCGGCGAGGCCGAGGATGCGGTACTCGATGCAGGAGTTGACGGTGTCCTTCAGCAGCAGCCAGGCGGTCTTGCGTTTGGAGACGTTGCGGTAGAGGGCACGCGCGCGGTGGAGACGCCCGGTGGGGCCCTCGGGTCGCTCGGATGACTGACTTGCTGGCTGCACGCCCTAAAGGTATCCGCCGTACGTGGCTGCGCTCACCTCCGGTGGGGCGCCGTCATGGCGGGTGACGGGCGTCCGGGCCGGTGTGCGCGCGGGGCGGCCCCGTGTCCGGGGGCCATGACCGGCGTGGCCGGGGGTACGTTCGCGGTATGGCAGGCAGCACGCACTCTGTGACGAACCAGCCCCCGCCCCTCCTCGGGTACGACGTCTACGGCGCCGACCGGGCCCTGGTGGCCGCCGTGGAACGGCATCTGGATCCGGAGCTGCTCGACGAGGCAAGCGGTGAGCTGTCCGCTCTGGGGCGGGCCGCGGGGTCGGCGCAGCTCCACGAGTGGGCGATGCAGGCGAACGAGAACCCGCCGACGTTGCGTACCCACGACCGCTACGGCCACCGGATCGACGAGGTCGACTTCCATCCGGCCTGGCACCGACTGCTGGGCAAGGGGGTCGGGGCCGGTCTGACGGCGGCCTGGGCTCGGCCGGGCGGGCATGTGCGGCGGGCGGCGGGTTTCGTGGTGTGGACGCAGGTCGAGGCGGGCAACGGCTGCCCGCTGTCGATGACCCACGCGGCGGTTCCCGCGTTGCGTGCCGACGCGGCGCTGGCGGCGGAGTGGGAGCCGCGGCTGACGTCGACGATCTACGAGCGTGAGCTGCGGCCCGCGAGCCGGAAGGCGGGCGCGCTGTTCGGGATGGGGATGACGGAGAAGCAGGGCGGCAGCGACGTCCGGGCGAACACGACGTCGGCGCGGCCGCTCGCCGAGGACGGTACGTACGTGCTGACCGGGCACAAGTGGTTCTGCTCGGCGCCGATGTCGGACGCCTTCCTGGTGCTCGCGCAGGCCCCGGAGGGGCTGACGTGCTTCCTGGTCCCGCGGGTGCTGGAGGACGGCACCCGCAATCCGTTCCTGCTGCAGCGGCTCAAGGACAAGCTGGGCAACCGGTCGAACGCCTCGGCCGAGGTCGAGTTCGACGGGACGTGGGCGCGCCGGGTGGGCGAGGAGGGGCGCGGGGTGGCCACCATCATCGGGATGGTCACGGCGACCCGGCTGGACTGTGTGCTGGGTTCGGCGGGGCTGATGCGGGCGGCCGTCGCGCAGGCCGCGCACCACTGCGCGTACCGGGAGGCGTTCGGCGGGAAGCTCCTCGACAAGCCGTTGATGCGTAATGTTCTGGCCGATCTCGCGCTGGAGACGGAGGCGGCCACGACGCTCGGACTGCGGCTGGCGGCGGCCTACGACGACGGCGGCGAGCAGGAGCGGGCGCTGCTGCGGATCGCGGTGCCGGCCGCGAAGTACTGGGTGACGAAGCGGTGTACGCCGGTGACGGTGGAGGCGGCGGAGTGCCTGGGCGGCAACGGGTACGTGGAGGAGTCGGGGATGCCGCGGCTGGTGCGTGAGTCGCCGCTGAACTCGATCTGGGAGGGCGCGGGCAACGTCCAGGCGCTGGACGTGCTGCGCGCGTTGCGGCGGGAGCCGCAGGCACTGAACGCCTATCTCCAGGAGGTGGGTCGGGCACGGGGTGGCGATCACCGGCTGGACGCGGCGATCAAGGACCTGTTGACCGACCTGGCGGATCTGGACGGGGCGGAGGCGCGGGCGCGGCGGCTGGCGGAGCGGTTCGCACTGGTGCTCCAGGGGGCGCTGCTCGTACGGTTCGCGCCGCCGGAGGTCGCCGACGCGTTCTGTGCGTCGCGGCTGGGCGGTGACGCGGGAGCGGCGTTCGGGACGCTGCCCCACACGCTGGATCTCCAGGCGCTGGTGGAGCGGGCCCGGCCACTACCCTGACCTGGGCCGGACAGGTGCGGGGGTGGTGCTGCGCCGACACGGCACCACCCCCGCCGCAATGGCCCTGCGAGGCCAGTAACGCCGCTCGGGACGGCGTGCCACAAGTTTCGGACCCCCGCGTGGATGTTGACCAGGGTTGCAGGGGGTTGCAACGTGTCGGACACGGTGTCCGGAGTGTGCCCCTCCGTCACGGGCGGACGGCAAGATGGGACCTCGAGTAAGACCGGAAACAGTCGGCGCAGGAGCTTGACATCCGGTCCTGTGCTTGTGCGCTCTCCGGGGAGGCCCCAGTGGCGAAGTCGCCGATGACCGTGCCGCAACTCGCGGCCGTCGACGCCGCGCGGGCGGCGCGGATGCTCAGTGAGGTGCGGGAGGCGAGACTCGCCGGGCAGCGGGCTCGCGTCGCGCCGCGTCCCGTGATCGAGCAGTCCTGGGAGCGGATGCTGCGCGGTGGCGTCGATCCGGATCACGATGTCAGAGCCGGGCTGCTCAGTGCCGAGGAGGTGCGGCGGCGGCGGGAGGAGTCACCGTTGCGGGAAGTGCTGCCGGTGCTGCGGGAGGGACTGCTGTCGGTCGCGGACGTCGCCCACCACATCATGGTCGTCGCCGACGCGGAGGGCCGGGTGCTGTGGCGGGAGGGCTGTACCCCGGTGCTGCGCAAGGCGGACGGGCTCGGTTTCGAACTGGGCGCGGACTGGCGGGAGTCCGTCGTCGGCACCAACGGCGTGGGCACACCGGCGGTGGTGCGCCGGCCCGTGCAGGTGTTCGCCGCCGAACACTTCGTCCGCTCGCACACCACGTGGACGTGTGCCGGCGCCCCGATCACCGATCCGCGGGACGGCCGGCTGCTCGGCGTGGTGGACGTCAGCGGGCCGCTGGAGACGATGCACCCGGCGACGCTCGCCTGGGTCGACTCGGTGGCGAAGCTCGCCGAGGCCAGGCTGCGGGAGCTGCATCTGGGGTCGCTGGAGCGGCTGCGGGCGGTGGCGGCGCCGGTGCTGGCCCGCCTCGGCGGGCGGGCGGCGGTGGTGGACCGGGACGGCTGGACCGCGGCGGTGTCCGGGATGCCGTACACGAGCCGGATCGCGCTGCCCAAGTCGTCCTCGGGGGGCCGCCGGTGGCTGCCGGCGCTGGGGGTGTGCTCGGTGGAGCCGCTGGCGGGAGGCTGGCTGGTGCGGGCGCTGGACCGGGCCACGGAGCCGCCGCCGACGGGCGCGACGCGGATCGTGCTGGATGTGACGCGGCCGCGCCGCTGGTCGGTGACGGTCAGCGGCGGGGCGGGGTCGTGGTCGCACGACCTCAGTCCCCGCCATGCCGAGCTGCTGTATCTGCTGGCGGTGCAGCGGGGTGGGCGCAGCGCGGCGGGACTGGCCGCGGACGTGTTCGGCGATCCGGGTCGGACGGTGACGGTGCGGGCGGAGATGTCGCGGGTGCGGCGGTATCTCGGGGGGCTTCTGGAGCACCGGCCGTATCGCTTCCGCGAGGACGCGGAGGTGGAGGTCCTCCTCCCGGACGACCTCGGAAACCTCCTGCCGCACTCCACCGCGCCGACGGTGGTGGGGGCGCGGACGACGGATTCCGTGCGGTGAGGGCGGGTTCCGCGGGGGCGGCGGCGCACCACGCCGTGGGGTGTTCCGTGCGATGACGGCGGGGTTCCGGTCCGACGGCGAAGGGGTGCCGGGACGGCGGCTTCGGTGCGGGACGGCGGGTTCGGTGCCGGGACGGTGGACTCGGTGCCGGGACGGCGGGTTCGGTGCCGCGACGGTGGACTCGGTGCCGCGAGGTCGGATTCGATGCCAGGACGGTGGATTTCATGCCGGGACGGCGGATTCGATCCCGTACCAGTGGATCGAGGGCCATGACGGTGGCTTTCCTGCCGTGGCCCGGCATGTCCTGCCGTGCCTACGGATTCCGTACCGCAGGGCCCTCCGGCCGCCGCCTTCGCGCGGAGAAAACCCTTACATGACGGTGTCTTCCGTACATGTGCGAGGTCTTCGTCCCGGGGGCGCGTCGACTGCCGTAGCATCCCCTACGGGTCACCCCACCTGCTCCTCGGTCAACGTACGGATCACACGGCGCAGTTGGCCCGCCTTCGGGAGGACGAATGAAGCATCGTGGCCGACACCGCCGACGCAGGCGGGGCAGGGCCCTGCGCGCGTTCCTGACCGGAACGGCGCTCGCGCTCACCGCCGTCGCCACCATGATCAGCGCTTCCCAGGCCACGGTCACGAACAGCCCCGGGGCCCTGAAGCCGCTCTCCGCCTCCGCCGACACGGACCCGCTGCGGCTGACGGAGAGCCTGGTGCCGCGGGCCTCCCTGGACCGGCTCGCCGCGGAGATGGGCCCGCCGGTCGGGGTCGGCGCGGTGCTCGGCGGCGCCGACCGCACCCTGCGCGACGCGGTCGACTGCACGGACGCGGAGCGGCAGGCGCTGCCCGTCTCCCCCGGCGCCACCCGCGCGTACTGCTGGAACACCGACGACACCGAGGGCTGGCAGCCGGGCGCGGTCACCACCTCGGGCGACGCTGACGACGACGGGCTGTGGGGCGCCCACCGGGTGATCCTGTCCGGCTGGTCGCGCAGCGCCGGCCCGGCAGCCGACCGGGGCCTGGCCCGGATCGCCTTCGTCGACGCGGGCAACCTGAACCGCCTCACCTACACGTGGGCGCTGCTCGCCGTACCGGTCGACGGCGGCCGTGACTACCGCGGCCTCGTCTCCCATGTGTCGGGCATGGTCTGGTACCAGGACAAGCTGCTGGTCACCGCCGACGAGGGAGAGCGGACCGCGCTGTACGTGTACGACGTGAACCGCGTCCAGCGCGCCACCGTCACCGGCGAGGCGATCGGCCGGGTGCCCGGCGGCTGGTCGGCGCACGGCTACCGGTACGTGCTGCCCGCCGTCGCCTCCTACCGGCTGAGCGGCGACGCGGACGCCCCGCACCCGACGGCCCTGTCCCTCGACCGCGGCACCGCCCCCGACACTCTGGTCGCCGGGGAGTGGACCCTGGACGGCGGCGACCGGGGCGCCCGTCTGTGGCGGTACGCCCTGGACACGGCTCCCGGCCGGGCCGGGCTGCCGGCCGCCGACGCCGACGGGCGGGTCCGGGCCACCGAGGCGTACCGGACGAGCATGACCGGAGTGCGGGGTGTGCTCGCGCACGAGTCCGCCTGGTACGTCACCCGCGGGGCCGCCGAGGACGGCACGCGCGGGACGCTGTGGCGGCAGGACACGGGCGGGGCGCGGGCCGCGACGTGCGGCGCCGACAGCAGCCGCAGCTGCTGGAGTCCCCGGACCGAGTCCCTGTCCTACTGGGCGGAGACCGGCGAGGTCTGGACGCAGTCGGACCGCGTGCTGTTCTCGCTGCCCCTCGCCTCGATCGACGGATCGGCCCGGTAGAGGCTCGGTCGCCGATCGACGGACCAACCCGGTCGCGGACCGGTCACTGATCGACGGACCAACCCGGTCGCGGACCGGCCGCCGATCGACAGACCGGCGCGGTGGATGATTCTCTGACCGGCATGACGAACATCCCCGTGACCACCTGGTCCCTGGAGCAGACCGCGCCGGGCGACCTGCTGCCGGCCGCCGCACCCGAGGGCGACGTGCGGATCGTCCGCTCCGAGGTGCCCTCACCGGAGTTCAGCCGCTTCCTGTACGCGTCCGTCGGCGGCGACATCCGCTGGACCGACCGGCTGGGCTGGACGTACGCGCGGTGGCAGGAGCACCTGGGCCGTCCGGGGGTCGAGACCTGGGTCGCCTACGACCGGGGCACGCCCGCGGGATACGTGGAGCTGGAGCCGCAGGACGACGGTGTGGTGGAGATCGTCTACTTCGGGCTGATCCCGGCCTTCCGGGGGCGGCGCATCGGCGGCCACCTGCTGTCGTACGGCGCCGCCCGCGCCTGGGACCTGGCGACCCGCTGGCCGGGGTTGTCGCAGACCAAGCGGGTGTGGCTGCACACCTGCAGCAAGGACGGCGAGCACGCCATGGACAATTACCTGCGCCGTGGGTTCACCCTGTTCGACACCAAGGTCGAGGAGGAGGCCGAGGTGCCCGCTCCGGGCCCCTGGCCGGGCGCATACCCCGCCTGACCTGCGCGGACAAGAGACCGTGCAGCGCATGTGACCGACACCACCCTTGTCTCACACTTCAGGACAAGGGTGTCCACATGGCGGACGAAGCTGGACTGTGTCCAGATCGCCGTGACACGCTTCCGTCATGTCTGGAACTGGAATTGCCTTGGTGAGTCGGCGGCACGTCGACCTCGGCCGCATGTCCAGCGCCATCTGTCCGGCCGGCTGACGAGCCGCAGCACCGCCGACAGTCCCCTCCAGCCTCCCCCGCCTGCGCAATGACGCGCACGCCTGCCCGCGTGCGCCCGTACGCGCAGGTCAGAGCCTCCCCCGTCGCTGTCCCGAAGGACGTATTCACCATGGCCGCCACCCCGCAGAACCCTGCCGCCTCCGCGCCCCGCCGCAAGGTGAGTCGTCACCGCGGTGAGGGTCAGTGGGCCGCGGGTCACTTCACCCCGCTCAACGGCAACGAACAGTTCAAGAAGGACGACGACGGTCTCAACGTGCGGACACGCATTGAGACGATCTACTCCCGGCGCGGCTTCGACTCGATCGACCCGAACGACCTGCGCGGCCGCATGCGCTGGTGGGGCCTGTACACGCAGCGCAAGCCCGGGATCGACGGCGGCAAGACCGCGGTCCTGGAGCCGGAGGAGCTGGACGACAAGTACTTCATGCTGCGGGTCCGCATCGACGGCGGCCGGCTCACCACGCAGCAGCTGCGGGTGATCGGCGAGATCTCGCAGGAGTTCGCGCGCGGCACCGCGGACATCACCGACCGGCAGAACATCCAGCTGCACTGGATCCGCATCGAGGACGTGCCGGAGATCTGGAACCGCCTCGAGGCCGTCGGTCTGTCCACCACCGAGGCCTGCGGCGACACCCCGCGCGTCATCATCGGCTCGCCGGTCGCCGGTATCGCCGAGGACGAGATCATCGACGGCTCACCGGCCATCGACGAGATCCACAGCCGGTACATCGGCAGCAAGGAATTCTCCAACCTGCCGCGCAAGTTCAAGACGGCCATCTCCGGCTCCCCGCTCCTCGACGTCGCGCACGAGATCAACGACGTCGCGTTCGTCGGCGTCGAGCACCCCGAGCACGGCCCCGGCTTCGACCTGTGGGTCGGCGGCGGTCTGTCCACCAACCCGAAGATCGGCGTCCGGCTCGGCGCCTGGGTTCCGCTGGACGAGGTCCCGGACGTGTGGGCCGGCGTGATCGGCATCTTCCGCGACTACGGCTACCGCCGCCTGCGCACCCGCGCCCGTCTGAAGTTCCTGGTCGCCGACTGGGGTGCGGAGAGGTTCCGCCAGGTGCTGGAGGACGAGTACCTCCAGCGCAAGCTGTCCGACGGTCCCGCGCCCGCCGAGCCCGTGGAGCGCTGGCGCGACCACGTCGGTGTGCACCGGCAGAAGGACGGCCGTTTCTACGTCGGTTTCGCGCCGCGCGTCGGCCGCGTCGACGGCACCACGCTGACCAAGATCGCCGAGGTGGCGGAGGCCCACGGTTCGGGCCGGGTACGCACCACGGTCGAGCAGAAGATGATCGTCCTCGATGTCGAGGAGGCGCAGGTCGAGCCGCTGGTCGAGGCCCTGGAGGCCCTGGACCTGACCGCCAAGCCCTCCCCCTTCCGGCGCGGCACCATGGCCTGCACCGGCATCGAGTACTGCAAGCTCGCCATCGTCGAGACCAAGGCGCGCGGTGCCTTGCTGATCGACGAACTCGAGCGCCGCATCCCCGAGTTCGACGAGCCGATCACCATCAACATCAACGGCTGCCCGAACGCCTGCGCCCGTATCCAGGTCGCGGACATCGGTCTCAAGGGCCAGCTCGTCCTCGACGACCGGGGCGAGCAGGTCGAGGGCTACCAGGTGCACCTGGGCGGCGCGCTCGGCCTGGACGCCGGTTTCGGCCGCAAGGTCCGTGGCCTGAAGGTGACCGCCGAGGAGCTGCCGGACTACGTCGAGCGCGTCCTGAAGCGGTTCCAGGCGGAGCGCGAGGACGGCGAGCGGTTCGCCACCTGGGCGGCCCGTGCCGACGAGGAGGCTCTGTCATGAGCGAGCGCGCCGCGCCCTTCTACTGCCCGTACTGCGGCGACGAGGATCTTCGGCCGAGCGAGGAGGGTCACGGCGCCTGGGAATGCGCGGCGTGCAACCGCGCATTCCAGCTGAAGTTCCTCGGGCTGCTCGCCCGGGGCGTTCAGCGCACCGACACGGGAGGGGACCGGATATGACGGCGGTACGGGAAGACCGCAGCACCGAAGAGTTGAAGGCGCTCGCCGAACAGGCGGGACGCGACCTGGAGGACGCCTCCGCGCTGGAGATCCTGCAGTGGGCCGTGGACACCTTCGGCAAGGAGTTCTGCGTGACCTCCTCCATGGAGGACGCGGTGGTGGCGCACCTGGCGTCGCGCGTGCTGAAGGGCGTCGACGTGGTGTTCCTCGACACCGGCTACCACTTCCCCGAGACCATCGGCACCCGGGACGCGGTCGAGGCCGTGATGGACGTCAACGTCATCACCCTCACCCCGCGCCGGACGGTCGCCGAGCAGGACGCCGAGTACGGGCCGAAGCTGCACGACCGCGACCCCGACCTGTGCTGCAAGCTGCGCAAGGTGCAGCCGCTGGAGGAGGGCCTGAAGGCCTACCGGGCGTGGGCGACCGGGCTGCGCCGCGACGAGTCCCCGACCCGGGCGAACACCCCGGTCGTCGGCTGGGACGAGAAGCGGCAGAAGGTCAAGATCTCCCCGATCGCCCGCTGGACCCAGGACGACGTGGACGCCTACGTCGCCGAGCACGGCGTGCTGACCAACCCCCTGCTGATGGACGGCTACGCCTCCGTCGGCTGCGCCCCCTGCACCCGCCGGGTCCTGGAGGGCGAGGACGCGCGCGCCGGCCGCTGGGCGGGCCGGGCGAAGACCGAGTGCGGGCTGCACGGATGACGAAGACCACCGTCGCTCACACGGCGCCCACAGCTGCGGCTGCTACTGCTGTGACCGATGCGACCACTACGACCCAGGAGAATCACGTGACGACCGGAGCCACTGTCTGGCTCACGGGTCTGCCGAGTGCCGGCAAGACCACCATCGCGTACGAGCTGGCCGGCCGGCTGCGCGAGGAGGGCCACCTCGTCGAGGTGCTCGACGGCGACGAGATCCGCGAGTTCATCTCGGCGGGCCTCGGCTTCAGCCGTGAGGACCGGCACACCAACGTGCAGCGCATCGGCTTCCTCGCCGACCTGCTCGCCCGCAACGGCGTCAAGGCGCTGGTGCCGGTGATCGCGCCGTACGCCGACAGCCGGGACGCGGTGCGCAAGCGGCACGAGGCGAGCGGGACGGCGTACCTGGAGGTGCACGTGGCGACCCCGGTCGAGGTGTGCAGCGAGCGGGACGTCAAGGGCCTGTACGCCAAGCAGGCGGCGGGCGAGCTGACCGGGCTCACCGGTGTCGACGACCCGTACGAGGTGCCCGGGTCGCCGGACCTGCGGATCGAGTCCCAGAACCAGACCGTGCAGGAGTCCGCGGCGTCGGTGTACGCGCTGCTCAGCGAAAGGGGACTGGTGTGACGACCGTCGCCAAGGCCGAGGAGGGCACGGCCAGCCCGTACGCCCTCAGCCACCTCGACTCCCTGGAGTCGGAGGCGGTGCACATCTTCCGCGAGGTGGCGGGCGAGTTCGAGAACCCGGTGATCCTGTTCTCCGGCGGCAAGGACTCCATCGTCATGCTGCACCTGGCGCTGAAGGCGTTCACGCCGGCACCGGTGCCGTTCTCGCTGCTGCACGTCGACACCGGGCACAACTTCCCGGAGGTCATCGAGTACCGCGACCGCACGGTGGAGCAGCACAACCTGCGGCTGCACGTCGCCTCGGTGCAGGACTACATCGACCGGGGTGTGCTGAAGGAGCGTCCGGACGGCACCCGCAACCCGCTGCAGACCCTGCCGCTGACGGAGAAGATCCAGTCGGAGAAGTTCGACGCGGTCTTCGGCGGCGGGCGCCGGGACGAGGAGAAGGCCCGGGCGAAGGAGCGGGTGTTCTCGCTGCGGGACGAGTTCTCCCAGTGGGACCCGCGCCGTCAGCGCCCCGAGCTGTGGAACCTGTACAACGGGCGGCACGCGCCGGGCGAGCACGTCCGCGTGTTCCCGCTGTCCAACTGGACCGAGCTGGACGTCTGGCAGTACATCGCCCGCGAGGGCATCGAGCTGCCGGAGATCTACTTCGCGCACGAGCGGGAGGTCTTCCAGCGGGCCGGGATGTGGCTGACCGCCGGCGACTGGGGCGGGCCCAAGGACGGCGAGACCGTCGAGAAGCGGCAAGTCCGCTACCGGACCGTCGGTGACATGTCCTGCACCGGCGCCGTCGACTCGGACGCGGTGACGCTGGAACAGGTCATCGCGGAGATCGCCGCGTCCCGGCTGACCGAGCGCGGTGCCACCCGCGCCGACGACAAGCTGTCCGAGGCCGCGATGGAAGACCGCAAGCGCGAGGGGTACTTCTAAGCATGAGCACCATCACGACCGAGGAACTCTCGGCCACGACCCTGCTGCGGTTCGCCACCGCCGGCTCCGTCGACGACGGCAAGTCCACGCTCGTCGGACGGCTGCTGCACGACTCCAAGTCGATCCTCACCGACCAGCTGGAGGCCGTGGAGCGCGCCTCCGCGAGCCGCGGCGCTCAGGGCCCCGACCTCGCGCTGCTCACCGACGGGCTGCGCGCCGAGCGTGAGCAGGGCATCACCATCGACGTGGCCTACCGCTACTTCGCCACGCCCCGGCGCCGGTTCATCCTCGCCGACACGCCCGGCCACGTGCAGTACACCCGCAACATGGTCACGGGTGCCTCCACGGCCGAGCTGACGGTGATCCTGGTCGACGCCCGCAACGGCGTCGTCGAGCAGACCCGCCGGCACGCGGCGATCGCCGCCCTGCTGCGCGTCCCGCACGTCGTGCTCGCCGTCAACAAGATGGACCTGGTCGACTACCGGGAGCCCGTGTTCGCCGCGATAGCCGAGGAGTTCACGGCGTACGCGACCGAGCTGGGCGTCCCGGAGGTCACCGCGATCCCGATCTCGGCGCTCGCCGGGGACAACGTGGTGGACCCCTCCGCCCACATGGACTGGTACGGCGGCCCGACCGTGCTGGAGCACCTGGAGACCGTCCCGGTCAGTCACGACCTGGCGCACTGCCACGCCCGGCTGCCCGTGCAGTACGTGATCCGGCCGCAGACCGCCGAGCACCCCGACTACCGGGGTTACGCGGGCCAGATCGCCGCCGGCACGTTTCGGGTGGGCGAGGCGGTCACCGTCCTGCCGTCCGGCCGGGCGACGACGATCGCCGGGATCGACCTGCTGGGCAAGCCGGTCGACGTGGCGTGGACGACGCAGTCGGTGACCGTGCTGCTGACGGACGACATCGACGTCTCGCGCGGCGACCTGATCGTGCCGAGCAAGGACGCGCCGCCCACCACGCAGGACGTGGAGGCCACCGTGTGCCACGTCGCCGACCAGCCGCTGACCGTCGGCCACCGGGTGCTGCTCAAGCACGGCACCCGCACGGTGAAGGCGATCGTGAAGGACATCCCGTCCCGTCTCACGCTCGACGACCTGTCCCTGCACCCGCACCCGGGACAGCTCGTCGCCAACGACATCGGCCGGGTGAAGATCCGCACCGCGGAACCGCTGCCGGTCGACTCCTACGCCGACTCGCGGCGCACGGGCTCGTTCATCCTGATCGACCCGAACGACGGCACCACGCTCACCGCGGGCATGGTCGGCGAGTCGTTCGCGTCCCCGGAGCCGGTCAAGGACCAGGCCGAGGACGACGGGTGGGACTTCTGACGTGAACCCGAACGACTACTACTCCACGTTCGCGAAGGAGGGCGGCCGCGTCGGCAGCGGTGCTCTCGGCAGCGGGCAGGGCGGAGTGGCGCGATGTGCGGCGTGACGTACGCGCACTGCCTGCGCGCCCTCACCCCCCACCGCCGTAAGCGAAGACCTGCCGACTTCCCGGCCACGACCTGAGAGACCGTGACCGCCGGGCCAACGAGAGGAACCCCTCCCGTGCCTGCCACTTCCAGCCTCCGCCGCGCCTTCGCGGTGATCGCCGCGCTTCCCCTGCTCACCCTCGCCGCCTGCGGCTACGGCTCCCAGGCCGACGACGACACGTCCACCCAGAAGGTCGCCGCCGGTGCGGAGAAGATCGACGGACTCGACTCCGTCAAGATCGGCTACTTCGGCAACCTGACCCACGGGACCGCCCTCGTCGGCGTGAACAAGGGCTACTTCCAGAAGGCGCTCGGCGCCACGAAGGCCGAGTACCAGACCTTCAACGCCGGCCCGTCCGAGATCGAGGCCCTGAACTCCAAGTCGATCGACATCGGCTGGATCGGCCCGTCCCCGGCGATCAACGGCTACACCAAGTCCGCCGGCAAGAACCTGCGGATCATCGGCGGCTCGGCGTCCGGCGGGGTGAAGCTCGTGGTCAACCCGGACAAGATCAAGTCGCTGAAGGACGTCAGGGGCAAGAAGATCGCGACCCCGCAGCTCGGCAACACGCAGGACGTGGCGTTCCTCAACTGGATCGCGGAGCAGGGTTGGAAGGTCGACGCGGAGAGCGGCAAGGGTGACGTGTCGGTCATCCGCACCGACAACAAGGTCACCCCCGACGCCTACAAGGCCGGTTCCATCGACGGTGCGTGGGTGCCGGAGCCGACCGCGTCGAAGCTGGTGTCCGAGGGCGCCAAGGTGCTGCTGGACGAGGCCGACCTGTGGCCGGACAAGAAGTTCGTGATCACGAACATCATCGTGCGGCAGGACTTCCTGAAGGAGCACCCGAAGGCCGTCGAGGCGGTCCTGAAGGCGTCGGTCGAGATCAACAAGTACATCAACGCCAACCCGGACGCGGCGAAGGCGGCGGCGAACGCGCAGCTGAAGGCGGAGACCGGAAAGGCGCTGCCCGCGGAGGTCCTGGACCCGGCGTGGAAGTCGATCCAGTTCACCGACGACCCGCTGGCCTCCACCCTCAACACCGAGGCACAGCACGCGGTCAAGGCCGGTCTGCTGGAGGACCCGCTGCTGAAGGGCATCTACGACCTCACGCTGCTGAACAAGGTCCTTCAGGCCGAGGGTGAGAGCACCGTCAGCGACGCCGGTCTCGGCGCCGAGTAAGTCCGAAATCACGTGAGTTCCCAGGAGGTGACGACCATGGCCACCACCCTCGCCAAGGCGGACAGCGCCGAGTCGGTGGAGCACGCCGCCCGCATCGAGCACGTCTCGAAGTCCTTCGCCGGGCCCGCCGGGCAGCAGCTCGTCCTGGACGACATCACTCTCGATGTCGCGCCGGGCGAGTTCGTCACCCTCCTGGGGGCCTCCGGCTGTGGCAAGTCCACGCTGCTGAACCTGGTGGCGGGGCTCGACCGGCCCACCGCCGGTTCCATCAGCACCGACGGGCGCCCGGCTCTGATGTTCCAGGAGCACGCCCTGTTCCCGTGGCTGACGGCGGGCAAGAACATCGAACTCGCCCTGAAGCTGGGCGGCGTCCCGAAGAACGAGCGGCGCGGCCGGGCCGAGGAGCTCCTCGAACTGGTGCGGCTGAACGGCTCGTACGGCAAGCGGGTGCACGAGCTGTCCGGCGGTATGCGCCAGCGGGTCGCGCTGGCTCGGGCGCTGGCGCAGGACGCGCGGCTGCTGCTGATGGACGAGCCGTTCGCGGCGCTCGACGCGATCACGCGGGACGTGCTGCACGACGAGCTGACCCGGATCTGGAAGGAGACGGGGCTGTCCGTGCTGTTCGTCACGCACAACGTGCGGGAGGCGGTGCGGCTCGCGCAGCGCGTCATCCTGCTCTCGTCCCGGCCGGGCCGGGTGGCCCGCGAGTGGACGGTCGGCATTCCGCAGCCGCGCCGCATCGAGGACGCCCCCGTGGCCGAACTGTCCCTCGAGATCACCGAAGTCCTGCGTGGGGAGATCCGCCGTCATGGCCAGCACTGAGACGAAGACGACGGACGCCCGCGCCGGGGGCGACCAGCAGGTCGCCTCGGTGGAGGCGGGCCTGGACGCCCTGGAGACCGGCGTCGTCAGCCGTACGCCGTTCCGGCAGACCTTCGTCAACAAGATCCTGCCGCCGATCGTCGCGATCGCGGTGGTCCTGGTGGTCTGGCAGGCGCTGATCACCTTCAGGATCGTCGACGATCCGAGCAAGCTGCCCTCGCCCTCCGACGTGGGCGGCGAGTTCAAGGACGCCTGGCTGGAGGGCAAGCTCCTCGACTACATCTGGACCAGCGTCTCGCGCGGTCTGCTGGGCTTCCTGATGGCGCTCGCCATCGGCACCCCGCTGGGTCTGATCGTGGCCCGGGTGAAGTTCGTGCGCGCGGCCATCGGGCCGATCCTGTCCGGTCTTCAGTCCCTGCCGTCGGTGGCGTGGGTGCCGCCGGCCGTGATCTGGCTGGGCCTGGACAACAAGATGATGTACGCGGTGATCCTGCTCGGCGCCGTCCCCTCCATCGCCAACGGCCTCGTCTCCGGCATCGACCAGGTGCCGCCGCTGTTCCTGCGGGCGGGCCGCACGATGGGCGCGACGGGCCTGAAGGGCGCCTGGCACATCGTCCTGCCGGCCGCGCTCCCCGCCTACCTGGGCGGTCTGAAGCAGGGCTGGGCCTTCTCCTGGCGCTCGCTGATGGCGGCGGAGATCATCGCCTCCTCGCCCGACCTGGGCATCGGGCTGGGCGCGCTGCTGGAGAACGGCCGCAACGCCAGCTCCATGTCCATGGTGTTCGAGGCGATCATCCTGATCCTGTTCGTCGGCATCGCCATCGACCTGCTGATCTTCAGCCCGCTGGAGCGGCGGGTGCTGCGCAGCCGGGGCCTGCTGGTGAAGGGCTGACCCCCATGCACAAGAGGCCGGTTCTTCTCGTCGTCGCCCACGGCAGCCGCGACCCTCGGCACGCGGCGACCGTCCACGCCCTCGTACGGCGGGTGCGGTCGCTGCGGCCCGGGCTGCGCGTGGAGACCGGCTTCCTGGACTTCAACATCCCGTCCGTGCAGGGCGTGCTGGAGTCCCTGGCGGCGGAGGGCGTCCGTGACGTCGTCGCCCTTCCGCTGCTGCTGACGCGGGCCTTCCACGCGAAGGCGGACATCCCGGCGGTCCTGCGGGACGCGCCGCCGCGGCTGCGTATCCGTCAGGCGGAGGTGCTGGGCCCGTCCCCGCTGCTGCTGTCCGCCCTGGAGCGGCGGTTGTACGAGGCGGGGCTGGCGCCCGCCGACAAGTCCTCGACCGGGGTCGTGCTGGCCTCGGCGGGGTCCAGCGACCCGGAGGCGATCGCGGTGATCGCCGACATCGCGCGGGAGTGGTGGCACACCGGTTGGTGCGCCGTGCGACCCGCGTTCGCCTCCGCCTGCCTTCCGCGTACCGAGGACGCGGTGCGCGAACTGCGGGAGCTGGGCTGCTCGACGGTGGCGGTCGCGCCGTACGTGCTGGCGCCCGGCTTCCTGCCGGACCGTATCGCCCGGGGCGCGGCCGGGGCGGACGTCCTGGCCGAGGTTCTGGGGGCGGCGCCGGAGGTGGCGCGGGTGCTGCTGGAGCGGTACGACGCGGCACGGGTGCCCCGGCTGGCCGCGGTCGGGGCCTGAGGCGCCGCCCGGCGACTCCGTCCCGCGACCGACCACCCCACCTCGTCCTGCCCCTCTCCCCGGCCGAGCCGCGCCGCCTCCCCCGCCCGCGGACCCTCGGCTGCCCGGCCGCGGATCCCGTCCGCTCGCCGCCGGCGCCCGCGCGCACGGACCGGGCTCGCACAGGCGTGTGTACCCTCCGTAGCATGATCGAGCAGAGTTTCCTGGTGGGTGGCGAGGTACCGGTCCGTCGGCTCGGCTTCGGCACCGCCCAGCTCACCGGTCCCGGCTACTGGGGTCCGCGCGGCGACGCCCGGGACGCGGTCGCCGTGCTGCGGCGGGCGGTGGAGCGCGGGGTCACGCTGATCGACACCGCGGACAACTACGGCCCGTCCCTCGCGGAGGAGCTGGTCGCCGAGGCTCTGCATCCCTACCCCGAGGGCCTGTTGATCGCCACGAAGGGCGGGGTGGTGCGGACGAGCGACAGCGCCTGGCACGTGGACGGGCGGCCCGAGCGGCTGCGCGCGATGTGCGAGGCGAGCCTGCGCAGACTCCGCCTCGACACCATCGGCCTGTACCAGCTGCACCGGCTCGACCCGGCCGTCCCGATGGCGGAACAGCTGGGCGCGCTCGACGCGTTGCGGGCGGAGGGCAAGATCCGGCACATCGGCCTGGACACGGTCACCGCCGAACAGGTGGCGGCGGCCACGGAGCTGACGGAGATCGCGTCCGTCCAGAACCGCTACCACCTCCTCGACCGGGCCGGTGAGTCGCTGCTGCGGCTGTGCGAGGCGCGCGGCATCGCCTTCCTGCCGTGGTTCCCGCTGGGCAACGGGACGCTGACGACCGACCCGGTGTGCGCGTCGGTCGCCGCCGCGCACGGCGCCACCCCGGCCCGGATCGCCCTGGCCTGGCTGCTGCACCACTCCCCCGTGCTCTGCCCGACCCCCGGCACCGGCACCCTCGCCCACCTGGACGACAACCTGGACGCGGCCGCCGTACGCCTCACGGCGGAGGAGATGTCCCGGCTGGACGCCCTGGGCTGACGGGCGCCGGCCCCCTGCCACGGCCTGCGGAAGCTCACCCCTCCGGCGTCCCCTCCGTCATCTCCACCAGCTTGACGACGGTGTTCCAGTTGCGGGTGGTGGCGATCAGCCCCTTGGTCACCCGGGGGCGGGAGAGCTGTTCGGCGAGCTTGGAGCGGCCCAGGCCGTCGGGGGCGTACAGGTACAGGGCGCGGTCGCCGAGGCGGAACTCCTCGGGCAGGTGGGCGGCCTGGTCGATGCCGGTGAAGCGGTCGGGCCCGACCGGCGCGGAGAAGTAGGTGACGTGGAGCTGTCTGGCCTCCAGGTCGGCGGCCGGGAACGGGCAGGCCTCGGCGACGGCCTTCAGGTAGGCGTGGTCGCGGACGATCACGTCGACCCCGAAGCCGAACTGCTTCTCGACCGCCCGCGTGATCTCCCGGGCGAGGCCGTCCTCGTCGCCGTGGCCGGCGGAGAAGACGGCCTGGCCGCTCTGGAGGTAGGTGCGCACGTGGTCGAGGCCGAGGCCCTCCAGGAGGGTGCGCAGGGCGGCCATCGGGACCTTCTTCGCGCCGCCCACGTTGATGCCGCGCAGCAGCGCCGCGTACGTCGTCGTCATCCGGACACGATAAGGCGGCCGTCGTGCCCCGTGGGGGCGGGCGCGACAACCGCCGCCCGGGCCCTCGGGGGCGGGGGCGCCTGGGGTCGCCCTGGCCCGCCGGGGCGGGGGCGCCCGGGGTTGTCCTGGCCCTCCGGGACGGGGGGCACCGGGGTTGCGTCGAACGCCGACCGATCGGCGGGACGCTGATCACCTTCCGCGGTGACCTGTGACGTGTCCGGCTGGGGTGCGCGACGACAAGGGCAACCCCGTCGGACGGACCGTACGGCTCCGCTTCTTCCCTGATCACCGCCCCCGAGATCGACGAAATAGATGTAAGGGCCCGCGTCCTCCCCTGCGGTGACACGGCGGGGTCCGAGGGGAGGACTCGGGCGGCCGGGACTTCACCGGGCAGCACGACGAGATGGCTTTACGCGGCCCATACCTTCGAAGCGAAAGGTGGCGGCAGGGGGTCGCCACCGCACGTCGAGGGGGCAAGCCCGTCATGGGGAACGGAGATTCGCGGGTGCGGGGCATCGCCGCGCGGGCCGGCGGCTGGAGTGCCCGGCACCGCTGGGCGGCGGTCGGCATCTGGGTGCTGTTCGTCGTCCTGGCCATGGGGCTCGGGTCGGCGGCGGGCCGGGTCGACGTCAAGGACAGCGACCAGCTCAAGGGCGAGACACACACCGCCGCCAGGATCATCGAGGACGCCGGGATCGAGGAGCCCGCCAGTGAGACGGTCCTCGTGCAGGCGAAGGACGACGGGCTGAAGGCCACGGACGCCGAGTTCCGGCAGGCCGTCGAAGCGGTCGTCGAGGCCGTGGAGGGCACCGGCGAGGTCACCGACGTCACCTCGCCCTACGACACGCGGACCATCTCCGAGGACGGGCGCAGCGCGCTGGTGCAGTTCGACATCAGCGGCGACTCCGACACCGCCGGGGAGCGGGTGGAGCCGGTCCTGAAGGCCGTCGAGGGCGTGCAGAAGGACCACGACGCGCTGCGGATCGAGGAGATCGGCGGCGCCAGCATGATGAAGACGTTCGACGACGCGTTCGGTGACGACTTCCAGAAGGCCGAGTACTCCGCGGTGCCGGTGGCCCTCGGTATTCTGCTCATCGCCTTCGGCGCGCTGGTGGCGGCGCTGCTGCCGGTGCTGCTGGCGATCACCGCGATCATGGCCACGATGGGCCTGATGGGCGTCGTCAGCCATGTGATGCCGATGAGCGACACCGCGAACTCGGTGATGCTGCTGGTGGGTCTGGCGGTCGGCGTCGACTACTGCCTGTTCTACCTGCGCCGCGAGCGCGAGGAGCGGGAGGCCGGCCGGGACGCGCAGACGGCCCTGCGGATCGCCGCCGCGACCAGTGGCCGCGCGATCGTCGTCTCCGGTGTCACGGTGTGCGTGGCGATGGCGGGCATGCTGTTCACCGGGCTCGCCGAGTTCGAGGCGATGGGCCTGGCCTCGCTGATGGTCGTCGCCGTCGCCATGGTCGGTTCCGTGACCGTGCTGCCCGCGCTGCTCTCCCTGCTGGGCGAGCGGGTCGAGAAGGGCCGCATACCGTTCCTGCGGCGTCGCAGCACCGCCGGCGGCGGGGGCAGCCGGTTCTGGACGGCCGTGCTGAAGGGCGTGCTGGCCAAGCCCGTGGTCTCCGTGGTCGTGGCGGCCGGCACGCTGCTCGCCATCGCGGTCCCCGCGCTCGGCATGAAGACGCAACAGCTCACCCTGGACCAGGAGTTCGGCGACTCGCTGCCCATCGTGCAGACGTACAACCGGCTCAACGAGGCGTTCCCGGGCGGTTCGGAGCCGGCCGAGGTGGTCGTCAAGGCGGACGACATCAACGCGCCCGAGGTGAAGTCCGCGCTGGCCGACTTCCGTGAGCGGGCGATCAGTTCGGGGGCCTCGCGCGGCCCGGTCGAGATCAAGCTGCACGACGAGCGGAACATCGCCTTCGTGTACGTCCCGCTGGTCGGCGGCTCCGACCTGGACAAGGCGGGCGCGAGCCTGGACAAGCTGCGGGACGACGTGCGGCCCGCGACGCTCGGCAAGGTCGACGGGGTGGAGGCGCCCATCACCGGACAGGTGGCCGGTTCGAAGGACTTCAACGACCAACTGGCCGGAGCGGTCGTCCCGGTCTTCGCCTTCGTCGTGGTCTTCGCCTTCGCGCTGATGCTGCTGTCGTTCCGCTCGCTGACGATCGCGCTCACCTCGATCGTGCTGAACCTGCTGTCGGTGGGCGCGGCCTACGGCATCCTCGTGGGGGTCTTCCAGCACGGCTGGGGCGCGTCCCTGGTGGGCGCGGAGGGCGTCGGCGCCATCGTCACCTGGCTGCCGCTGTTCCTCTTCGTGATCCTGTTCGGCCTGTCGATGGACTACCACGTGTTCGTGGTCTCCCGGATCCGCGAGGCACGGCTGCGGGGCCGGACGACGAAGGACGCGATCACGCACGGCGTGGTCACCACGGCCGGTGTCGTGACGAGCGCCGCCGTCATCATGGTCGCCGTGTTCGCGATCTTCGGAACGCTGTCCATGCAGTCCATGAAGCAGATGGGTGTGGGCCTCGCGGCCGCCGTCCTGATCGACGCGACGATCATCCGGGGCGTGCTGCTGCCGGCGGTGATGGCCCTGCTCGGCGAGCGCAACTGGTACCTGCCGAAGTGGCTGCACCGGCTGCCCGACCTCACCCACGACGAGGAGCCGGAGCCGCTCGCGCCGACGGCGCGGGACGACGAGGGTGAGCCCGTGAGGGTCTGAACCCGCCTGTGCCGAGGGCCCGTTGACCACCGGGGAGTCAACGGGCCCTCACCCGTGCCCGGCCCACGGCGGCGCACCCCCTGGGCGGGCCGCCGTGGCCGGCCGGTCCTCACTCCGGCGGCTGCGCCACCACCGTACGGACCTCCAGGACGTCCTCGTCGCAGCGCACGATCTCCAGGACCCGGCCGGCGCGCGCGCCCTCGAAGGACACCGCTACCCTGCGGTCCCCCACCGCCCGCCAGCGGCCGCGCACCGTGTCCGGGGCGTCGCCGCGCCCCACCGGGTGGTCGGCGAAGCTGCCGTCGGGGGCGAACTCCATGCCACGGCGGCCACGCGCCGGAGGAAAGGGATGGTCCTCCGGCCGGAAGACCGTCACGTCGTCGTGGTCCTCCTCGTAGGAGTGCAGCCAGGCCCGGAACAGGGCCGCCGGGAGTTCTCGCATGAGCCGCCACCCCTTGCCGTCTTGGGAACAAATGGCGGGATGATGCCTGATTGCCTAGAATTTCCAGTGTATGGGCTCATCGGCGGCCGGCAAACGCCCGGCCGGCGTCCGGCGCCCCCAACAGCGCGTGTCCGAAGCGCAGTTCCCCAGCCGCGAGCGTGGCCTCAGCGCGCGAGCGCGGCTTCCGCTCATGTCCCCGAGGGACGCAGTCATGTCCGATGCGCAGTCATTCCTCCGCACCACCTCCGACGACTACAGCCGCTGGTGCGGCACGATGGAGGTACACCGCAGGTTCCTCGATCTGAACCCCGAGTACGCCGACAACCGGACCGTGATCGAGAACACCGCGTTCGCTTACGAGCAGGGCGAGCGGTTCGCCGCCCGGCAGGGCGTGATCGACATTCCCGTCGTCGTGCACGTGGTGTTCAACACCCCCGAGCAGAACATCGGGGAGGCCCAGATTCACAGTCAGATCGACGTCCTGAACCAGGACTTCCGGGGCACGAACCCGGACGTCGGCGCCGTGCCCTCGGTGTGGCGGGACCTCGTCGCCGACCCGCGCATCGAGTTCCACCTGGCCCGGACCGACCCCCTGGGGCAGCCCACGTCCGGCATCACGCGCAGGCAGACCGGGAACCGGGACTTCGCCACGGACGACCTGGTCAAGTTCACCCTGAGCGGAGGCCACGACGCCTGGCCCGCGAACGCGTACCTGAACATCTGGGTCTGCCTGCTGCGCCGCGGCCTGCTGGGGTACGCCCAGTTCCCGGGCGGTGCCGCCGCCACGGACGGCGTGGTCATCACCCACACCGCCTTCGGCACCAACGGCACCGCCAGTGCGCCGTTCAACGGAGGACGCACGGCCACGCACGAGATCGGGCACTGGCTCAACCTGCGGCACATCTGGGGTGACGACGACTCGGGATGCAGCGGCAGCGACTTCGTGGCGGACACCCCCAACCAGGCGGGCCCCAACCTGGGCACTCCCCGGTTCCCGCACGTGACGTGCAACAACGCCCCGGACGGCGACATGTTCGTGAACTACATGGACTACACCGACGACGCGGCGATGTTCATGTTCACCAAGGGCCAGGCGGCGCGCATGGACGCCACGCTCGACAACGCGCGCCTGTCCCTCACCCGGCAGGCCGTTCCCGTGTGACGGAGGCGTCCCCGCGGCGAGCGGCCAGTTCGGCCTCGACGAGGTCGGCCGCCCTGCGGGTGCCGCCCTCCCCCGCCATGCCGGCCTGGATCTCCTTGAGCCGACGGGCGACCTCGGGGTCGTCGACCAGGGCCAGGGCTGCGGCCCGCAGCGCCTCGGCGGTCGCCTCCTCGGCCGGGACGTGCCGGGCGACACCGAGCGCCTGGAGCACGTCGGCGTTCCCGAACTGGTCCACGGCCTGCGGTACGGCGATCATCGGGGTGGCCGTGGCCAGTCCCTCCTGGCTGCCGCCGGCGCCGGCGTGGGTGACGAACAGGTCCGCCTGCCTCAGGATCGCCAACTGCGGCACCCAGGAACGCACCTCGACGGTGTCGGGCACCTCCCCCAGCTCGGACGGGTCGACGTGCCGGCCGATCTGGAGCACCAGGTGCCACCCGGGCAGTCCGGCGAAGGCCCGCACGCAGGCGCGGTAGAACTCCGGCTGCTGGGTGAAGGTCGATCCGAGCGAGACGAGGACGACCTTCTCGGCGCCGGAGGGCCGCGTCCATCCGCCCTCGGCGGACCGGTCGCCCTGGCAGGCGCCGACGAAGGTGTACACGCTCTCGTCGACCCGGTCGGCGTGCGGCTGGAGCGCCTTCGGGATGAGGACCAGGGAGCGGGCGGGCCGGCCGGCGAACGCGTCGGGGTGCTCGGTGATCCCGTTCTCCCTCAGCCAGGCCTCGAAGCGGGCGTAGTAGGCCTGCCCGCGCTCGGTCTTCCTCGGCTCCGCCCACATCGGCTCGCCGACCTCCTCCTCGTACCCCTCCCAGGCGACGAGGTTGGGCGAGAGGGAGATCGCGGGCACACCCCAGCGGTGGGCGAGGACGCGGGCCGGGTAGGAGGTGATGTCGTGCAGGACGAGGTCGGGTTCGTCCCCGTCGTAGGCCTCGATCAGCTGGGGCAGCGCCTGGACGGCGTCGGCCAGGAAGGGCTCCACGTGGTCGAGGAGGGTGGTGCCCCAGGCCGACGGGTCGGCGTCGGGCGAGGGCAGGGTGGAGTGCCACGGCTTCACCTCGGCGCCGGTCGCGGCGACCTTGTCGGCGAAGACGGGCGGAATGGCGTAGGTCACCCGGTGCCCGCGCGCGACGAGTTCCCGGATCACCTCCAGGCTGGGGTTCACATGGCCGTGGGCGGCGATGGAGAACATGGCGATGTGCGCGGGAGCGGTCATGCCCCCGACAGTAAGCGAGACGAGACGTCTCGTGCAATGTAATAGCGCGCCCGGGTGGGTGCCGCACGCCCGGACGGATGCCGCAGGGGTGGGCGCGCCTCGCCCGGGACCGGCGGAGGTGCGGGTGAGGGGCCCGTGCGTGTGGCGTCCGGAGCGGCGCGGCGGAGGTGACAGGGCCTCACTGCCCCAGTGAGCCGCCCGTGTTCAGGATCATGCGCCGGAGCACCTTCAGGGCGGTGACGTAGTCGGTGTCGTCGATGCCCTGGTGGATGCGGTCGCGGATGGCCGAAGGCGCCGCTTGAGACCGGCGCGGGCCTCCTCCCCGGACTCGGTGATCCACAGCCGCCCCTCGGCGTCGCGGGTGAGCAGGCCGCGCTCCAGCAGGGCCTCCGCCTCGGTCTCCGGATCGTCCTCGGCCCTGAGGTAGGAGCGCATGGCCTGCCGGAGTTCGGTGACGGTCATGCCGTGGCCGTCGGGCGAGAGGTCGTTCTCCGACAGGTTGCGCAGCAGCCAGTACTGCGGCTGGGTGTAACCGAGCTCGGCCTGCCGGGCCCGGGTGAAGGCGATGAGGGCCTCATGGGCCACTCCGGTCCAGTACGCGGCCGGCTGTGCGGCGAGTTCGGCGTCGGTGATCCGCTGGTCCGTCATGTCGGCGCCCCCGATGAGTGATCGTTGATGCAGGCACCGTAAAACCTGAAGTCATGTCGAGGTCAAGGCACCGCCGGCCGGTCTCGCAACCCCGCGCCCCCGCGCGGCCGGGCGAGCGGCCGACCGGCGCGCCGCACCCGGTGGCCACCGAAGGCCGCAGAGGTCAGCGCTGGTACCGCGCCAGCACCAGGTTCCCGTCCTCCTCCAGCCGCTCCCGCAGTTCCCCCAGGCCGATCGCACCGCTGTAGTACTCCTGGAAGGCGGGTGTGGCGACCTTGTCCTTCCATTCGGGGTAGCCGCGGACGGACTGCGCGGGCGCCGGGCGCAGGTGCGCGGCCAGTGCGGTGCCGGTGGCCCAGTCGTCCTTCGGGGTGTGCAGGGCCGGGTCGGCGAGCGCCCGGGTGCCGGTGGGCAGCATCCAGTCGCCCAGGGCGAGCCGGACCATGTTCGACGGCCGCAGCAGGAAGTCGATGAAGGCGGCGGCCTCCTCGCGGTGCGGGCTGTCCTCGGCGATGGACAGGGTCTGCGGGCTGACGCCCTGGGTGAGCCCGTCGGTCCCGGCCGGGGCGGGCAGCACCTGCCAGTCGAAGCCCTCCGGCGCCTGCTGGACGATCTGCTGACGGTAGGAGAAGCCGAGCGGCACCATCGCGTACCGGCCGGCGAAGAAACCGGGCAAGGTGTCCGAGCCGCCGCTGCCCAGCAGCGAGGCCGGTGCGCTGCCGTCCTTGCCGACCTGGTCGTGGACGGTACGCGGCACGATCTCGTCGCCGGCCTCGAAGCGGACCGTGACCTTGCCGTCGGCGCCCCGGTGGAAGAGCTGCCCGCCCGCCGACAGGGAGAGGTTGAGGGTGGCGGAGACGGGGTCCTTCAGCGGCCAGGCCACGCCGTACCTGCCGTCGCCGCTGAGCTGCTCGGTGATCTCCCGGAACTCCGCCCAGCTCCACGGCCGTTGGGGCGTCGGGATCCGCACCCCCGCCTCCTTCAGCCAGGTGGCGTTGGCGATGAGGACGCGCGGCTCCTGGAGGAAGGGCACGCCGTAGATGCCGTCCCCGAAGGTCGCCGTCTCCCAGCTGCGCTGCGGGATGTCCGCCCTGAGCCGCTCGGGCAGCAGGTCGGTCAGGTCGGCGAGGTAGCCGCCGTAGGCGAAGTCCGCGAGGTCGTCGGAGGCGTCGTGGATGACGTCCGGCGCCTCGCCGCCCTCGAAGGAGGTGAGGAGCTGGTCGTGGACGCTGTCCCAACTGCCCTGGACGTACTCGACCTTGACGTCGGGATGGCTCGCGTTCCACTCCCGCACCAGCTCCTTGTTGATCTCGACGGACTCCTCCTGCCAGGCCAGGGACTGGAAACGCAGGGTGACCCGGCCGGTGCCGGAGTCGCTGCCGCCGCCCGTGCAGCCGGCGAGCAGGAGAGTCAGGACGAGCAGGACGGTCCATCGGGTACGCATCAGCTCTTCACCGCCCCGGCGAGCATGCCGCTGGTGATCCGCCGTTGGATGACCGCGAAGACGACCAGCGAGGGAAGGGTGGCGAGGAAGGCGGCGGCCGCCAGCGGGCCGAGGTCGGCGACGCCCTCCGCGCCGATGAAGTGGGTGAGGACGACCGGCAGGGTCTGCTTCTCCGGCGACTTCAGCAGCACCAGCGCGAAGAAGAACTCGTTCCACGCGGTGATGAACGCGAACAGTCCCGTCGCCACGATCCCCGGCGCGAGCAGCGGCGCGGTCACCGACACCAGCGTCCTGAGCCGTCCGGCCCCGTCGACGGCCGCCGCCTCCTCCAGCTCGACGGGCACCGCCCGGACGTACCCGGCCAGCATCCACAACGCGAACGGCAGGGCCCACACCACGTACACCAGGACCAGGCCGGGCAGGGAGTCGATCATCCGCAGGTTCTTCAGCACCAGGAACAGCGGGATGATCACCAGCACCAGCGGGAACGCCTGGCTGACCACCACCCAGCCCGTCGCGGCCCGCGCGAGCGGCGTGCGGTGCCGGGCGATGACGTAGGCCATCGGGGTGGCGACCAGGACGGCGATCAGGGCGGCTCCCGCGGCGGCGAGCAGGGAGTTGCCCGCGGCGCGCAGCAGCGGCTGCTCGTCGAAGGCCTGCCGGAAGTTGGCGAGGGTGGGCTCCTGCGGGATCCACGTGGGGTGCAGACTGCCGAGTTCCCGCGGCGACTTGAAGGCCGTGGAGACCAGCCAGAGGAAGGGGAAGGCGAGGAAGACCAGGTAGGCGAGCAGGGCGAGGTACTGGCCGACGCGGCCCGCGGTGCCGGTCCTCATGCCTCGTCACCTCCCCTGAGCCGGCCCACCAGGAAGAGGGCGAGGAGCACCGAGATCACCGCGACCATCACACATCCCATCGCCGCCGCGTAGCCGAACTGTCCGTAGCGGAAGGCCTCCTCGTAGGCGAACAGCATCGGCAGCCGGGTGCGTCCGCCGGGTCCGCCGCTGGTCAGGACGTAGACCAGGGCGAAGGAGTTGACGTTCCAGATGAAGTTCAGGGCGGTGACGGCGAGTGCGACGGGGCGCAGCGCGGGCCAGGTGACCGTGCGGAAGCGGCGCCAGGCGCCCGCTCCGTCGACCGCGGCGGCCTCGTGGAGTTCGCGCGGGGTGTTCTGCAGACCGGCGAGCAGGGCGACGGTCGTCTGCGGCATGCCCGCCCAGACGCCGACGACGATCACGGCGGGCAGGGCGGTCGCCAGCCCGCTCAGCCAGTCCCGTCCGTCGCCGAGGCCCAGATCCCGCAGCGTCTCGTTGAGGACGCCGGCGTCGGGGCTGTAGACGAGCCGCCACATGATGCCGACGACGACCTCGGGCATCGCCCAGGGAACGATCGCGAGCGCGCGGGCCAGCCAGCGCAGCCGTAACTCCTGGTGGAGCAGGAGGGCCAGGCCGAGGGCGAGCAGGAACTGCGGGACGGTCACCCCGACCGCCCAGACCAGCCCGATGCGGAACGACTCCCAGAACAGGGTGTCGTGCCACAGGTCCCGGAAGTTGAGCCCGCCGATCCACTGCGTGGGAGCGGTGCGGCCCGACTGGGCGTCGGTGAACGCCAGCAGGATCCCGTACAGCAGCGGGCCGGCGCTCAGCACGAGGATGGGGATCAGCGCGGGCAGGACGAGGAACCAGGCGCCGTGGCCGGCGGCGAGGCGTGGCGGCGGGCCGCTGCCGGCCGCCCGGCGCGCGGACCCTCTGCTCTCGGCGCCCTTCCCCGCGCGCCCGCTTCCCTCGCGCCCTTGCTCGTCGGTCGTCCCCCCGGTCGTCGACGACACGAAGCGCTCCCCCTTCCCGCAGCGGTGACGGGCCCCGCCATGGTCGTGAAGCCGGCGCACGCCGTCAAGACACCGCGCTCAGGGCCCGACCTGTGCGAATGCGAGACTGGCCGTCGGATGGCCGGAACCCGACGCCGTCCCTGGACCAGCGGGCTCACGACGACACGGAGGCGGACGATGGACGAGGCACGCGCGCGGGAGGTACTGGCCGCGGCGGGAGTGCTGCCCGGTCCGGCAGGCGACGCGCGGCTCCTCGCCCTGGGCGAGAACGCGGTGTTCGCCGCCGGGGACCTGGTGGTGAAGGTGGGCCGTGACGCCGCGCTCCTCGACCGGGCCCGGCGTGAGCTGGACATCGCGGCGTGGCTCGCGGAGGCGGACGTCCCCGCGGTGCGGGCGGCCGAGCCGAGGGCCCTGCTCGTCGAGGGGCACCCGGTGACGGTGTGGCACCGTCTGCCCGACCCGGTACGGCCCGCCGAGCCGCGGGATCTGGCCGAACTCCTGCGCGCCGTGCACGCCCTGCCCTCCCCGTCCTTCACTCTGCCTGCGCGCGATCTGCTGGCCGGCGTGGAGCGCTGGCTGCGGCTCGCCGGTGACGCGGTCGATCCGGCGGACGCCGCCTATCTGCGCGAGCGCCGGGACGGCTTCGCCGCGGCCTGCGCCGCGCTCACTCCGCGCCTCGCGCCCGGTCCGATCCACGGCGACGCGCTGCCCCGCAACGTGCACGTCGGCCCGGAGGGGCCGGTCCTGGTCGACCTGGAGACCTTCTCCGCCGACCTGCGCGAGCACGACCTGGTCGTGATGGCCCTCTCCCGCGACCGCTACGGCCTGCCCGCCGAGGCCTACGACTCCTTCACCCGGACGTACGGCTGGGATGTGCGGGAGTGGGAGGGCTGCTCGGTGCTGCGGGGCGCCCGTGAGACCGCGAGCTGCGCCTGGGTCGCCCAGCACGCGCCGTCCAATCCCAAGGCGCTGGCGGAGTTCCGGCGCCGGGTCGCGTCGCTGCGGGACGGGGACGAGGCGGTGCGCTGGTACCCGTTCTGAGCGGCTCCCTCACCTGGAGCGGCGCCCTCATCCGGAGCGGCGCCGGGCCGGAACGGTCGCCGCGATCGGGTCGGTGCGACACCCGGGGGCCGGCTCATGGCCGGACGCGGTCCCCCGCCAACTCCCGCACCGGCCAGGTGCCGTCGACAACCGCCTCCGCGTCGCCCTTGCGGCGCAGGAAGTCCTGGAAGTCCGCCGCCCACTCGGCGTACCACTCGATCTGGCGGCGGTGCAGCTCCGCTGGGCCGAGGGCCGCGACCTTGGGGTGGCGCTCGGCTATCGCGCAGGCGAGACGGGCCGCGGCGAGGGCGTCGGCGGAGGCGTCGTGTGCCGTGTCGAGGGTGACGCCGTACTCGGCGCAGACCGCTTCGAGGTTGCGCTTGCCGCGGCGGTAGCGGTCGGCCCAGCGGTCGATGGTGTACGGGTCGACGACCGGGGCCGGGTCGAGCCCGCCGAGGCGGTCGCGCAGGGACGGCAGTGCGTACCGCCGCAGTTCGGCGGAGAGCAGGGTCAGGTCGAAGGCGGCGTTGTAGGCGACGACCGGGACGCCCGTCCTCCAGTACTGCACGAGGACGTCGGCGATGCTGTCCGCGACCCGGTCGGCGGGGCGGCCCTCGGTGGCCGCCCGCTCGTTGCTGATGCCGTGGACCGCCACGGCGTCCGCCGGGATCTCCACGCCCGGATCGGCCAGCCACTCCCGGCGCCCCAGAACCTGCCCGTCCCCGACCTCGATCACGGCCCCCGTGACGATGCGCGCCTCGCGCGGGTCCGTCCCGGTCGTCTCCAGGTCGAAGCCGATGAGCAGCTCGCGGTGCCAGGCCATGGTGGCCCCCCTTCTTTGTGGTGCTTCCCCCAGTGGTTCCCACCTTCGCATGCGCCACTGACAATCAGGAGATCGCGTTCCGCTTACCGCGGGGGACACCGGGGAGGTACCGGACGTTCAGGACACCGGCCGCGAATCCGCCCAGGCCAGTTCGAACTCCTCGCGGTACGCGGCGAAGAGTCCGCCGTCGTCGGCCTCACCCGACTTGACCACCCGGCTGCCGTTGCGCAGCACCAGCACCGGCGCCTCCATGCCGCGCATGCGCCGCAGGTAGGACTGGACGACCGCGATGCCGTCGGAGCCGTCGCCGTCGACGAGGTAGGCGGTGAAGCGGGGCGTCTCGTCGTAGACCTGGATCTGGAAGGCGCCCGGGTCGCGCAGCCGGGAGCGCACCCGGCGCATGTGCAGGATGTTCATCTCCACCGCGCGGCTCAACTCACCGCGCTTCATGCCCAGTTCCCGCTCGCGGCGCTTGACCGCGCTGGAGGCGGGGTTGAGGAAGAGCAGCCGGACGCGGGCGCCGGTCTCGGCGAGGCGGACCAGGCGGCGGCCGGAGAAGTTCTGCACGAGCAGGTTGAGGCCGATGCCGATGGCGTCGAGGCGGCGGGCGCCGTCGAAGATGTCCTCGGCGGGGAACCGGCGCAGCAGCCGCACCCGGTCGGAGTGGACGGCGACCACGTCCGCGTACCGGTCGCCCACGAGGTCCTCGACGGCGTCGACGGGGAGCCGGCGCGCGGACGGCACGTCGCCGCCGGTGCCGAGCATCTCCAGCAGTCGCGCGGAGGCGCGTTCGGCCTGGTTGAGCACGGCCTCGGACAGCGCCCGGTTGCGGGAGACGACGTTGCGGGTGACCTCCAGCTCGTCCAGGGCGAGTTCGACGTCCCGGCGGTCGTCGAAGTACGGCTCGAAGCAGGGCCAGTGCTGCACCATCAGCTCGCGCAGCTGCGGCAGGGTGAGGAAGGAGATCACATTGTCGTCGGCCGGATCGAGCAGGTAGCCCTTGCGGCGGCTGACCTCGCGTACGGCTACCGCGCGCTGCACCCACTCCTGTCCGGCGGGGCCGGCCGCGGCGACCACCCAGTCGTCGCCGTGGACGGGTTCGTAGATGGGCCGCAGCACGGCGGCCACGACGGCGCGCAGCCGTTGCTCGACGAGGTTCAGCCAGATGTAGGCCCGGCCGGCCCGCTGGGCGCGGGTGCGTACCTCCCGCCAGGCGTCGGCGTCCCAGTCCAGCTCCGGCCCGATCGCGCCCTCCATCGGCCGGGCCAGGGACACCGTGCCGGGCGGGATGTCTGCGGAGGAGCCTCCCTCGTGACCTTCGTCACCAGGGGGCAGTTCCAGCCCTCCCGAGCCCACCCAAGCACCGCCTTCCGCTCCCCCGAGCACTCCCCGTCCCAACGATCAAGGAAGGGTACTCCGGGAGCGGTCGGCGGTGCAGCCGGATGGACAGGTCGTTTCTCAACTACCGGTGTCCGGGCGCCCGTTCTCGCCCGCGAGGGCGCGCGGAGTGAGCGGATTCATAGCGGTGACGTCCCGGGGGGCGATGGAGAAGCCCTGCCAGTGGACCGGCATGGGCTGCTGGTCCTCGTCGCGCGCGACATGGTGGAAGCCGACGTTCACCCAGGCCACGGGGTGGGTGAGGGTCTGGCCGTTCACCCACTTGTCGACGGAGTAGCCGTGCAGGGGGCTGCCGCAGTCGCGCACGTTGTTGCTGGCGTACTGCTCGCACTTGTTGTACTGCGTGAAGTAGACGTCGTGCCGGGTGAAGGAGCGTCCCGGGTACTTCGTGCTGGCGCCGGGGACGATCTCGTACGAGCGCGGGTGGCCGTCCTTGTTCTTGCCGGTCGCGCTGACCATGCGCCACCAGCGCATGTTCTGGGCGTCGCCCGCGAGTTCCTTGGTGACGGGGGTGCGGGTGGTCTTGGTGGTCGGGCCCTGCCGGCCGGGGGCGGCCGGGCTGACCACCGAGTCGTACTGCTCGACCTTGGTGTTGGAGGAGCCGTCGAGGCCGAAGTCGAGCCGCCAGAACACGTTGTGGTTGTGGCTGGTGGAGTAGGCCTTGGCACCCTTGCCTATCGGCCAGCCGCGGCCGTCACCGGCGTCGTAGTCGAAGGGCGAGAGGCTGCCGGTGGCACCGACGTTCATGCTGATGGCGCCGTCGTCGGAGAAGCGCCACTCGGTGATGTACTCGTACCAGCTGACCTTGTTGACGGTGTAGACCAGCAGGTCCTTGCCCTGGGCCTGGTAGACCTTGCCCAGGTCGGTCTGCATCCGGTAGGCGTGCCCGCGCGCGCGGGTCGTGGTGCACAGGCCCTTCACGTTCGGGCTGTCGGAGTTGTAGGCCTCGGGGACCTTCACCGTCTTGATGGTGCCGCCGGGGCACTCACCGGGGGCCATGTTCACCAGGCCCGAGCCGAAGTTGTAGTCGGTGATGTCGTTGTACTCGTTCTTGCCGTCGTCGTACGGCACGTGGATCTGGGCGATCTTGGCGCTGTTGAGGACCCGGATCGGCTTGGCCTCGCCGGGCGGCTGGTAGGAGACGTTCTCCAGGATGAGGCCGGACTTGGCCTCGTAGCGCCAGCACATGCGCCAGGTGGTGCCGGAGGCGAGCTTCTGCTGGATGCGGTAGGTGGCGCTGCAGTCGGCGGCGGCCGCCGGGGCCGCCTTGGGCTGGGCGGCGGCCGGGCCGGTGCCGGTGGTCGTCGCACCGGCGGCCAGCGCGGCCACGGACAGGCCGAGGGCCGCCCCCTTGCGGGCACGGCTGATTCTCCGCGGCCGCGGGCCGCTGACGGAGTACTTCACGCGCATGAGGACATGACTCCCTGTCCCTCCCCGTGACGGGAGGGTGAAAGGTGGGAAAGTGGACGGAGGGGCACGGCTCAGCCGGTGAGCTTGCCCACGGTGCCGGCGCTGAGGTCGATGACCAGGGACCGCGCGTCGATCCACGGTCCGTTCTTGACCTTCGGCAGCAGCCGGACGCAGCGGTGGACCCCGCACTGGTCGAAGGCGGCGGGCTGGGCGCCCGGCGAGGCGCGGTACACCATGCCCGCGAGGACCAGCTGGTCCGGGGAGGTGAGTTCCTTGCCGGTGGCGTCCTTGTAGTCCGCCTTCAGGCCCGCGCCCAGCGGGTCGGCGATCAGCAGCCGGGCCGCCTCGTCCTGCTCCGCGGAGCTCAGCGGCGGCTGGACGCCCTGCTGGGTGCCGGTGCTCTCGACCTTGCCGGTGTCGAGGTTGACGGTCTTCGTGACGAGGGTGTCGTCCTTGTAGTCGTAGAACGTCACCTCCGCGCGCCGGGGCGCGTCCGCGTCGTCCACCTCCGCCGCCTCGGGCTCGGCGAGGTCCACGCTCAGGCGCTGCGGGCCGCGGTCGCCGTCGACGTCCTCACTGGCGTTGAAGAGCTGCCGGTTGAGCGCGATGCGTTCGACCCGCGCGATCTCGTCGTCGGTCAGCGGGTCGCGGCCCTTGCCCCGCGCGCCCTCGGCGGGCACGTCCTCGACGACACCGGGCTCCACGGCGGCCGAGCCGCCCTGCTGCCCGGCGCCCTGGCCGGTCCCCTGTTGTCCGGCCGCCTGTCCCGCGGCCTGCCCGGTGCTCCCTCCGGTTCCGTCCGCACCTGCCGTGCCCGGCAGGGTGACCGCGATCATCGCGGCCGTAGCGGCCACCGCGATGGCCGTGCCTGCCACCACCTTGCCCAGGTGGCGGCGCACTGTCGTGCGCACATCTTCCCCCTACTCCCCCATTGCCCCGGGAGTACGTGATTGCCCCACTGGTTCGGCGCACGCCGTTTACCGGCGTGCGCACTGGTCGACGGGTAAGAGGGGCGTAAGTCACAGGTGGTTCCATCACTTTCCGGGAGACTCGATGCCAAGGCACCCCCAGCGGGGCGGCACACCTGAAAGAGTCGTATCCATGCAGGTCTGGCCTGGAGAGGCATATCCCCTCGGCGCCACGTACGACGGCGCCGGTACGAACTTCGCGGTCTTCACGGAGGCCGCGGACCGAGTAGAGCTGTGTCTGCTGCACGACGACGGCTCCGAGACGGCGGTGGAACTGCGCGAGAGCGACGCGTTCGTGCGGCACGCGTACGTGCCGGGCATCATGCCCGGGCAGCGCTACGGCTTCCGCGTCCACGGCCCGTACGACCCCGGGCGCGGGCTGCGCTGCAACTCGGCGAAGCTGCTGCTCGACCCGTACGCGAAGGCGATCAGCGGTTCGATCCGGTGGGGCGAGGAGGTGTACGGCTACCACTTCGGCTCCCCCGAACGGCGCAACGACCTGGACTCGGCGCCGCACACGATGTCGTCGGTCGTGGTCAACCCGTACTTCGACTGGGGCGACGACCGGCGCCCGCGCACGGAGTACCACCACACGGTGATCTACGAGGCCCATGTGAAGGGCCTGACGATGCGCCATCCAGGGCTGCCGGAGGAGCTGCGCGGCACCTACGCGGCGCTCGCGCATCCGGCCATCATCGAACACCTCACCGAACTGGGCGTCACGGCCCTGGAGCTGATGCCCGTCCACCAGTTCGTCAACGACCACCGTCTGGTCGACATGGGCCTGAACAACTACTGGGGCTACAACACCATCGGCTTCTTCGCCCCGCACAACGCCTACGCCTCCTGGGGCGACCGCGGGCAGCAGGTGCTGGAGTTCAAGTCGGCGGTGCGGGCGCTGCACGAGGCCGGCATCGAGGTCATCCTCGACGTGGTCTACAACCACACCGCCGAGGGCAACCACCTCGGCCCGACGCTGTCCTTCCGGGGCCTGGACAACGCGTCGTACTACCGCCTGGCGGACGACCCGCGCTACTACATGGACACCACGGGAACCGGGAACTCGCTGCTCATGCGGTCCCCGCACGTGCTCCAGCTGATCATGGACTCGCTGCGGTACTGGGTCACCGAGATGCACGTCGACGGATTCCGCTTCGACCTCGCGGCGACCCTGGCCCGCCAGTTCCACGAGGTGGACCGGCTGTCGTCCTTCTTCGACCTGGTGCAGCAGGACCCGGTCGTCTCCCAGGTGAAGCTGATCGCCGAGCCGTGGGACGTCGGTGAGGGCGGCTACCAGGTGGGCAACTTCCCGCCGCTGTGGACCGAGTGGAACGGCAAGTACCGCGACACCGTGCGGGACCTGTGGCGGGGCGAGCCGCGCACCCTCGCGGAGTTCGCCTCCCGGCTGACCGGCTCGTCCGACCTCTACCAGGACGACGGCCGCCGCCCGCTGGCCTCGATCAACTTCGTGACCTGCCACGACGGGTTCACCCTGCGCGACCTGGTGTCCTACAACCACAAGCACAACGACGCCAACGGCGAGGACAACCGGGACGGCGAGAGCCACAACCGGTCCTGGAACTGCGGCGTGGAGGGCGACACCGACGACCCGGCGGTGCTGGAGCTGCGCGCCCGGCAGATGCGGAACTTCATGGCCACGCTGATGCTGTCCCAGGGCGTGCCGATGATCAGCCACGGCGACGAGGTGGCGCGCACCCAGCGCGGCAACAACAACGCCTACTGCCAGGACAGCGAGCTGTCGTGGGTGGAGTGGCCCGATCCCGACGGGGACGGCAGCGACCTGCTGGAGTTCACGCGCGCGGTGGTGCGGCTGCGCAAGGAGCACCCGGTCTTCCGCCGCCGCCGCTTCTTCCACGGGCGGCCCGTGGAGGGCACCCACGACGAGCTGTCGGACATCGCCTGGTTCACTCCCGAGGGCAAGGAGATGACCCAGCGGGACTGGAACTCCGCGCAGGCGTCGGCGCTGACGGTGTTCCTCAACGGCAACGCGATCTCCGAGCCCGGCGCGCGCGGGGAGCGGATCACCGACGACTCCTTCCTGCTGATGTTCAACGCCTCCGCCCGGCCCATGGACTTCGTGGTGCCGGTCGACCACGGGCGGCAGTGGCAGGTGATCGTGGACACCGCGGACCCCGAGGCGGCGGGCCGGGGAACGGGCGCCAAGGTGGCGGCCGGGGACCGCCTGACGCTGGTGGACCGCAGCATGACGGTGCTGCAGCGGCCGGCCTGAGACGGACCCCGGCCTCCGTCCACCTGGCGGGCTCGATGACAGGAAAGGGGACAGGGCGGGTACCTAGGTCTGCATGACCTCTGAGCGCCCTGCCCCCGTCGTGCCCACGGCCACCTACCGGCTCCAGCTCCAGCCCGGGTTCCCGTTCGCGGCCGCGGCGGCGGCCGTGCCGTACCTGGCCTCGCTGGGGGTGTCGCATCTGCACCTGTCGCCCGTCCTGGAGGCCGTCCCGGGCTCCCTGCACGGGTACGACGTGGTGGACCCCGCGCGCGTGCGCGAGGAGCTGGGCGGCGAGGAGGGGCTGCGGGCGCTGGCGCGCACCGCGCGGGAGCACGGGCTCGGGCTGGTGGTGGACATCGTGCCGAACCACATGGCGGCGGTCCCGCGCCACAACCGCGCCCTGTGGGAGGTGCTGCGGGAGGGCCCGAAATCACCGTACGCGCGCTGGTTCGACATCGACTGGGAGGCGCAGGGCGGCCAGGTGCTGCTTCCGGTGCTCGGCGGGCCGCTGGGCGAGGTACTGGGGGAGCTGCGCGTCGACGGCGACGTCCTGCGCTACCACGACCACGTCCTCCCGCTGCGCGCGGGCACCGGGGACCTGCCGCTGCCGCAGCTGCTGGACGCGCAGTGGTACCGGCTGGTGTGGTGGCGGCTGGCCCGTACCGAGCTGAACTACCGGCGGTTCTTCAGCATCTCGGAGCTGATCGGGGTGCGGGTGGAGGACCCCGAGGTGTTCGAGGCCACGCACGCGAAGATCCTCCAGCTGCTGCACGAGGGCGTGGTCGACGGGCTGCGCGTCGACCACCCCGACGGCCTCGCCGACCCCGACACCTATCTGGAACGGCTGCACGAGGCGAGCGGCGGCCGCTGGACGGTCGTCGAGAAGATCCTGGCGGACGGGGAGCGCCTGCCGGGCTCCTGGCCGGTGGCCGGCACCACCGGCTACGACGCCCTGCGCCACGTCGACGGCGTCTTCACCGATCCGGGGGGCGCCGGGGAGCTGGTGGAGCTGTACCGGCGTTTCGCGGCCCCGCAGACGGACCGGGGCGGGGACTGGGCGGCGACGGTGCGGCGGGCGGCGTACGCGGTGCTCTCGCACGAGCTGGCCACCGAGCTGGACCGGCTGACCCGGACCGCCGCCCGCGTGTGCGCCACCTCGCCGGACCCGGCGCTGCGCGACCGGGCGCCCTGGGCGCTGCGCACGGCCCTCGAGGAGCTGCTGGTGCGGCTGGAGGTGTACCGGCCCTACGCCTCGGGCGACGCGGCCGCCGTCGTCACCGAGGAGGCGGCAGCGGAGGCACGGCTCGCCTTCGTCGTGCCCGAGGAGGCGGGAGCGGTCGACGTGATCCGCGCTCTCGTGCTGGGGCGGGGCACGGGGCCCGCCGCCGTGGAGTTCCGGACGCGGTTCGCGCAGACGGCGTCCGCGCTGCGCGCGAAGTCGGTGGAGGACACGGCGTTCTACCGGTACGTGCCGCTGCTGTCGGTGAACGAGGTGGGGGGCGATCCCGGCCGCCAGGGCGTCTCCCCGGACGCGTTCCACGCCTACTGCGCGCGCGTGCAGCGCGACTGGCCGGTCACCGGGACGGTCGTGTCGACGCACGACACCAAGCGCAGCGCCGACGTGCGGGCCGCGCTGGCGGTGCTGTCGGAGTGCCCGGGGCGCTGGGCGGAGCTGCTGGCCCAGGTGACGCACGGCGAGGAGGCCGTGCCGGACGGGCAGGTGGCGTGGGCGGCCTGGCAGACGGTGTTCGGGCTGGGGCCGGCGGCCCCGGAGCGGGTCCGGGAGGCGCTGCTCAAGCATGTGCGCGAGGCGGGGCTGTACACGAGCTGGACGGAGCAGGAACCGCCGTACGAGGAGGCGGTGGCCGCGTTCGTGGCGGCGGGGCCGTGCGGGGCGCCCGGCGGGCGGGTGGCCGCGCTGCGGGACGCGCTGGAGCCGCACATCCGGGCGAACGTGCTGGGCACGGCGCTGGTGCACCTGACGATGCCGGGCGTGCCGGACGTCTACCAGGGCGGCGAGGGTGAGTACCGGGCCCTGGTGGACCCGGACAACCGGCGGCCGGTGCGGTTCCCGCCGGACGACGCGGGCGCCAAGGGCGAGGTGACGGCGGCGGCGCTGCGGCTGCGCCGGCGGCGGCCGGACGTCTTCGGGGAGTCGGCGACGTACGAGCCGCTGACCGCCGAGGGGCCGGCCGCCCGGCACTGTCTGGCGTTCGCGCGCTCGGGTGAGGTCGTCACGGCCGTGACGCGGCTGTCGCTGCGGCTGGCGGAGGCGGGCGGCTGGCGGGACACCCGGCTGGCGCTGCCGCCGGGGAGGTGGGCCGACGTCCTGGACGGCGAGCGGAAGTTCACCGGGCACGCGCGCGTGGAGGAGTTGTTCGCCCGGCTGCCGGTGGCACTGCTGGAGCGGGTGGGCTGAGGGCGCCACCCGCACCGACACGGGCCCCTCGTGCCTCCGGGCGCCCCGGGGAGCCGCCCCGGCATGTTCTTGACAGGGCGTGGAGTCCGTGGGGTACTGCGGATGCGAAGGCCGGGCGGACATGACGGGGGTGAGTCTCCTGCCGGAGCAGCGCTACCCCACGGTGACCGAACTCACCCTTTCCGCCACGGCGTTGGCCGCGCTCCAGCCCGGTCTGTGCGCGCTGCGGCAGGTGGGTCTCTCGCGCGCGGGGCGGCCGCTGCACCTGCTGTCCGTGGGCCGTTCCCGGCGTGCCGTGCTGGTGGTCGCGGGGGCCCACGCGAACGAGCCGACCGGCGGGCCGACGCTCCTCGCGCTGGCCCGGCGGGTGCTGCAGGAGCGGGAGCTGCGGGACGGGATGTCCTGGCACTTCCTGCTGTGCGCGGACCCCGACGGGGCGAGTCTGCACGTGGCCCCGGCTCCGCGCAGTCTGCTCGAGTACCACCTCGGCTTCTTCCGGCCCGCGGGCCCGGAACAGCCCGAGTGGTCGCCGGCCGTCCTCCCGCCGGACCGGCTGCCGCCCGAGACGCGGGCGCTGACCCGTGTCATCGACGAGCTGCGGCCCTACCTGCAGGTGACGCTGCACGGCACCGACCTGGGCGGCAGCTGGGTGCAGCTGACGAAGGACATCCCGGGTCTCGCCGAGCCGTTCGCCAAGTCGGCGGCGCAGTTGCACATCCCGGTGGAGACGGGCGCCTCCGACGCGGCGGGCTGGCCGGCGTCCGGGCCGGGCGTGCACGTGATGCCGGAGCCGGGGGCGGGGATGGCGTACCCGAGCATGCCGGACGACGCTCGGCACAGCACCTGGTACCACGCCCACCGCTACGGCGGGCTGACGGCGGTCGTCGAGGTGCCGATGTGGGCGAGCGACATGGTGGACGACCCCGCCCCGCACCCCGCTCCGGCGGCGGCGATCGGGCGTCTGGCGCACCGGCTGCTGCGGGACACGCGGGAGGTGGAGCGGGTGCTGGCGGAGGCGCTGCCGCGCCTGGAGGGCGTCGACGGACCGCTGCTGAGGGCGGTCCGGTGGGGGCTGGAGCTGGTGCCGGGCCTGGCCGCGGACCTGACCCACATCCCGCCGGCCGACACGACGATGGCGTACGTCGGGAGCGTGGACGCCTTCGCCCGACGGCTGCCGTTGCGGGCGGCGGCGATGCTGCGGCGGGTCCTGCGGGCGCGCGACGACCGGGCGGCTCCCCGTCTGGAGCAGCTCGTGGAGATGTGGAGCGAGGCCTTCGCCGAACGCTTCCGCGCCCGCTGGGTGCCCGTGGAGCACCAGGTGGAGCACCAGTCCCGCACGGTCGTGGCGGCGGCACTGCACGCCCGCGAGGGGACGGCGTAGGGCTCGGACGGCGCAGGGCCCGGCGCGTGACGGCGGCGCGGGGCGGCGGGGGCTTCCGGCCGCGGACAACGGTTGCCGGCCGGCAGGTGTACGAGGGCTTGCGGCCGCGGACGGCCGTTGCCGGGCGGCGTACGGCGGCTCAGCTGCGCAGGGCCGCGTACGGCGGCTCCGGGCACGCGCGCGTGGGCGTGCCCGGAGCCGTACCGCGGGCGTCAGGTCCCGGGGAGGTCGGACAGGTCCGGCAGCCTGCGCGGCCGCTCGTCGTCCAGGGCGAACACGGCGCCCGTCTCGGCCTGCATCACACAGGCGTTGGCGAAGGTCTTCGCGTACCCGACCGGGCGCCGGTTCCACCAGCCGCGCGCCTGAGCGGTGACCGGTGCGTACACGAGGGAGCAGATGCCGTCCTTCGGGGGGATGGCATGGATGTCGCCGCCCGCGGCGGCGAGGTCCGCGCAGGCCTCGGCGGCGCGGGAGTGTCCCCGGGGCGGGTCGCACAGCAGCAGGGTGCCGCGGGAGTCGCCGGTGCGGGCGTCGCCGTGGGTGACCGTGATGCGGAGCCAGTTGGCGGGCAGGGAGTCGCGGGGCGCCGAGGCCCGGGCGGGGGCGACGGCGACGGCGGCGAAGACGAGGGCGGCCGCGACGGGGAGGGCGCCGCGCGGGTGCGGGGTGGGGAAGTGCTTCATTCCCGGTGCATCGGCACGGCGGCCCGCGTTCCCCAGTCCGTCTCACCCGATCGTGCGGGCTCGGGGGCGTGCCGTCCGGCGAGTTCGAACGCGGCGAGCACCACCCGCGTCTGGTACTCCACCTGGCGGGCGACGGGGATCCAGCGCGCTCCGCAGCCGTCGTGGTAGTCGGCGCACCAGGCGTCGACGAGGCCGTCCAGCTCCGGCAGCACCCCGGCCGGGTCGTGTCCGGCACCGGTGACGAGCTGGTGCAGCAGGCCGGCCGTCCGGACGGCGATGCGGCGTCCGGCGATGCGCAGGGCGGCCAGATGGCCGGTGCTCAGCGGGGGGAGCGGGTGCGTGGGGTCGCCGGCGTCGGGGTCCCAGGCGTCGGCGAGGCCGGGGCAGATCAGGAGGTAGTCGTCGACCGGGGCGAGCAGGCGTGCCGCGTCGGGGACGTCGGCGAGACGCGGCCGCACGCGCGTGAGGACGCGTTCGAGGACGCGGGTGTCGTGCCGCAGGGTCCGGCTCACCGTCCGCAGTGCCGTGTCCCGGTCGGCGGGCGGGGAGTCGTCCTCGACGGCGGCGACGCCCCACATAGGCGCCTCGACCACGGCGGTGACCGTGCCGTGCCGGTGCGGGTGGTACCAGGTGGACTCGACGGCGGCCTCGGTGATGGCGGCGGCCAGGTCGCGCGGGCGCGGCGGCGGGATCCGGTAGACGGCGGGTCCGAGGCTGGGCCAGTAGAGGGTGTCGTAGGGGCCGAGTTCTCGGGGGATGCCGAGGCGGGCGGCGGCGTGGGCCACGCGCTGGGCGAGTCCGGGCAGGTCGCGGGTGAGTTCCACGAAGCCGCCGCCGACGTCGACGCCGTGCAGCGAGCACTGGAAGAAAGGTTTCAGCTCATCCAGGAGGCCGAGTAGCGCCCGGGTCTCCGGCAGTGCGGCGGCCGCCGCGCCGTCGGGCAGCCATTCGGGTTGTTCGAGGAAGCCGGGGCGGAAGAACCGCCGGAAGTAGCGGCCGAGGGTGTAGGGGCCGGAGAGCCAGCCCTCGTTGTGACGCAGGCCGTCGGGGTCGAGGCACAGCAACAGGTTCCAGGTGGCGTCGGCGCCCTCGGTCAGTCGGGGGTCGGCGAGGACGCGTTCGGCCAGCCGCAGGACGGTGGCGCCGCCCACCGGCTCGTTGGCGTGCGGGCCGGCGACGACGAGGGCCTGGCGGGCGCCGTGGCCGACGGAGAGCAGCCACAGGGGCGTGCCCGCGCGGGAGAGCCCGAGGCGGCGCAGACGGGCGGCCCCCGGCCGGCGGGCGACGAGGGCGGCCGCGCGGGCCGCGAGCTCGTCCACGGTCGGGTAGCGCAGGAGTGGCGGCAGAGCACACCTCCGCGTCGGGGCGCCGTCGGTTCACCGGGTGTGTGCGGTGTACGCACAGTGAGTCATGACGCGGGAGGTACGTCAACACCGCCCCCGGCGCGTGGACTTGGCGGGAGGTCAGTTCGCCGAGAGGCGGAAGGCCATCCGTCCGAAGGCGACCTGGTCGCCCTCGCGGACGACGGCGGCGCCGATGACGCGGCGCCCGTTGACGGTGGTGCCGTTGGTCGAGCCCAGGTCGCGCAGCACCCACATGCCGCCCTGCCGGCTGAGTTCGGCGTGCACGCGCGAGACGCTCTCGTGGGTCAGCCGCAGACCGCTCGCGGGGTCCCGGCCTATGCGCAGGGTGTGCTCGGTGCCGGGGTGCGGCAGCAGCAGCTTGGGCAGCCGCTCGGCCTGCCAGGCCCGCCGCAGCCGGACGGTGAAGCCCGAGACCGCCTCGACGGTGCCGAACACGACACGGGAGAAGCGGCTCTCCCTGGGCAGGTCGGCGGTGAGGGCGGCCAGTTCGTCGGAGCGGCGGGCGGCGAGGGCGAGCTCCATGCGCCGGATGAACGTGTCGTGCGACAGGCGGCCCACGGCGACGCCGTCACGGAGCACCTTCAGCACCCTGTCGCGCTCCGCGTCGGACAGCCGCGCGGGGTACGTGTTGAACTCGAAAGACGACGTCACGCTGGTGATTGTCGGTCAGTGAACCCCGGGTGTCCAGAAAACGGGAAATCCGTGCCTCCCCCGCGCGTGCCCGGGTGTCCCCCGGCGGATCGCGCCCGTTTGGAGCACGATAAGACCGGCTACATCACGGTGAACAGACGAAGGGGAACCGTCCGTGCAGTTCGAGGTGTGGGCACCGCAGGCCGAACGCGTCGCGCTCCAGTGCGACGGCGTCACGCGCGCGTTGGAACGCGATCCGGAACGGGCGGGATGGTGGACCGGCGAGGCGGAGGCCGGGGACGGCTCCCGGTACGGCTTCGCGGTGGACGACGGCCCCGTCCTGCCCGACCCGCGCTCGCGCCGCCAGCCGGACGGCCCCGACGGCCTGAGCGCGGTCGTCGACCAGACCCGGTACGCGTGGCGTACGCGGTGGTCCGGGCGCCCGCTGCCGGGCGCGGTCCTGTACGAGCTGCACGTGGGCACCTACACGCCCGAGGGCACGCTGGACGCGGCCGCCGAGCGGCTCGGGCACCTCGCCGAACTGGGCGTGACGCACGTCGAGTTGATGCCCCTGTGCCCCTTCCCCGGCCGGCACGGCTGGGGCTACGAGGGTGTCTCGCTGTGGGCCGTGCACGAGCCGTACGGCGGGCCGGAGGCGCTCAAGCGGTTCGTGGACCGGGCCCACGGCCTCGGACTCGGCGTCGTCCTGGACGTCGTGCACAACCATCTGGGCCCGTCCGGCAACTACCTGCCCGTGTTCGGGCCGTACTTCACGGACACGCACCACACGCCGTGGGGGTCCGCCGTCAACCTGGACGCGCCCGGCTCGGACGAGGTGCGCGCCTATCTGCTGGGCAGCGCGCTGGCCTGGCTGCGCGACTACCGGCTGGACGGGCTGCGCCTGGACGCGGTGCACGCGCTGGCCGACACGCGCGCGTACCCCTTCCTCGAGGAGCTGTCGGCGGCCGTGGACGCCCTCGCCGCCGAGACGGGCCGGCCGCTGTTCCTGATCGCCGAGTCCGACCTGAACGACCCACGGCTCATCATGCCCCGCCGGGAGGGCGGCCTGGGTCTGCACGCGCAGTGGAACGACGACTTCCACCACGCCCTGCACACCGCCCTCACCGGCGAGTCCCAGGGCTACTACGCCGACTTCGCGCGCGATCCGTTCGCCGCGCTCGCCAAGACCCTCACCGGCGGCTACTTCCACGACGGCACGTACTCCAGCTTCCGGGGCCGCCGCCACGGGCGTCCGCTGGACCGCGCCCGGCTGCCCGCGCACCGGCTCCTCGGCTACGGCCAGACCCACGACCAGGTCGGCAACCGCGCCCAGGGCGACCGTCTCTCCGCCCTGCTCTCCCCCGGTCTGCTGGCCTGCGCGGCCACCCTGACGCTGACCGCGCCGTTCACCCCGATGCTGTTCATGGGCGAGGAGTGGGCCGCGGGCACCCCCTGGCAGTTCTTCACCGACCACACCGATCCCGAGCTCGCGGAGGCGGTACGGCGGGGCAGGCGCCGGGAGTTCGCCGCGCACGGCTGGGCCGAGGAGGACGTGCCCGACCCGCAGGACCCGGCGACCCGCGAGCGCTCCTGCCTGGACTGGTCCGAGCCGCGGCGCGAGCCCCACGCCCGCGTGCTGGCCTGGTACCGCCGGCTGATCGCCCTGCGGCACGAGCTGGCCGACCTCACCGACCCCGACCTCGCCGACATCAAGGTCGCCCACGACGCACAGGCCCGCTGGCTGGCGTTCCGGCGCGGGGACGTACGGGTCGCCCTGAACCTCGGCAAGGCGCCGGCGGCGATCCCCCTGGGGCCCCGGCCCGCGCGCGTGCTGGCGGCGTGGGAGCCGGTGGAGGCCCCGGGTCCGGACGGGCTGCTGCACGTGCCCGGGGAGGCGTGCGTGGTGCTGGAGCAGGACTGATCCGGCCGGGCCGGCGCGTCGGCGGCCGGGGTCCGCGCCCGAGGACGGGGACGGGCGTACGGCCGGGGCCGCTCACCGGGCGCCCCCGCCCACCCCGGGGGCGCCGCGCTCCTACTCCTGCTCCCCCTCCGCCCCGTCCTCCCGGAACTCCGTCACCCGCTCCAGCAGGATCGCCTCCCAGGCCCGCCGCAGCTGCGTGCGCAGCAGGGGCAGGGGGTCCGTGCCGTGACCGTCGAGGCGTTCGGCGAGGTGGACGACGGTGTCGCAGCGGGCGAGCCAGAGGCCGCGCAGGCAGGGGCGGGCGCCGTAGCCGGCGAGGGTGGCGGCGCGGACGGCGGCGCCGGAGCCCACGGCGAGCGCGAGGCCGGCGACGTCCTCGGCGGGGTCGCCGAGGACCGCCCGGCTCCAGTCGAGGACGCCGCGCACCCGGCCGTCGGCGCTGACGACGAGGTGCTCGCCCCGGAGGGCGTGGTGGACGAGGACGGCGGTGGCGGGCTGGGCGGTGAGCTGGGCCGCTCCGGGCGGGGTGAGCTGCTGGAGGCGGGCCGGGTCGAACTCGTCGGCGCGGCCGAGGCGTGCGGCGGCGGTCACGGCCATGCGGCGCAACGCCTCCAGCGAGCGGGGCGCCGTGCGCGGCACACCGAGGGTCTCGGCCTGACGGGGCGGCACCTCGCGCAGCCCGCCGAGCAGCCCGGCCAGGTCGGCCTCGCCGACGGCCGACACGTCGTGCTCCTCGCCCGTGCCGCCGGGCACCTTGGTGTCCAGGGTGTAGGTCAGACCCGGGGACCACTCGCCGTGCGCGACGCTCGTCGGCACCGCGACCGGGACGTGCGGGCGGACGAGGTCGCGCAGCCGCAGTTCGCGGCGCTGCCGGACGGCCGCCTCCCGGTCGGGGGCCAGCCGCAGCACATGGCGGGTGCCGACCCACCACGTGCGCTGCTCGCCACCGCCCGCGCGGACGGGCCGTACGTCGACTCCGGCGCCGCCCGCGCCGTTCCTGCCCTTGGTGCCCCCCTCGGTCTGCTCGAGGAGCGCACGGACCAGTCGGCGGACGGTGTCCGCGGTGGGGGTGGGTGCCTGGGTCATGGTCGCCGTCGCCGTTCGGGGTGGGGTGCCGGGACTCCTGAAAGGGCTCAGTCCACTATGACCAGTTCGCGGGTGGTGTCGTTGAGACGGCGGCCGCCGTCCTCCGTCACCGTGACGATGTCCTCGATGCGGACGCCGAAACGGCCGGGCAGGTAGACGCCGGGTTCCACGGAGAAGCACATGCCGGGCACGAGGGGCTGTTCCTCGCCCTCGATCATGTACGGCGGCTCGTGCGTGGTGACGCCGATACCGTGACCGGTGCGGTGGATGAAGTACGCGCCGTAGCCGGCGTCGGCGATGACCTTGCGGGCGGCCCGGTCGACCTCCTGGCAGGGGACGCCGGGCCGCACCGCCCGGAAGCCGGCCTCCTGGGCCTCGCGCACCAGGTCGTGGATCCGGCGCTCCTCGTCGGTGGGCTCGCCGACGTGGACGGTGCGGGAGGTGTCGGAGCCGTAGCCGTCCTTCAGGCCGCCGAAGTCGAGGACGACCATGTCGCCGTGCTCGATGACACGGTCGCCGACCTCGTGGTGCGGGTTGGCGCCGTTGGGTCCCGAGGCGACGATGGTGAAGTCGACCTGGGAGTGGCCGAACCGCCGCAGCAGGCCGGCGAGGTCCGCGCCGACCTCGGACTCCCTGCGGCCGGCGAAACGAACCTTCCGGATCTCCTCGAACGTCGCGTCGGCGGCCGCTCCCGCCGCCGCCATCAGCTCCAGCTCCGCCGCGTCCTTGACGGCCCGCAGCATCGGCAGGGCCTCGGTGAGGGAGGCGTAGGAGCTGCCGGGCAGGGCCTTCTGCAGGCCCAGCAGGTGGAGCGCCCAGGCGTTGTCGCTGACGCCGAACCGTCCGCGCCGGTCCAGGAGGGCCGCGGCGGTGGCGTAGGGGTCCTTGCCGTCGGTCCAGTCGCGCAGGGTCAGCGCCGGGGCGCCGGGCGCCTTCGCGGCGTCGGGGGCCTCGAGGGTGGGGACGACGAGGACGGGATCCCGGCCGGGGGCGAGGACGAGCAGGGTGAGCCGTTCGGTGACGGCGGGGGGCGCGTAGCCGGTGAGCCAGACGAGGTCCGGGCCGGGCGCCACGAGCAGTCCGGCCAGTCCCGCGTCGCCGGCCGCGTGTGCGGCCCGCTCCATGCGGGACCGGTAGTCGTCGGCGGTGAAGGGCGCGGGCGTACCGGTCATCCGGTCCTCCGTGACAGGCTTGTACGGGACGTGGTGGCTACGGGCAGCATCCTGCCCGGACAGCGGGGGCGGCGCGAGCCGATTGACGTGGCTTCCGGTACAAAGCCGGGACGCGGAGCGGCCTCCGGGGCCGCCGGGTCCTCCGGTTCCCTCGGGCGACGGCACACTCGGTCGACGGCTGCGGATCGACGGCCCGTGAGGCGGAGCCGTCGACGCGCCGGCGCGGGGTGACGCGGGGTGTCGGGTCTTGGCGACGGGTCTGGTGCCGCCTAGGTGGCAGGTGACGGCGGGGGGCCGCGTGACGGCGGGGGGTCGGGTGCCGCCGAGGTGCCACGCCGGTATCTCGAGGTCCCGCCGAGGTGCCGCATGACGCCGGGGTGGCGGGTCGCGGTCCGAACCGGGCGGCGGCCCGGAGTCGGGTGACCGCCCTGTCGGCCAGGAGTCAGGTGATCACCCCGGGAACGACCACCAGCTGCTGGTAGCCGCCGCCGCGGTGCCGCACCGTGAGGACGACCTCGCGCCCCGGCCGTGCTTCGTCGACGGCTCGGGCGAGGTCCGTCGCCGAGTCGATCCGCCGCTCGCCGAACATCAGCAGGACGTCGCCGCGCACCAGGCCGGCCGAGTAGCCGGGGCCCGGGATGTGGACGGCGACGATCCGGGCGCCCGCCTTCTCCGCGTCCACGGCCTCCAGGCCCAGGCTGGCATCGGCGGGGCCGGGATCGGCCCGGGCGGACGGGCTCGGGTCGGGGGCGGTGCCCGCCGCGCCGGGGGTGTCCCGGCCCGCCTTCCGTTGCAGTTCGGCCAGTTCGCTCATCCCGATGACGGTCGCCCCGACGGTGCCGAGCCCGACGCCGGACAGGACCAGGAGCGTGCCGACGAACAGGCCGGACAGCAGGGTCGTCAGCCGTCGGCCACGCCGGCGCGCGGCGTGCGGGCGGCCGGCCGGTCGGCCGGCGGGGGTGTTTCCGCCGGGCTCCTGCCCGGGCATGGGCTTGGGACGCAACGCAGCTTGTTCCATGGATCGCCTCCGGCTGGTGCTCTACCCGGCGCGCCGGTGCACCACGAGCCACGAACGAGTGAGACTGACGGGGCGTCAGCAGCGGTACGCGCCCCCTCACTCCCGCACGGCCAGCGCCTCCGCCAACGCCCCCGCCGCCCCGGTCGGTGTCCCCGCGTGCACGAGTTCCACCCGGTGGACGACCCGCGGCTCGGCGAGCGGGACGGCGGCCGCCCCGGGTACGCCCGTCGCCGCCGAGCGGGGCAGGAGCGTCAGTCCGTGCCCCGCGGCGGCGAGCGCGGTCAGGACGCGGACGTCGGTGCCGTCGTAGCGCAGGGCGGGCCGGACCCCGTGGCCGCCGTTCGCGGCGCGCAGGTGGGGCAGGGGCAGGCCGGTGTCGGGGGCGTCGATCCAGCGGGCGTCGGCGAGGTCGCCGAGGCGCAGGCCGGCCCGCCGGGCGAGGGGGTGGGCGACGGGCAGCAGGACGCAGACCGGTTCCTCGCCGACGCCGTACGTGGTCAACGGGGCCACGTCGGGGAGGCGGAGCGGGTCGCTGGGGGCGGCCAGGCCGTCGACGAGGCCCAGGTCGGCCGTTCCGGCGGCGACGGCGGCGGGGACCTCGTCGCGGGCGAGGACGCGCAGCGTCACCCCGGCGGGCGGGAGGGCGGTGAGGGCCGCGGGGGTGAGCGCGGTCGGGGACGTGGCCAGCGTCAGTCCGTGCGCGGGCGCGGCGGCCATCCGGGTGACGTCCGCGCGGGCCGCCTCCAGGCGCAGCAGCAGCGGGCCCGCGTGTTCGAGGAGCCGCTCGCCGGCCGCGGTGGGGACGACGGGGCGGCGGGTGAGCAGGGGCGCGCCCAGGTCCTGTTCGAGGGCCGCGATGTGCTGGGACACGGCCGACTGGGTGTAGCCGAGGGTGCGCGCGGCCTCGGAGAAGGAGGCGAGGCGGGCGACGGTGACGTAGGTGCGCAGGAGGTGCGGGTCCATCCGCCCAGGGTCCCAGGTCGCATCAGTTCTGCTTATCGAGGGTGCAGGAATCATCGTTGGACGTGAAGCGGAGCCCGCCCGGAGGATGAGGGCATGACCGACAGCGCAGCTCAGATCGCCAAGGTCGCCCTCGTCGGCGACCACTCCCCCCACGTCGTCTCGCACACCCGCGTCCCGCTCCTGCTGGACGCCCTGGCCTCCCGGGACCGGCTGGTCCTCGACCCCTACTGGGTCCCCTCGGGGGACGCCGAGGCCGAGGACGCCGTACGCGGCTTCGACGCGGTGTGGGTGGTGCCCGGCAGCCCCTACCGGAGCGAGGCGGGTGTGCTGTCCGCGATCCGGACCGCCCGCGAGGAGGGCATCCCCTTTCTCGGCACCTGCGGCGGCTTCCAGCACGCCCTGCTGGAGTTCGCCCGCAACGTCTGCGGGCTGACGCACGTGGCGCACGCCGAGAACGAGCCCGGAGCCGACGACTTCCTCATCGAGCCCCTGGCCTGCTCCCTGGCCGGACATGAGGACACCGTCCTGCTGGAGCCGGACTCGCTCGCCCACTCCCTGATCGGCGCGGAGCGCACGGTCGAGCGCTACTCCTGCCACTACGGCCCGTCCCGCCACCTGGACACCCTGCGCGCCCACGGCCTGCGCTTCACCGGGCGGGACGGGGCGGGCGCGGTGCGCATGGCGGAACTCCCCGGCCACCCCTTCTTCCTGACCTCCCTCTTCCAGCCGGAGCTGCACGGCGACGGCTCGCGCCCGCACCCGATGGTCCGGGGGCTGGCACGAGCCGCGGCCGAGCACGCCGCACGCCGGTCGGAGCAGCAGCGCGTGTGAGGCGTCAGCCGACCGGGAGCACGCGGACGGCCGCCGGTGGGCGGCCACCGGGCACGGCGGGGACACCGGGCAGGCCGGGGACGGCCGGCGGGCGGTCCGGGAGGAAGCCGTGGGCGCGGCGGGCGAGGTAGTCCGGCTTGTACCGGTCGACCTCGCGGTGCCAGTGCAGGATGCCCGCCAGCCAGTTCTGCAGGTCGGCCACGTATCCGCGCATGGCCTCGCGGGCCTCGGACGACAGGTCGAAGTCGTCGTAAAGGACGGGCAGTTCGTGCGCGACGACGTGCTCGAACTGCTCCATGCGCTGGGTCATCAGGTCGTGGACGACGCCGAGCGCGGTCGGGTAGTCGCAGCCGAAGAAGTTCTGCACGACGAGGATCGCGTTGTGGATCTCGCCCTCGTACTCGATCTCCTTCTGGTACGAGAAGACGTCGTTGACCAGGCAGGCGTAGTCGATGGCGGCGTTCTCGAGGGAGCGGACGGGGCCGCTGCGGTAGATCTCGGGCGGGACGGCGGGGCCGTGGCCCATGCGGCACAGGCTCAGGGTGAGGTCGGAGCCGAAGGTGGCGCGCCGCATCTCCAGGTAGTCGACCGGGTCGGGCACGCGGTGCTGGAGCTGGTTGGACAGCTCCCACACCCAGCTCTCGGTCATCACGTCGACCGCGTCGCGCAGGGTGCGCCGCTGGTCGGGGGTCATGGCGGCGGTGGTCCGCGTCCACAGGTCGACCAGGCCGCGTTCCATGCCGTTGGCGGGGAGGGGCGGTTCCTCCCCGTCGACGGGCATGCAGGCGTGCAGGCGGGCCGTGGTCAGGCGGGCGGCGGCGAGGTCGCGGCGGTGGCCGAAGACGAGGGGGTAGTAGTCGTCGCCGTAGGTGCCCCAGGCGAGCCACTGGGAGCTGAGGTCGAGCTCCTCGGGGGTGGCGTCCGGGTCGAGGCCGGCGGAGCACAACGCGAGGTCGTAGGCGGCGAGTTTGTCCTCGTCCCAGACGCCCTCCTCCAGGATGCCCATCCGGTGGCACCAGTGCGTGAGCCGCCCGCGGGCGCCCTCCAGGTGCGGGCTCAGCTCCACCTGGAACGGCATGTGGAAGTCGGGCAGCAGCGACGGGCCGACCTTCTGGTAGGGCACGTGCGTGTAGGCCCGCAGGCGTTCCGCGGCGGCCGCGGCGAGGAGCGCGCCGACGTCGGCGGCGGAGGTGCCCGGGCTGGTCAGCCTCTCCCAGGGCGCGGTGGAGGTGGCGCCCTCGTTCATGTACCGGCTGGAGCGCATGTGCCACTCGTGGCCGCCGGACTGCCAGTCCTGGAGTCCCTTGGTGTAGGCGGCGATCGCGGCGACCTCGTCGGGCCTCAGGCCCGTGTCGAGGGCCAGTGCGGGCACTTCGGTGAGCGCGGTGTGCTCGAACTGGTGGAGGCGGGAGGTGAGGATGTCGTTGACGGTGTCGGCGGCTTCCTGGGTGGTGCAGCCGAAGAACGTCTCGAGGACGAGCACGCCGTTGCTGTTCTCGCCCTCGTCCTCGACCTCGCGCTGGTAGGAGAACAGGTCGTTGCGCAGGTGGACGGCGTCGGAGAAGGTCTCCATCAGCACGCGCAGCGGCCTGGACCCGGCGACGGCGGCGGGCACTTCGGCGGTCGCGTACTCCACGAGCCCGGCCGACCAGGGTGCGCCGCCCACCTTGCGGCGCATCTCGATGTACTCGACGGGGTTCGAGATCCGCCCCTCGTTGATGTTGGACAGCTCCCACATCGACTCGTTGAGCAGGTGCTCGGTGGCGACGGCGAAGCGGCGGCGCCAGTCGGCGGACATCGTCGGCACCGTACGCGTCCACAGGTCGGCGAGGCCCGCCTCCACCGGGTTCTGCGGCTCGGGCACGGGGGTGGACAGGTCCAGCGGCATGAACAGCGGCAGCCGGTCCAGGTGGGCCTTCCCGGCGGCGCGGTCCTGGGTGCGCTTGAACATGTCGAGGAAGTGGTCGTCGAAGAAGAAGACCCACACGTACCAGTCGGTGATCAACGACAGCGCGGGGCCGCCGCAGTCGGGGTGGGTGTAGGCGCACAACAGGCCGTAGTCGTGCGCCTCCAGGTCGGCCTGCTCCCAGACCCCGGAGCCCTCCAGCATGCCCATCGCGCGCGCCCACTCCGTCGAATGGGCCCGGGCCTCCTCGACATGCGGGTTCAGCCGCGCGGGATACGGCATGTAGAAGTGCGGGAGTTCGAACGGCTGCGTCATGGCCGGGCCCTACCCGGGGGCGGGAACGGCCATCCGCGGCGCGGCACATGATCACACCATCGCGTGAAACGGCCCGGAGTTCTTGCGCCGGGCGGCATCCGTATCGCGGCGAGGTCCCTCGTTCGGGGCCGACCGCTGCCGCGGCCTTGCCGCGCACCGGGCGCCGGGTCACCGTGGTCGCATGGAATCCTTCGTGCTCCCCCATGAGTTGGTCGGCGACGGCGCCCACAAGGTGTTCGCGGTGCACGGCTGGTTCGCGGACCGGTCCGCGTTCGCGCCCGTCCTGCCCGACCTGGACCGTACGGCGTTCCAGTACGCGCTGGTGGACCTGCGCGGCTACGGCGCCGCCAAGGACGCCGTGGGGACGTACGCGACCGCCGAGGCGGCGCTCGATCTCGTGGCGCTGGCCGACCGGCTCGGCTGGGAGCGGTTCTCCGTCGTCGGGCACTCGATGGGCGGCGCGATCGGGCAGCGGCTCCTCGTCCACGCCCCGCACCGGCTGCGGCGGCTGGTCGGCGTCTCCCCCGTGCCCGCCTCGGGTCTGGCGCTGCCGCCCGGGCAGTGGGAGCTGTTCGCGGACGCGGCGCACAGGCCGGAGAACCGGCGCGCCATCCTCGACGTCACGACGGGCGGCCGTCGCCCGGCCGCCTGGCTGGACCGGATGGTCGACCGCTCCCTGGAGGTCAGCGACCCGAAGGCGTTCCGGGCCTGGCTGGACTCCTGGGCGGGGGAGGACTTCCACGAGCGGGCCGAGGGGGCGGCGGTGCCCGCGCTCGCCGTGACCGGCGCCCTCGACCCGGCGCTGTCGGCCGCGTTGATGCGCGAGACGTGGATGCGGTGGTATCCGCGCGCCGAGTCGTACGAGCTGACGGCCGCGGGGCACTACGCGATGGACGAGACGCCGCTGGAACTGATCAGGGTGGTGGAGGACTTCCTGCGGGCGGACGGAGAGGACGGCCCGGCCTGACGGACCTCGTCCGTCGGGGGTGAGCGCGCGTCATGTCCTGACCTGGATCAGGGCGTGGGTGCCGCCCGTCCGCCACCGCTGCCCCTCGGCGGTGACCAACGCGGCCTCGGTGTCCGCGGACAGGCCGGTGATCACGTCGGACTTCAGGGTGCGCAGGGCGGCGACCGGGCCGGGGAAGAAGGCGGTGACGTCCGCGAAGCCGGTCGTCGGCGGCCAGGGCCGGTCTCCCACGAGACGGCGGTAGTTGAGGTCGCCCTTCACGATCGTCAGGGTGGCCGCGGCGAACTCCGCGCGCAGGTCGTCCGGCATCTCGGCCCAGGGCAGCGGGGCGGCGGCGAAGGGATGGGCGCGCACCGTGAGGGAGCCGTCCGCCATCGCCGCCCACAGGCGCCGGCCGTGGGCGGCGGCCTCGCCCGGCGCGGCCGTCAGCCGGCGCAGCGCGTCGACGACGTCGGCCGTCGTGGCGTCGGAGACGTAGTACGGGTACGGCTTGACGTGCAGGACGACCCGGCCGACGCGGCCGTGGGCGAGGAGGTGGGCGGCGAGGAGGAGGTCGGGGATCAGTTCGCGGCCCGCGTTGTCGGCGACCAGGCACAGGGTCCGGCCGCTCGGCCGCGAGGCGGGCAGCAGCGACCAGAGGACGTCGCTGTCGTCGGCGACCAGTCCGGGGACGGCGGCCCGGCCCTCGGCTCCGGCGTCGGACAGCCGGAAGCCCAGGTCGGCGCGGTTGCCCCACAGCGAGCCGTGCAGCAGGGCGTGCGCCTGTTCCGCGGCGGGCCGGGAGGCGAGGTGGTCGAGGGCGGCGAGCTCCTCGTCGGTCTCGGGAGCGTCGAGCTCGGCGAGCTTGAAGGGGCGGAACGGGTCGATGCCCTGCCAGGGACCGGGACCGAAGTAGCCCACGGCGTGCAGGAGTCGGCGGTAGAAGTAGCTCTCCGACCACAGCCAGGGCACCTCGAACCAGGACCGGCCCGCGTACGTGTCGAGCCCCCAGGACCGCCACCGGTCCCGGTCGTGGGCGTCGGCGGGGAGCGGTTCGATCACGCCCTGCGTGCAGCTCTCCAGCAACGCGTCCAGGGCGCGGTGGACCGGGGGGTCGTACGGGAAGGCGTCCCGTACCTGCCGGATGATCGCGGGGTGCCGTTCGGCCAGGACACCGTGGGGGAAGGAGCCGGGCTCGTCACCGACGATCACGGGCGGGGCGGGGGTGTCGGGCATACGACTCACGGTATCGCGGGGTGCACGGCGTCCCCGGCGCGCGACTCCCGACGACTCCGCCGGGGTGTTCGCCGCGGGCCCCACGGCCTCCGTCACGGGCCTCCCCCACGCACGCGGCCGGGGGATCGCCCGCGGGCCGCCCGGTCACACCGCCGCCATGACCTCCCGTTCCAGGCGGGCCGCGAGGCTCAGGTAGCGCGGTCGGCGAGGCACCGGGACCAGTCCGCGGATCAGGACGTGCCACATCTCGGCCATGCGGCGCGGGAGGCGCGCGTTCGGTTCGCGGGAGCGGCCCACCACGCGGGTGCCGACGAAGAAACAGACCAGGGAGTGGGCGACCGCGTCCACGTCGACGTCCGGATGGATGTCGGCCTCCTTCACCGCGCTCACCAGCCGCCGCGACACCAGGTCCAGCCACTCCGTGAAGGGGTGCGGCACCGGCGGCCGGACCGGGACCCCGCCGGTGGCGAGCCGCAGGCCCGCGCGGGCGATGGGGCCCTCGACCGACAGCCGGGTGATGCCGAAGGTGAGGCGCATCAGGGCTTCGAGGGAGGGATAGCCCCGGTCTTCGATGTCGCCGGCGACCCGGCGCCAGGCCTGGGACTGCAACTCCATGATCGCGTGGGCCAGGTCCTCCTTGGCCGCGAAGTGGAAGTAGAGCGCGCCCTTGGTGACATGCGCGTGCTCGACGATGTCACTCAGGCTGGTCGACTCGTAGCCGCGCCGGTCGAACAGGTCGGCCGCGGCCGTGATGATCGTCGCGCGGGTCTGTTCGGCGCGTAACTGCCTCGCCATCGGCTGAATTCTCCCGGGCCGGTAAAGAACGGGTCGTGCCGTTTGTTTCTTACCCGCCGTACACAATAGCTCACCGTCAGGCGGTCCCGACCAGGCACTCGAAGACGGCCGACTCGCCTTGGACGCCCCGGACCTGCACGTCGGTCCCGTGCCCTCCTTTTGCATCTATCCAGATGGGTTCGTCCAGTTCCGCGTACCGGTGGAAGTACGCGTCGTAGGCCACCGGCGCCCGTGCGCCGTGGGTTCTCAGCCGGGCCGCCTGGCGGGCCGCCTCCAGCAGGAGCATGCCGGGGACGTGATCGAGGGGATGGTCGAAGAAAACGGGGTGTGCGGTATCTACTCTCAACTGCCAGCGCGCGGGACGGTCGGTGGCGGCGAGGACGACGTCGGAGGGCAGGGCGCGGCCGACTTCGGCGGCGGACAGGCCGGGCGGGACGGGGACGGCGGTCACGGTGTCCGGGGTACGGCCGCCGCGCAGCCTGCGGTAGACGGGTCCGCTGACGCAGGTGAAGGCGACGTCGGCGGCGGCGACGCGCTCACCGTCGCGCAGGACGTGCGCGGTGTAGCGGGCGGCGGCGGGGCGACGGCTGCGGTACTGGACGTCGGTGAAGACGAGTTCGACCTCCGGCTCGGCCGGCAGCGGGCCCACGTCCAGCCGCTCGGCGGTGGTGCTGACCTGGAACTCCTGCAGCACGAACTGGTGGTCCAGGGGCACGTCGTACTCGGCGTGGGTGATCAGCGTGCCGCTCTGCCGGATCGTCTCGACGACGAGCAGCGGGTCGTACGCGGACCAGTCCGGCGACACGTGTAACCCGTGTGCCCGGGGCCACTGGGCGGAGACCGAGAAGCGGTCCGTGCCCGCCCGCCGCCAGCCGGTGAGGAGGGTCTCCGCGACCGCGGCGCGATGGACGAGTTGGCGTGGCACGGTTGCCGTCAGGGACGGGGCATCGGCAAGCTGCCGCGGTCGAGTCATCTCTCTCCCTACGGTCCCCCGAAGGCCACGGCAGACGGCGAACCGTCCGCTCCGGTGAGCGTTAGAGTACGAGGCGACCGGTTTGTTTTCAATGAGATCAGTCGACGGCATCCTATGATCGGGCCGACCTCGCTCACGATCGCGGGGCCTGCCCAACTCAGTGCCGTGAAGGGGCTCTTATGGCGAAACAGGAGCGCGCGATCAGGACGCGCCGGGTGATCCTGGAAGCGGCCGGCGCGGTCTTCGACGAGCACGGCTACACGTCCACCACCATCGCCATGGTCCTGGAACGCGCCGAAGTCACCAAGGGCGCCCTGTACTTCCACTTCCCGTCGAAGGAGTCGCTCGCCCAGGCGGTGCTCAACGAGCAGGTGCCCTTCGGGGCGGTCCCGCCGCAGCCGTGCAAGCTGCAGGAGATCGTCGACATGACGTTCGTGGTGGGCCATCGGCTGCTGAGCAACGCCCTGTTGCGGGGCAGTGTGCGGCTCGCGGTGGACCAGGAGACGCCGTCCGGCGTCGATCACGGGGAGCCGTTCCGGCAGTGGGCGCAGCGGCTGAACGGGCTGCTGGAACTGGCCCGGGAGCGGGGTGAGCTGCTGCCCACGGTGAAGCCGCGGGAGACGGTGGAACTGCTGGTGGGCGCCTTCACCGGCATCCAGTTGATGTCACGGGCGCTGACCGACCGCGCGGACCTCGCCGAGCGGCTGTCGGTGATGTGGGCGCACATCCTGCCGAGCATCGCGGTGCCCGGGCTGCTCCCCGGCCTCGACGCCCGCGCCGACCGGGGCGAGCGGGTCCTGGCCTCGCTGGAGCGCGCGGCGTCCTAGGACGCGTGAGGCGGGCCGGCCGGTGTCCATCCACACCGGCCGGCCCGCCCGTTCACACAGGAGTCACGGCTCTCCGGACCCGTGGCGCTCGAAAGTCACGGCCTTCTGACGTGGTGGCTCTCGAAGGTCACGGCCCGCTGACGTCGTGGTTCTCCGACGTCACGGCTCTCTCAGAAGGTCAGCTTCCAGTTGTTGAGCCGGCCCGTGTCCTGCGCGGCCACGTCCTGGACGCGCAGCTTCCAGGTGCCGTTGGCGACCTCGCCGGAGGCGTTCACCGTGTAGGTGGCGATGACGTTGTCCGCGGAGTCCGAGGTGCTGGAGCTCTTCAGGCGGTACGTCGAACCGTCCGGCGCCACCAGGTCGATCACCAGGTCACCGCGGTAGGTGTGGGTGATGTCCACGCCGACCTGGAGGGTCGAGGGCGCGTTGCCCGTGCGGCCGCTGACCGCGATGGCGGACTCGATCGCCGAGCCGTTGTCCGGGATGGACACGGCGGTGGTGTTGGCGAAGGTGGTGCCCCCCGTGGAGCCGCCGGAGCCGCTCACCGCCTGCACCGTCTTGGTGGCGTCCGCCAGACCTGCGCCGCAGCCGCCGGAGCAGGCGCCGGGCAGGGCACGGGCGTTGGACTTGATGGCCGACTCGATCTGCGCCGGGGTCAGCGCGGAGTTCGCCGACTTCATCAGCGCGGCCAGGCCCGCGATGTGCGGGGTGGCCATGCTGGTGCCCTGGTAGTAGGCGTAGTTCTCGGTCGACGGGGTCTTGGTGCCCGAGTTCAGCGTGGACAGGATGCCGTTCGCGGTGCCGGTGCTGGTCTGGCCGCCGGGCGCCGAGATGTCGACGAGGGAACCGTAGTTGGAGTAGGACGCCTTGGCGCCGGTGCGGTTGGTCGCGGCGACCGAGATGACGTTGTTGCAGTTGCCCGGCGAGTGGTTCGCGACGTTGTCGTTCTCGTTGCCCGCGGCCACGACGACGGTGGTGCCGCGGTTCACGGCCGCGTTGATCGCGCTCTGGGTCGCCGAGGTGCAGGCGCCGTCGCCGCCGAGGCTCATGTTGATGACCTTGGCGACGTTGGAGTTGGCGGGCACGCCGGAGACGGTGCCGCCGGACGCCCAGGTGATGGCGTCGATGATGTCGGAGTCGTAGCCGCCGCACTTGCCGAGGACGCGGACCGGGGAGATCTTCGCGCCGTAGGCGATGCCCGCGACACCCTTGCTGTTGTTCGTGACGGCGGCGATGGTGCCGGCCACGTGGGTGCCGTGCCAGGAGGAGTTGCTGGCGGGGATGCCGGCGCCGCACTCGTTGGCGTTGTACCAGTCGCCCGGGTCGGCCGGGTTGCTGTCGCGGCCGTTGCCGTCCACCGCGACGGCGGTGTCGGCGATGAAGTCGTAGCCGCCGACGATGTTCGCGGCGAGGTCGGTGTGGGCGACGTAACCGGTGTCGATGACGGCGACGGTGACGCCGGTGCCGGTCGTGGTGTTCCAGGCGCCGGGCACGTTCATGCCGGCGGTGGCCTCGAACAGGTCCCACTGCTTGGCGTACTCGGTGTCGTTCGGGTCGGCCTTCGCCGTGTTCAGGCGGTCCGGGACGACGTAGGCGACCTGCGGGTCGGCCTGGTACTCCGCCACGACGTCGGCGACGTCGGCGCGGGTGAGGTCCTCGCCCAGGTCGACCAGGGCGGCGCCGGTGCCGAGGCGGCGCTGGAAGTCGACGTCCTCGCCGGCCTCCTTGCCCTTGGCGGCGGCGTCGGCCTCGGCGGCCGGGTTCGACTTCGCCTCCTCGGCGCCGGACTTGTAGCCCACGATCAGGCGCTCGGCCGGGGCACCGGGCGCGGCCTCGGTCTGGGCGGCCGGGACGGTGGCGGCCTGGGGCGCGCCGTCCTGGGCGACGGCGACCGAGGCGGTGGAGGCGGCGGTGAGGAGGGCCGCGGAGACCGCGGCGGCGGATATCAGCTTCCGTCTGAGGGCAGGTGACGTGCGCAAGGGCGTGCCTTTCGTGGCCGGCTCCGGGCAGGGCGGAGCGGCGGTCGATTCGCTTCGTCGTCGAAGCGGCGGGGGGTGAATCGAGGAGCAACGCGATGGCCGGCCAGGCGCGGTGCCGACTGCGGAGGGGTTACCTGTGGGTCGGCTGTGTCCGGAACGATAGGCAAAGGATCAGCTGTTCGGATACAGGGGAAACCCTCGATCCGCCCTCGATCCGGCCGGAAACCCGCCCCGGGTGGCGCGGATCTGACGGCCCATGTCCCGTTTTGCTCCCGTGACATCCGGTGCATGGGGGTACTGAACGCGCCGGGCCGGTTGTCCGTACTGCACGACGACCGTTCCCCGCGTCGGCCGAGGAGACGTCCCCGATGCCCCGCAGCACCGCACACCGCGCCACCGCGCACCGCACCACCGCCCTGGCGGCCACCGCGCTCACCGCCCTGGGCCCGCTCCTGCTGGGGCTGTGGGCCGCGGGCCCCGCGCGGGCGCACGGCGCGCCCACGGATCCGGTCAGCCGGGTGTACGCCTGCTCCCCCGACGGCGGCGCGCCGTCCCGTTCCACGGCCTGCCGGGCCGCCGTCGCGGCCAACGGCGGCCCCTTCACCGCCTGGGACAACCTGCGCGTGGCGAACGTCGACGGCCGCGACCGGCGGACCGTCCCGGACGGGCAGTTGTGCAGCGGCGGCCTGCCCGCCTACCGGGGTCTCGACCTAGCCCGCGCCGACTGGCCGTCGACCCGGCTGACACCGGGCGGGACGCTGCGGATGACGTACGTCTCGACGATCCCGCACACCGGCACGTTCAGGCTGTATCTGACGAAGCCGGGTTACGACCCGGGGAAACCACTGACCTGGGACGACCTGCCCGAGCGCCCGTTCGCCGAGGTCAGGGACCCGGTGCTGAGGGACGGCGCCTACCGCGTCACGGCGAAGCTGCCCGCCGACCGGACGGGGCGCCAGGTGCTGTACACGATCTGGCAGAACAGCAGCACGCCGGACACCTACTACGCGTGTTCCGACGTGGTGTTCCCGGAGGCCGGGGAGGAGAGGGAGGCGGTGCGGCCCTCGTCGACGCCTACGGCGGACAGGACGGCGGAGCGGTCCTTCGCCGGCCCGTCGGCCTCGGCCACCCCGACGGCGGACGTCGCCGCGGCCGGGGCGGACGGGACGGGTTCTGCGCCGGCCGCGGCCGAACCGGCGAGCACCCCGGTGGCGGAAGCCTCCGGGGCGGGCTCGGGGCCGTCCGCGCCCCTGGTGGCGGGCGGCGCCGCGGCGGTGCTGGCACTCACCGGCGGCGCCGCTCTGGTGGTACGCCTGCGGCGACACTGAGCCGCCGCAGGCGGGACTGCGCCGAGGTGTCGGTCAGTTGACGACGACCGAGGCGCCGCCGGTGGTCACCGGGGCGTACTTGGCGGTGAAGTAGGCGTTGGCGAAGCAGAGCGTCGAGCCGGACAGCTTGGTGAACTGCTGGTTGGCGAAGGCGATGCTGTTGTCGGTGTTGCTCGCCGTGCCGTTCAGAGCGGCTCCCTCGTAGACGCAGCTGACGCTGCCCAGCAGGGTGCGCAGCACGACCGTCGTGCGGATCTTGGAGCCGGCGGGCGGCGAGACGGTGAGGGTGCCGCCGGAGGAGACGGCCGCGGTGTACGGGAGGTTGTTGACCGTGATGCTGGTGACACCGAGGACGCCGACGACGTTCGAGGTGCAGTTGGTGAAGGTCTGGGCGGTCAGCGACTCGGTGGCGGTGCCGGGCGCGGTCGGGTTGGCGGTGACGGTGGCGGAGAAGCTGGACGCCGCACACGAGACACCACTGGTGCCGGTGGCGCTGGAGTAGAACGTGGCGGAGGTGCCGGCGGCCAGGGACGCGGTGAGGACGTCACCGACCGCGACGTCGCCGTTGGCGGTGGTGAGGACCGCGGGGTCGGCGGCGGAGGCCGGGGTCACAGCCGTCAGCGACAGGGCGGCGACGGTACCGGCCGTGGCGAGGAGCGAGCGGATGCGCATGCGGGTGCCTCATTTCTGAAGTGGGGGGCGGTGCTGGGGAGTCGGTGGAACGTGGGGGGAGCGGGACATGGCTCGACGTCCGCCGGCGCCGGCCCGTGACGCCTTCTCCGTACGCGACGGACCGGCAGCGGAAGTGCGTCGGACGCGGCCGGCAGGGGTGAAGCGGCCGCGGCGGCGCCGTGAAGGGATCGGACTCGGGGCACGTGCGGGCCCGTGCTGGATGCCCGGGCGGATGTACCCGTACTGGTGGGAGGTCCGGCTCGCCTGCTGAGACGGCCGGACCGGGTCCGGGAAGCGCGGCGAACTGTCGTCGCGCGGCGGATCCGGCGCCACGGATCCGGGCTGAGTCACGTCGGTTGTAGACCTGATGCTCAGTCAGCGTCAAGGACTCGTCAGCAAGTTGACGGACCGGCAGATATATGCGGCCCGGACCCGGAGGACGGGCCGGCCGGTGGGCGGCACACAACGAACACCCTTTTTCCACATCTCCCTTGACCCCTTGGTGTAACCATCGGTAACTTCCGAATGGCTACTGCCGCGTAACGAGAAAGCCCTTGCGATTCCGGGAGTCGTGAGGAGGCGTGCGCGACAGCCGCTGTCCGCGCCAGGACAACGTGCCACTGAAGCCCAACCCGCATGACTATGCCCCTGGGAGCAGACATGGCCTCGTCCCCGGACGTCACGTCGTCCGCCGACCACACCCCCGAGAACCCGGAAAGCGGTTCCGCGGAACGACGCGGTCGGGTCCGGCTGCGCCGGGCCGCCGTGATGGCGGTGCCCGCCACCTTCATCGCCGCGGGACTCGCGGTCCTCACCGCCCAGGGAGCCCTGGGCGTGCAGTTCGCCATCTCCGGCATGCCGTTCGTGGTCACCGCCGACAAGCTCGAAGGCGACGGCTTCGCGCAGTTCGGCTCGCTGGACCACATGATCGAGGACAGCCCCAACCAGGGTGACACCGGCGGTCAGGTCCTCGTCGTCACCTCCGTGGTGAAGTCCGGCAAGCTCACCAACCTCTGCCAGAGCGTCGACCTCGGCGGTATCCAGCTCGTGCTCACCGCCGGCGACAAGGGCACCAAGGTGGGCGTGGAGAACCTGGCCATCGACTCCGACGAGATCACCGGCAACGCCGCGTTCAACAACATCGAGATCGGCCGCGACGCCAGCACCTTCGACAAGGTCGACACGCGGGGCATGCCGGGCGTCTACGGCCAGCAGGCCGACAAGGTCGTCATCACCGACCTGTACCAGCACAACTACGCCGCCACCGCGGCCGTCTTCAAGCTGCCCGACCTGCACATGAGGTTCGGGGGCAAGGGCTGCCCGCAGTGAACCGCTTCCGGCAGTGGAGCGCGCGCCGGCCCTTCCCGGGCGGGCTGCTGCTCGCCCTGGGCGGCGCGGAGATCCTGGTGACCATGAAGGCGCCGCTGCCGGTCATCCTGCACATCGGCATGCAGGGCCTGGCCGGTTACCTCCTGCCGACCCTGATGCTGCTGATCGGGCTGCTGATCCTGTTCAACCCGTCGCAGCGCCTCTTCTACTCGGTCATCGGCGTCCTGCTCTCCCTGGGCACGTGGCTCACCTCGAACCTCGGGGGCTTCCTCATCGGCCTGCTCCTCGGCGTGGTGGGCAGCTGCCTTACCTTCGGCTGGCTTCCCGACCAGGAGCCGCGCCGCAGCCGCCGACGGCGGCGCAAGGAGACGCACACGGCCGCGGAGCCGCTGCTGTCGAAGACGGGAGAGCCCGCCTGAGCGTGCCCCCGGCGCGGCAGGACCCGACGGGGCCGGGACGATCCGCCGACCGCGGTCGTACCCGGCCCTGACGCCTGCCCACGGGACGACGCCGCGCCGGTGCCGCCCCGTGGACGGTGACCGTCCTGCCCCTCGGCGGCGGCATCCCCGCCTCCCCCACCCCGCACGAGACCGCCCGGGCGGAGGCACCCCGACGCCCGGGGGCGTACGTGGGCGGTGGCGCGCGCGTCCCGCCCCCCGACCGCCGCGTGACGCTGTCCGACACGCCCCGGCGGAATGCGCCGCGGGCGCCCTCGTGACTGACGATCACTCACATCACCTGCTGCTTCGTCCCCTTTGCGGCCCTGGTGACGCCGTCCCACATCACGATGCGGCAGCAGCACCTCACCCCAAGTGGTTGTTCACTTGACTACGAACGGTCACACACGGTTGGCTCCGAGCCAGCGAAGCCTCTCGCCGGTGCATCCCCCGTCGGCGGCGCTCGCCCCGTCCTCCTGCTCTGCCGCACAGCGAGGTGCAGCCTCCCGTGAACACTCCCCTCACCGCTCCCCGTGCCGTCCGTTCCCGCAGATCCGTTCGCCTCGCCGCCCCCGCCGTGGCCTGCTGCCTGCTCCTCGCCGGCTGCTCCGGCGCCACGTCGTCCGGCTCGGACGCGGACACGGCGGCCGGGCCGGGCGACCGGATCACGATCGCCCTGGTCACCCACGGCGGAAAGGGCGACGCCTTCTGGGAGCTGGTGCGCGAGGGAGCCGAGGCGGCCGCCGCCAAGGACGGCGTCGACCTGACCTACGCGAGCGACGCCGGCGCCGCCGGACAGGCCGAGCTGGTGCGGGAGGCGATCCGTGACAGGGTCGACGGCATCGCCGTCACCCTCGCCAAGCCGCAGGCGATGAAGAGCCCGGTGGCCGAGGCCAAGGCGGCCGGCATACCCGTGGTCGGCCTCAACTCCGGCATGGGCGCCTGGCGTTCCCTCGGGGTCCTGGAGTTCTTCGGACAGGACGAGAGCGTCGCCGGCCGCGCCGTCGGCGACGAACTCGACGCCCTCGGGGCGAAGCACGTCCTGTGCGTCATCCACGAGCGGGGCAACATCGCCCTGGAGGCGCGCTGCGCGGGCGTGAAGAAGGCGTTCGCCGGCGAGACCGAGATGCTCTACGTCGACGGGACCGACATGGACGCGACGACCGCCGCCGTCGCGGCACGCCTCCGGCAGCAGCCCGGCGTCGACGAGGTCATCACCAACGGCGCCCAGTTCGCGCTCGCCGCGGTGCAGGCGGCCGACGAGGCGGGCGGCGGCACCGAGGTCGCCACGTTCGACCTCAGCGAGGACCTGGTCGGCGCCATCCGCGACGGCCGTGTGCGGTTCGCGGTGGATCAGCAGCCGTATCTGCAGGGTTACCTCGCCGTGGACGCGCTCTGGCTCCACGAGACCAACGGCAACATCAGCGGAGGCGGGGTGGCGCCCGTCCTCACGGGCCCGGCCTTCGTCACGCGGACCAACGTCGCCGACGTCGCGCGCTTCGCCGCCGACGGAACCCGCTGACCTCCCGGGTCCTCCCCGGTCCCCAGCTCCTCTCCCGAGCCCGCTCCCCCTCCCCCTCCCCGCTGATCGCCCTAGGACGACCATGTCTCCACGGACAGGTGCCCGGCGCCGCCGTCTCGGCTCCATACGTCTCTCCCTGATCCTCCTGGCGCTGGTGCCCTGCGTCACCCTCGCCGCCATGTGGGGTGTGACGACGATCCAGATCCTCTCGGAGGGACTGCGGCTGCGCGCACAGACCGAACTGAGCCGGTCGACCGGTGCCATGGGTACCGAGGCGACGCTCGCGTTGCAGCAGGAGCGCAGCCTGTCGGCCGTATGGCTGACCAGCCCCGACGGCACCACCCGGGCCCCGCTGGAGGAACAGCGCAGGACGACGGACGCGGCGGTCGCACGGCTGGTCGCGCGGGCGGACGACATCCAGCAGGCACCCGATCGCGTCCGGGAGCGGATGTACTCGGTCGTCGCCTCCGTGGGCAGCCTGGAGTACTACCGGGGCCAGGTGGACGACCCCACCGACATCACCGCCGCGCAGGCGCTGGACCAGTACACCTCGATCATCGACGACCAGATCCACGCCTTCCAGGAGCTGTCCCAGGTCGACGACGGCGACCTGGCCTCGCAGGCCGGTCCGCTCGTCGCCCTGGAGCACGCGGCGGAGCTGGTCTCCGAGGAGGACCTGCAGCTCACGCTGGCCGGGCCCGAGCGGCGCATGGAGGCGAAGGAGTGGTCCACGTTCGCCGAGACGGTGCACGCGCGCCGCTGGCTCGTGCAGGACCAGATCATCCCCTCGCTCGCCGGCGACACGAAGACGCAGACCGAACGGATCCTGCAGAGCCCGGCGTGGCGGACCCTGGAGGCCGTCGAGGACAAGGTCCTCGCGGCCCGGACGAACCAGCGGAAGAACGGCGCCGTCCCCCTGCCGGACGTGCAGAAGGAGTGGCGCACCGCGCTCATCGAGGTCTCCGACCAGTACGCGGAGCTGATCCGGCAGCAGACCACGGCGCTGCTCCAGCGCAGCGCGGACGAGGCGCACGGACTGCTCATCAAGGCCGCGGCACTGAGCACCGGCGGCCTCGTCGCGCTGCTGCTGTGCGTCGGCATGTCCTGGCGGATCACCCGCTCGCTGCTGCGGCGGCTGCACGGGCTGCGGAGGGCCACGCTGAGCCTGGCGCACGAACGGCTCCCGGACGTGGTGGCCCGGCTGGACCGGGGAGAGACCGTCGACGTGGACGCGGCGGCCCCGCCGCTCGACTACGGCGGTGACGAACTCGGGCAGGTGGCCGCGGCGTTCAACACGGCACAGCGCACCGCCGTGCACACCGCGGTGGAACTGGCCGACACCCGGCGCGGATTCCAGAAGGTCATCCTGGGCATCGCCCGGCAGAGCCAGAATCTGGTCAACCTCCAGCTCAGCAAGTTGGACGCGCTGGAGCGCCGGCACCAGGACCCGGAGGTCCTCCAGGGTCTGTACGAACTGGACTCGACGGCGAGCCAGTTGCGCCGGTACGAGGAGAACCTCGTCATCATCAGCGGCGGCCGGCCCGGACGCAGCTGGTCGGAGCCGGTGGCGCTGATCGACATCCTGCGCAGCGCCGTCGGTGAGGTCGCCGAGTACCGGCGGGTGGAGGTGCAGACGGAGGAGGAGGTGTCCATCGCCCCGCCCGCCGTGGCGGACGTGATCCATCTGCTGGCCGAGCTCATCGACAACGCGACCTCCTACTCGCCGGCGCCGAGCCCGGTCGGGGTGCGGGCCTCGCTGGTGGCCAGGGGTCTGGTGATCGAGGTGGAGGACCGCGGCCTCGGCATGTCCGAGGAGGACTACGCCTCGTTCAACGCCCAGTTGGCGGTGCACCCGCAGTTCGACGTGGTGGCGCTCGCCGACGACCTGCGGCTGGGCATGTTCGTGATCGCCCGGCTGGCCACCCGGCACGGCATCGCCGTGACCCTGCGCTCCTCGCCGTACGGCGGGACCACCGCGATCGTGCTGGTCCCGCACGACATCGTGGTCCGCGAGACCCCCGGCTCCGCGTCCCCGGGGACCGGCGTCCCCCGCACGCCGGGGACCGCCGGACCCGCCACGCCGCCGTCCCTTCCGGTACGCGGCGCGTCCGCCTCGGCACAGGACTCGTCGGCCGGACGGGACGGCACGGCCGACCCGGCGCCGGCCTCGGCGGACCCGGCAGCGGCCTCGGCCGGCCCGGACGGCACCGTGCCGTACCCGGCGCCCACGGACGCAAGCACGTCGGGCACGTCGCACGACTCGGCCGCGGGAGACGGCATCACGCCGGCCGGCTCACGCGAACCGGCCGCCCCGCACACCACTGCGCCGGACGACTCCCGTAGCCCGACCGCCCCGCACACCACCACGCCCGGCGACTCACCCGCGCGGGGGGCGACGACGGGGGCGGCCCGGGCGGCGGCTCCCGCCCGCCCCGACGGCCTGGCCCCGCTGCCCCGCCGGGTCCCGCAGACCAGCCTCGCCACCGAGTTGCGCGAGGAGCCCGGGCCCGCCGGGCAGGACGGTGTCGCCGACGACTTCACCGCGGAGCGCGCGGCCTCCTCCCTCGCCGGTTTCCAGCGCGGCACGCTGCGGGCACGCGACGACGCCGACGAACCGCCGTCCGGCCCCGAGGAGACGACCTCCGCGCCGGTCACCGCCGCCGACACCCCCCAGACCCCGACCCCGCTCCCCGACCGTTCATGAAGGACACCGCGATGACACACCCCAGCCCCGCCACGAACACCCAGCTCGACCAGTTGCTCACCGGTCTCGTGGACCGGGTCGCCGACGTGCACCAGGCCGTCGTGCTCTCCGAGGACGGGCTGGTGGTCAGCAAGTCCACCGGGTTCCCGCGCGAGGACGCCGAGCGGCTGGCGGCGACCGCGTCCGGCCTGATGAGCCTCAGCAAGGGCGTCAGCATGGACTTCCGCGGCGGGCCGGTGCGCCAGGCGCTCATCGAGATGGCCCACAGCTACCTGATCCTCACCTCGGCCGGCCCGGGGGCCCATCTGGTCGTGCTGGCCGCCTCGAAGGCGGACGTCGGCGTGGTGGCGTACCAGATGAACATGCTGGTGAAGAAGATCGGTGAGCACCTCAGCGCGGCGCCGCGGACCGGTGCCGGTCCCGCCGCGCGCACCAACGGCGGGTGAGGTGAGCGCAGGAGACGCAGCGGGCCGGCTCGTCCGGCCCTTCACGCTCACCGGCGGGCGGACCAGACCGAGCCGCGCCGACTTCACGCTCATCACGACGGTGACCGCGGTGGACCCGCGGCCCGAGCGGGCCGTACGGCCGCAGCCGGAGCACGTCCGGATCCTGCGGCTGTGCGCCCGGCCGGTCGCCGTGGCGGAGATCGCGGCCCGGATGGACCTGCCGGTGAGCGTGGTCGTCATCATGCTCTGCGATCTGCTGGAGGCGGGCCTGATCACGGCCCGTCCGCCGCGTCCCGTCACCGGTACCCCGAATCTGGAGCTGCTGCAGAAAGTGAGGGACGGCCTTGGCCGGATCTGATGCCACCGCCGGGACGGTGGAGGCACCCGACACGGTGAAGATACTCGTGGCCGGCGGCTTCGGCGTCGGCAAGACCACCCTGGTCGGATCGGTCAGCGAGATCACGCCGCTGCGCACGGAGGAACCGCTGACCGTCGCCGGGCTCGACATCGACGATCTGAAGGGCATCGAGGAGAAGCGGTCCACCACCGTGGCCCTCGACTTCGGACGCATCACCATCGGCGACGACCTGGTGCTGTATCTCTTCGGCACACCGGGGCAGCAGCGGTTCTGGTTCATGTGGAACGACCTGGCCGTCGGCGCCCTGGGGGCGGTGGTGCTGGTCGACATGCGCAGGCCGCGGTCCAGCTTCGCCGCGATCGACTTCTTCGAGCGCCGGGGCATCCCGTTCGTGGTCGCGGTCAACGGCTTCCACGGGCGGCACCCGTATCCGGCGGAGGAGATCAGGGAGTCGCTGGCGCTGCCGACGGACGTTCCCGTGCTGCTGTGCGACGCGCGGGAGCGGGAGTCCTGCCGGGACGTGCTGATCGCGCTGATCGACCGGCTGATCGCCCAGGTCGCTCCCTGAGCCACCGTCAGCGGGCGCCGGCGGCGCGCAGCACGGCGGCCGTCTCCGGGTGCGGTCCCGCGGTCGCCCACTCCAGGGCCGTCCACCCGGTGCCGTGGTCCTCACGGAGACCGGGGTCGGCGCCGTGGGCGAGGAGGGTGCGGACCGTCTCGGTGTGGCCCCAGCAGGCGGCCGCGCACAGAGGCGTGCCCTCCGCACCGGGTCCGTCGCTCTCGGCGTCGGGCGGGGCACCGGCCTCCAGCAGCCGTCGCGCGATCCCGGCGGCTCCCTCGACCGAGGCCACGTACAGAGGTGTGGTGCCGTCCCGGTCCCCCGCCGCCGGGTCGGCCCCGGCCCGCAGCAACGCGTCGACCCGCGCGTCGTCGCCGAGCAGCGCCGCCTCGACGAGACGCCTGTTCAGCTTCTTCTGCCGTCGTCTGTTCACGGTCGGACAGTAGCCCCCGTCCGCGGAGGTGATCACCGGCTTTTCCGTGGGCCGCACACAGGTCGGCGGCGGGAAACCGCCAAGCGTGTCGCGGTGATTGACCTGTTCCCCACAGCCCCCTAGCTTCTGACCGGTTCACCGAACTACGTTCGACATTCCGAACGAAGTGCCCCCGTCTCACACCCCGCACCCCACATCTCACACCCGCATCCCGCACCCGTGGAGAGCGCATGACCCCCACCCCCTCCCGCCGCCTGTTCCTCGGCGCGGCCGCCGCCGTCCCCCTGTCCCTGGCCCTCGGCACCCCGTCCGCCCACGCGGCCGACTCGGCGTACGTGATGGCCTACTTCACCGAGTCGACCAGCCTGGGCGCGGGCACCGACTACGGCCTCCACCTGGCCGTCAGCACGGACGGACTGCGCTGGATGCCGCTGAACCAGAACAACCCCGTCGTCACGCCGACCGAAGGCGCCGGCGGCCTGCGCGACCCGTTCATCCTGCGCAAGCAGGACGGCACCTTCGTGGTGCTCGCCACCGACCTCAAGGGCACCGACTGGAGCTACAACAGCCAGTACATCCACGTCTGGAACTCGGCCGACCTGCGCACCTTCACCGGCTACCACCGTCTCAAGCTGCACGACATGGTGACCCACAGCTGGGCACCGGAGGCGTTCTGGGACGCGGGCCGCGGCCAGTACGGGATCCTCTACTCGTCGGTCAACTCCAGCGGCCACAACGTGATCATGGTGAACTACACCACCGACTTCGTCACCGTCTCCGCACCGCAGGTCTTCTTCGACCCCGGCTACGACGTGATCGACGGCAATCTGACCGTGGGCGTCAACGGGGTCAACTACCTCTACTTCAAGAAGGACCAGACGCTGGTCGGCGCGAGGTCCACCACCCTCGCCCCGGGCAGCTTCACCCCCTTCAGCACCCCGGCCGCGCACGGCGGCACCGAGGCGCCGACGGTGGTGAAGTCCCTGACGTCCCAGAGCTGGTACCTCTACGGAGACACCTACACCCCGAACGGCGTCTTCTACGCCTGGCAGAGCACCGACCTCGCGGCCGGCACCTGGACGGCGCTCGACCAGCGCCTGTACACCCAGCCGGTCAACTCCAAGCACTGCGGCATCCAGCCGATCACCTCGACGGTGTACGACAACCTGGTCGCGAAGTGGGGAGCGCCGACCTGGAACCGGCTCAAGTCGTACAACTACCCGGCCCGTTACGTCCGCCACGCCGACTTCGTCGGCCGCATCGACACCTACCCCTTCGACCTCTACACCGACTCGCAGTGGAAGCTGGTGCCGGGTCTGGCGGACGGCTCGGGCGTCTCCTTCCAGTCGGTGAACTATCCGACGCGCTATCTGCGCCACTACGCCTACGAGCTCCGGCTGGACGTCAACGACGGCACGTCGACGTTCGCGGCGGACGCGACCTTCCACCGTACGGCGGGGCTGGCGGACGCGAGCTGGTCGTCGTTCCGGTCGTACAACAACCCGACCCGCTACATACGGCACTCGAACTACGTCCTGCGCGTCGACCCCGTCTCGACGGCCACCGAGCGGCAGGACGCCACGTTCCACGTCGGTTACTGAGCCGTCCTCACAGCTCGGCCAGCTCGGGCAGCAGTGCGGCGGCCGCCGTCACGTCCCCCGTCAGCGGGCGGTCGTCGAGACCGCCGGGGAGGGCGGCGTCCGCCACGGTGAAGGCGGGCACCCGCGGCGGCGCGGCGTGCAGGCGCAACGCCCTCACGGCGGCGACGAGCTCGCAGGCCAGGACGGTGTCGTAGGCGTCCGTCGCGCGGAGGGTCTGGCGGGCCGCCTGGCCGGCGAAGCTGGCGGCCTCCTCCAGGCCGTGCGAGAGGACGGCGTGCCCGACGGAGGCGGGGGCCGCGCACGCACGCAGCTCCGCGAGCGCGGAGTGGGCCGTGTACTCCAGGATCATCGTGCCCGAGCTGCTCGCGGGGCCCGCTGCGAGGAACCCGGGCAGCCCGGTCAGACCGGGGTCGCCGAGCGCGGCCAGCCGGGCGGCGGAGAGCTGGGCGGTCCCCAGCAGGGCGAGGTTCGCGGCCTCCAGGGCGAGGCCGAGGGGCGCTGCGAAGAAACCGCCGTGGTGGTAGGCCGCGGTGCCGTCGGGGGCGACGAGGGGGTTCTCCGAGGGGCAGTTGATCTCCACCTCGACGACCTCGCGCAGCCGCTCGGCCGCGTCGAGGGCGCAGCCGTGGGCCTGGGGGAAGGCGCGAAAGCCGTAGGGGTCCTGGATACGGCGGCCGGGGCCGGACGGCCGGTCGGGCAGCCCGAGCAGCCGCCGCACCTCGGCGGCCGTCCGGGCCGCGCCGGGATAGGGCCGCAGGGCGTGCACGGGCGCGGCGTACGCCTCCGGTGAACCGGAGACCGCGGCGAGCGACAGGGCGGCCACGGCGTGCGTGGCCCGCAGCAGCACGTCCAGCGCGTGCCCGCCGAGCGCCGCCTGCGCGAGCACGAGGGCGTTGCTGCTGAGCAGCGCGAGGGCGTCCCCGGGACGCAGGACGACGGGAGCGGGCAGCCGACCGGCGGCCGGGCCCCCGCCGGGAATCGTTGCCGGTGCACCGGGACTGCTCTCCGTCCCGCCCTCCGGACCCGCGCCGGCCCCGGCCCGTGGGTCCGCGTTCGAGGCCGTGGCGTCAGGCCGGGCGGGCGGGTGGGTGTGCAGCCAGTCGTACAGGCCCGCGGTGGGGCGGCCGTCCAGGAGGTCGGCGGGGCGGGGGGCCGCGCCGCGGCTGCCGTTGTTCTCCGGGCGGTCGTCCAGCCAGGGGCGTTCGCCGATCAGGGTGAGCCCTGTCTGGGCCAGGGCCGTCAGGTCGCCCGTGCCGATCGCGCCGTACTCGTTGACGGCCGGGTGGACGCCGAGGCGGAGCGCCTCCGTGAGGGCGTCGACGAAGGAAGGGTGGATGCCGGAGCCGCCGGCGAGGAGCTGGTTGGCGCGGATCGCGAGCATCGCGCGGACCTGACGGGCCGGCAGCAGGGCGCCCGCGCCGCCGGCGTGGCTGCGCAGGAGCCGCAGACCGTGACCGGCCTCGTCGTCGGCGTCGACGGTCACCGTGCGGTGGGCGCCGACGCCGGTGCCCCGGCCGTAGAGCCGGCCGGCGGCGGCCAGCCGCTGGGCGGCGCGCCAGGCGTCCGCGGCCCGCTCGCGGGCCTCGGGCGCCACGGCGGGCACGGCCGCACCGTCGGCGAGCGCGATCAGCTCGCCGACGGTGAGGGTGGTGCCGTTCAGGACGACCCGGGTGTCCTCCGGGGCGGGAGGAACCCGGGCCGGTCCGGGTGCTGTCGTGTCCAATCCGCGAACGTCAGCCCAGGCCGACCGACTTCAGCCACGCCTTGGCGACATCCAGCGGGTCCTTGCTCTCCAGCTGCACCTGGGAGTCCAGGTCCAGCAGCGTCTTCGTGTCGAGCTTGGCGGAGACCGCGTTGAGCGCGTCGACGCCCTCCTGGGAGAGCCCGCTCTTGTAGACCAGCGGGGTCACGTTGGCGAAGCCGAAGAGGTTCTCCGGGTCCTGGAGGACGACGAACTTCTCCTTCGTGATGGTCGGGTCCGTCGTGAAGATGTCCGCGGCCTGCACGGTGTTCTTCTTCAGCGCGGCCTGGGTCAGCGGACCGCCCGCGTCGAGGGCCTTGAAGGACTTGAACTTCAGCCCGTAGACCTCTTCCAGACCGACCATGCCCTGCTGCCGGGTCTGGAACTCGGGCGAGCCGCCGAGGATCAGCTCCGGGGCGACGTCCTTGAGGTCCGCGAGGGTGGACTCGGCCGTGAGGTCGTACTTCTTCGCGGTCTCCTGGTTGACGGTGACGGAGTCCTTGTCCTCGGCGGGCGACGACTCCAGCAGCGTCAGCTTGGGGTCGAGCTTGGCCTTGGCCGCGGCGTTGACCGCCTCGAGCGACTTCTGCTCGGCCTTCGGGTCGAGGTAGGCCAGCAGCGAGCCGTTGTACTCCGGCAGGACGGTGATCGAGCCGTTCTTGAGCAGGCCGTAGGTGGTCTCCCGGCTGCCGATGTTGGGCTTGTAGGACACCTTGATGCCCTTGGCCTTGAGGGCCTCACCGTAGATGTCGGCGAGCAGGATGCTCTCGGCGAAGTTGTTGGAGCCTACGACGACGGTGTTGCCGTCCGCCTTGTCCTCGGCGAGCGGGTCGGACGTGTCGTCGGAGGAGGAACATCCCGCCAGCAGGGCCGTCATCGCGGCGAGCGCGACGGCCGCCGCACCGGGGTGGTTCCTGAGGGACCTGCTGCTGTGGGCGTTGGAAGTCACGGTTCCCGTTCCGGGCTCTGGAGGTCGATGAGGAAGGAGAGGAGGAAGGGGCGGCAAGGACAGCCGAAACCCCCGGCTCGATCCAATCCACCCTCTTCTCGATCAGTCAAGTGCCACCGGGTTACCGATTGACTTCAATTCGTGGCCAGTTGTGTCCTGATCGGACTGCGCTTCGTGATGGATTCTTGACTTGGGGCAACGTCCATCCCCGCACAAAGAAGCGATATTGTCACGGAAGTCGACCTCTGCCACAGCGGCGCGCACGCCTGCGAGACCCCCACGAAGGAGGCCCGGTGTCCACGAACACGGTGGACGCGCCCGCCCGCTCGGCACCCACGGCAGCCTCGTCCGTCCGCCGGGGCCCGCGGGGTTTCGCCGACCGGTGGCCCTTCCAGCGCAAGCTCAACATCCTCGTCGGCATCCCGCTGACGGTGATCACCGTGCTGCTGGCCTACCTCATCGTCGACCTGGTGCAGGAGTCCCGCCGGGCCGAGGCGGCCGCCCAACTGGTGCGGGACAGCTCCCAGGTCGCCGAACTGGTCGCCGCGGTACAGGCCGAGCACCAGCAGGCCATCCTCCTGTCGGTGCGGCACGAGTCCTCCTTCGACGGCGGCACACCCTCCTCCTCCGCGTACCGGGTGGCCCAACTCGACGTCGACTCCCAGGTCAAGGAGGTGCGCGACACCTTCGGCGACCGGTTGCCGGCCGGTGAGGCGCAGGCGCTCAGGGAGATCGAGAGCCTCACCGGTCTGCGCGACACCATCGAGCAGGGCTACCTGCCCGCCGACAACATCGACCCGGCGTACGCGGGCGCCGCCGACGGCCTCATCGACGGCCTCGGGCTGGACCGCAACGCCGCGCTCGCCACGACCTTCACCGGCAACCTGCTCGACTCGCTGCTGCGGGCCGACGCCGCCCACGGCGCCTTCGAGACCGGCGTCTTCTCCGCGCGGACCGGTGACAGCAACGCCCTCATCGAGTTCATGGGCGCGGTCGGCTCCCACGAGCTGTACACCTACCAGGCCGAGCGCTTCTCCCGGTTCGCGAGTGAGGCGCAGGCCGAGGAACTCGGCGGTATCGAGCACAACGCCGCGATGGCCGACATCAGCCAGCACTACGCCGAACTCGCCGTCGACCCCAGCGCCCTGCAGGCCGAGTCCGAGGCGGAGATCCGCACGGCGCTGCGGGACGCGCTCGCCTCGTACCACCGCTACAACGAGCAGGCCGGGACCCGGCTGAAGGTCACCGGCTCGCTCATCGACCAGATCGCCGACCGGGCCGACGAGGCCGCCTCCAGCGCCGCGTGGCGGGCGGGCCTGCTGCTGAGCCTGGCGGTGCTGGGCTTCGCCGTCTGGATCGCCTTCGCGGTGCTGGTACGCCGTTCCGTGATCCGGCCGGTACGGGCCCTGACCGACGCCGCGCAGGAGGTCGCCGACGTCGCCGGGCGCGAGCTCGCCCGGGTGGCGGACGACGACGCCGAGGAGAGCGGGCCGCCGCGGCTGAGCGAACTGCCGGTCACCGCGGACGACGAGATCGGCGAGCTCGCCGAGGCCTTCAACAACGTCCAGACCACCGCGGCCGCGCTGCTGGAGCGCCAGGTGCTGAGCCGGCGCAACGTCGCCGAGATGTTCGGCAACGTCGGGCGCCGCGTCAGCAACCTCACCACCCGTCAACTGGCGCTGATCGACGCCGTGGAGCGCGGTGAGACCGACCCCGCGCTGCTCGAACGCCTCTACTCCATCGACCACATCGCGGTCCGTCTGCGCCGCAACGCCGACAGCCTGATGCTGCTGGCCGGCATCCGCGAGACCGTCCTGGACTCGGGCCCGGCCGCGCTGACCAACGTGGTGCGCGCCGCCCTCGGCCAGATCGAGGGGTTCCAGCGGGTACGGCTGCACGCCGGGACCGAGGTCATGGTGGAGCCCGACATCATCGGCGACCTCACGCTGATGGTCGCCGAACTCCTCGAGAACGCCGTGTCCTTCTCGCCCGAGGACAGCGCCGTCGAGGTCGGGGTCGACTCCGACGACGACGCAGCGACGATCACCATCGCCGACCACGGCCTGGGCATGAGCGCCGAGCGCCTCGCCGAGGAGAACGCCCGCCTCGTCCGCCGTGAACGGCTCGACCTCGTGCCGACGAAGGTGCTCGGCCTGTTCGTGGTCGGCGCGCTGGCCCGCCGCTGGGACGTCGACGTCACCCTCTCCCGCACGCCCGGGGGCGGTGTGACGGCGGAGGTGTCGATCCCGTCCACGCTGCTGCTGACGCCGAGCGGGATGGCGGTGCCGGGCGCCGTGGCGCCGGGGAAGGCCTCGCCGGCCCTCGACGCGGGCCCGTCCCCGTCGGCCGGGCCGTCCCCGTCGGTCTCGGTGCCGCCCGCGGCGGCGGACGTCCGGGAACCGGGCCCGCTCCCCCGCCGGGTCCCCCGGCGCGAGCCGGCCCCGGCCGGGGAGACGCGCCCCGCCCTCATCCCGGCACCCCGCGCCGGGGAACCGCCCGCCGACACCCGTACCGGGTCGGCCACCGGTGAGCCGGGGCCCTCCGCACGCGCCGGGAGGGACGCGGAGGGCACGGAGGCCCCCGCCCCCACCCGTCCGGGCGGTGACGCCCCGGCACACCCGGCCGCGTCCGCCCCCCACACCGGTGACGCCGACGTGCCCGCGCGGTCCGCCGAAGGGTCCCGGAGCCCCGGATACGCCGAGGCGCGCACCGGCGGGACCGCGGAGACCGCCGGGACGACGGAGGCCACCGGCAGCGACACGAACGCCGACGAGCCCCTCCCCACCCCCCTGACCGAGGTGGACTCCGGCCGGCCCGCGCCGTCCGCCCGTCGCGAGGCGAACGCCGATCCGTCCGCTCCCCCCGCGCCCACCACCGACCGCGAGGCGGCAGCCGCTCACCCCGCTCCCCCCTCCCGCCCCGACGCGGAAGCCGGAGCCACCGCGGACCACGCCCGCACGGCACCCGGCCCCGCGTCCGCCACCCGCCCCGACGCCCCCGGTGGCACCCGCCCGCTGCGGCGCCGGGTCCGGGGAGCCACCCTGCGGACGACGGTGGACGCGGCCGCACAGCAGGCCGCGCGCCACGCCGTGCGCCCCGCCGACGCGGACGCCGTGCGCAGCGCGCTGGAGGAGTTCGAGGCGGCCGTGGAACGCGCCCACCGCGACACCGGCGGCGGCACGGGGGAGCACCCCCGGCCCCCCGCCCCCCGTACCACCGAGCGGAACGACCGGAACGACCACCGGCCCACACACGATCAGACCCATCTTCCGGAAGGAGCCGAGCAGTGAGCACGTCGACAGGTGGAACTCCCTCGGGAGACGCCACGCCGACCGACCTGCGGGCCGCCGCAGCCGACTTCACCTGGCTGCTCAACCGTTTCGCCACCGAGACCGCAGGGGTCGTGGACGCCATCGCGGTGTCCTCCGACGGCCTGCTGATCGCCGTGTCGGAACTGCGCGAGCACGCCGACTCCGAGCGGCTGGCCGCGATCGTCTCCGGCATCACCAGCCTGGCGGCCGGCGCCTCCGGCAACTACGGTCTGGGCGGCCTGAACAAGGTCATCATCGATCTGGAGGGCGGCCATGTGCTGGTCTCCGCGATCGGCAGCGGCGCCGTGCTCGGCGTGGTCACCGACAAGGAGGCCAAGTTGGGCAACATCGCCTACGAGATGACCGTGTTCGCCAACCGCGCCGGCAGCGCGCTCAGCCCGCAGCTGGTGCTGGAGCTGAAGAACAGCGTCGGCGCCACCAGGTCGCGCTGACCGGCCGTCACCGCGCAGACCGCCGGTCCAGAGAGGAAACCAACCACCGATGGCGGACGGCCGTACTCCGCACGGCGCCGACGAGGACGACGTCGTACCGGTCGGCCCCGCGCCCGCCGTCCGGCCCTTCCTGGTCACCGCCGGCCGGGTGGCGGGCGCCGGCGAGGCCGCGTCCGGCCGGCCGATGCCCGTCGAGACCCAGCTGGTGGCCACCGCCGCCGGGCTCGACGCGCTCGACCGGCTCGCCTTCGAACAGCACGACATCGTCGCCGCCTGCCGGCAGCCGCAGTCGATCGCGGAGATCGCGGCCCGGCTGCGGCTGCACCTGAACGTGGTGCGGGTCCTCGCCGAGGACCTGCGCGCGGCGGGGCAGTTGTCGGTGCACGTGCCGGACGCCGGCGTCACCCACGACGCGTCCGTCCTGCGCAGGGTTATCGATGGCCTCCGCGCCATCCCCGACTCCCGGGGGGTACTCCGTGACTCCGACTGAACCGCTCCTGCGGCAGGCCACCGGCCAGGCCGCCGTACGACCTCCGCTGCCGGTGAAGCTGGTGATCGCGGGCGGCTTCGGCGTGGGCAAGACCACCGCCGTCGGCGCGATCTCCGAGATCGAGCCGCTGACCACCGAGGCGGCCATCACCGAGGTCGCGGCGGGTGTGGACGACCTCAGCCACACCCCGCGCAAGACGACCACCACGGTCGCGATGGACTTCGGCTGCATCACCATCGACCCGACGCTGAAGCTGTACCTGTTCGGCACGCCCGGGCAGGAGCGGTTCGGGTTCATGTGGGACGACATCGTGGAAGGCGCGGTCGGCGGGCTGGTCATCGTCGACACCCGCCGCCTCGACGACTGCTACGCCGCCGTCGACTACTTCGAGCACAAGCGCATCCCGTTCGCGGTGGCCGTCAACGCCTTCGACGGCCGCGTCGAGCACTCCCTGGACGAGGTCCGCTGGGCCCTCGACGTCTCCGAGGGCGTCCCGGTCCTGGTCTTCGACGCCCGAGAACGCGGCTCGGTGCGCGACGCCCTGCTGGTGGTCCTGGAGCAGGCGCTGGCCCGCTCGGAGGGGTGAAGGAGGGAGGAATACCCCTGAGGTGTACGGGAGTTGGGGATGGCATGAGTCTCGATCACCGTACGATCACCAACCCTCCGACGCTGCACGACCCGACCCCCTTCGGCTACAGCCACGCCGTCTCGGCACCCGGCGAGACGGTCTTCATCGCCGGGCAGTACGCCTCCGACGCCACGGGCGCGCCCGTGCCCGGAGACTTCGCCGCGCAGGTGGACCTCGCCTTCGACCGGCTGGAGGCGGCGCTCGCCGGGGTCGGGCTCGGCCTCGACCACGTCGTGCGGCTCGGGTCGTTCGTCGTCGATCACGACCCCGGCAAGCTGGAGGTCCTCGGCAAGGCCCTGCACGCCCGCTTCGGCGAGCGGCTGCCGGCGCAGACCCTGAGCGGGGTGGCGTCGCTGGCCCTGCCCGGCATGCTCTTCGAGGTGGACGCCGTCGCGGTCCGCCCGGCACCGCCGACCACCACCTGACGCCCCCGGGGGCGCGCGGTGCCCCTACGTGCCGCTCCTGCGCACCCCCGGCGACACCGCCACCCTGCTCACCGCCCAGAACACCGCGAGCGTGCCGAGGGCCAGGACGGCGACCAGGGTGGCACCGCCGACGACCTTCTCGTAGTCGCGCTGGTAGAGACCGTCGACGATGTAGCGGCCGAGGCCGCCGAGGCTGACGTAGGCGGCGATGGTGGCCGTGGAGACGATCTGGATGGCCGCCGACCGCAGGCCGCCGAGGATCAGCGGGAGGGCGACGGGCAGTTCGACGCGCAGCAGGATGCCCGGTTCCCGCATGCCCATGCCGCGGGCGGCGTCCACCGGGGAGGGGTCGACGGCGCGCACGGCCTCGTACGTCGTCACCAGGATCGGCGGGACGGCGAGGACGACCAGCGGGATCATCACCGGCAGCAGGCCGAAGCCGAGCAGCATGGTCATCAGCACCAGCAGGCCGAAGGTGGGCAGGGCCCGCCCGGCGGTGGCGATCAGCGACAGGACGTTCCCGCCGCGTCCGTAGTGACCGGTGAGCAGGCCGATCGGCAGTCCGATGACGGCGGCGAGGGCGAGCGCCTGCAGGGTGTACCGGATGTGCTCCCCCACGCGCGTGGGGATGCCGTCGTAGCCGGACCAGTGGGCGCTGTCGCTGAAGAAGGCGTTGACGAAGTGGAGTACGTTCACCGGGCGGCGTCCTTCAGGGCGGGCTCGGGCCTCTGGCGGCTTGTGCCGCTCGGCATCCAGGGGGTCAGCAGGACGCGTACGGCGACCAGCAGGGCGTCGGCGAGGATCGCCAGGACGCCCATGGTGAGCACGGCGTTCCAGGCGAGTTCCGGCCGGTTGTAGATGGTCGCGTCGTGGAGCAGGTTGCCGAGGGCGCCCTGGTTGCCGATGAGGGTGCCGACGCTGACGAGGGAGATGCTCGACACGGTCGCCACCCGCAGCCCGGCGATGATGGCGGGCACCGCGATCGGCAGCTGCACCTGGACGTAGCGCCGTACGGGCCCGAAGCCCATGGCGGTCGCGGCGGCCAGGGTCTCCCGCGGCACCGAGCGGACGCCGTCGACGATCGCCGGGACGAGGACGACGAGGCTGTAGACGGTGAGCGGGATCATCACGGTCAGTTCCGTCTGGCCGGTGTAGTCGATGAGGACGACGAAGAAGGCCAGCGAGGGGATCGCGTACAGCACGGTCGTCACCCACAGCACGGGCGGGTACAGCCAGCGCAGCCGCACACACAGCTGGGCGAGCGGCAGCGCGAGCAGCAGGCCCGCGAGCACCGGCAGCAGGGCCTCGCGCAGATGGAGTCCGACGAGACCGATCCAGCTGTGCTGGAGGTCGCTGGGGATGTCGAAGAAGCCGCTCACCGTGCGGCCTTCGACGTCTTCACGCTCTTCGCGGCCCCGGGAGCGGCCGTACGGCCCTCCGCGTGGGCGCCGCGGATCGCCTCGGCGATGGCCTGCTGGGAGACGACCCCGGCCGCCCGGCCCCCGGCGTCCACGGCGACGGCCCAGCCGGTGGGCGAGAGCACGGCGCAGTCGAGCGCGGCCCGCAGCGAGTCCGTACCGGCCACGAACGGCCGCCCGTACGGCAGCAGCCGGCCGGCGTCGACGCTCCCGGCGGTCACGTCGCGCGGCTCGCCCCAGCCGAGGGGCCTGCCGTCGACGTCGGTGACGAGGAGGTAGGGGACGTCGTCGGTCCCCCGGGCGGCGATCTGCTCGGCGCTCGCGTCGACCGCGACGATCGGCGCGGTGAGCAGGTCGAGGCCGGCGGAGGAGAAGAAGGACAGCCGCCGGATACCGCGGTCGGCGCCGAGGAAGTCCTCGACGAACGCGTCGGCCGGGTCGGACAACAGCTCGGCGGGCGGCGCGAACTGGGCCATCCGGCCGCCGGTGCGCAGGACGGCGACCATCGTGCCGAGCTTCACGGCCTCGTCGATGTCGTGCGTGACGAAGACGATGGTCTTGCCCAGCTCCCCCTGGATGCGCAGGAGCTCGTCCTGGAGTCCCTTGCGCACGACGGGGTCGACGGCCGAGAACGGCTCGTCCATCAGCAGCACCGGCGGGTCGGCGGCGAGCGCCCGTGCCACACCGACGCGCTGCTGCTGCCCGCCGGAGAGCTGGTAGGGGTAGCGCTTGGCGAGCGAGGGGTCGAGGCCGACCCGTTCCATCAGCTCGCGGGCCCGCCCGCGGGCGCGGTCCTTGCTCCAGCCGAGCAGCCGCGGCACGGTGGCGATGTTGTCGACGATCGTGCGGTGCTGGAAGAGGCCGGCGTTCTGGATGACGTACCCCATGGACCGGCGCAGGGTGTCGACCGGCTGCTGCCGGGTGTCGACGCCGTCGAGGAGGATCGTGCCCTCGCTGGGCTCCACCATCCGGTTGATCATGCGCAGGGTGGTCGTCTTGCCGCATCCCGAGGGGCCGACGAGGACGGTGATCGAACGGTCCGGGATCTCGAGGGAGAGCCGGTCGACCGCCACCGTGCCGTCCGGGTACCGCTTGGTGACTGAATCTATCCGTATCAAAACGCCGAATACCCTTCGGGGTTGGCCGTGTCCGCCCGCTCTCGACCATGTCCGGGCCGTTGCGGAGAGAGTCTAGACCGCTTGTGTTGCGGGGGTTTTGACGGCCGAGGCATCGAAGGGTCTGTGGACGACCTGTGAGTCCGCTGATTCTCACCGTCCCCTCAGAGCCGGCTCAGGGATCCCCCAGACGTGGCCCCCATCGTCACTGCCATGAACGAAACGATCGCGGACGCCGATCCGTCGACCGGTCAGGAGGCCCTCGTGCCGCTGGTCGCCCCGCTCCTGTCCGGCCACGGCGACCCGGCGACCGGCACCCGGCCGCACCGGTGGGCGGCCGTGGTCGGGGACGCCCGCCGGCCGGCCGCGCGTCCCGCCCCCGCCGTCCTGCCCACCGGGGCGAACACCCACCTGGAGTACGCGTCATGACGACCCTCGTCCCGCCGCCCGCGTCCGTCCGGGAGGACGGCGCCCGCCACCCGGCCGCGCCGCCCGACGGCACCCTCGCCGCCCGTGCGCGCAGGTTGTTCACCGGGGCGCCGGAGGACCCGCGCTGGGCCCGCCCCGCCCTGTGGGCGGTCCTGGTCCTGGCCACGGCCCTGTACGGCTGGAACCTCACCTCCGTGACCGGCAACAGCTTCTACAACGCGGCCGTCTACAGCGGCACCCGGAGCTGGAAGGCGTTCTTCTTCGGCGCGCTGGACGCCGGCAGCTTCATCACCGTCGACAAACCGCCGTTCGCCCTGTGGGTGATGGGCCTGTCGGCGCGTCTGTTCGGCTATGGCACCTGGCAGTTGGCGCTGCCCATGGTGGGGGCCGGCGTGGGCTCGGTGGCTCTGCTGTACCGCATGGTCAAGCGGGACTTCGGTGCCGTCGCGGGCACGATCGCCGCCCTCGCGCTGACCCTCACCCCGATCACCGTCGCCATCAACCGGGACACCAACCCGGACCCGGTCCTCGTCCTCCTGATGCTGCTGGGCGCGGCCGCCCTGACGAAGGCCGTGCGCACGGGGAAGCCGCTGCCGCTGATGTGGTCGGGCGTCGCGATCGGCTTCGCCTTCAACACCAAGATGATGCAGGCCTACGTCGTCCTGCCGGCGTTCTTCCTGGTCTACCTGTGGGCGGCCCGGGTCCCGCTGGGCCGGCGGATCCGCAACCTCGCCGTCGGCACGGTCGCGCTGGTGGCCTCCAGCGCCTGGTGGATGGTGGTCGTCGACCTGATCCCGGCCTCGTCGCGCCCGTACATCGGCGGCTCGACCGACAACACGGTCTGGGACCTGGTCATCGGCTACAACGGCTTCGGGCGGATCTTCGGGGCGAGTTCGTCGGTGGGGTCGCAGGGCAACGGCGCGAGCTTCGGCGGCGAGGCGGGTCCGTACCGGATGTTCAACGAGATCATGGGCGGCCAGATCTCCTGGCTGATCCCGTTCGCGGTGGTCGCGCTCACCGGCGGGCTGGTGCTGCGCGGCCGGGCTCCCCGTACGGACGCCCGGCGGGCGGCGCTGCTGCTCTGGGGCGGCTGGTTCGTCCTGCACTACCTGACCTTCGCCCTCGCCGAGGGCACCTTCCACCCGTACTACGTCACGGCCATGGCGCCGGGCATCGCGGCCCTGACCGGGATCGGTGCGGTGACGCTGTACCGGGCCTTCCGTGAGGGCTCGGCGGCCCAGTGGGGCTGGGTGCTGCCGGCGGCGGTCGCGGCGAGCACGGTCTGGGCGGTCGTGCTGCTCCAGCGGGTCTCCGGCTCCGGCGCGTGGTACACGGTCGCCGAGGTCGTGGCCGGGGTCGCGGGTGCGGCCGCGGTGATCGGGCTGCTGGTCGGGCGGTTCACGAAGCGGCAGCGGCTGATCGGCGTCGCCTCGCTCGCCGCGATCGTCGCCCTGCTGGCGGGCCCGGCCGCCTACGCGGTCCCGGCGGCGGCCGCCGGCACCAACGGCACCAACCCGACGGCCGGGCCGAGCACCGGTGGTGGTGTGGGGGGCGGCGAACGGCCCGGCGGCAGCGCTCCCACGGGTGACGGGCAGCGGACGGGCCGGCCGCCGTCGAACGCCGGCGGCTCGTCCTCCGGCACCGGGGCCGGGACCGGTGCCGGCACCGAGTCGGGTTCCACCACCGAGGCCGGGTCCGGCACCGGGAGCCGGTCCGACGACGCCTCCCCGGACGGCGGCACGGGCGGTGGCGGCCAGGTGTCGTCCGAGATGATCACGTACCTGAAGAAGAACCAGGACGGCGCCACCTGGCTCGTGGCGGTCGCCACCGACCAGACCGCGGCCTCGGTCATCCTGGAGTCCGGCGAGCCCGTGATCTCCATGGGCGGCTGGTCCGGCACCGACGAGGCGATGACGCTCGCCAAGCTGAAGAGCCTGGTGAAGGCCGGCAAGCTGCACTACCTCGTCATCAGCGACAGTGGCCAGGGCTCCTCGAACACCGAGATCGCGACCTGGGTCGAGGAGAACGGCACGGCCGTGAGCGACTACAGCGGCCTGTACCGCCTGGACGCGTCCGACGTGGACTGAGACCGCCGCGGGGGGGGGGGGGGGGGGGGGGGGGGGGGGGGGGGGGGGGGGCGCCCGCCCCCCCCCCCCCCCCCCCCCCCCCCCCCCCGCCCCCCCCCCCCCCCCCCCCCCC